>NZ_JBWKIS010000003.1:119442-317143 GCF_056432625.1 Streptomyces sp. NPDC045026
GCGTCAGGCGAGTCCGCGGCGGGCGACGGCGGGTGGCCGGTGGCCGGCGATCGTGGCGACCATGTCGAGCACCTGCCTGGTCTCGGCCACCTCGTGGACCCGGTAGACCTGCGCGCCCAGCCACGCCGACACCGCCGTCGTGGCCAGCGTCCCGATCACCCGCTCCTTGACCGGCCTGTCGAGCGTCTCGCCGACGAAGTCCTTGTTCGACAGGGACACCAGGACCGGCCAGCCCGTCTCCACCATCTCGCCCAGCCGGCGCGTCGCCTCCAGGCTGTGCCGGGTGTTCTTGCCGAAGTCGTGCCCCGGGTCGATGAGCACCGACTCACGCGGCACTCCCAGCGCCACGGCCCGCTCGGCGAGGCCCACCGTCACGTCGAGGATGTCCGCCATGACGTCGTCGTACGCCACCCGGTGCGGCCGCGTACGCGGCTCGGCGCCGCCCGCGTGCGTGCAGACCAGGCCCTTCCCGTAACGTGCCGCGACCTCCGCGAGCTTGGGGTCCACGCCGCCCCACGCGTCGTTCAGGACATCGGCGCCGGCCTCGCAGACCGCCTCGCCCACGTCGTGCCGCCAGGTGTCGACGCTGATCACGACGTCCGGGAAGCGGCGGCGCACCTCGGCCACGAAGCCGACGGTGCGGCGCGCCTCCTCCTGCGCGCTCACCTCGTCCCCCGGGCCCGCCTTGACCCCGCCGATGTCGATGATCGCGGCGCCCTCCGCCACGGCCTGCTCGACGCGGGCGAGCGCGGGCTCGTCGTGGAACGTCGAGCCCTGGTCGTAGAACGAGTCAGGGGTCCGGTTCACGATCGCCATGATCACCGGCTCGTGTGCGCCGAACTCGCGCGGGCCAAGCCTGAGCATCCCCTGTGACTCTCCTTGCGGCTGTGCGTCAATCCTGTCGACCGGTCGCCTGCGACCTTAACTGTCACACCCTCATGGCACGATCGGACCCTGACAGTTTCCGGACCGGGATCGGGACCGGATCCGGGCTTCGAGCCAGGGGACAGCGAAGATGGTCATGTTCTTGTTTCTGGTCGTCGCGCTCGTCGTGGTCGTCGGCGCGGTGACGCTCGCCGTGCTCGGCGGCGGCGAGAGCGGGGCGCTCCCTGAGGCGCCGCCCGAGCAGTTCGCCGACCCGCTGCCGCACGACCGGCCCGTCGGCCGCGCCGACGTGGATGCCCTGCGCCTGCCCGTCGCGCTGCGCGGCTACCGCATGGCAGAGGTGGACGACGCGCTCGGGCGGCTCGGCGCCGAACTCGCCGAGCGGGACCAGCGGATCGCCGACCTGGAGAGCGCCCTGTCGGGCGCGCGGGCCCAGACGCGACCCGAGGGACCCGGTTTCGGCCGGCACCCCGGAGAGGACCACCAGTGAGCGACGAGAGCGCCGGCGGTGCCGTACCGGGCCCGGACGGGGCGCTGCGCTGCCCCTGGGGCCTGTCCACCGAGGATTACGTGAAGTATCACGACGAGGAGTGGGGCCGCCCCGTCCACGGCGACGACGCGCTGTTCGAGCGGGTCTCCCTGGAGGCCTTCCAGTCCGGCCTGTCCTGGATCACGATCCTGCGCCGCCGGGAGGGATTTCGCGCCGCGTTCGCCGGGTTCAAGATCTCCGACGTGGCCGCGTTCACGGACACCGACCGCGAGCGCCTCCTCGCCGACGAGGGCATCATCCGCAACCGCGCCAAGATCGACGCGACCGTGGCCAACGCGCGCGTGCTCGCCGACTGGCCAGAGGGCGAGCTCGACACCCTGATCTGGTCGCACGCCCCGGACCCGGCCGCCCGCCCGGCGCCGCGCGTCATCGGCGACGTGCCCGCGATCACGGACGAGTCGACGGCCCTGTCCAAGGCACTCAAGAAGCGCGGCCTGCGCTTCGTCGGCCCGACGACGGCGTACGCGCTGATGCAGGCCTGCGGCCTGGTCGACGACCACCTGGTGGACTGCGTGGCCCGCAAGCGCTGAGGACGGACCTCACGCACGCCCAGGGCCACGCACGCGTCCTGCCGAGGCCCTTCCTAGCGGCCCAGGTACTTCGGCTTCTCCTTGGCGACGAAGGCCTGCACCGCGATGGCGTGGTCCTCCGACGCGCCCGCCCTCGACTGGAGTTCGTCCTCCTTGTCGAGGGACTCGTCCAGCGTGTGACCCGCCGCGAACGCGAGGGACTCCTTCAGCGCCGCGTACGCCACCGTCGGCCCCTCGGCCAGCGAACGCGCCAGCTTCCGCGCCTCCTCGGCCAGTTCGGCCGAGGGCACGACCCGGTTCGCGATCCCGAGCTCGTACGCCTCCTGCGCCTTCACCGAGCGCGGGAACAGCAGCAGGTCGGCGGCGCGCCCGGGGCCCACCACGCGCGGCAGCGTCCAGGACACACCCGAGTCCGCGGTCAGGGCGACGCCCGCGAAGGACGTGTTGAAGGCAGCCGTGTCCGAGACGATCCGGTAGTCGGCGGCGAGCGCGAAGCCGAATCCGGCTCCCGCGGCCACACCGTTGACCGCGGCCACGACGGGCTTGGGCATCTGCGTCAGAGCCCGCAGGATCGGGTTGTAGTGCTCGCGCACGGTGTTCATGGTGCGGCCGGTGCCGGCCTCGCGGTCGGCCATCAGGGAGCCCACGTGCTCCTTCAGGTCCTGGCCCACACAGAACGCCCGGTCACCCGCGGCGGTGAGCAGAACGGCCCGTACCGCACCGTCCGCCGCGGCCGCCTGCGCCGCGTCCCGGAAGGCGACCTTGGACTCGGTGTTCATCGCGTTCATCGCCTCGGGGCGGTTGAGCGTGATGGTCGCGAGCCCGTCGCTCACCTCATAGAGAACGCTGTCGGCCATGGAACCCCTCCAACTGATGCGGCTCGGTCGTCGTCAGTGCTCAGCATGACGGAGATCACGGTCCGCGGCGGGGCCCACGCATGTGACCTGCGTCAAAGAATCAGGTCGCGGGAGAGTCGTGAAGGGGGCGCAGTATCGCAGTCACATTGCCGAATTGAGTGGTTTTGCTCAACCGCGTTGCGCAAGCGATGCCGACCGAAGTTGGTCATCGGGTCCTGCGATGCGGGATAATGGCCAAGAAGCAATGTGTTCGATGCCGGTGACACCTGGGTTGTCGGCTGCGATGAGCTGGTTTCAGGAAGGGGAACGAGCATGGCGGCCATGAAGCCGCGGACGGGCGACGGCCCGCTCGAGGTGACCAAGGAGGGGCGGGGCATCGTCATGCGCGTTCCGCTCGAAGGCGGCGGTCGACTTGTCGTCGAGCTGACTCCGGACGAGGCCGATGCACTCGGCGATGCCCTCAAGAAGGTCGTCGGCTGACGCGGAAGCGACCATACCTGTCGACTGCCCCGGTGCCGCAAGCGGCGCCGGGGCAGTCGTGTATTTGCAGGTCAGGCAGTATTTAGAGGATCTCTGAAGATCTTTTACAGGTTCGGGGTACGGGGTTCGGGACGCGGCGACGCGGCGTCAGCGCTTCACGGCGCAGAGCAGCCCGTCGCCGACCGGCAGCAGCGAGGGCACCAGGTCCTGCGCCTCGCGCACCGCCCGGAGCAGCTCCCGCATCCGCAGGACCTCCGCCGGCTGGGGACCCGAATCGACCGTGCGGCCGTCGGCGAAGACGCCCTCGAAACAGACCAGCCCGCCAGGTCGCAACAGGCGCAACGATTCAGCGAGGTAGTCGAGGCACTCGGTCCGGTCGCCGTCGCAGAAGACGAGGTCGTAGCCGCTGTCCGCGAGCCGCGGCAGTACATCGAGGGCCCGTCCGGGGATGAAACGCGCCCGATTGTTCGCGAATCCGGCGGCGCGGAACGCCTGCCGGGCGAACTGCTGCCGCTCCGGCTCCAGATCCACCGTGGTCAGGACGCCGTCGGGCCGCATGCCGTGCAGCAGATGGATTCCGGACACCCCGGTCCCCGTGCCGATCTCGGCCACCGCCTTGGCGCCGACGGTGGCAGCGAGCATCCGCAGCGCTGCGCCCGCGCCGGGCGACACCGGGCGGGTGCCGGCCTCACGGGCCCGGTCCCGGGCCCAGCGCAGCGCGTCGTCCTCGGCGACAAAGGCGTCGGCGAACGCCCAGCTCGTCTGCCGGTTGCCGGTAATGGCCCTCTCCTGTCCCCGTGGTTGCCTGCGCGTGACTGTATCCGTTGGTGGCGGGAACTCGCAGATGGGACCGGGCGTTTAAGAGGGCAGGAGAAAACGGCGAGGGAAAGAGCGCGGGGGTGGCCGGTGGACCGACAGAGCAAACAGCGCAGGCGAAGCGCCCGGCACCCTCAGGCAAATCTCAGTAAAAACGCTTATCCGGAGCTAACGGGCGAGGTGGCTATGGTAGGGGCTCCACTGGACACCACCAGAGCCGATAGGGGAGGTGCGGCTGCGCCTGTGGATCGGGGAGGAGCGCTGCGGCGCTTTCTCAGGTCGGCGGGTGAGCCGAAATCCGTGACCAACACTGCTGACCGTTCCAGCGCCGCCCGTTCCGCGCAGACCGCGACCTTTGCCGCTGATGCGGAATCGCAGGCGTGGACTCCCCCGACCTGGGAGGAGATCGTCAGCACGCACAGCGGCCGGGTCTACCGCCTCGCCTACCGCCTGACGGGTAACCAGCACGACGCCGAGGACCTCACGCAGGAGGTCTTCGTCCGCGTCTTCCGCTCGCTGTCGACGTACACGCCCGGCACCTTCGAGGGCTGGCTGCACCGCATCACCACGAACCTCTTCCTCGACATGGTGCGCCGCAAGCAGCGCATCCGCTTCGACGCCCTCGGGGACGACGCGGCCGAGCGCCTGCCGAGCCGCGAGCCGTCGCCGCAGCAGGTCTTCCACGACACGCACTTCGACGCGGACGTCCAGCAGGCGCTGGACACCCTCGCGCCCGAGTTCCGTGCGGCCGTCGTCCTGTGCGACATCGAGGGCCTCTCGTACGAGGAGATCGCCGCGACCCTGGGCGTCAAGCTCGGCACGGTCCGCAGCCGCATCCACCGCGGCCGCTCCCAGCTGCGCAAGGCCCTGCAGCACCGGTCGCCCGAGGCACGCGCCGAGCGTCGCTCGCTCGCGACCACGGGCGTTCCCGCGCTTGGAGGAGGGGGCGCGACCGCGTGAGTGGATCACGTCCGGACCCCGCCGAGCGGCAGCTCTCCGAGCATCATCTGGGAGACCGGCTCGCCGCCCTCGTCGACGGCGAGCTGGGCCATGACGCCCGCGAGCGGGGCCTCGCCCATCTGGCCACCTGTCCGAAGTGCAAGGCCGAGGCCGACGCGCAGCGGCGGCTGAAGAGCGTCTTCGCCGAGGCGGCACCGCCGCCCCCGACCGAGAGTTTCCTGGCCCGTCTCCAGGGGCTCCCCGGGGGAGGTGGTGACTCAGACGGCGGCGGCACCCCGTTCGGCGGGGGAGGGCTCGGCGGCAGAGGCTTCGGGAACGGGGTCTTCGGAGTAGACCCCGACCCCTTCGGCTATGCCCCGACCGGCCGTCACAACGCCTTGCTCGCCAGCGCCCCCGCCGCGGAGCGCGGCTTCCGCATCCATGAGGTCGGCCGCGGTGACAGCGACCGCGCGGCCTCCCGCGGGCGCCGCTTCGCGTTCGCCGCGGCCGGTGCGGTGTCGCTCGCCGCGATCGCGCTCGGTGGCGTCTCCAGCGTCGTCCCCGCCGACGCGGGCGGCGACGTCCGGGGCGGCGGTTCGGGCAGCAACGCGACACCGCTGCGCACCCAGAGCGCCGGTGGCGCCACGGCGGCCGAGACGCAGCGCCGCCGGAACGTGTCGCCCATGCTCGGCCAGCGGGCGGGCGGCGCGCTGAACGCGCCGGTCGCCGCCACGGAGTCGGGCGCACCCCTGCTGTCCGGTGCGGCCACGCAGCCGGGTGCCCAGAGCGCCGTATACCCGCTCGCGTCCGCGCTCCTCAGCAGGACCACGACGCTGTCTCCCCTGATACGTCCCGCCGCGCCCGTCCCCGCATTGCCCCGGTCAGGCGTCGGCACCGCTTTCGCAGGTCCCGGGTCGAGTCCGGAGGCGAGCCCCGGGTCCAGCCTCGCGGCGGCCCCCGCGGCGCCGTCCTCCGGCACGCCCACGGCCTCCGCCCGCTGACCCTGCCCTCTGCGCGCCGGTCCGCGAACCTGGTTGAATCCATGGTGAGCGGCCGCGCCCGCCGGGCGATCCCGGGGCGCGGCGCCGACGGGCGGTCCGACTGGGGCGATCGCCGTATAGCTGCCCGCGGGTCGTTGCCGCGGGCCAGGTGTGGGGAGAGCGGCGGAACATGGACGAGGGGAAGCCCACAAAGGCGAAGTGGTGGAGCCGCCCCCGGCCCAACGGGGGCGCTCCACGCGACGACGGGGACTTCGAACTGGCGCCGGCCGCGCCGGCTGCGGGCCCAGAAGATGTTGGGGTCGCTGCCGGTGGTGCGGCTGGGAGTGAGCCCGACGCCCAGGCCGATACGGCAGATGCGTTCGCCGGGGGCGGTGAGGGCTCGGGTGACGGGGCGTCGGTTGAGGGTGCTGGTGCTGGTGCTGGTGCCGGTGAGAACTCGGGAGACCGTGCCGCGGTTGTTGATGTTGTGGCCGCTGAAGGTCCCGGCGATCCCGTTCAGGCTGCCGGTGCTGGTGCCGTGGCCGGCGAGGTTGAACCCCCGCAGGCTGCCGGTGCAGTGGTGGCCGAGGGATCCGCTGGGGCGACCGGTGAACCCGTAACGGTTGATCAGGATGCCGCGCAGCAGGCGCGACCGCGTCCTCTGCATGCCCCGGACCCCTACGGCACCCCGCCGTACGGTGAGCCCGGTCCCTGGGCGCCCGCGCCGCCGGTGCAGCACCCGGCCGCCGCCACGCCTGCGCAGGGCACGGCCATGCCGTCCCTGGCCCACGGCACACCCACGCTGCCTTCGGCCCACGGCCTGGCTCAGCACCCGGCCGCCGCCACTCCGGCCCACGGCACGGTCATGCCGTCCGGAGTCGGCACGCCTCCGCCGTACGCCGGTACACCTCCGCTGTCCGGAGTCGGCACGCCTCCGCCGTACGCCGGCGGACCGGTACCTCACGCCGCCCCGTACGTCCCACACCCCGCCGCCGGCCCGCAGCCCGGCCCGCACCCTGCGGATCAGGCACCGGCCCCTGTGGAACAGCAGGCCCACCACGGGGTGCCGCCGCTCGCGAGTGGCGCGGAGGGGCCCGGGGCGGCCCCGGGCGGCCCCGGGCTCAACCCGCCCCCGCCCGGAGGGCCCTGGCAGCGGTATGACCCCTGGAGCGCACCCGCGCCAGTGAACGGGCAGCGGCAGGGGGCCAAGCGGGGGCGGCGGCTGCTCGTCGTCTGGACCGTCGTGGTCGCGCTCGTCGCGGGAGGGATCGGTGGCCTCGTCGGCACGTATCTGGAGCGCGACGGTTCGTCCTCCGACGTGGAACTGCCGCAGGCCGACGCCGAGTCCGTGAAGCGCGATCCCGGCAGCATCGCCGGTATCGCGGCCCGCGCGCTGCCGGGCGTCGTCACGATCCACGTCAGCGGCTCCGAAGCCCAGGGCACCGGCACCGGATTCGTCCTCGACGACCGGGGACACATCCTCACCAACAACCACGTCGTCGAACCGGCCGGCAGCAGCGGTGACATATCGGTCACCTTCAGCGGAGGCGAGACCGCCAAGGCCGAGGTGATCGGCCGTGACTCCGGCTACGACCTCGCCGTCGTCAAGGTCACCGGCGTGCACGGGCTCAAGCCCCTCGCCCTCGGCAACTCGGAGAACGTCCAGGTCGGCGACCCCGTCGTGGCCATCGGCGCCCCCTTCGACCTGGCCAACACGGTGACCTCAGGGATCATCAGCGCCAAGGAGCGGCCCATCACGGCCGGCGGCGAGAAGGGTGACGGCAGCGACGTCAGCTACGTCGACGCGCTGCAGACCGACGCGCCCATAAACCCGGGCAACTCGGGCGGCCCGCTGGTCGATTCGCAGGCCCGCGTCATCGGCATCAACAGCGCCATCCGCTCCGCCGACAGCGGCTCGGACCTCGGGGGCGGCCAGTCCGGTTCGATCGGCCTCGGCTTCGCCATCCCCATCAACCAGGGCAAGCGCGTGGCCGAGGAGCTGATCAACACGGGCCGGGCGACCCACCCTGTGATCGGCGTCACGCTCGATATGGACTACTCGGGTGACGGAGCGCGTGTCGCCACGAAGGGCAACAACGGCGGTTCGCCGGTGAATCCGGGCGGCCCCGGCGCCAAGGCCGGGATCAAGGGCAGTGACGTCGTCACCGCGGTCGACGGGGCGCGTATCCACTCCGCCGAGGAACTCATCGTCAAGATCCGTTCCCACCGGCCCGGGGACCACCTCGCCCTGGCCGTGGAGCGGGACGGCAAGGAGCGCAAGGTGACCCTAGTCCTCGGCTCGGCGGACGGGAGCTGACGCAACTGGCGGGCGCCTGGCGCGTGTCTGACGGGCACTTGTCGGCGCGCGTCAGACGCTCCGCCCCGGCCCGGCCCCGGCCCCGGTGGAGCGTCGGCGGCAAGCGCTTGTGCGACGACTGATCCCAGACGTAGCCCAGTGGCTACCCGGCAGACAGCAACGCCGGGTACCGTGGACCCGGTCCGGAATCCGGAAGACCTGCCACGGAGACCTGCTGCGGGCCTGAGGACACGCTAGGAGCGCAAGGTGTTCAACGACATAGGCCTACCCGAGCTGCTGACGCTCATCGTCCTCGGCGTGCTCGTTTTCGGCCCGGACAAGCTGCCGAAGGTCATCCAGGACGTGACGCGCACGATCCGTAAGGTGCGCGAGTTCTCGGACAGTGCCAAGCGAGACATTCGTGAGGAACTCGGCCCGGAGTTCAAGGACTTCGAGTTCGAGGACCTCAACCCGAAGACGTTCATCCGCAAGCGGCTGGACAGCGACGAGCTCGGGCTGAAAGAGATCCGGAACGGCTTCGACCTGAAGAAGGAGATGGCCGAGGTCACGGAGGCGGTGCAGAGCGTGGACGAGGCGTCGTCCGGCTCCGGGGCCGCCGCCGCGTCGTCCGGTTCGGCTCCTGCCAAGATCGACATGCAGAAGAAGCCCGAGAAGCCGGCGGCGGACGACCACCCGCCGTACGACGCCGACGCGACCTGACCCCGTCGCGACATGCGGCCTGGCGGGCCGGCCCCTTTTCCAGGGGCCGGCCCGTCCCTGCATCTCCAGCCCCCTGCATCTCCAGCCCCCCGAACGGGCGCCCCTCCGAACCGGCGCCCCCCCCGCACCGGCGACCCGCCCCGCGTACCCGTCGGAACCCGGGGTCTCCTGTCCGGGTGTGGCATCCTGCCTTGTTGTTGCGCGGATCGGCGGCGAGGACGCCCGAGGGGGGTGGGCCGCCGCGGTTCGACTGAGCTAGGAGGCGGCCGGGTACATGGAGACGACGAGTCGGGTAGGCGCGCAGGCGCCCGCGGCGGAAGGGGCCCCCGAGGTCCTGACGGCCCGGCGCACGGTCGACGGCTACCTGTTGGCGCCCTTCCCGTGGTACGGCCTCGACGAGGCGTTCACAGGCCCGCGGTGGCTGATGCCGGTCGGCACCTCGGCGGAGGGTGCCGTGGAGCACGGTTCCATCGGGCACGGCGACGAGCCCACCGTGCGGAGCGAAGGGCCCGCAGGCAGGGGCGACAAGGAGCGGTTCGCGGTCGTCGTGAGCGTGGCGGCCAGCCCGGTGCGGCGCAGCGCCGACGGTACGGGTGTCCTGGAGGCGACCTCGGTCTCCTCGGCGGCCTGGCTCGCCGGAGTCGGCCTGCTCAACGTCACGTGGCCGGGGCAGATGGACCACACCCTGCGCGACGACTGGCTGGACCAGCAGACCGAGACGGCGTGGACCCTCGCGGACGACCTCGAGGGCGCGGACTGGACGACACTGTCCCTGCCGGTGGACGGCGTCCCGACGCCGTTCCACTACCGGGAGTCGGAGTTCGGCTGGGTCCTCGCCGGGTCGACGCAGGAGGGCGTGCACCTGGGGGCGTACGGGCGCGGCATGAGCGCGTACGGCCTGGGCTTCTCGATGATCAAGGACATCGGCGCCTACGAGTAGATCAAGGACATCGGCGCCTGCGAGTAGCGGGCGCTGTGCACGGATGGGGCACGGTCGACGCGACCGTGCCCCATCGGCGTAAGCCCTGAGGGTCAGAACTTGTTGCGCGGGGTGATTCCCAGCGACATGCCCGACAGGCCGCGCTGGCGGCCGCCGAGCTTGCCGGCGATGGCGCGCAGGGCCGAGCCGGCGGGGGATTCGGGGTCGGTCAGGACGACCGGCTTGCCCTCGTCGCCGCCCTCGCGCAGCCGGACGTCGATCGGGATGGAGCCGAGCACCGGCACGTTCGCCCCGGTCGTCCTCGTGAGGCCCTCGGCGACGCGCTCGCCGCCGCCCGTGCCGAAGACGTCGACCATCTCGCCGCAGTGCGGGCACGGCAGCCCCGCCATGTTCTCGACGACGCCGACGATCTTCTGGTGGGTCTGGACCGCGATGGAGCCGGCGCGCTCGGCGACCTCGGCCGCCGCCTGCTGGGGCGTCGTGACGACGAGGATCTCCGCGTTCGGGACGAGCTGCGCGACGGAGATCGCGATGTCGCCCGTGCCCGGCGGCAGGTCGAGGAGCAGGACGTCCAGGTCGCCCCAGAACACGTCGGCGAGGAACTGCTGGAGGGCGCGGTGCAGCATCGGGCCGCGCCACACGACCGGCGCGTTGCCCGGCGTGAACATGCCGATCGAGATGACCTTCACGCCGTTCGCGGACGGCGGCATGATCATGTTCTCGACCTGGGTGGGGCGCCCCTCGGCGCCCAGCATGCGCGGCACGCTGTGGCCGTAGATGTCGGCGTCCACGACGCCGACCTTCAGACCGTCGGCAGCCATCGCGGCCGCGAGGTTCACCGTCACCGAGGACTTGCCGACGCCGCCCTTGCCGGACGCCACCGCGTACACGCGGGTCAGCGAGCCGGGTTTCGCGAAGGGCACCTCACGCTCGGCCGTGCCGCCGCGCAGCGCGGCGGCGAGCTCCTTGCGCTGCTCGTCGCCCATCACGTCCAGCGTGACGTCGACGCGCGTGACGCCCTCGACGGCCGCGACCGCGTCGGTCACGTTCTTCGTGATGGTCTCGCGCATGGGACAGCCGGAGACGGTGAGGTACACGGTGACCGCGACCGCACCGTCCGCGCCGATCTCCACAGATTTGACCATCCCCAGCTCGGTGATGGGTCGCTGGATCTCGGGGTCGTTCACCGTCGCCAGTGCTTCGCGCACCGCGTCTTCCGTAGCCATACGCCGATAGTACGGCGCGGTAACCCTTGTCCGGAAAGCCCTGTCAGCGGTCGTCTACGTCACGTCGGTGAGCTGGGTCCGACGCGGAGGCGGTCGGGAAGGTCACGCGGTGGTCCTCCAGCTCCTTGAGCAGGTCCTGGAGTTCGGAGCGCATCCAGTCGCGGGTGGCGACCTCACCGAGGCCCATCCTCAGGGCGGCGACCTCGCGGCTGAGGTACTCGGTGTCGGCGATGGACCGCTCGTTCTGCTTGCGGTCCTGTTCGAGGTTGACCTTGTCGCGGTCGTCCTGCCGGTTCTGCGCGAGCAGGATGAGCGGAGCGGCGTACGACGCCTGGAGCGAGAGCATCAGGGTCAGGAAGATGAACGGGTACTGGTCGAAGCGCAGGCTGCTCGGCGCGGAGACGTTCCACACCACCCACGCGATGATGATCACCGTCATCCAGACGATGAACCGGCCCGTCCCCAGGAACCGGGCGATCCGCTCCGAGAGGCGTCCGAAGGCCTCCGGGTCGTAGTCCGGCAGCAGTTTGCGGCGCGGGGGGCGCGGCAGGTCGAGCCGGAAGCGCGGCGCCCGCGCGGCCTCGGGACGCCCGTCCCGCTCGCGCTCAGCCGGCGCCATGGCTCACCTCCCCGTCGGCCAGGTGGAACTCCTGCTCGCGCCAGTCCTCCGGCAGCATGTGGTCGAGGACGTCGTCCACGGTGACCGCGCCGAGCAGTGACCCGCTCTCGTCGACGACGGGCGCCGCCACCATGTCGTACGTCGCGAAGAACCCGGCGACGACCGGGAGCGCGGCGGACGGCGCGAGGGCCTGGAGGTCCTCGTCGAGCATCGACGAGACCAGCGTGTACGGGGGATCGCGCAGCAGCCGCTGGAAGTGCACCGTGCCGAGGTACTTGCCGGTGGGCGTCTCGTCCGGCGGCCGGCACACGTACACCTGCGCGGCGAGCGCGGGGGAGAGGTCGGGGTTGCGGACCCGGGCCAGCGCGTCGGCGACGGTCGCGTCGGGCCGCAGCACGATCGGCTCGGTCGTCATCAGACCGCCCGCCGTCCGTTCCTCGTACGCCATCAGGCGCCGCACGTCGGCCGCGTCCGAGGGCTGCATCAGCGCGAGCAGCCGTTCCTTGTCGTCCTCGGGCAGCTCGCGGAGCAGGTCGGCCGCGTCGTCCGGGTCCATCTCCTCCAGGACGTCGGCGGCGCGCTCCTCCTTGAGCTTGCCGAGGATCTCGATCTGGTCGTCCTCGGGCAGCTCCTCCAGGACGTCCGCGAGCCGCTCGTTCGACAGGGCCGACGCGACCTCCGCGCGGCGCTTGGGGGAGAGGTGGTGCAGGACGTTGGCCAGGTCGGCCGGGCGCAGCTGCTCGAACGTGGCGAGGAGGTTCTCGGCGCCCTGCCCGTGCTCCTCCAGCGAGAACCCGTCGACGGCCGACCACTCGACGGTGAGCGTCTCGCCCTTGGCCCGGCGGAACGCGCCGCCGCCCTTGCCCTTGCGTACGAAGACCCGGTCGATCTCCCAGTCCCTGCGGGCCGGCAACTGCTGGATGGAGACGTCCAGGACCGTCACCTCCTCACCGGACTCGACGAGCCGCACCCGCCGGTCGAGCATCTCGCCGAGGACGAGCCGCTCGGTGGGCCGCTGCTCGAAGCGCCGCACGTTCAGCACGCCGGTGGTGATGACCTGGCCGGACTCGATGCCGGTCACGCGGGTCATCGGCAGGAAGATGCGGCGCCGCGTGGAGAGCTCCACGACGAGCCCGAGCAGCCGGGGCGGGCGGCGGCCGACGCGCAGCATGGCGACGAGATCGCGGACGCGCCCCACCATGTCGCCGTTGGGGTCGAAGACGGCGATGCCGGAGAGATGCGAGACGAAGATCCGGGGGGCGCCTGCCGCCATGCGCCGGGCCTCCTTTGCGTCCGCATTTGTCCTGAAGGTGTGCTTCAGGCTAGCCCGTCCCGGTCCCGTGCGCCTTTGCGCTGCGTCCGGACGGACTGGCTCCGTTCACCGCAGGTGACACGGGTACGCTGCCGTTCTGCCGCCGAGCAAGACGTCGTACGAGAGGTAGCGCGAGCCGTGACCGTACTTCCCCTGGCCCGCCGTTCCCCTGGGATTCTTCTGGTGGGAGTGATGTGCCTCGGGCTCGCGGCGTGCAGCGGCGAGGATCCGGACGCGGGCACGAACGGCGTCGCCGAACTGACCGCCCCGAAGATCCAGAGCCGCACCGTCAAGGCCGCGCAGGGCGCCGGGGCCGTCCATCTCTCCGGCACGGTGGTCAGCAGCGGACACTCGTACAAGATCGACATGCGGCTCAAGGACGAGGGCGGCACGGGATCCGTCACGGCGGGCGGCCGGACCTTCCAGCTGCTGCGGGTCAAGGAGCATCTGTTCCTGAAGGCCGACGCGGACTTCTGGACGCACCAGGACGGCAAGGGTTCGGGCGGCACGGCACAGGGGGACACGGCGGCCGCCGCGGACAAGCTCGACGGCAAGTACGTCAAGGTCCCGCAGGGCGACCCGGCCTACAAACGCCTGAGCGGCTTCACCGTCAAGGGCGCGCTCCTGGACGGCCTGCTCACGCTGCACGGCAAGGTGGAGAAGGGCGACCGGGGTTCGGCGGGCGGCGTACGCACGGTCGAACTCACCGGCGACAAGGGCGCCGGCGGCACGCTCGACGTCTCACTCGAAGGCACTCCGTACCCGCTGCGCCTGGAACGCGCGGGCGGCGCGGGCACGCTCCAACTCACCGACTGGGGCAAGGACTTCACGCTCCGCGAGCCGGGCAAGGGCGAGACGGTGGACTACGGGGCCCAGCTCCCGGAGTCCTGAGGAGCTCTGTTGCACCTGAGGCCCTGGGCACCCAAGGGCCCTCGCAAGGGCCCTTACTTCCCGCGCCGCTTGCGGCGGAGCAGGAGGCTGGGGAGCGCCGCCGGGGCCTCGTGGCGGGTGGTTGCCGTGGTGGCGAGCGGCGCGGCAGCCAGTGCCTCGGACGACGGCGCGAGCGTGGACCCCGTCGGCTCCAGGCGGAGCACCCGGCACTCGCTTGCCCAGCGCTCCGGCATGGCCTCGCCGTCCGGCGCGTTCAGGCGCTTGCCCTTCAGCTCGGCGACCGCCGCCTCCCACCCCTCGGAGTGCGGGGTGAGCTCGACGACCCGGGCCGCCCAGCCCACGAGGCGCCCGCCCTTGTCCTTGCTGCGCACGGTGACGGTCGCCGGCCCGCCGTCGGCGAGGCCGGGGAGCGGCTGCTCGCCGGGCCCGTCGCCGACCAGGTTCGCCGCGCCCTCGTGCCACACGTGCCACAGGGCGCGCTCGGGGCCGGAGGCCCCCCGTACCCAGATGAGGCCGGACTTCTTGGTGGCCTCCTCGACGAGGGCCTGGTCCAGCAGCAGGGACGCCGCGGAGCCGCTCGTCGAGGCGCTGTGGTCGGGAGAGGGGCTGGCCTGATCCGTCATGGGCGTCAGCCTAGAGCCTGTCCCTCGGCTGTTCAGAGCCACCCGTTCCGCTTCAGGATGCGATGGATCGCGAAGCACGCGCCCACCGTGACGCCCAGGACGAGCGGGTAGCCGAACCGCCAGTGCAGTTCCGGCATGTGCTCGAAGTTCATCCCGTACACGCCACAGACCATCGTCGGTACGGCGATGATCGCCGCCCAGGACGTGATCTTGCGCATGTCCTCGTTCTGTGCGACGGACGCCTGCGCGAGGTTGGCCTGGAGGATGGAGTTGAGCAGTTCGTCGAAGCCGACGACCTGCTCCTGCACGCGCGCGAGGTGGTCGGCGACGTCACGGAAATACTTCTGGATGTCCGGGTCGACCAGCCGCATCGGCCGCTCGCTCAGCAGCTGCATCGGCCGCTGGAGGGGCGCCACCGCCCGCTTGAACTCCAGGACCTCGCGCTTGAGCTGGTAGATCCGCCCGGCGTCGGTGCCGCGCGGAGCGCCCTTGCCCGTCTGCGAGAAGACGTCCGTCTCGACCTCGTCGATGTCGTCCTGCATCGCGTCGGCGACGGCGAGGTACCCGTCGACGACATGGTCCGCGATGGAGTGGAGGACGGCGGACGGGCCCTTGGCGAGCAGCTCGGGGTCGTCCTGGAGCCGGTGCCGCAGGGCCCGCAGGGAGCCCTGCCCGCCGTGCCGGACGGTGATGAAGAAGTCCCGCCCGGTGAAGCACATCACCTCGCCGGTCTCCACGACCTCGCTCGTCGCGGTGAGTTCGGCGTGCTCCACGTAGTGGATGGTCTTGAAGACGGTGAACAGGGTGTCGTCGTAGCGCTCCAGCTTGGGGCGCTGGTGGGCGTGGACGGCGTCCTCGACGGCGAGCGGGTGGAGCCCGAACTCGGCGGCGATACCGGCGAATTCGGACTCGGTCGGCTCGTGCAGTCCGATCCAGGCGAAGCCGCCCCCGCGGCGCGCCCTGCGGATCGCGCCGGCGGGCGTCAGGCAGTCGGTGTCGTGGACGCGGGCGCCGTCGCGGTAGACGGCGCAGTCGACGACGGCCGTGGACGTCGACGGGTCGCGGGTGGTGTCGTACGGGGCTGACGTGCTGCCGGTCTCGCGCGGAGCGGGGCGGACGGCGGCGCGCAGGTCACGGATCATCGACATGGGCAGGCTCCTTCGCGGGCGGGAGCCGCCGGTGGCCATACGGGTCGGCGCTAACCGGAATGAGGACGTCCTGACTGCGGATCCTGTGTGCACGTCCACAAAGCGGGGAGCACCGCACCGGCGCGGTGGCGGCTTCGCTACTGATTCAGATCAGGCGGAAACGAAGTGCTCTTCCGTGGTGCGCAGACAGACTGGAGCGTGCGCGGAAAGCCGGGAAAATGCGGCTCAGTGGCCGGAAGAGCGGGTGGTACTGCACGGTCGACTTCGGTCCATTGCAGCCCCACCTCCTCCGGCCGGTCCCCCGTGAGGGACGACGTCTCATCCCTCGCAAGGGACGTATGTAGGTCAGGGGCTCGAAAGCAACGCTTGGCGTGCTGCCCCTACCAGCGGCCAAGACTATCAGCCGACTGAAGAAGCGATCCCACCCTTTACCCATTGCATGCGAGTTCTATGCTCGCGGCATGGGAGATGTTCTTGCTCTGGTCGAGGCCCGGCTGCGTACGGCCCTCGGTGAACCGGACGCGCGCGCCGCGGTCACGTTCCTCGGCACCGAACGCATCGAGGTGCTGCGCTTCACGGACCCGGCGGACACCGGCCTCGTGCGCTACGCCACGCTCGGTATGTCGGCCGCCCCGATGGCCGACCCGACGTCCGCGCTGGCCGACCCGCTCAAGGGCCCGCGCGCGGAGCTCGTGCTGTCGGTGCGCGCCGGCCGCGCCGACACAGACAAGGTGCTGCGCCCGCTCGCCGTGCTTGCCGCGTCACCGCAGGTCGAGGGGGTTGTCGTGGCCGCCGGCGCCTCGCTGGACGTGGGCGAGCCCCTGTGGCCCGGCGCCCCGTTCACGTCGGTGCTCGTCGCGGAGTCCGGGGGCCTCGTGGAGGACCTGGAACTGGACGATCCGCTGGATCCCGTACGGTTCCTGCCGCTGCTGCCGATGACGCAGAACGAGGCGGCGTGGAAGCGCGTGCACGGCGCGGCGGCTCTCGAGGAGAAGTGGCTGAACAGCGGCACGGACCTGCGCGATCCGCTGCGCAGGTCCGTAACTCTCGATTAGGGCGATGCGGTTCTCGATCAGGACGACGGAGTTGGCGAAGAGCGTGTAGTCCCGACGAAGTCCTGACGATCCTCCCCCGGTGGGTGCCGAGAGATTGCCTTGGGCTACTCGATGCGCGCCCGCTGTTCCAGCGCAACTCCTCTGTCTCCCTCCGGACGGGTGATCGTCCTTGACGGAGCGGGAGACGGGGAGGACCGTTGGGCCTTATGAGGGGCGAACCCAGTTGCCCGAAGTGTGGTGGCCGGGTCAGGGCTCCCGGCCTCTTTTCCGACTCCTGGCAGTGCGACGAGCACGGGACGGTGCATCCGATGCAGCCCGTGATCCCGCCCAGTGTCGAGGCGCTCGGTGTCGTGGTGCACCGCGCCCAGGTGCCGGTGTGGATGCCATGGCCGCTGCCCGTCGGGTGGCTGTTCACCGGAGTGGCCAGCGCGGGCGACGACCGCACGGGCGGCAGGGCGACCGCGGTGGCGTGCTCGGGCCCCGGACCGCTCGGCGGTGCGGGGGAGCTGCTGATCGTCGCGGAGGAGCTCGGCGTCGGCCTCGGCGCCCGTTACGCGGGCATCGACGGCCCCGACCCCGGCCCGTACATGACCATCGGGAAGCCGCCCCAGGCCAAGATCCTCGCCGCCGGACGGCCCACCCCGATGTGGCACGTCTCCGGCACCCCCGACGACCGCGCGGTCTTCGCGGGCGAGGCGCGCGGCCTGTGGGTGTGGGCGATCGTGTGGCCCGAGCAGACCGGGCTCCTGATGTACGACGAGCTGGTCCTGACCGACCTGCGCGACGCGGGCGCCGAGGTCGATCTGCTGCCGTGCGGCGCGCTGTCGCCGCGCATCCTGTCGTAAGGGGTCACCTGGGGGGACGAGGGTGACGGGGGCGCTCCGGATCCCCGTTATCCTTGAGCGTCCCCTTCCGTCCGTCCAGAGCCTGGAGTACGCGCGTGCGCATCGATCTGCACACCCACTCCACCGCCTCCGACGGCACGGACACCCCGGCCGAGCTGGTGCGTAACGCGGCCGCCGCCGGTCTGGACGTCGTCGCGCTCACCGACCACGACACGAGCCGCGGGTACGCGCAGGCCATGGCCGCGCTGCCGGCCGGACTCACGCTCGTCACCGGCGCCGAACTCTCCTGCCGCCTCGACGGCGTGGGCCTGCACATGCTGGCCTACCTCTTCGACCCCGACGAGCCCGAGCTGCTGAGTGAGCGCGAGCTCGTACGGGACGACCGGGTGCCGCGCGCGCAGGGCATGGTCGCGAGGCTCCAGGACCTCGGCGTGCCCGTGACCTGGGAACAGGTCGCCCGCATCGCCGGCGACGGGTCCGTCGGCCGCCCGCACGTCGCGGAGGCCCTCGTCGAACTCGGCGTCGTCGGATCCGTCTCCGACGCCTTCACGCCCGACTGGCTCGCCGACGGCGGCCGCGCGTACGTCGGCAAGCACGAACTCGACCCCTTCGACGCGATCCGCCTGGTCAAGGCCGCGGGCGGGGTCACCGTCTTCGCGCACCCGGCGGCCGCCAAGCGCGGACAGGTCGTGCCCGAGTCGGCGATAGCGGACCTCGCCGCGGCCGGACTCGACGGCATCGAGACCGACCACATGGACCACGATCCGGCCACGCGGGTCCGCCTGCGCGGCCTCGCCGCCGACCTCGGCCTCCTGGCCACGGGCTCTTCCGACTACCACGGCAGCCGGAAGACCTGCGTACTCGGCGAGTTCACCACCGACCCCGAGGTGTACGGGGAAATCACGCGCCGGGCCACCGGGGCGTTTCCCGTACCCGGCGCCGGCGGAACCGCCGCGTAGCCCGCGCCCTGCCGCGATCCGGCGGGCCGCCTCTCCCATGCCCCGGTGCGGGCTCACGCACCGCACCCCCACGCACGACGCGTCCCGGCTGATCCCGCGGACCCCACTCGCAAGGCCACACCCGTGTTTGATGTCGCTGTTTTCGGATCCCTTTTTCTCACGCTATTCGTGATTATGGACCCCCCTGGGATCACCCCGATCTTCCTCGCGCTCACCGCGGGCCGGCCCGCCAAGGTGCAGAAGCGGATGGCCTTCCAGGCCGTCTGTGTCGCCTTCGGCGTCATCGCGGTCTTCGGGCTCCTGGGCCACCAGATCCTCGACTACCTGCATGTCTCCGTCCCCGCGCTCATGATCGCGGGCGGACTGCTGCTGCTCCTCATCGCGCTCGACCTGCTCACCGGCAAGACCGACGAACCGAAGCAGACCAAGGACGTGAACGTCGCGCTCGTGCCGCTCGGCATGCCGCTGCTCGCGGGCCCCGGCGCGATCGTGTCCGTCATCCTCGCCGTGCAGAAGGCGGACAGTGCCGCGACGCAGATGTCGGTGTGGACGGCGATCGTCGCCATCCACGTCGTCCTGTGGTTCGTGATGCGCTACTCGCTGCTGATCATCCGCGTCATCAAGGACGGCGGCGTGGTCCTGGTGACGCGCCTCGCGGGCATGATGCTCTCCGCGATCGCGGTGCAGCAGATTATCAACGGCGTGACCCAGGTGATCCAGGGCTCCTGACGCCGAGACCTCCGACGCCGAGCCCCGCCCCGCGCACGCAAAAGAGCCCCCGTACGGATCCCGTACGGGGGCTCTGAAGCGTATTGAGAAGCGTATTCAGCGTGTTATTCGATGTGCGAACGGTGTATCAGGAGTCGTCGTCGCGTTACGAGGCCGGCGACTCGGCCGGGCGGATGTAGAGGCGCTGCCCGATGGCAGCCGCCTGCTGAACGATCCGGTTGACGGAGGCGGCGTCCACGACGGTGCTGTCCACGGCGGTTCCGTCGACATCGTCGAGTCGCATGATTTCGAAGCGCATAACCGCTTCTCCCTTCGTCTGGTCATCCTCCGGAGGAGAACTACTGGTACGGGTCAACAGTCTTGCCCCGTCGTACGGCCAGGCGGTTGCCTGACCGTTAAGAGTGGATTGCGTGGCTTCAGTGCCCCGCGTTCATAGGGTTCAACGGGTTGCCCCCAGCAAACATTCCCTACGCTAAGGAAATTTTTCGCGAGACTAATTACCCACGGGTAGCGGGACCGGTTGTGTTCGCAGCGTGACGGCCGGGACAATGGGCGCATATGAACGACGACCTGACGGCCATCCGCGCGGAGCTGGACCGTACGAACGAGCTGCTCAAGCGCGTGCTCGCCGAAGTGGCCAAGACCCCGTCCACCCACGCGATCTTCGTGGACGCCGGATACCTCTACGCCGCCGCCGGCCGCCTCGTCACCGGGACCGAGGACCGCAGGGCCTTCGACCTGGACGCCGAAGGGATCGTCGACGCCCTCATCGACAAGGCCCGCACGATCTTCGCGGACAGCCGGCTGCTGCGCGTCTACTGGTACGACGGCGCCCGGCGCCGCATCCACACGAACGAACAGCAGTCGATCGCCGAGCTGCCCGACGTCAAGGTCAGGCTCGGCAACCTCAACGCCCACAACCAGCAGAAGGGCGTCGACTCCCTGATCCGCACGGACCTCGAGTCGCTCGCCCGGCACCGCGCCATCAGCGACGCCGCGCTCATCGGCGGGGACGAGGACCTCGTCTCCGCGGTCGAGGCCGCGCAGGGCTACGGCGCACGCGTCCACCTGTGGGGCATCGAGGCGCCGGAGGGCCGCAACCAGGCGGACCCGCTCCTGTGGGAGGTCGACAGCCAGCGCACGTTCGACCTGGCGTTCTTCAAGCCGTACGTGTCCCGGCGCACCGCCACGGCGACGTACGAGAACACGGGCACGCCCCGCCCCTCGCGGGAGGACGTGCGCTTCGTCGGCGCTCAGGTCGCCGCGAAGTGGCTCGCCGCGCGCGGCAGGGAGTCGCTGGTGGAGCTGCTGCCGGGGCACCCGTATCTGCCCGGCCCCGTCGACCAGGAACTGCTCGTCGAGGCGGAGGCGCTGCTGCAGTATTCGCTGCGCGGACAGTCCGACCTGCGGCGCGCCCTGCGGGACGGCTTCTGGAGCCACCTCCAGGCGCAGTACTAGTCCGAACGGAAGACCCTAGACGACGGGCGGGTGCAGGTCCCAGAACTCGGCCAGGGCCGCCGCGGTCTCCAGGGGGCGGTCCGTGTTCGGGGAGTGCTCCGCGCCCGCGATGACGGTCCTGCGGGCCGAGAGGCGTACGGCCATGGAGTCCAGGAGCTGCACCGGCCAGGTGTCGTCGCGTTCGCCCGACAGGACGTGCTTGGGCAGCCGGACGGCCGCCAGTTCGTCGACCAGGTCGGGCTCCGTGCACAGCTGGCGGCCGGTCGCGATGAGCTGCGCCGGGCTGTTGAGCAGCCAGCGGTGCCGCAGGGCGCCGGCGTCGTCCGCGCCCGCTCCGGGGGCGTCCGTCTCCTCCGGTGCGTCGAGCGCCTGTATCGCGTCCCACACCTGCGCCATGTCGAGCACGGCGAGCGCGTCGCGCAGCAGCTTGACGCGCTCCTGCTGCGACGGCGAGATCTGGGCCGGCCCCGAGGACATGAGGGTGAGCGAGGTGAAAGGCGTCGCGTCGATCAGCACGGCGGCCCGCGCGATCTGGCCGCCGAGCGAATGGCCCACCAGATGCAGCGGCGTCCCGTCGTCCACAGCGGCCGCCTGCGCGAGCACATCGCGGGCCAACTCCCGCTGTGCGTAAGGGGATTCGTCGTGCAGCGGGCCCGTCGACTCGTACTGGCCGCGGCCGTCCACGGCGACCGTGCGGTACCCGGCGGCGGCGAGCGGCACGTGCAGGGCGATGAAGTCCTCCTTGCTGCCGGTGAACCCGGGCAGCAGGAGCGCGGTGCCGGTGTGCCCGGCCTCCCGCGGACCGGCACTGATGGCCGCGAAGTCGCCGCGCTCGGTCGAAAGAGCGTGGGCGACGGCGCCGGGCGGCGGGACGAATGCGGGAGGCCGACTCATGCGACGAGGCTAACCGCAGGGCCGCCGCGGGTCATTCGGGGAGGGAGCACTGCTCTTTGCGACGTGCGTGATCGTGACCGTGAACGCCGATGGCCCGGCCCCGCTTTCGCGGGCGCCGGGCCATCGGGCTTGTTACGTGGTCCTGCTCAGCTCTCCGTCGGCTCCGCGGCCTTGCGGGTGCGGCGGCGGGGCTTGGCGGCTGCCTCCTCGGCGGGCGCTTCGGCGGCGGCCTTGGGGGCCGCGGCCTTGCGCGTGCGCTTCGGCTTCGTCTCCGTGACCTCGGCGGCCGCGTCGGCGGTCGCCTTGGGGGCCGCGGCCTTACGGGTGCGCTTCGGCTTCGTCTCCGCGGGCGCCTCGACCGACTCGACAGCCTCGACCGTGTCCACCACGGCCTCCGCGGCCTTGCGGGTGCGGCGGCGCGGCTTGGTCTCGGCCGCCTCGGCGACGACCGTCTCGGCGGCCACCTTGGGGGCGGCAGCCTTGCGGGTGCGCTTCGGCTTCGTCTCCGCGACCTCGGTCGCCTCGACAGTGTCCGCCACGGCCTCGGCCTTGGGCGCCGCCTTGCGGGTGCGCTTGGGCTTGGTCTCGGCAGGCGCCTCGACCGACACGGCGGCCTCGACCGTGTCCACTGTGTCCACGACGGGCTGTGCGGCCTTGCGGGTGCGGCGGCGCGGCCTCGGGACCGTCGCCTCAGCGGTGTCGGCGGCCTCCTCGGCAGCCTTGGGGGCGGCGGCCTTGCGGGTGCGCTTCGGCTTGGTCTCCGCGACCTCGGTCGCCTCGACCGTGTCGGCGACAGCCTCGGCCGTCGCGACGGCGGCGGTCTCGACGACGGCCTCCGGAGCGGCGCCCGCACGGGTACGGCGGCGACGACGCGGCGAACGCGGCTCGACCACCGTGGCGTCCGCGGCCTCGCGGGCGGCCACCGGCTCGGCGGGAGCCGTCCTCGGCTCGTTCACCGTCGGTGCGGCCACCGGCTCGCCGTTACGGATACGGCGACGGCGACGCGGCGTCGTACGCGCCGGACGCGGCTCACGCTCGCGCTCCTCGACGGGAGCCGGAGCGGCCGTACGGCCACCACGGCCGCCGCGCCCGCCACGGCCACCGGTCTCGCCGAGGTCCTCGACCTCTTCGGCGGCCAGACCGGCCCGGGTGCGCTCGGCGCGCGGCAGCACGCCCTTGGTGCCGGCCGGGATGTTCAGCTCCTCGTAGAGGTGCGGAGACGACGAGTACGTCTCGACCGGGTCGGGGAACTTCAGGTCCAGCGCCTTGTTGATCAGCTGCCAGCGCGGGATGTCGTCCCAGTCGACCAGCGTGATCGCGATGCCCTTGGCGCCCGCGCGGCCCGTACGGCCGATGCGGTGCAGGTACGTCTTCTCGTCCTCGGGGGACTGGTAGTTGATGACGTGCGTCACACCCTCGACGTCGATGCCGCGAGCGGCGACGTCGGTGCAGACGAGCACGTCCACCTTGCCGTTGCGGAACGCCCGCAGGGCCTGCTCGCGCGCGCCCTGGCCGAGGTCGCCGTGGACGGCGCCGGACGCGAAGCCGCGCTTCTGCAGCTGGTCGGCGATGTCGGCGGCGGTCCGCTTGGTGCGGCAGAAGATCATCGCAAGTCCGCGGCCTTCGGCCTGCAGGATGCGCGCGACCATCTCCGGCTTGTCCATGTTGTGCGCGCGGTAGACGTGCTGCGAGGTGTTCGCGACCGTCGCGCCCTCGCCGTCGGGCGACGTGGCGCGGATGTGCGTCGGCTGCGACATGTAGCGACGGGCCAGGCCGATGACGGCGCCGGGCATCGTCGCGGAGAACAGCATCGTCTGGCGCTTCGCCGGAAGCATGTTGATGATCTTCTCGACGTCGGGCAGGAAGCCCAGGTCGAGCATCTCGTCGGCCTCGTCGAGGACGAGGGACTTGATGTGCTTCAGGTTGAGCTTCTTCTGGCCCGCGAGGTCGAGAAGACGGCCCGGGGTGCCGACGACGACGTCGATGCCCTTCTTGAGGGCCTCGACCTGCGGCTCGTAGGCACGGCCGCCGTATATGGCGAGGACGCGCACATTGCGCACCTTGCCGGCGGTCAGCAGGTCGTTCGTGACCTGCTGGCACAGCTCACGGGTGGGGACGACGACGAGTGCCTGCGGGGCGTCGGTCAGCTGCTCGGGCTTCGCCCGGCCTGCCTCGACGTCCGCGGGGACGGTGACGCGCTCGAGGAGCGGAAGCCCGAAGCCGAGCGTCTTGCCGGTGCCGGTCTTGGCCTGGCCGATGACGTCGGTGCCGGAGAGCGCTACGGGGAGCGTCATCTCCTGGATGGGAAAGGGGGTGATGATGCCGACGGCCTCAAGGGCTTCGGCGGTCTCGGGAAGGATCCCGAGCTCTCGGAACGTGGAAAGCTGCTGCGTAGTCAGGGTGTTGCCTCTTCTGTGAGACGCGGTGCGAGGCGAACGCGGGGGTCGTGACCGTGCCGATTGATCGCCGGTCGCCAGCGAGAGGCGGGCGGGCCGGGTGACGCGGGACCACTGCCGACGCTCGAGCGCTCGTACCGCTGAGGGATTCCCTCCTCTTGCCGTACGTCGTGTGACGTACCGCCCGGAGGGCTGTCGGGTCGGAGCCGATCGGGCCACCGACCGGGCATCCTCATTCATGAGGCCCGTCGAAACGCGCACAAACAGACATGTGAAAGTGCTGCTCGTACCCGGCGGGCTCTTTACCACCATACCCCGGAATCGCGCATGTGCGATGGCCGAATTGGTCACGTAGTCGTCGTCACAGTCATTGACCAGGGACTTCCGTGCGGCGGTCGGCGAGCTATTGTGCGCTTCATGGAGACGCCCGATACCGCCGCCGCAGCCGCCGAACCCACCGGAATCGCCGCCCAGGACTGGGCGAAGGCATCCGTCGACCCCCATTACCGCGCAGCGGTGGTGGATCTGCTCGGCGCACTCGCGTACGGAGAGCTGGCCGCCTTCGAGCGGCTCGCCGAGGACGCGAAGCTGGCGCCGACGCTCGGCGACAAGGCCGAGCTCGCGAAAATGGCGTCCGCCGAATTCCACCACTTCGAGCAGCTGCACGACCGGCTCTCGGCGATCGGCGTCGAGCCGACCGACGCGATGGAGCCCTTCGTCGCCGCGCTCGACGGCTTCCACAAGCAGACCGCGCCGTCGGACTGGCTGGAAGGCCTGGTCAAGGCGTACGTCGGCGACTCGATCGCCAGTGACTTCTACCGCGAGGTCGCGGCGCGACTCGACTCGGACACCCGCTCCCTCGTCCTCGCCGTGCTCGACGACACCGGGCACGCCAGCTTCGCCGTGGAGAAGGTGCGGGCCGCGATCGAGGCCGAGCCGCGCGTGGGCGGGCGGCTCGCGCTGTGGGCGCGACGCCTGATGGGCGAGGCGCTCTCGCAGTCGCAGCGGGTCGTCGCCGACCGGGACGCCCTGTCGACGATGCTCGTCGGCGGCGTGGCCGACGGCTTCGACCTCGCGGAGGTCGGCCGGATGTTCTCGCGGATCACCGAGGCGCACACCAAGCGGATGGCCGCGCTGGGGCTCGCGGCCTGAGGCCGCGTCACCACCGGTCGGTCACGGCCCGGTGCCTCTCGTTCGGATCAGGCCGGCGCCGACCGGCGGACCCTGGCAGCGGGGCGGAGCAGCAGCGACAGGAACGCCGCGCCCACGACGACCGCACCGCCGAGGGTGGCGAGGAAGTGGCCGGAGCCGAGCGCGGTGTGGGTCAGAAATGCCCCGAAGAGCGCACCCGCGATTCCTGTCGGCAGTACGAGCGCCCGCGGCGGAAGCCGGCGGGGCAGGCGGACAGTCGCGGCCCAGGCAAGGCCGAGGCCGAGCAAGGCGGAGCCGAGCGCTTCCAAGAGCATCGTGTGGAGTCCCTCCCGCATGGGCCGGGGTGCAAATCGGTCTTGACCGGTGTACCCCCGGGCCGCGGAATGCAATCCTCCCCGTATGGGTTCGCTGTGCTCGCGCTGTGAAGGCCGGGGCGTCGGGAACAGGCACGGGAAAGGCCCGGTGGCAGCTGCCACCGGGCCTTTCCCGTATGTCTTCCGTGCTCCGCGCGTGTGGCTCTACACCGGGCCGAAGCCCACCTTGCGCAC
Source organism: Streptomyces sp. NPDC045026 (assembly GCF_056432625.1). Taxonomy (NCBI): domain Bacteria; kingdom Bacillati; phylum Actinomycetota; class Actinomycetes; order Kitasatosporales; family Streptomycetaceae; genus Streptomyces; species Streptomyces sp. NPDC045026. The sequence goes on from NZ_JBWKIS010000003.1 coordinate 145,291, forward strand.
CGCGGGCTCACCGATCTCCACGTACGCCAGGCGCTCGGCCGGCACCAGGACCTTGCGGCCGTGCTCGTCCACGAGAGTCAGCAGCTGCGCCTTGCCGGACAGCGCCTCGGACACCGCGCTCTCGATTTCATCGGCGGTCTGGCCGCTCTCCAGAACGATCTCGCGGGGCGTGTGCTGCACGCCGATCTTGACCTCCACGGCCTTGTCCCTCCGACGATCCGTGATGTGCGCGGGCGACCGCGCCGTACCCAGCACACATTAGCCCGGTGAGGGGACCTACCCGGCGTCCACGGTGCACGCCAGGAGCGAACAAGCCCGTGAACAGGTGCGCCGCCGTGCGCCGCGGGTCGTCAGTGGTTGTCAGCGGTTCTCAGTGGTTCTCAGTGGTTGTCGCTGCCGTGCAAGGGGAAGCCGGCGATGCCGCGCCAGGCCAGGGACGTCAGGAGCTGCACGGCCTTGTCGCGCGGGATCGTCGACCGGCTGGAGAGCCAGTAGCGCGCCACGACCTGCGATACGCCGCCGAGGCCGACGGCGAGCAGCATCGACTCGTCCTTCGACAGGCCGGTGTCCTCGGCGATCACGTCGGAGATCGCCTCCGCGCACTGCAGGCTGACGCGGTCCACCCGCTCACGCACCGCGGGCTCGTTCGTCAGGTCCGACTCGAAGACCAGGCGGAACGCGCCGCCCTCGTCCTCCACGTAGGCGAAGTACGCGTCCATCGTGGCCGCGACCCGCTGCTTGTTGTCGGACGTGGAGGCCAGGGCCGTGCGCACGGCCAGCAGGAGCGCCTCGCAGTGCTGGTCGAGCAGGGCCAGGTAGAGGTCGAGCTTGCCGGGGAAGTGCTGGTAGAGCACCGGCTTGCTGACGCCCGCGCGCTCCGCGATGTCGTCCATGGCCGCCGCGTGATAGCCCTGCGCGACGAATACCTCCTGGGCCGCGCCCAGGAGCTGGTTACGTCGGGCACGGCGCGGCAGGCGCGTGCCCCGAGGGCGCGCTGCCTCTGTCTGCTCGATGGCTGTCACGCCGCCTCCCAAGATTGTCCGTTGCGGTATGCGCCGCTTCGCCATCGTACTTTTCGGTAACCGTGGTGTGCGCGCTGCGAACGCACAATTTCACGGACCGGACAGCTATGGAAACCGTCCGCATGCGGGCAAATGCGGGCAGGTCACCGATAGTCGTCCTCGTCCAGATCCACTACGCGGGCCTGTTCGGCGCGGTCCGCCTCGTTCGCGGCGTCCGGGTCCGCGTCCGACGGAGGGTCCTCCCGGTGCGGCGACAGCTCCGTGAGCTGCTCGGCCGCGTCCGCCTCAGGGGCCTCGACGCCGAACTCCGCGTCATCCTCCTGCGCCTCGAATGTGTCGGGGTCGGATGGGTCGACCGTCATGGCGGCTCCCTTCCCTCATGTGTCCTTGTACGTCCTCATGTGGGCGGGTGCCCAGATCTGAGCGTAGGAGACACCGGAACGGGGCGCGATGCGATCTGTGACGGCGAACACACGATCCATTGCGTGATCGTCTCGTAACATATCCCGCATGTCTTCGACCGAGTCGCCGCGTGTGCCTGCCGCTGTCGCGGCCGTGGCGCCCAAGCCGGCCACCGTCAGGGTCGCGGAGGGCGAGCGGCTCGGCTCGGTAGGCCTCCCGGGGCTCACGCTCACCATCCGCTCCCGCCCCGGCACCCACGAAGGGCTGCCGCCCGCGCTGTACGTGCACGGCCTCGGCGGCTCCTCCCAGAACTGGTCGGCCCTGATGCCGCTCCTCGCGGACGTCGTCGACGGCGAGGCGCTCGACCTGCCCGGGTTCGGTGACTCGCCGCCGCCGGACGACGGGGACTACTCGGTGACCGGCCATGCGCGCGCCGTCATCCGCCACCTCGACGCGGCGGGCCGCGGGCCCGTCCATCTCGTCGGCAACTCCCTCGGCGGGGCGATCACCACACGGGTCGCGGCCGCACGGCCCGATCTCGTGCGCACCCTCACGCTCGTGTCGCCCGCGCTGCCGGAGATCCGCGTGCAGCGCACGGCGGTCCCGACCGCACTGCTGGCCGTACCCGGCGTGGCCTCGCTCTTCACCCGCCTCACCAAGGACTGGACCGCCGAGCAGCGAGTGCGCGGCGTCACCGCACTCTGTTACGGGGATCCCGACCGGGTCACCCCCGAGGGGTACGAGGCCGCCGTCGAGGAGATGGAGCGGCGGCTTCAACTGCCGTATTTCTGGGACGCGATGGCCCGTTCGGCGCGTGGCGTCGTGAACGCGTACACCCTCGGCGGGCAGCATGGGCTGTGGCGTCAGGCCGAACGTGTCCTCGCACCGACGCTCCTCGTCTACGGTGGACGCGATCAGCTCGTGTCCTACCGGATGGCGGCGCGGGCCGCGCGGACGTTCCGCTCCTCGCGGCTCCTGACGCTGCCGGACGCGGGGCACGTGGCGATGATGGAGTATCCGGAGACAGTGGCCACGGCGATGCGTGAACTCCTCGCCGACGCAGGGGAATTGACCGAGAGCGACGAGACGAGCGGGCGGGGAGCTGAGGCGGCGAGTGGGACGGCATAGCCGCAAGGGGCCGGCGCCGGCGCCGGCACTGGGTGATGACTCGGAGGCGGTCGCGGCAGGCCGCGGCCGTCGCCGACGCGGCACCCCCGATGCCCCACGTCCCACCACCCCGGGACCCCAGGCCCAGCAGGCCGCTCCGCGAGGGCAGGTGCCCCAGGGCCCTGCGCGCGGACAGGCGCAGCCGGGGCCTTCCCCGTACCGCGACCGAGGCGCGCCGCCGACCGCCGGGCCGGGGCGTGGGTTCTCCGAGGCGACCGGCGCACACGGCTTTCCGCAGGCGGCTCCGCCGCAGGGGCCCACGTCGCGTGGGTTCGCCGAGGCGACTCCCGCACACGGCTTCCCGCAGGCGACTCCGCCTCGCGGCTTCCCGGCGCAGGGGACTCCGGCTCATGGGTCGCCCCGTGTGACGCCATCCCACGGGTTCCCGCAGGGCACGCCCGCGCACGGCGTTCCGCATGTGCGGGGTGGGCATCCCGAGCAGTTCGAGGGCGGCGCCCGCGGTGAGACCCGGATGGGGGTCGGGTATGCGGCCGCGCCGGTCGTGCCGACGCCGCGGAGCAGGCCGCGACAGGACTACGTAGACGCCTTCGCCTCGCCCGCCCTCCCCTCCGATCCCTACGCCGACGTCACCGACTGGGACGAGAAGAGCGGCGAACTCGCCGCGGATTTCGGCGAGTTCACCGAGTCCACCGAGTCCGCCGAGTTCACCGAGGGCGAGGAACCGGGCGACAAGCGGCGCAAGGGCCGTACGTACACCGGCATCGCGGCCGCCGCCGTGACCACCGTGCTCGCCGTCGTCGTCGCCGGGCACGTCGTCCAGGGGCGCGGCGACGGGGCCGACGCCCACGCGCAGTCCGCGGGCGGACCCGGCAAGCGGTCGACGACCGGGTCGGCGTCGCGCTCGGACAACCGGGCCACGCCCGGAGGCAAGGCGCGGCCCGTCACCCCGCTGACGTACGACCAGAAGATGGGCAAGACGTACCCCCTGTCCGCCAAGCTCAAGGGGTCCGGGAAGTTCACGGCGGTGCCCGGATTCGACAAGGCGCCGGGCAAGGGGGAGAAGTTCCGGTACCGGATCGACGTCGAGAACGGGCTCGGGCTCGACGGCGCGCTCTTCGCGCAGGCCGTGCAGAAGACCCTCAATGACGACCGCAGTTGGGCCCATGACGGCGGCAGGACTTTCGAGCGGATTTCTTCTGGAAAGCCAGATTTCGTGATCACGCTCGCCAGTCCGGGGACCACCGGTGTCTGGTGCGAGAAATCCGGACTCGACACGACCGAGGACAATGTGTCCTGCGATTCCGCCGCCACCGACCGAGTCATGATCAACGCCTATCGCTGGGCGCAGGGGTCGAAGACGTACGGGAACAAGATCCATCTCTACCGGCAGATGCTCATCAACCACGAGGTCGGGCACCGGCTCGGGTTCAACCACGTGACCTGTACGAAGAACGGCACGCTGGCGCCCGTCATGCAGCAGCAGACCAAGTTCCTGACCTTCGACGGAATCACCTGCAAGCCCAACCCCTGGGCCTTTCCGAAGAGTTGATCCGCAGGCGCTGATGCCGCTTTGACATCCGGCGAAAGTTCGTTCATATTTCTCCGCATGCCGCACCGCCACGCATCCTCGCGCACCGCCATTGAGCTCACGCTCATCGGCGTGACCGCGCTGTGCGTCGCCGACGTGCACTGTTGCTGACGCCCGCCCCTGGCGTGCTGCGTCGCATTTAATCTCCCCTTTCCGGTATCCACCCTTATTTCTTCTCAGGGTTTCCGGTTTCGCGGTTTCCGGCTGTCGACGTGCCTCGGGCGAGTTCTGCGCATTTCCCTGCCTGCCCTCTGCTGCCCTGCGCAGCGCACATTCCCCAAGGGGTCGATTTCCGATGCGTCAACCGTCCGTCATAGCGCGCCGCGTGGCCGCCGCATCCGTCAGCGTGGTCCTCGCCGCGGGCGCCGCCGCCTGCGCCGGGCCCAAGGACAGCGACGCAGGGGGGAGCTCCGACGCCAAGCCGCGCAAGGGCGGAACCCTCACCGTTCTCAACTCCATCCCGCAGTCCGACTTCGACCCGGCGCGGCTCTACACCTCCGGCGGCGGCAACGTCCCCTCGCTCGTCTTCCGCACGCTGACCACCCGCAACCGCGAGGACGGCGCAGCGGGCGCGAAGGTCGTCCCCGACCTCGCCACCGACCTGGGCAAGCCCAGCAAGAACGCGACCGTATGGACGTACACCCTGAAGAAGGGCGTCACCTACGAGGACGGCTCGCCCATCACGTCCGCCGACATCAAGTACGGCATCGAGCGGTCGTTCGCCGCCGAACTCTCAGGCGGAGCACCGTACTTGAGGGACTGGCTGATCGGCGGCGCCGACTACCAGGGCCCCTACAAGGACAAGAAGGGCCTCGACTCGATCGAGACGCCGGACGACCGGACCATCGTCTTCCACCTGAACAAGCCCGAGGGTGAGTTCCCCTTCCTGGCCACGCAGACGCAGTTCACGCCCGTGCCCCAGGCCAAGGACACCGGCACGAAGTACGAGGAGCACCCCGTCTCGTCCGGCCCCTACAAGGTCGTCAAGAACGAGAACGACGGCGAGCGGCTCGTCCTGGCGCGCAACACGCACTGGTCCGCGACCACCGACGAGGAGCGCAAGGCCTACCCGGACAGGATCGACGTCCGCTCCGGCCTCGACTCGTCCGTCATCAACCAGCGGCTCTCCGCAGGTCAGGGCGCCGACGCCGCCGCCGTCACCACCGACACCAACCTCGGCCCCGCCGAACTCGCCAAGGTCAGCGGCGACAAGAAGCTCGCCGCCCGCGTCGGCACCGGCCACTTCGGCTACACGAACTACATCGCCTTCAACCCGAAGGTGAAGCCGTTCGACAACCCGAAGGTGCGCCAGGCGATCTCGTACGCTGTCGACCGCTCGTCCGTGATCAACGCCGCCGGCGGCTCCTCGCTCGCCGAGCCCGCGACGACGTACCTGCCGAACCAGAAGTCCTTCGGCTACACCGCGTACGACCACTTCCCGGCCGGCGCCTCGGGCAACGCGAAGAAGGCCAGGGAGCTGCTCAAGGAGGCCGGTTACAAGAACGGCCTGACCGTCACCCTCACGCACTCCGACGCCAAGGACTTCGAGACCAGCCCGGAGATCGCCACCGCCCTCCAGGACGCCCTGAAGAAGGCCGGCATCACCGTCAAGCTCCAGGGACTCGAGGACAACGACTACAGGGACAAGGCGCACAGCGCCAAGAAGGAACCCGGCTTCTTCCTCGCGCACTGGGGAGCCGACTGGCCCTCCGGCGGCCCCTTCCTCGCCCCGATCTTCGACGGCCGGCAGATCGTCAAGGACGGCGCCAACTTCAACACCGGCTTCCTCAACGACAAGTCGGTCAATGACGAGATCGACTCGATCAACAAGTTGACGGATCTTGACGCCGCCGCCAAGCGCTGGGGTGCACTGGACAAGAAGATCGGGGAGCAGGCGCTGACCGTGCCGCTGTTCCACCCCGTGTACAAGCGCCTGTACGGACCGGACGTCAAGAACATCGTCATCAGCGACTGGACCGGCGTGCTCGACATCTCGCAGGTCTCGGTGAAGTGACGCGATGACCGAGGCACTTGTGGCCCCGGAGACCGCAGGGGCGGGCGCCTTGACGGCGTCCGCCCCCGTCTCCGGAGCCCGTCAGTTCTGGCGGCGCCTGCGCACGCAGCGCGCCGCTCTCGTCGCGGCGACCGTCGTCGCCCTGCTCGTCCTGATAGCGCTCGGGGCCCCGCTCCTCGCGCTGATCGAGGGCCAGGACCCGAACACGTACCACCCCCACCTCATCGACTCCGCGCGCGGCGGCGTGCCCGTCGGCCCGTTCGGCGGGGTGAGCGCCGAGCACTGGCTCGGCATCGAACCGCAGACCGGCCGCGACCTGTTCACCCGACTCGTCTACGGTGCCCGGGTCTCCCTCGGCGTCGCGCTGGCCGCCACCCTCGTGCAGGTCCTGCTCGGCGTCACCGTCGGCATCGCGGCCGGGCTCGGCAACCGCTGGGTCGACCAGATCCTCAGCCGCGCCACCGACGTCATCGTCGCGCTGCCCCTGATGATCCTCGCGCTCGCCCTGATGACGATCGTGCCCAGCGGCTTCCCCCGGCCCGTCCTCGTCGCCCTGGTGATCGGGCTCGTGGCCTGGGGCGGCACCGCCAAGATCGTGCGCGCCCAGACGATCACCCTCAAGGAACGCGACTTCGTGGCCGCCGCCCGGCTCAGCGGCTGGCCGACCTGGCAGATCGCCCGCCGCGAACTCCTCCCGTCGCTCGCCGCACCCGTCATCACGTACGCGTCCCTGCTCGTCCCGACGAACGTCACCGTCGAGGCGGCCCTCTCGTTCCTCGGCGTCGGCGTCAAACCGCCCACACCGTCCTGGGGACAGATGCTCACCGCCGCCGACGTCTGGTACCAGGCCGCACCGCAGTACCTACTGCTGCCCGCCGGCGCGCTCTTCGTGACCGTGCTCGCGTTCACCGTCCTCGGCGACGGCGTACGCACCGCGCTCGACCCGCGCGCCGCGTCCCGCCTGCGCATCGGCACGGGCCGCAAGCGGGAGGCCCGCGCATGACCGGCTTCCTGCTGCGCAGGGCGATCGGCGCCGCCGTCACCCTCCTCGCCATTTCCGTGATCATCTACGTCGTCTTCTACGCTGCCCCCGGCAACGTCGCCCAGATCAGCTGCGGCCCCCGCTGCTCGCCCGCCCAAGTGCAGCAGGTCGCCGACCAGTTGAGGCTCGACGACCCGCTGTACCTGCGCTACTGGCACTTCCTCCAGGGCATCTTCGTGGGAACGGACTTCTCCACCGGCACCGCGCTCCAGCACTGCGACGCCCCTTGCCTCGGCTTCTCGTACCAGACCGACCAGCAGGTCACGCAGCTGATCCTCACCAAGCTGCCCGCCACCGCCTCGCTCGCGCTCGGCGCCATGGTGCTGTGGCTGATCCTCGGCGTCGGCACCGGCGTCCTGTCCGCATGGCGGCGCGGCCGTCCCACGGAGCGGATCCTCACCGGCATCACCCTCGCCGGCACCGCCACGCCCGTCTTCGTCATCGGCCTGCTGCTGATGATCGTCGTCTGCGGACAGCTCCAGTGGCTGCCCTTTCCGCAGTACGTGCCCTTCACCGACGACCCCGAACAGTGGGCGTGGAACCTGCTCCTGCCCTGGCTGTCGCTCGCCCTCATCGAGGCCGCCAAGTACGCGCGCCTCACCCGCGCCTCCATGCTGGAGACCCTCGCCGAGGACCACGTGCGCACCTTCCGCGCCTACGGGGTCGGCGAACGCTCCATCATCGGACGGCACGCCCTGCGCGGCGCCGTCGCCCCCGTCATCGCCCTGAACGCCAACGACTTCGGCTCCATGTTCGGCGGCGCCGTGCTCAGCGAGACCCTGTTCGGCATCCCCGGCCTCGGCCGCGAACTCGTGCACGCCGTCAACGTCGTCGACCTGCCGGTCGTCGTCGGCATGGTCCTCGTCACCGGCTTCTTCGTCGTACTCGCCAATGCCGTCGCGGACGTCCTGTACGCGGTGGCCGACCGACGGGTGGTCCTGTCATGAGCCTCGTCGAAGTGGACGCCCTCACCGTCGAGTTCGGGGACCTGCGGGCCGTCGACACGCTCTCCTTCCGCCTGGAGGAGGGCGCGGCGCTCGGCATCGTCGGCGAGTCCGGATCCGGCAAGAGCACCGTCGCCTCCGCGCTCCTCGGCCTCCACCGGGGGACCGGCGCCCGCGTCACCGGGTCCGTGCGGATCGCCGGCACCGACGTACAGGAGGCCGACGACGAGGCGCTGCGGCGGCTGCGGGGCGGGACGGCCGCGATGGTCTTCCAGGACCCGCTGTCCTCCCTCGACCCGTACTACGCCGTCGGCGACCAGATCGCCGAGGTGTACCGCGTGCACTCCAAGGCGTCCCGGCGCGCCGCACGCGCGCGTGCCGTGGAAGTGCTCGACCGGGTCGGCATCCCCGACGCCGCACGCCGCGCGCGCTCACGCCCCCACGAGTTCAGCGGCGGCATGCGCCAGCGCGCCCTGATCGCCATGGCCCTGGCCTGCGAACCCGCCCTCCTCGTCGCCGACGAACCGACCACCGCCCTCGATGTCACCGTCCAGGCGCAGATCCTCGACCTGCTCCACGGACTGCGCCAGGAGACCGGCATGGGCCTCATCCTCGTCACCCATGACGTGGGCGTCGCCGCCGAGAGCGTCGACGACGTCCTCGTGATGCGGCACGGCCGCGCCGTCGAGCGCGGAGCCGTCGCCGACGTCCTCGGCTCGCCCTCCGCCACGTACACGAAGGAACTGCTCGGCGCCGTCCCCCGCGTCGACGCTCCCCGCCTGCCGCGTGCGGACATTTCGGGCGACGTCCTGCTCGAAGCGGTCGACCTGCGACGGGAGTTCGGGCGCGGCAAGCGCGCCGTCGCAGCCGTCGACGGGGTTTCCCTGGCCGTGCGCCGGGGCGAGACCCTCGGGATCGTCGGCGAGAGCGGCAGCGGCAAGACGACGCTCGGGCGGATGCTCGTCGGGCTCCTCGAACCGACGTCCGGGCAGGTACGGGTCCCATCCGGGCAGCTACGGGTCCCAGGGGCGCACGCCGACGCCGGCGTGCAGATGGTGTTCCAGGACCCCGTCTCCTCCCTCAACCCCCGCCGCAGCGTGGGGGAGTCCGTCGCCGACCCGCTGCGGGCGCGCGGCGACAAAGAGGTGCGCGGCCGGGTCGAGGAACTCCTGGAGCGCGTCGGGCTCGACCCGGCGCACTACGGGCGCTATCCGCACGAGTTCAGCGGCGGCCAGCGCCAGCGCGTCGGGATCGCCCGCGCGCTCGCCGCCGAGCCGCGCATCATCGTGTGCGACGAAGCGGTCTCCGCCCTCGACGTCACGACCCAGGCCCAGGTCACCGGCCTGTTGCGGGAACTCCAGGACGAGCTGGGCCTCGCCCTCGTCTTCATCGCCCACGACCTCGCCGTCGTCCGCCAGGTCAGCGACCGGGTCGCCGTCATGCGCAAGGGGCGCGTCGTCGAGCACGGCACCGTGGACGAGGTCTACGGAGCGCCGCAGGACCCGTACACCCGGCAGCTGCTCGCCGCCGTGCCGGCGCTCGATCCGGCCGTCGCCGCGCGTCGACGCACCGCCCGCAGGGAGCTGGCCGCAGCATGACACTCCGTGACTGAATGAGCGTGTAGCGCGACAGAACGCTACCCGCACGGGAAAGTTACGGCCGTTCACCCCTTTTGGTGGCGTGATGGACAACCGTCCATCACGCCACCGGCATGTCCGCATACGTTCGTCCCGCTGAGCCACCGGCCCAACGGCGGCTCCTCGGACAGGAGATCGGGGGTGTACTCGTGCGCATCGGACTGCTTACGGAGGGTGGCTATCCGTATGTGAGCGGTGACGCCAGACTCTGGTGCGACCGGCTCGTGCGCGGGCTCGAGCAGCACGAGTTCGACCTCTACGCACTCAGCCGCAGCCAGGACCAGGAGGACCGCGGCTGGATCGAACTGCCTCCGCAGGTCAGCCGGGTGCACACCGCGCCGATGTGGACCGCCGACGACGACGGCATCGGCCACGGACGCCGGAGCAGGCGACGCTTCGCCGACGCGTACGCGGAGCTGGCAGCGGCCGTCTGCACCGGGGCCTCCCCCGACATCGCCGGCCTCGCGGGCGTGACGCCCACCGACGCCTCCAGCGCTTCCCACGCCTCCAACGCCGAGGCGGACCGTTTCGGCAACGCGCTGTACACACTCGCCGAACTCGCCCGCGACGAAGGCGGACTCGTCGGCGCCCTGCGCTCCGAGACCGCCGTGCGCACGCTGGAGCGCGCCTGCCGCGCACCGGGCGCCCTGCGCGCGGCCCGCGCCGCCCGGGTCCCCGACCTCCTCGCCGTCGCCGGACACATCGAACGCGCCCTGCGCCCGCTCTCCCTCGACTGGTACGGCGACGACGGCCTCGGCTCGGTCGACCTGTGCCACGCCACCTCCGGCGGCCCGGCCGCCCTGCCCGGACTCGTCGCCCACCACTTCTCCGGTGTCCCCCTCCTCGTCACGGAGTACGGCGTACAGCTGCGGGCCCACTACATCGCGGCCGGCGACGCCGACCTGAGCGCCCCCGTACGGGCGATGCTCGCCGCCTTCCACGGCCGCCTCGCCGCCGAGACCTACCGGCAGGCCGCGATCATCACCCCCGGCAACACGCACGCCCGGCGCTGGCAGGAGCGGTGCGGTGCCGACCGCGCCAAACTGCGCACCGTCCACCCCGGCATGGAGGCCTCCCGCTTCGCCGAGATCGGGGAGCGCGAGGAGCCGGGGGAGCCCGGCACCCTGGTCTGGGTCGGCCGCATCGAACCCTCCAAGGACCTCATCTCCCTGCTCCACGCCTTCGCGGAGATCCGCAAGGAAGAGCCCAAGGCCCGCCTTCGCCTGGTCGGCGCACCCGCCGAAGGACCCGAAGCCGCGGCGTACCTCGCCCACTGCAAGGCCCTGGCCGCCCAGCTCTTCCCGGACGAGGCGGAGGGCGCCCACGCGATGGGCGACAACCCGGTCTCGTTCGAGGAGATCGGCGGGCCCGAGACGCCCGACCTCGCGGACGCGTACGCCGCCGGGAGCGTCGTCGTCCTGTCGAGCATCGTCGAGGGGTTCCCCATCAGCCTCGTCGAGGCGATGTTCTGCGGACGCGCGACGGTCTCGACCGACGCGGGCGCCGTCGTCGAGGTCATCGGCGGCACCGGCCTGGTGGTCCCGCCGCGCAATCCGCGGGCGCTCGCCGAGGCGTGTGTGTCGCTGCTGCGTGACCCGGGGCGCCGAGAACGGCTCGGCGCGGCCGCGCGGGCACGAGCACTCGAACTCTTCACCGTCGAGCAGAACATCACGGCATTTCACGGCATTTACCTGGAGATCGTCTCGCACTGTCCCGTGCGCCGTGAACCCGTGGACGACGCGGGCGAACCCCTGCCCTTCGCCAATCCTCCGGAGGCCCATGTACCGGGCCGCTGGACCGCACCGACGAGCGAGTCGGGCGGAGGCTTCGGCACGTGGCTGGCGGGGCGGTCCGCTTCGGGGGGTGCGCCTAGTTGGGCGGAAGCGGACGGGGTGGATAGGCCGGGTGGGGCGGATGGGGAGGGCGAGGCGGGGGGCTCGGGCGGTGGCGGGCAGCGGCCGGCCGGTGAGCGGGAGCAGTTGGCCGGGGCCTTTCCCGGTGGCGAGGGGGACGCGTGAGCGGGCACGGGCTGGGCGAGACGGTGGTGAGTGCGGCGGGCTTGGACGCCCCGCAGGTGCCGGGCGGCGCGGACGCGTGGGGCACGGGGTCGCAGGAGGCGTTGGGGGAGCGTGCGTCCGGGGCTGAGCGTGTGTCTGGGGCCGGCGATGAGCTGGTTACGGGGCTGGGGTCGGGTGCTGAGTCGGTTACGGGGACGGATGACGAGCCGGAATCGGAGCGGCGTGCTGAGCCGGAGTCGGAGCGGCGTGAGCCGGAGTCGGAGCGGCGTGAGCCGGAATCGGAGCGGCGTGAGCCGGAGCCGGAATCGGAGCCGAAGGCTGATCCCGGGCCCCTGGACCGTGGGCTCGACCCCGACCCCGACCCCGATCCCGCCCCCGCCGACGAAGCACTGTTGAACGAACCCGCGGCCTGGCGTGCCGGTGCCGCGTCCGCGTCGACGGGGAGCTCGTTCCCCGATACGCGCGCCGGTGCCGCGTCCACCTCCGCGTCGACGGGCGGCCCGCTCCCCGATACACCCCCTGCATCCCCCTCCGCCCACCACACCAGCCCCGCCAAAGGCGACGAGGCCACCGGCGGCAGCCGTCGCCGTACCGGCGTGGACCCCGTGAAAGCCCTGATGCACCGGCACCGCGAGCTGTGTGAGCGCGCCGTGGACCCTCTGGAGATCGCCGCGGGACTTGAGGCCCACGGCGTCACCGACCGGACCGCCGCCCGCTTCCGGCACCGCGACGTCTTCTCGCTCGCCGAAGAGATGTACGCGCGCGTGCCCCGCGACAGCGACATCGAACCGGAAACCCGGCACACCGTCCCCGACACGCCGCGCGGCCGGCGCCCGGTCTGGGCCGCCCTCGCGCTGCTGCCCGGCGCGCTGGGCACCCTCACCCTCGTAGGACTGCACTTCACCGACGGACGGCTGCGGCTCGCCGTCGGGGCCGGCGGCATCCTCGCCGTCTACGCCGCACTCCGCGCGGCCCTGAGCCGGGGCCCGCTGCGCGCCACCGCCCACACCGTGCCCGCCGCCCGCGCCTGGACCTGCTGGCTCCTCGCCTACGCCCTCCTCGGCGACGGACTCCTGAGCGCGGCCGTCGCGGGCGGCCCCGACGAGGCCTGGCCCCCCGCCACCGCCCCCCTCCTCGCCCTCGCCTTCGCCGTCGCGCCCGGCGCCTGGTGCGCCAGGCTCTTCGCTGCCGTGGCCCGCCGCAGGCTCGCCTCCAGCCGGGGCCTCGACGAGTTCGCCGCCTCCGCGCGCCCCCTCCTCCTCGCCGTCTTCGCGCTCTTCCTGTGCGCGCTGTGCACCCTCATCGGGGTGGCCGCCGCCGCACTCGGACAGGACGCCGCATACGCCGGCGCCGGAACGCTCGGCGCACTCCTGCTGCTCGCCCGCCTGCTCACGGCGCACGGCCGCACTCACGCCCCCGCCGTCGTCCTGGGCGCCGCCGCCGCGGCCGAGGTGCTCGCCGTCGCCACGGTGTTCGCCGGCCGGGTCCCCGGCTGCGGCCTCCTCGCCGTCCCCGTAGAGACGGCCACCGAGGCCTGGGGGCCAGGCACCGTGCCCGCCCTGGCCTGCGGCGCCGCCGCACTCACCCTCCTCGTCCACGCGGCCCGCACCCTCACCCGGGCCTCCGCCCACGCGCCCACGGAGACCACTCCGTGACCGCGCCCGACGCCGTACGACCACACGAAGCGGCCCGCCGGCCGCTCCCCTCCCGCGGGGCCGACACCGCGGGCCTTCCGAAGCCCCACGGCAACACCCCTAAGGAGAACGCGAGATGACCACCCCTCCCCCCGGAGGCCCCGGACCATCCGGACACCCCGGGCGTCCAGGACTTCCCGGAGAACTCGGAAAGCTCACCCGGGGAGCCGCCCGATGAGGGTGCTGCTGATCGGAGCCAACGGATACCTCGGCCGCTTCGTCGCCGACCGCCTCCTGGCCGACCCCGCCGTGCAGCTCACCGCGCTCGGCAGGGGGGACGACGCGGACGTACGGTTCGACCTCGCCACCGGAAGTCCGGGCGCACTGACCCGCTTCCTCGACGCGGTCCACCCCGGAGTCGTCATCAACTGCGCGGGAGCCACCCGCGGCGGCGCCCGCGACCTCACCCGCCACAACACCGTCGCCGTCGCCACCATCTGCGAGGCCCTGCGGCGCAGCGGCTGCGGCGCCCGCCTCGTCCAGATCGGCTGCGGAGCCGAGTACGGGCCCTCACAGCCCGGCTCCTCCACCGCCGAGGACGCCGTGCCGCGGCCCGGCGGACCGTACGGAGTGAGCAAGCTCGCCGCGACGGAACTCGTCCTCGGCTCCGGCCTCGACGCCGTCGTCCTGCGCGTGTTCTCCCCGGCCGGCCCCGGCACCCCCGCCGGCTCACCGCTCGGCCGTCTCGCCGAGGCCATGCGCCGCGCCATGCAGTCCGGCGACGGCGAACTCAAACTCGGCGGACTCGGTGCGCAGCGCGACTTCATCGACGTACGCGACGTGGCCCGCGCCGTCCACGCCGCCTCGCTCTCCGCCGCGCAGGGCGTCATCAACATCGGCTCGGGCCGCGCCGTCCGCCTGCGGGACGCGGCGTCCGTACTCGCCCGCGTCGCCGGCTTCGGCGGCGCACTCCACGAGCTCGACACACCAGGCGGCCCCGTCCGCCCGACGCTCGGCCACCCCCGCTCCGACCCCGACCACATGGCACCCGCCGCGTACCCGTACCCGGACGGCTGTGGCAGCTGGCAGCAGGCCGACGTGCGCACCGCGCGCGACCGGCTCGGCTGGCGCCCCCGCATCAACCTCGAGGAATCACTCGCCGACATCTGGATGGAAGCGGCATGCCGTATCTGACTCCGACCGCCCCGGGGACCCCGAGCACCGACATACGGCTCGGCTTCGGCATCCCCGGCTACGCACACCCCCTCATGGCGCCCGTCGAATGGGCCGAACTGACCCGCCCCGGCGCCCCCTTGCACTGGGTCGTCCTGAACGTCGCGGGCGGACCCGGGGCCCGCCCCGACCCGCACTGCCTCGAAGCCGCGGGCAAACTGCGCAACCGGGATGTACGGGTCCTCGGGCACCTCGATCTCACCTACGGTGCCCGCTCGTTCGGCGAGGTCGTCTCCGACGCCCACCGCTATCTCGACTGGTACCGCGTCGACGGGTTCTCCCTCGACCGCTGCCCGACCGAGCGGTCCGCCCTCCCCGAGGTCCGCCGCATGGTCACCACACTGCGCGCCCTGTGTGAGGACGCCCACATCGTCCTCGGCCACGGCACGCACCCGTACCCGGGATACGCCGAGACCGCCGACCAGTTGGTGACCTTCTCCGGGCCGTGGAGCGACTATCGCTGGTCCCAGGTCGCCGAGTGGACCGCCGACTACCCGCCCGAGCGCTTCTGCCACTTCGTGCACGGCGTGCCCCGCGGGCACCTCGACGAGGCGCTGCGCATCGCCCGCTGGCAGGGCGCAGGGACGATCTACTTCACCGACCGCACGGACCGCGGCGGCGCCGCCGACCCCTGGGAGGCCATGCCCGGGTACTGGGACGACATCGTCTCGCGGGTCGGAACGGGTGTCTCGGAATGAAGGGGGGCGTGGCAGTGTTGACGCAAGAACCACTGTTCGGAAATGACGATCAACGGAGCCCCCGTGTCGCTGCCACCCCTGGTAGAGCCAGCTGCTGAGCTCACCGTAGACGAGGTCCGCAGGTACTCCCGCCACCTGATCATCCCCGATGTCGGGATGGACGGGCAGAAGCGGCTGAAGAACGCCAAGGTGCTCGCCGTGGGCGCCGGCGGCCTCGGCTCGCCGGCGCTCATGTACCTGGCCGCGGCCGGTGTGGGCACGCTCGGCATCGTCGAGTTCGACGAGGTCGACGAGTCGAACCTCCAGCGCCAGATCATCCACAGCCAGGCCGACATCGGCCGCTCCAAGGCCGAGTCCGCGAAGGACTCCGTCCTCGGCATCAACCCGTACGTGAACGTGATCCTCCACGAAGAGCGGCTTGAGGCCGAGAACGTGATGGACATCTTCAGCCAGTACGACCTGATCGTCGACGGCACGGACAACTTCGCGACCCGCTACCTGGTCAACGACGCGTGCGTGCTGCTCAACAAGCCGTACGTGTGGGGCTCGATCTACCGCTTCGACGGCCAGGCCTCGGTCTTCTGGTCCGAGCACGGCCCGTGCTACCGCTGCCTCTACCCGGAGCCCCCGCCCCCCGGCATGGTCCCCTCCTGCGCCGAGGGCGGCGTCCTGGGCGTGCTGTGCGCGTCCATCGGCTCCATCCAGGTCACCGAGGCGATCAAGCTCCTCGCGGGTATCGGCGAGCCGCTCGTCGGCCGCCTGATGATCTACGACGCCCTGGAGATGCAGTACCGCCAGGTCAAGGTCCGCAAGGACCCCGACTGCGCGGTCTGCGGACCGAACGCGACCGTCACCGAGCTCATCGACTACGAGGCCTTCTGCGGCGTCGTGTCCGAGGAGGCCCAGGAGGCGGCGGCCGGCTCGACGATTACTCCCAAGCAGCTCAAGGAGTGGATCGACGACGGCGAGAACATCGAGATCATCGATGTCCGCGAGCCGAACGAGTACGAGATCGTCTCGATCCCCGGCGCCCGGCTGATCCCGAAGAACGAGTTCCTCATGGGCACCGCCCTGGAGAGTCTCCCGCAGGACAAGAAGATCGTCTTGCATTGCAAGACGGGTGTCCGCAGTGCGGAAGTCCTCGCCGTCCTGAAGTCCGCGGGCTTCGCGGACGCCGTGCACGTCGGCGGCGGCGTGATCGGCTGGGTCAACCAGATCGAGCCCGAGAAGCCGATCTACTAGACCGCCCGCCGGCCCGCGAGGCCGGTCAGGGGGCAGCTTTTCCGAACGGGTCCCGCACCTCGCGTGCGGGGCCCGTTCGTCATAGGACGCCGCACCGGGCGCCGCATGGGCGTCCGCGTCAGGAGCAGACCTTCCCGTCGCGCGGTATTCGGCCCTCCAGGAGATAGCCGTTCACCGTCGAGTCGACGCAGCTCGACCCGCTGGCGTACGCGCCGTGGCCCTCACCCTTCCAGGTGAGCTCGACGCCGACGCCCTTGCCGAGCTCGTCGGCCATCCTGCGGGCGCCCTCGTACGGGGTCGCCGGGTCGCCCGTGTTGCCCACGACGAGGATCGGGGCGGCCCCCGGCGCGCTCACCTCGGGCGTCGCGTACTGGCCCGGCACCGGCCAGCCGTGGCACCAGCCCGCCGTGTCCCAGGCCATGAACTCCCCGAAGACGGGCGAGATCTCACGGAACGAGGCGAGCCGCTTCTTCGCCTCCGCGGGCGTCGGCCGCTCCTTGTCGTCGAGGCAGGAGATCGCCCGCTGCGCATGGCTCTGCGAGCTGTAATGCCCGGCGGGACTGCGCTCGTTGTACGCGTCTGCCAGCGCGAGCAGCGCCGTACCGTCCCCTTTCTCCGCTGCCTCCAGGCCACGCGTCAGCGCGGGCCAACTGCTCTTGCTGTACAGGGTGACGGTGATGCCGATCGTGGCGAGCGACTGGTTGAGCACGCGGCTGCCCGAGGTCGGCAGCGGCTTCGCGTCGATCCGCTTCAGCAAGGCGGCGATCTTCCGAGCCCCCTGATCCGGATCCTGGCCGGTGGACTTGAGGTAGTCGTCGAGGGCCCGCTGGAAGCCCCTCGCCTGGTTCTCCGCGTGGCCCATGGTGTCCGCGGCCGGGTCGACCACGGCGTCCAGGACGAGCCGGCCCACGTTCTTGGGGAACAAGTGCGCGTACACACCGCCCAGTTGGGTCCCGTACGAGACGCCCATGTAGTGCAGCTTGTCGTCGCCGAGCGCCTGGCGCGCCAGGTCCATGTCGCGGGCCGTGTCGTCGGTCGACAGGTGCCCGAGCAGCTTGCCGGCGCTCTGGGCGCAGCCCGCGCCGAAGTCGGCGGCGTCCTTGAAGTACGCCCGCTCCTCGGCGGGGGTGTCCGGCGTGAGGTCGACGGACTCCGCTGCCTGGATCTTCTTGTCGTCGCGGCAGCGCACCCCCTCGCTCGCGCCGACGCCGCGCGGGTCGAAACTCACCAGGTCGTAGCGCTCGCGCAGCTTCGCGTAGTCCGGCGCGAAGGCGGGCAGCATCGAGACCCCGGAACCGCCCGGTCCGCCGAAGTTGAACAGGAGTGAGCCGGAACGTCCGCTCCCGCTCGTGGACTTGGCGCGGATGAGAGCGATGCCGATGGTCTCCCCGTCCGGCTTCCCGTAGTCGAGCGGCGCCTTCAGCGTCGCGCACTGCCAGCCGGAGCCGGGCGCGGGGCCGTCGTCGGTCGCCTTGCAGCGGCCCCAGTCGAGCCGCTGCGACGTGAGCGTGGAGGGAAGCGATCCGGGGCCGGCCTTCCCCGAGCGGGACGGTGACGATGGAGACGGTGACGTCGAGGGCGCGGGCTGCGTGCGCCCTTTCCCCTCACCGTCCCCGCCGTTGTCTCCCGGCCCGCCGCAGCCCGCGGCGGCACCGGCCACCAGCAGCCCCGCGGCCAGCAGCGCGAGCGAACGAACGTGACGCGACACGGGCACCTCCCCCTGGCGATCCCCCTCGCCTGCCTCCGATCCGAAGACAGTCAGACCATCCTAGGCAGCGCCACTGACAATCACCTGCGGCAGAGCAATCACCTTCGACTTCGACAGAGCGGCATCGGCAAGCCGTGCACCGAGCCGAACACGCTTAGCCCTGCGGCTACTTGCAGACCGAGTTCGCCTTCGGCACCTTCCCGTTCAGCAGATAGCCGTCCACGGCACCCCGCACACACTTGTTCCCGCTGTCGTACGCGCCGTGCCCCTGGCCCTCGTACGTGAGCTGCACCCCGACACCCTTGCCGAGCGCGTTGACCATCTTCTTCGCACCCTCGTAGGGGGTGGCCGGGTCGCCCGTGTTGCCGACGACGAGGATCGGCGCCGATCCGGCCGCGCTCACGTCGGGGTGCTCCGCGGCCCCGGGGATCGCCCAGTCCGTGCAGCTGAGCATGCCCCACGCGAGATAGTCGCCGAACAGGGGAGAGGCGGCGCGGAACTCGGGGAGCTTCGATTCGACGAATGCCGGCGTGTAGCGGGGCTTGTCGTCGGCGCAGTTGATGGAGACGTTCGCGGCCTGGATGTTGCTGTACTTGCCGTCCTCGTTACGGCCGTTCATGGAGTCCGAAAGGATCATGAGGATCTTGCCGTCGCCGTCGTAGGCCTGGACGAGGCCCTCGGTGAGGTACTCCCAGAAGTCCTTGGAGTACAGCGACTGCGCGATGCCGTTCGTCGCGGCCGTCTGTGTCAGGTCGCGCGGGAAGATCCCCGGGATGGGCTTGGAGTCCAGGTCCTTGAGCAGCTTCGCGATCTTGGCCTTGACCTCCTCGGGGGTGTCGCCGACCGGGCAGTCCTCGACCTTGGAGGTGCAGTCCTTCGCGTAGTTGTCGAGGGCGAGCTGGAACCCCTTGGCCTGGCTGAGCGAGCCCTCCTCGGAGTTCTGGGTGGGGTCGACGACACCGTCGAAGACGGCGCGGCCCACGTTCTTGGGGAACAAGTGGGCGTACACGCCGCCCAGTTCGGTGCCGTACGAGATCCCGAAGTAATGCATCTTGTCGTCGCCGAGCACCTTCCGCATCAGGTCCATGTCGCGGGCCGCGTCCGTGGTGGCGACGTGCGGGATGACCTGCCCGGAGTTCTTCTCGCAGGCGTCGTTGAACTGGGTGATGTTGCCGACGAGCTTCTTCGTCTCGGCGGAGGTGTCGGGGATGGCGTCCTGCTGGAAATACTCGTCGAGCCGCTCGTCGTTCTCGCATTTCACGCCGTCGCTGCGGCCGACACCGCGCGGGTCGAAGCTCACCAGGTCGTAGCGGGTGCGCAGCTTCTTGTAGTCGTTGCCGAACGCGGGCAGCGTCGTGACTCCGGAACCGCCGGGTCCGCCGAAGTTGAAGATGAGCGATCCGATGCGCTTGTCCTTCGGGCCCGAGGTCTTGGCGCGGATGAGGGCGAGGCCGATCGTGTCGCCCTTGGGCTTGTCCCAGTCGAGTGGTGCCTTCATGGTGGCGCACTGCCAGGTGGCGCCGCCCGGCAGCGGGGACGGCGCGGGGCCGCCGCCCTCCGACTCCGAGGGCGGGGGGCAGTCCTTCCAGCTGAGGGACTGGGACGTCGGGTCCACGTCCTTGGAGTCGCTGCCGCACGCCGCGAGAGCGGAGGTCAGGAGGACGGCGGTGGCGGCCAGGACAGCGGCACGCGGCCGGGACGGATTGGGCATGAATCCATCCTGCGGCGACGGTCCACGAGGCGCTCGGGGCGGGGGCCGTGCGAGTGAGGGACCCTTTCCCGCGAACGCCCCCGTAGAGGGATCCCTTCCGGGAATCGTGCCTGCACGGGGACCCTTCCGGGAATCGTGCCTCTACGGGGACCCTGCCTGAAACGTGCCTCTACAGGGGGACCCTCCTCGGAAACGCGTTCCTACAGGGAGCCCTTCCGGGACAGGTGGTTGAAGAAGAGCCAGCCCGGCAGGACCGGCAGCCACAGCGTCAGGAGCCGGTAGAGCAGCACGGCCGGGGCCGCGACTTCCTTGGGCAGCCCGACCGCGATCAGTCCGACCGTCAGGGTCGCCTCGACCGCTCCGACACCGCCCGGCGTCGGAGCGGCGGAACCGAGCGCGTTGCCCGCGAGGAACACGACCGCGACGCTGGCCAGACTGAGCGTCGTCGTCTCGTTCCCGAAGGCGCGGATCGACGCGTCCAGGCACATCACGAAGCAGGCCGTCAGGAGGAGCATGCCGCCGATGCCGGTGAGCAGCTTCTGCGGCCGCTGGAGCACGTCCAGCATGCGCGGTACGACGCCGGCGAACAGGGACCGTACGCGCGTGACGACGAACTTCCGCAGGAACGGGATCGACGTCACCACGAGCACGAGGACCGCGACGGTCAGCAGACCCGCGATGACCGTCCGGGACGGCGACAGGGACGGGGTCTTCTCCGTGCCGGTCAGATAGCCGAAGGTCAGCAGCATCAGGATGTGGGCGCCCAGGCCGAAGAGCTGGGAGGCGCCGACACTGGCCACTGCGAGCCCTGGGCGCACGCCCGAGCGTTGCAGGAAGCGGGTGTTGAGCGCCACACCGCCGACGGCGGCCGGTGCCACGATCTTCACGAACGAGCCTGCCACCTGCGCCGCGACCGTCCTCAGGAACGGCACCCGCTCCGGCACGAACCCGAGCAGGCTCATCGCCGCGGCGAAGTAGCTCAGCGCCGAGAACAGGACGGCGGCGGCGACCCAGCCCCACTGGGCCTCATTGAACAGCGTGCCGAACTCGATGTGCGTCAGCTGCGACAGCAGGAAGTACGCGCCGATCGCGCCCGCGATGAAGCTCAGGAGAGTGCGCGGTTTGACGCGCTCCAGGCGGACCGGTTCGACGGGTGCCTGCGGCCGGATGCGGAGCACCTGGTGGCGGATCTGGGTGAGCAGATCCTCCTCGCGTGCTTCGTCCAGGGCCTCGTCCATGGCCTTCTTCTCGGCCTGTCGCTCGGCCTTCTCCGCCTGCCGCTCGGCTTTCTCCGTCTGCCGTCCGACCTTGGCGGTGGTCTTCGCCGACGGAGGCGTCGTCTGCGCGGCGACCGGCCCCGTGGAGAGTGTTTTCTCGGCCGCCCTCTCCGTAGCCGTCGATTCCTCGGCCAGGGAGGCCTCAGACACGGAGGCCTCGTCCAGGCGGGCCTGCTTCGCCCTGCGCGACGCTTCGAGCACGGCCTCGCGCTCGCGTTCGGAACGCTCACGGCCGAGCTTGCGCAGCGTCGCGCGCGTCGTACGGCTCAGCGCGATGGGCTGGAGCAGCGGCAGACAGTCGGCGATCGCGTCGGGGCCGAGCACTCCCACGGCGGACGCCACGGCCCGCTCTGCGCCCACACGAAGGCCGAGCGTGGTCAGGAGCTGCGCGATGTCCATGCGCAGGATCAGATCGCCGGACGCGATCTCGCCGCCGCGGAGATCCGTGAGGATCACCGTGCCGGAACGATCCACCAAAATCGCGTCGCCGGTGAGGCGCCGATGAGCGATACGCCGTGACTGGAGCGCCTGCACCTGGTGCCAGGTGTCGCGCAGCAGCTCGTCGGTGATCTCCTCGTCCGGCACCGAGTCCAGCGAGCGGCCGCCCGTGTGCTCGTACACGAGCATCACCGCGTCGGGGCCGAGCTCGGACGTCGCGATCAGCTTCGCGGCGTTGGCCCCGGCCGCGATCGCCGCGTACGCGAGGAGCGCCTCCTGCTCCAGCGCCTGGCGCAGGGACTGGAGACTGCGGCCCGTGGTGATGCCCCGCAGCGTCAGCCGGCGCCACACGCGGTAGAAGAAGCCCTGCGCCTGCTGCTCCCGGTCGACGATGGTGACGTCCAGCGGGGGGCCGTCCTCCAGGGTGACGAAGTAGCGCCGCCCTCTGTCGCCGTTCTCCGTAGTGCCCTCGTGGGCCTCTTCTCGGGCCGCGCTCACCGGGTGGAAGCCGACGTGCCGCAGGCCCGCGAGTAGCGTCTGGCCGGTGGGCCGCACGTTCGGTGACCCGACCGCGTAGAGCGTCCCGTAGGCGACCGCCCAGCCGATCAGGACCGTCAGGATGATCGAGAACGGCGTCGTGTAGCCGGTGACGAGCATCGCGAACGCGTCGAGCAGCAGCACCACCCACAGCACCACGCGCCAGCGTGGTCTGCGGGACATCCCCACGGCCGTCATGTAGGCGATGACGGGCGCCAGATAGCCGTGCACCGGATCGGTCAGCGCGTGGATGTCGCCCGGTGACGGCCGGGTGAGGGCGTCCTGGATCGGCTGTGGTGCGCCCT
This sequence comes from Streptomyces sp. NPDC045026, assembly GCF_056432625.1. Taxonomy (NCBI): domain Bacteria; kingdom Bacillati; phylum Actinomycetota; class Actinomycetes; order Kitasatosporales; family Streptomycetaceae; genus Streptomyces; species Streptomyces sp. NPDC045026. The sequence continues at coordinate 167,869 of NZ_JBWKIS010000003.1, forward strand.
GGGCGACCCACAGGTCCGTCGCGAGCGTCACTCCGTGCGCGAGGACGGCCGCGAGCACACCGTCGGCGATCCGCAGCCCGTCGCGTTTGATCAGCCGCTCGATCGCGAAGGCGACCGGTACGAGCAGGATCGCGATGCTCGACGCGAGACCCGCGAACTTGATCATGAGGTCGGGTGCGGCGCCCGTGCCCTTGCTGATGTCCTGCTGAAGGCCCGAGGTCGTGCCGTGCGCGAACGCGGCGACCGCCAGCAGAACGGCGATCGCGAGAACGCCGACCAGAAGACGCATCAGGTCGGAGGGGCGGTGCACGCGCGCGGGGAGGAGGGGTTCGTCGCCCTCGACCTGCTCGGAGTGTGCGTCGGCGTCGATGCACTCCGGGTCGACGAGAGGGACCTCGGTCCGCTCGGGCCCGGCCTCTCCCGTCTTCGCCGACGCGTCCGCCGGGTGCTCCGCGGCCGGGTGGCCGGGGCGCTCGGTCACGGGAGACCGGTCGGCCTCCTCGCCGTCCGGGCGCGCCGAAGCCCCAGAGGTGCCCTCCGCCTTATCGGGATGCACGCCCTGCTGCTCCGTCGTTTCTTCTTGATCTCGTATCACCGGTCACCGCCCGCACGATGGTGGCACGTCCCACTGACACAGGGGGGCATCAGGGTGCGATGCGGGGGAGCAAAGTATCCCGCAACCGCGGATTCGTGCTTCTTCATACGCCTCTTCACGCCCCGTGACCGGGCCGTCGCAGTGTCGGTGAGGTGCGGCAGGATGGGTCGGATGAGCGAGGAGAGCGGTGCGGCGGGAGAGCTGCCGGAGTACGCGGAGCGGGTGCTCGAGGTCGCGGAGCTGATCCCGCGCGGGCGCGTCATGACCTACGGGGACGTCGCCGAATGGCTCGGTGAGGGCGGCCCGCGCCAGGTCGGCCGAGTGATGGCCCTCTACGGAGGAGCCGTTCCATGGTGGCGTGTGGTGCGCTCGGACGGCGTGCTGCTGCCCGGCCACGAACTCGACGCCATGGGGCACTACCGCGCGGAGAACACCCCCCTGCGCGAAGCCTCCCGCGCGTCCGAGGGGCACATCCCGCGCCTCGACATGAGGCACGCGCGATGGGACGGCGTAGAACGCGCGGAATCTCACACCTGACAGCCTCCGCCATCGCGCCCCCGTCCGAGCAGCCTGTGCCCCGTACGGGGGAAACGGGGCGAGAGGGGCACTTCGCCACCACCGCGTACGTTCGTGAGTCGCGGCACACCCGTGCCGCACGGGACCCGGGGGACCCGGCGGAAGCCCGGCTTCCGCCACACTCGACGGCGTAGCGTCGACGGCGCGCACCTCCCTCACCCCGCAGCCACCGCCCCGCTCGGACGGCCGGCCGCCTCCCCGTCCCCCCAGCACACCCACCAGGACCAGCGATCCACGTGAGCTCCTCTTCCTCCACCCGGAACCTGCCGCACCGCCAGGTACGACAGGGGATCCCCGGCGCGTACCGACTGGTGCGTACCCCGCCGGCCCCGGTGGACCCCCCTCGTCTGGACGCACGGCAGCGCGCGGTGGTTGACCACCGCCACGGCCCGCTGCTCGTCCTCGCGGGACCGGGCACGGGCAAGACGACCACACTCGTCGAGGCCGTCGCCGCACGTATCGCCAAAGGCACCGACCCCGAGCGCATCCTCGTCCTCACCTTCAGCCGCAAGGCAGCCGTCGAACTGCGCGACCGCATGGCCCTGCGCATCGGCGCCGCCCACGCGCCACAGGCCACCACGTTCCACTCGTTCTGCTACGCCCTCGTCCGCGCCCACCAGGACGCCGGCCTGTTCGCGGAACCCCTGCGCCTGCTGTCAGGACCCGAACAGGACGTCGCCGTGCGCGAACTGCTCGCCGGCCAGATCGGCCTCGAGCAGGCCGGCCTCGCCCACGTCCGCTGGCCCGACGAACTGCGCGCCTGCCTGACCACCCGCGGCTTCGCCGACGAGGTCCGCGCCGTCCTCGCCCGCAGCCGCGAGCTGGGCCTCGGGCCGGCCGCACTCGACGCCTTCGCCCACCGCATCGGCCGCCCCGACTGGAAAGCAGCCGCCACCTTCCTCGCCGAATACCTCGACGTCCTCGACCTGCACGGCGTCCTCGACTACGCCGAACTCGTCCACCGCGCGGTCCTCCTCGCCCACCGCACCCCCGTCGCCGACGAACTCGCCACGCGCTACGACGCCGTGTTCGTCGACGAATACCAGGACACCGACCCGGCCCAGGTCCGGCTGCTGCAAGCCCTCGCCGGCAACGGCCGCACCCTGCTCGCCTTCGGAGACCCCGACCAGTCGATCTACACGTTCCGCGGCGCCGACGTGAACGGCATCCTCGAATTCCCCCACCAGTTCCCCCGCGCGGACGAAACGCCCGCCCCCGTAGAGGTCCTCACGACGTCCCGCCGCTCCGGAGCACACCTCCTGGACGCCACCCGCCGCATCACCCGGCGCATGCCCCTGACCCGCCTGCCCGCCGACAAGGTCCGCGCCCACCGCGAACTGACCCCCGCACACGACGGCGGCCGCGCCGAGGTCTACACGTACCCGACCTCCGGCACCGAACTCGACAACATCGCGGACATCCTGCGCCGCGCCCACCTCGAGGACGGCATCCCCTGGAACGACATGGCCGTCCTCGTCCGCGCAGGCACCCGCTCCATCCCCGCGATCCGCCGCACCCTCACCACAGCGGGCGTCCCCCTCGACATCGACGGCGACGACCTGCCGCTGCGCCACGAACCGGCCGTCACCCCCCTGCTGACCGCGCTCAGGGCCATCGCCCTCAGCGTCGCGCAAGACACCCCCGAACCCGACGGCGACCCGGATCAGGAACCCCCCGTCTGGCTCGACACCGAGACCGCCCTCACCCTCCTCGCCTCACCCCTCGCCGGCATGGACGCCGCCGACCTGCGCCGCCTCGGCCGCGCCCTGCGCGAGGAGGAACGCAACGCCGGCAACCACGTACCGCCGCCCTCCGACGAACTCCTCGCCCGCGCCCTCGCCCAGCCCGAACGCCTCGCCACCCACGACCCCGCCCACGCCCGCGGCGCCCAGCGCCTGGGCGCCCTGCTGCACGCGGCCCGCGACGTCCTCACCTCCGGAGGCACCGCCGAGGAAGCCCTCTGGCAGCTGTGGAACGGCACCTCATGGCCCCAGCGCCTGGAACGCGCCGCCCGCCGAGGCGGTGCCGCAGGACGCAACGCGGACCGCGACCTCGACGCCGTATGCGCCCTCTTCGCGACCGCCTCCCGCGCCGAGGAACGCACCGGAGGCCGCGGCGCCCTCAACTTCCTCGAAGAGGTCGAGGCCCAGGACATCGCCGCCGACACCCTCGCCGGACGCGCCGTACGCCCCGACGCCGTACGCCTCATGACCGCCCACCGCTCCAAGGGCCTCGAATGGCGCCTCGTCGTCGTCGCCGGAGTACAGGAAGGCCTGTGGCCCGACCTGCGCCGCCGCGGCTCCCTCCTCGAAGCGGACCGCATCGGACGCGACGGCCTCGCCGAACCCCTCACCCCCGGAGCGCTCCTCTCCGAAGAACGCCGACTGTTCTACGTGGCCGCCACGCGCGCGCGTGAACGCCTCGTCGTCACCGCGGTCAAGGCACCCGCCGACGACGGCGACCAGCCGTCCCGCTTCCTCACCGAACTCGGCGTCGACCCCCAGGACGTCATCGGCCGCCCGCGCCGCCCCCTGGCCGTCGCCGCGCTCGTCGCCGAACTGCGCGCCACAACCGTCGACCCCCGCGCCTCCGACACACTGCGCGACGCCGCCGCCCGGCGCCTCGCCCGCCTCGCCGCTCTCACCGACGACGACGGACGCCCCCTCGTGCCGTCCGCGCACCCCTACCGCTGGTGGGGCATGGACGACCCCACCGAGAGCAAGATCCCCCTGCGCGACCGCGACCAGCCCGTCGTGCTCTCCGGAAGCGCCCTCGACCAGCTCGCCAACACCTGCTCCCTGCAATGGTTCCTCGGCCGCGAGGTCAAGGCCGACGCCCCCGCCACCGCCGCCCAGGGCTTCGGCAACGTCGTCCACGTCCTCGCCGACGAGGTCGCCTCCGGACGCACCCCCGCCGACCTCGCCGTCCTCATGGAACGCCTCGACTCCGTCTGGGACGCCCTCGCCTTCGACGCCCCCTGGAAGTCGGCCCAGGAGAAGGACCACGCGCGCGTGGCGCTCGAACGCTTCCTCCGCTGGCACGTCGACTCCAGTCGCGTGCGCACCCCCGTCGCCAGCGAGCACGCCTTCGACGTCACCCTCGAAGCGGGCTCCTACGAAGTGCGCATCCGCGGCTCCATGGACCGCGTCGAACGCGACACCGAAGGCCGCGCCTACGTGGTCGACTTCAAGACCGGCAAGCAGGCGCCCTCCGCCGCCGACGTCGCCCGCCACCCCCAGCTCGCCGTCTACCAGCTCGCCGTCCGTGAGGGCGCCGTCGACGAACCCTTCGACGGCGAACGCCCCGAACCCGGCGGAGCCGAACTCGTCCAGCTGCGCCAGGGCGCGGCCAAGAAGGACGGCGGCGACACGCTCCCCAAGGTCCAGGCGCAACAACCCCTCGGCGAACACGGGGAAGGCGAGGGGGAGGGAGCGTGGGTCGGTGACCTCCTCGCGACCGCCGCCGGCAAGGTCCTCGACGAACGATTCACCCCCACCAGCGGACAGCACTGCACCCACTGCGCGTTCCGCGCCTCATGCAGCGCCCGACCCGAGGGCAAGCACGTCGTCGAGTGACGCGCGCCTCCAGCCGAGTGACGCGCGCCTCCAGCCGAGTGACGCGCGCCTCCAGCCGAGTGACGCGCGCCTCCAGCCGAGTGACGCGCGCCTCCACCGGATCGGGCCGGCGCTGTCAGTGGGGCCGGTTAGCCTCGATGAGGTGACCACACGCCTCACCGATCCCGAGCAGCTCAAGGAGCTCCTCGGGATCCCGTTCACCCCGGAGCAGACGGCCTGCATCACCGCGCCGCCCGCCCCGCAGGTGATCGTGGCCGGAGCCGGATCCGGCAAGACGACGGTCATGGCCGCCCGCGTCGTCTGGCTCGTCGGCACCGGACAGGTCGCTCCGGAACAGGTCCTCGGCCTCACCTTCACCAACAAGGCCGCCGGTGAACTCGCCGAGCGCGTCCGCAAGGCACTGATCAAGGCAGGCGTCACCGACCCCGACGCCATCGACCCGGACAACCCCCCGGGCGAACCCGTGATCTCCACGTACCACGCCTTCGCCGGCCGCCTCCTCACCGACCACGGCCTGCGCATCGGCCTCGAACCCACCGCACGCCTCCTCGCCGACGCCACCCGCTTCCAGCTCGCCGCCCGCGTCCTGCGCGAAGCCCCCGGCCCCTACCCGGCCCTCACCCGCTCCTTCGCCGACCTCGTCAGCGACCTCCTCACCCTCGACGGCGAGCTCGCCGAACACCTCGTCCACCCCGACGAACTCCGCGCCTACGACACCCGCCTGCTGCACACCCTCGAAGGCCGCAAACTCACCAACGCCGACCTGCGCAAGGTCCCCGAGGCCGCCGCCGCCCGCCTCGACCTCACCGGCCTCGTCACCCGGTACCGCGAAGCCAAGCGCGCCCGCGACCTCCTCGACTTCGGCGACCAGATCGCCCTCTCCGCCACCCTCGCCCGCACCCGCCCCGAGGTCGGCGCCATCCTCCGCGACGAGTTCCGCGTCGTCCTCCTCGACGAGTACCAGGACACCTCCGTCGCCCAGCGGATCCTCCTGGCCGGCCTCTTCGGAGCAGGCACCGGCCACCCCGTGACCGCCGTCGGCGACCCCTGCCAGGCGATCTACGGCTGGCGCGGCGCCTCCGTCGCCAACCTCGACGACTTCCCCGAACACTTCGCCCACACCGACGGCCGCCCCGCCGCCCGCCACTCCCTCAGCGAGAACCGCCGCAGCGGCGGCCGCCTCCTCGACCTTGCCAACGACCTCGCCCAGCCCCTGCGCGCACTCCACGCGGGCGTGGAGGCCCTGCGCCCCGCCCCCGGCGCCGAACGCGACGGCATCGTCCGCTGCGCCCTGTTGCGCACCCACGCCGAGGAGATCGACTGGCTCGGCGACTCCATCGCCCACCTCGTACGCACCGGCACCGCCCCCGGCGAGATCGCCGTCCTGTGCCGCACCGCGACCGACTTCGCCGCCATCCAGGGCGCCCTCGTCGCACGCGACATCCCCGTAGAGGTCGTCGGCCTCTCCGGCCTCCTCCACCTCCCCGAGGTCGCCGACCTCGTCGCCGTCTGCGAAGTCCTCCAGGACCCCGGCGCCAACGCCTCGCTCGTCCGCCTCCTGACCGGCCCCCGCTGGCGCATCGGCCCCCGCGACCTCGCCCTCCTCGGCCGCCGCGCCCGCCTCCTCGTCGCCCACGCACGCGGGGGCCCCGACGACGACCCCGACCGCCGTCTCGCCGAAGCCGTCGAGGGGGTCGACCCCTCCGAAGTGATATCGCTCGCCGACGCCCTCGACACGTTCCTGGAAACCCCCCTCGACGAACCCGGCGACGACAGGCTGCCCTTCTCACCGCAGGCCCGCGTACGCTTCGCGCGCCTCGCCACCGAGCTGCGCGACCTGCGCCGCTCACTCGCCGACCCGCTGATGGACGTACTCCACCGCGTCCTCGCCGTCACCGGCCTCGAAGTCGAACTCGCCGCCTCACCGCACGCGCTGGCCGCCCGCCGCCGCGAGACCCTCTCCAACTTCCTCGACATCGCCGCCTCGTTCGCCGCGAACGACAGCTCCGCCACCCTCCTCGCCTTCCTCGGCTTCCTGCGCACCGCAGCCCAGTACGAAAAGGGCCTCGACAACGCGCTGCCCGGCGGCGAGAACACCGTGAAGGTCCTCACCGCCCACAAGTCCAAGGGCCTGGAATGGGACGTCGTCGCCGTCCCCGGCCTCGTCACCGGGACGTTCCCCAGCGCCCAGGGCCGCGAGAAGTGGACCGCCCAGAGCAAGGTCCTGCCGCACGAACTGCGCGGCGACGCCGCGACCCTGCCCGACATCGAAGCGTGGGACTCCAAGGGCATGAAGGCCTTCCACGAAGAGATGAAGGAACACCAGAGCACCGAGGAACTCCGCCTCGGCTACGTCACCTACACCCGCCCCCGCAGCCTCCTCCTCGGCTCTGGCCACTGGTGGGGCCCCGCCCAGAAGCGGCCCCGCGGCCCCTCCGACTTCCTCCAGGCGCTGTACGACCACTGCGCTGCCGGACACGGAGAGATCGAGGCCTGGGCCGACGAACCGGAGGCGGACGAGGAGAACCCGGCGCTCCAGGAGGCATCCGCCGAACACGCGTGGCCGCTGCCGCTCGACGACGCGGCCATGGCCCGCCGCCGCGCGGCCGCGGCCACGGTCCTCGCCCATCTCGAAACCCCGGCCGACGCCCTCTCCCACTCCCACGAGACGGCCCACCCGGCCACGTACACGGACCCGGACTGGCCGGCCCTGCCGGACGAAGAGCCCCTCTTCGAAGACGAGCCTCTTGAAGACGAGCCTCTTTATGAAGAGGGCGATTTCCCCAGTTCACCGGAAGGCGGCCCCGGACCGGACTGGGACGAGTGGGACGACTGGGACGCGCTGCCCCAAGAACGCCCCCCGTTCCCGCACCCGACCGGCACCCCCGCGCACGAGCAGCCCGCGGCCGACGCCCCGCACCACGACGCGCACGCGCACCCGGACGGCAACCGGCCCGCGCCCGGCGCCGCAGGCGCGCACACGTACGGCTCCCCGCACGCGCACGACGCCCCGCACGCGCCCGCCGACACCCACCTCGGCGCCATCCCGCACCCCACCACGCCCCAGGACGCAGACACCCGCCCCCACCCTGACCCGGCGCCCACAGAGATCGCGCCCACCGAGCGCCACCGGCTCACCCCGGAGGAGACCCGCACACTCGCCTCCTGGGACCGCGACCTCGACGCCCTCACCGGCGAACTCCTGCGCTCCCGCCAAGCCGTCCGCGACGTCCGCCTCCCCACCACACTCACCGCCTCCCAGCTCCTGCGCCTGGCCGCCGACCCCGACGGCTTCGCCCAGGACCTGGCCCGCCCCATGCCCCGCCCGCCCCAGCCCGCCGCCCGCCGCGGCACCCGCTTCCACGCCTGGGTCGAATCCCGCTTCGAAGAGCTCCGCCTGCCCCTGCTCAACCCCGAAGAGCTCCCCGGCAGCGAGGCCGACATCGCCGACGAACGAGACCTGGAAACCCTCAAGGAAGCCTTCGACCGCACGTCCTACGCCCACCGCACCCCCCACCGCGTCGAAACGCCCTTCCAGCTCGCCATCGCCGGCCGCGTCATCCGCGGCCGCATCGACGCCGTCTACAAAGAAGGCGACGGCGACGACACCACGTACGAGATCGTCGACTGGAAGACCACCCGCGGCCGCAGCGCCGACCCCCTCCAGCTCGCCGTCTACCGACTCGCCTGGGCCGAGCAGCACGGCCTCGCGCCCGAGGCCGTCAAAGCGACGTTCGTCTACGTACGCGACGGCGAGACAGTCACCCCCCGCGACCTCCCCGGACGTACCGAACTCGAACGCCTCCTCCTCGAAGGCCCCACCCCCGGCCCCGGCGACCGGACAGCATCCGAACCGCCGCACGAGCACACCCCCGCGGACGGATAGGCTCGGGAACATGAGCCAGTCCATCGACAACGCTGACAACGCCGTCAGCACCGTCCGTGCGTACATCGAGACCCACCACGACGCGTTCCTCCAGGATCTCGCCGAATGGCTCCGCATCCCGTCCGTGTCGGCCCAACCCGACCACGCACCCGACGTACGCCGCAGCGCCGACTGGCTCGCCGCGAAACTGAGGGAGACCGGATTCCCGACCACCGAGATCTGGGAGACACCCGGCGCCCCCGCCGTCTTCGCCGACTGGCCCTCCGACGACCCGCACGCCCCCACCGTCCTCGTCTACGGACACCACGACGTCCAGCCCGCGGCCCGCGAGGACGGCTGGCACACCGACCCCTTCGAACCCGTCGTCATCGGAAACCGCCTCCACGCGCGCGGAGCAGCCGACGACAAGGGACAGGTGTTCTTCCACACACTCGGCGTCCGCGCCCACCTCGCCGCCACCGGCCGCACCACCCCCGCCGTCCACCTCAAGCTCCTCGTGGAGGGCGAAGAGGAATCCGGCTCCCCCCACTTCCGCGCCCTCGTCGAGCAGCACAGGGACCGCCTCACCGCAGACGCCGTGATCGTCTCCGACACCGGCATGTGGTCCGAGGACACCCCCACCGTCTGCACCGGAATGCGCGGCCTCGCCGACTGCGAGATCGAACTCCACGGCCCCGACCAGGACATCCACTCCGGATCCTTCGGCGGCGCCGTACCCAACCCGGCCACCGCCGCAGCCCGCCTCGTTGCCGCCCTCCACGACGACCAGGCGCGCGTGGCCGTCCCCGGCTTCTACGACGGCATCACCCCCCTCACCGACCGCGAACGGGAACTCTTCGCCGAGCTCCCCTTCGACGAAGCCCAATGGCTGCGCACCGCCAAGTCGCACGCCACCCACGGTGAGGCCGGCCACACCACCCTCGAACGGATCTGGGCCCGCCCCACCGCCGAGGTCAACGGCATCGGCGGCGGCTACCAAGGCCCCGGCGGCAAAACCATCGTCCCCTCCTCAGCAACGCTGAAGCTGTCCTTCCGCCTCGTCGCAGGACAGGACCCCGACCACGTCGAAAAGGCCGTCACCGACTGGGTCGCCGGGCAGCTCCCCGCCGGAATCCGCCACACCATCACCTTCGGCGCCGCCACCCGCCCCTGCCTCACCCCCCTCGACCACCCCGCACTCCAGTCCGTCGTCCGCGCCATGAACCTCGCCTTCGACCAGAAGATCCGCTTCACGCGCGAAGGAGGCTCCGGCCCCGCCGCCGACCTCCAGGACGTCCTCGACGCACCCGTCCTCTTCCTCGGCATCTCCGTCCCCTCCGACGGCTGGCACGCACCCAACGAGAAAGTCGAACTCGACCTCCTCAAAAAGGGCGTCGAAACCGCCGCCCACCTGTGGGGCGACCTCGCGGAGAACTGGCGCGATGCACACTGAGCCACCCCACCCGCCACGCCCTGCACCCGCCCAGCCGAACCGTCCCGCCGAAACACCCATTCCACCGGGGGAGTTGGAAGCACCAGTGACCACCTGGACCGACCGCACAACCGACCGTCCGCTCTCGCTCTCCGCACCCAGCGGCATCGACCGCGCCGCACACCACCGCCTCGACGAGGCCTGGCTCGCCGCAGCCTGGAGCCACCCCACCACCCGCGTCTTCGTGGTCTCCGGCGGACAGGTGCTCATCGACGAGACGCCGGACGGCGCCACCGAACTGGTCATGACCCCGTCCTTCGAAGCGCCCCTCACCGAAGCCCACCGCTACTTCCTGGGCACGGACGACGACGGCGTCAGCTACTTCGCCCTCCAGAAGGACACCCTCCCCGGCCGCATCGACCAGTCCGCGCGCCCCGCCGGCCTGCGCGAAGCCGGACTTCTCCTGTCCCCCCGGGACGCCGGCCTCATGGTGCACGCCGTCGCCCTCGAGAACTGGCAGCGACTGCACCGCTTCTGCTCCCGCTGCGGCGAACGCACCGTCATCGCCGCGGCGGGCCACATCCGCCGCTGCCAGGCCTGCGGAGCCGAGCACTACCCCCGCACCGACCCCGCAGTGATCATGCTCGTCACGGACGACGAGGACCGCGCACTCCTCGGCCGCCAGGTCCACTGGCCCGAAGGCCGCTTCTCCACCCTCGCCGGCTTCGTCGAGCCCGGAGAGTCCATCGAGCAGTCCGTCCGCCGCGAGGTCTTCGAAGAAGCCGGAGTCGTCGTCGGCCCCGACGTCGAATACGTCGCCAGCCAGCCCTGGCCGTTCCCCTCCAGCCTCATGCTCGGCTTCATGGCCCGCGCCACCTCGAACGAGATCAACGTCGACGGCGAAGAGATCCACGAAGCCCGCTGGTTCTCCCGCGAAGACCTGCGCGCCGCGTTCGAGTCCGGAGAGGTCATGCCCCCCTACGGAATCTCGATCGCCGCCCGCCTCATCGAACTCTGGTACGGCAAGCCCCTCCCCAAGCCAGGCGACGCCGTATAAGCCGCACCCTGACCTGATCCGATCTGGCCTGATCCGATCCGATCCGATCTGATCTGACCGATCTGGCGTGATCTGATATGACCTGTCCCAGGGCCTGGCCCCGGGCAGGTCAGGCACGGAATCACGTCGACGAACCAGGAATGCAGAAGACCCCCGCCGAAGCAGGGGCCGGTCTACATGAAGGAGCGATCAGGCGGCGCCACCGAGCGCCTGCTTGACCTGCGCAAGGCTCGGGTTCGTCATGACGACCTCAGCCCCACCGTTCGCCGGAACAATCTGAACCGTCGGAACCGTCTGGTTCCCGCCGTTCGCCTTCTCGACGAACGCCGCCGAATCCGGGTCGTGCTCGATGTTGACCTCGTTGTACTCGATGCCCTCGCGGTCCATCTGGCCCTTCAGCCGACGGCAGTAGCCGCACCACGTCGTGCTGTACATCGTCACAGTCCCCGGCATGTTCCTCATGCTCCTTCACGGCTCGGAATGCTTGTTCGCAATGACTCGAACGTAAGCGACCCGGCCACCATTCCCGACCCCGCCCGAGCATCCCAGCCACCGCCCACGCATGACGCCCACCACACCCACATACACCCGCAGACGTGACACGCACCGCATTAATACGACTGCACCCGCCCCCTGTGGACAACGCGACGCACCCGCCCCCACGGACCTGGCAGCATGGCGGGGTGACAGCAGCAACGCACTCCACCCTCTTCCCGCAGGTTCCGGACACGGCCGACGCGGTGCTCGACGGGCTCGACCCCGAACAGCGCGCAGTCGCCACCGCCCTGCACGGACCGGTGTGCGTCCTCGCCGGCGCAGGCACAGGCAAGACCCGCGCCATCACCCACCGCATCGCCTACGGCGTCCGCGCAGGCATCCTCCAGCCCAACAGCATCCTCGCCGTCACCTTCACCAACCGCGCAGCAGGCGAAATGCGCGGCCGCCTGCGCCACCTCGGCGCCGGCGGAGTCCAAGCCCGCACCTTCCACGCCGCCGCCCTGCGCCAGCTCCAGTTCTTCTGGCCCAAAGCAGTCGGCGGAGAGCTCCCCCGCATCGTCGACCGCAAGATCAAGCTCGTCGCCGACGCAGCCGCCGCCTGCCACATCCGCCTCGAGCGCGGCGAGCTCCGCGACGTCACGGCCGAAATCGAATGGTCCAAAGTCACCCAGACCGTCCCCGCCGACTACGCCGCAGCAGCCGCCAAAACCGGACGCCTCACCCCCCGCGACAACGCCGAGACCGCCCAGATCTACGCCACCTACGAAACCCTCAAGCGCGACCGCACCCTCATCGACTTCGAAGACGTCCTCCTGCTCACCGTCGGCATCCTCCAGGACCGCCACGACATCGCCGACCAGGTCCGCTCCCAGTACCAGCACTTCGTAGTCGACGAATACCAGGACGTCAGCCCCCTCCAACAGCGACTCCTCGAACTCTGGCTCGGTGACCGGGACAACCTCTGCGTCGTCGGCGACGCCAGCCAGACCATCTACTCCTTCACCGGCGCCACCCCCGACCACCTCCTCAACTTCCGCAACCGCCACCCCGGCGCCACCGTCGTCAAACTCGTCCGCGACTACCGCTCCACCCCCCAGGTCGTCCACCTCGCCAACACCCTCCTCTCCCACGCCCGAGGCCGCGCCGCCGAACACCGCCTCGAACTCATCTCCCAGCGGGACCGAGGACCAGAACCCGCCTACACCGACTACGCCGACGAACCCACCGAAGCCGAAGGCACCGCCCGTCGCATCCGCGCCCTCATCGACAACGGAGTCTCCGCCGGCGAAATCGCCATCCTGTTCCGCACCAACGGACAGTCCGAGATCTACGAGCAAGCCCTCGCCGACGCCGGCATCCCCTACCAGCTACGCGGCGCAGAACGCTTCTTCGAACGCGCAGAAGTACGCAAAGCCGGCCACGCCCTCCGCAGCGCCGCCCGCTTCGGAAACAACGACTCCCTCCTCGACGACGCCGTCGACCTGCCCTCCCAGGTCCGCGCCGTCCTCTCCGGCGAAGGCTGGACCAGCCAACCCCCGGACGGCTCCGGAGCCGTCCGCGAACGCTGGGAATCCCTCGCCGCCCTCGTGCGCCTCGCCGAAGACTTCGCCCGCGCCAAAACCACCGCCACCCTCACCGACCTCGTCGCCGAACTCGACGAACGCGCCGCCGCCCAGCACGCACCCACGGTCGAAGGCGTCACCCTCGCCTCCCTGCACGCCGCCAAGGGCCTCGAATGGGACGCCGTCTTCCTCGTCGGCCTTGCCGAAGGCATGATGCCGATCACGTACGCCAAGACCGACGAACAGATCGAGGAAGAACGCCGCCTCCTCTACGTCGGGGTCACCCGGGCCCGCCACCACCTCAGCCTGTCCTGGGCCCTCTCCCGCTCACCCGGCGGCCGCCCCAACCGCCGCCCCAGCCGCTTCCTCGACGGTATTCGGCCAGGCACCTCAGGAACCACAACCCGCAACACCAGCACCGGACAAGGCGGCATCGAACACGGCACACCGACGACGCCCCGCACCACGACCGGACCAGTCCGACGCCGCACCGCCCGAACGGTCGCCCGCTGCCACGTCTGCGGACGCACCCTCACCGACGCCGGCGAGATGAAGCTCATGCGCTGCGAGGACTGCCCCTCCGACATGGACGAGGGCCTCTACGAGCGACTCCGCGACTGGCGCGCCGACCAGGCACAACAGCTCGGACAGCCCGCCTTCTGCGTCTTCACCGACAAGACCCTCATCGCCATCGCCGAAGCCGTACCCGAAGACGCCGCCCAACTCGCCCGCATCCCCGGCGTCGGCATGCGCAAGCTCAACCGGTTCGGCACCGACGTCCTCACCATCTGCGCAGGTGGGGCCCCGGATGATGGCGTTGGAGGAGCCAACGAGGACGACTGATACAAACTCGTCGAAAAAATAGTTTGCGCATGCCCCAGCAATCCCCATAGGTTCTTAAGCACGGGAACAGCGCCTCTTCTCCGAGGCCCTGGTTCCGTGCTGTACTAAAGCCGTCGGACCGGTTCACACCGGTCCCAGAGACGCCGAGAGGAGGCGAATTCCAGTGATCAGCATCAACGCCAGCTTCATCAGCACCGCCAAAATGACCGATCGCTCGGTCGTCGCTTCCTGCCTGCTCGGTTTCTCGAACCTGGGCACCGGTGCGTCCGGCATTCCCGCCGCCCGTCCGGAGTCCTTCCTGTCTCTCGCCGGCCTTCCCGTCCGCGAGGGCAATGAGCGACCGACCAAGGCACCGGAAGCAGTAGCAACGGCACAGGCCCAGGCCTATGCCGCTGCGGCGGCCGGTGCCGGATCCCGGAAGCAGACGACGCACCACCACACGATGTGGGCCTTCCGTGGGCTCGAACCCTGGAGTGATCCAGCCTGATCTTCGATCAGGCCGGCGCCTTCAGGGCCGCGGAACCCCACCCGGGATCCGCGGCCCTTCTGTTTTGCCCGCACGGGACAACAGAACGAAGGGGCCTCGGGACAAGAAAAGACCCGGTACCACCGCCACCCGGCCCACAGGCCGGAACGACCAGACGAGGAAACAACACCGTGCAACTCGAAGCGCACGCCCCGTCAGTACCGCCTTCAGACACTCTCCCCCCGCCCGGTCTCACGGAGGACCCCACCTTGAACCCCCTGACTACGCTCACCGCGCTCGACGACGCCATCGAGAACCTCGGCGTACCCGTCCCCTGCCGCGCCTACGACCCCGAGGTCTTCTTCGCGGAGTCGCCGGCGGACGTCGAGTACGCCAAGTCCCTCTGCCGCACCTGCCCGCTCGTCGAGGCCTGCCTCGCCGGCGCCAAGGAGCGGCGTGAGCCCTGGGGCGTCTGGGGCGGCGAGCTGTTCGTCCAGGGCGTCGTCGTAGCCCGGAAGCGGCCGCGTGGCCGTCCGCGCAAGAACCCGGTCGCGGCATGAACGCGCGAGGAACGATCGACCGCCCCCTGACGCACGACCCCCAGAAGCAGGCCCCGATGAAGCCGTCCACCAGCGAGCCCACCGGCTCTGCGACCCCAGACTTCACCACCACCGACGCGAACGACTCGCGCCAGAACAGGACCCGAGAGATGCAACTCATCCCAGAAGCGCTGGCTCGTGCGCATATGCACGAGCGGCTGCGCTCCGCCGAGGCCGAACGCCGCGCACTGCGCCTGGCAACGGCCCGCCGGATGCAGCGCCGCGCCGAGCGCGCATCGCTGCGCGCCCGCCGCGCGCTCGCCATGGCGGTCATGCAGTGACCCACCCCGCGGGGGCCGATCCACAACGGACCGGCCCCCGCGGTGCGTTGCCCCGCACGCTCGGAAGACGGAGATATCGTCACCACGTGACGTCACTTCCCGACGGCGACTCAGCGCAGTGCCCCGAACCCGGCGCACCCGGCAGCATCGTGTGCGCCCTCTGCGGCACCACTGCCCAGGGCGCCCCGCCGACCTGGACCTACTCAGTGGAGAACGGGACCGGCCGGCACTACTGCGAACGCTGCGCCCGAGAGAACCTGAGGGCTATTGAGGGGCGGCTTGATTCGGAGTGGTGGTGAGCTTCGGCGGGACTTTCCTTGGGGGGCTTCCCTCCCCCCCCCGCCCCTCCCACCCCGCCCCGCCCCAATTTTGATCATGCCTCAGCAGTCGAGGGGACCTCGGTTGTCTCCGCGCTCGCCGCTGCTCCCGCCGTTGTCTCTTTGACTGTGGCGTCGGCTGCGCCGCCCTCGACCGTGCCGTCGGCCGCGTCGTCACTTGCGCCGCCGGCCGTGCCGTGAGCTGTGACGCCGGCGGTTTCGTCCACCGGCTCTTCGTCCCCCGCCAGGAATCCCGGTAGCCACCTCTCCAGTTCGTCCCGTAGCCGTACCGTCGCGCCGAGTTGGCACAGGACTCCGATGGTGCTGAGGGTCACGCGATGTATCAGGAGGTAGGAGGGCGGCAGGTTCAGTTGCTTGCCGAGCTGGTGGGCGGGGGAGCGCAGGTCCGCGATGCGTGCGGCCTGACTGCGCATCCAGCCGCGCGTGAACGTGAACTCGTCCACCAGGGCCGGCTCGATGATCGGCAGCAGGTAATCGAGCACCGCGTCAGGTTCGAGGTCGATCGTCTCCTTGACGAAGCCCTCTGTGCGCAGCAGTTCGTAGACCGCTTCCGCATTGCCCGCCAGGGTCATGCGTAGTGATGTGCCGATGGTTTCGGGGAGGCCGCCGGGGAGCCTGTCCACTGTGCCGAAGTCGAGGACTCCCAGTCGCCAGCCGTCTTTCCCGTCGGGCAGCAGCCGGAAGTTTCCCGGGTGCGGATCGGCGTGGAGCAGGCTGGTGCGGGCCGGGCCCGAGAACAGGAAGCGGGCAAGGAGCTGTCCCGCCCGGTCCCGCTGTTCGTCGGTGCCGTCGGTGATCACCTCGGAGAGCGGTGTTCCGTCTATCCATTCGGTGATGAGGACCTGGTCGCACTGGTGCACCACGTCGGGTACGTGTACATCGGGATCGTCTGCGAACTCCTCGGCGCAGGCCCGCTGGGCTTGCGCCTCCAGCCCGTAGTCGAGCTCCTCGGACACCCTGTCGCGCAGTTCCGTGATGAGTGGCTTGATGTCCATGCCGGGGATCAGGGGGCCGAGGAGGCGGGCGAAGCGGCCCAGCTGGTTCAGGTCGGAGAGCAGGGCCTCGCCGGCTCCCGGGTACTGCACCTTGACGGCGACCTCGCGGCCGTCGTGCCAGATGGCGCGGTGGACCTGCCCTATTGAGGCGGCTGCCGCCGGCTTGTCCTCGAACTCCAGGAAGTCCTCTCGCCATTCGTCGCCGAGCCGTTCCGCGAGGATGGCGTGGACCGTCCTGGTGGGCATCGGTGGCGCGGCTTCCTGCAGTTTGGTCAGCGCGGCGCGGTAGGGGCCCGCGACCTCTTCGGGGAGGGCGGATTCGAAGACGGACATGGCCTGCCCGAACTTCATGGCTCCGCCCTTGAGCTCGCCGAGCACCTTGAAGAGCTGGTCAGCCGTGCGCTGTTGCAGTTCCCGCCCCACGATCTCGGCCGACTTACCGCCGATGCGTTTGCCGAGGCCCCAGGTCGCGCGCCCGGCGAAGCCGAGTGGCAGCGCGGCCAGTTTGGCGGTCCGGGTTACCGCCTTCCGGGGAAGATCAGACATACGCCCCTCCAAGTCCCAGCCTGCCGTGCCGCCCGCGGCGGTTACCCGGCCATTGTGTCGTGCTGCTCTCCGCCCTCGGAGGTCTGCTCCCCCTTACTTCTCTGACCTGCTCCGCACGAGCAGTCCGGATGCGCCCATACCGGGCGGGCGTGCCAGTCGAGTCCGGGAGCCGAGGTCTCCCAGCGAGCGCCGGTGCTGGAGGGCAGTTCGCCGTCGAGGAAGGCAAGTGCGTGTGCTGCCGTGAGTCCGGCGACGGCCGTGGCGAGTGCCAGGTCGCATGCCGGTACCTGCTGTTGACGTCCGGAGCGCCATTGGGCGAGCAGCCGGGGCCAGGTGGGATCGCGGTCCGTGCGGTCCAGAGACAGGCAGCCGGCACAGGCGGTGCCGCCGGGCAGTACCAGGGGGCCCACGACTCCGGTGGCCTCGACCACTCCGGCGTAGAAGTGGGGCGTGCCCGCGGCGATGAGTTCTTCGGCGGCGAGTGGGTCGGGGGTGTGGGCGGACAGGCCGTCACGCGGAGCAATGATCGCGAGGGAGAGGGCTGGTTCCTCGGCTGAGGGCAGGGCTTGGTTCTCCGACGAGGATTGGGGTTGGGTCTGGGCCGCGGATCGGGGTGGGCCGGAGCGGCGGTCGGGGCGGGGCGGGCGGTCGGGTGCCGCCTTGCGTACAGCTCGGTGCGCGGCCGCGTCGCGGCGTTCTCCGACGGATTCGACGGGGAGCCCGCCCGGGGCGACATCCCATGGTTCGACGCAGCCTCCGTCGCGTACGTCGACGTGGCCGATGCCGGCGGCGGACAGGACTGAGGCGATGACCGTGCCGACCCGCCCGGTTCCCCGGACCTGGACGCGCATGGCGCGGCGGGCCGCCAACTTCCGTGCGCCCGCGGCGGGTTCGGGGGATTGGACGGTGAGGGCCGCCAGGTCGGGGCGGAGTCGGTCGAGGACACCTCGGCGCTTGCGTAGTGCGTCGAAGGCAGGGCCGCCGCCGGTGGCGTCGTCGAGCAGTCCGGCCCTAGTCAGCCGATGGAGCAAGGCGTCGACATGGCCGTCGGGCAGTCCCATCCGGCGGCCTTCGTCGCGCAGCAGCTCCACGCCGCGGGTTCCGTCGAGGAGGGTGAGGAAGGTGCCGGTCGCGGTGTCGACCGGGCCGAGTACGACGGCGTGGGCGGGTGCTACACCGAACTGGACGGTATTGAGGTCGCGCCAGCCGCGTCGCAGTGCCGGTTTCAGGATCGGATGCATGGCTGTCGGCGGTGAAGTGCCCATCTGTTCCCCCGTGATGTGCCTGTGCTCTCGCTCTGGTGATGGTGATCGCGATCGCGATGGCGGTGGTCAGGTTGGAGAGGTCGGTGACGTCGTGGCGTCGGTGGCGTCGGTGACGTGATCGCGGTCCGGAATTCCCGGGTGGCTTGTCGGTCGATTGCCAGGATGCACGGCGGGGAGAATCCGTGTGAAAAGTTATCCACAGGGGGTGGGCGTTAGTCGTATAAATCGCGCGGGAGGGGCGCGGGGCCGCACCGAAGACTCCCGGAGGCGGGACTTCCCCCATGTGCAGCGGGTAACGTCGGGGCGTGCCCGCCGACCCACTGCACCGTGCCACGAACACGCAGCGCAGCACGACCAGCCCGCCGCCGAGCGGCCCGAGGTCGAGCGCGGTAGAGGTCCGCCGAAGCGCCCGGCGGCGCCGAACGGTCTCCGCGTATCGCGAGGGTGACCGGACCGTCGTCCTCATCCCGGCCCGCATGTCGGACGCCGAGGAGAAGCGCTGGGTCAACGTCATGCTCGACAAGCTGGCCGCGCAGGAGAGTAAACGGGTCCTGGGGGACGCGGAGCTCGCCGAGCGGGCTGAGCGGCTGTCCGAGCAGTGCTTCGAGGGCCGGGCCCGCCCCACGTCCGTGCGCTGGGTGACGAATCAGAACACCCGCTGGGGGTCGTGCACGCCGTCCGAGGGCAGCATCCGCCTGTCGCACCGGCTGCAGGGCATGCCGGAGTACGTCGTCGACTACGTACTCGTACACGAGTTGGCGCATCTGCTGGTGCCGGGTCACGGGCCGCGGTTCTGGCGCCTGCTGGAGTCGTATCCGCGCACGGAGCGGGCGCGGGGCTATCTCGAGGGTGTCGTCGCGGCCGACCGGCTGCCGCACCTGCCTGCCGCTCGCGAAGAGTGACTGCCCAGGAGTGACGGCCCAGGTGCAGGAGTGGCGGTCCAAGAAGTCAGTCTCAATGACCTTCCATGGTCCAGGGCTGACCGTCCGTCGCCCTACGCCGATTCCGCCCGCCACGTGCCCGTTGTGTACCAGGGCTGTACCGGCTGCCGCCGCTGTCAGTGATTGCGGTTAGCCTGACGCGACGTATTCACCTTCGGGATGGGGGACGGTCGTTACGCATGGCCAGGGAATTCCAACGCGGCCACAAGGCCAGGATCAGTGACCTCACCGCGGGCACCGATCTGTACGTAGGCGTGCAGATCACGGGTCCCGGGCTGACCTTCGACATCAGCTGCTTCGGTCTTGACGCCGACGAACGGCTCTCGGACGACCGGTATTTCATCTTCTTCAATCAGCCGAAATCGCCCGAGGAGTCGATTCAGCTTCTCGGCGCGCAGGCCGGCGACAGCGAGTCGTTCCGCATCACCCTCGACCGGATCCCGGCGAACATCCAGAAGTTGTCGTTCACCGCGACGATCGACGGCGCCGGGCAGATGTCGCAGATCGCCCCCGGATACGTACGGATCGTCGCGGGTGGCGAGGAGGTGGCCCGCTATTCGTTCAACGGCACGGAGTTCTCGACCGAACGTGCCGTGATGCTGGGCGACTTCTACCTGAAGGACGTCTGGCGGTTCGCGGCCGTCGGGCAAGGGTTCGACGGCGGACTCGACGCGCTGCTGAAGAACTTCGGCGGTGAGGTCGCCGAGGAGGAGCCCGTCGCCGCGCCGCCGCAGGCCGGTGCCCCGTCGTTCGCGCCGCCCGCGCAGGCCACGGCGCCACCCGCGTTCGGCGCGCCCGCGCCCGCAGCGCCGGCGCCCGCCCCGCAGCCCGCCCAGCAGGGCTTCGCGCCGCCGCAGGGAGCCACGCCGCCGCCCGCGCCCGCTCCGGCCCCGCCGTCGGTGCACGCGGCGCCGACGATCGTCGCGCCGCTGGCCACGCCGCCCGGCACCATGCAGCCGCCGGCCGCGCCCTCTCCGCACGCGCCGCCCATCGGACAGGTGCCCGGTCAGACCGCGCCCCCGCCCCCCGGCTACGGGCAGCCGACCGCACCTCCCGGCTACGGACAGCAGCCCCACGCGCCGACCCCGCCTCCGGGCTACGGGCAGCCGACGCCGCCTCCCGGATACGGACAGCAGCCGCCCGGGCAGTTCCCGGGCCAGCAGACTGCTCCGTCGCCGTACGGGGCGCCTCAGGGTGCGCCGCAGGGCGGAGGCGCTGCCGGTGTGGCCGCGGCGCTTTCGGCGTTCCGCGAGGCGCCCACCGGTCAGCGGTGGACCCTGCAGAACAAGAAGCTGATCCGCGTCGACCTCGGCGCAGGCGGCGACCAGCCGGTGCTCGCCCGTCAGGGCAGCATGGTGCTCTACCAGGGCAAGGTCGAGTTCGGCTACAAGGGCGCGGGCTTCGCCGGCCGGATCGTGGGCAACGCGACCGGCCAGGAGATGCAGCTGATGCGCTGCACCGGCCGCGGCCAGGTCTTCCTCGCGGAGGAGGCCACGCACCTGCACCCCATCGAGCTCCAGGGCGACGCGATCTGCGTATCCGCGGAGAACGTTCTGGCGTTCGACGAGAGCCTCCAGCACGAGGTGCGGCGGATCGAGGGGCACGGCATTCCCGGCGGCGCCCTGTTCGTCATGCAGTTCCAGGGCACGGGCACGGTCGTCGTCAAGACGCACGGCACGCCCGTCGTGCTGCCCGTGACGCCGACGACGTTCGCCGACTGCAACGCGGTCGTCGCCTGGTCGGCCGCCGCGCAGGCGATCGTGTCCAGCCAGGTGCGCATGCGCTACAACGCCTACCCGGGTCACAGCGGGGAGAGCGTGAACCTCCAGTTCCGGGGTGCGCCAGGGAACTTCATCGTCGTCCAGCCGTTCGAGGTCTGAGGGAGCCCGTCATGAACCAGCCGCTCGCGGGCTACGCCCCGACCCCGGTAGCCGCCCGCATGGAGAACCACGGCGCCAACATGCTCAAGGTCGCCATGCAGACCGGCAACGACCTTCTCGCGCGCGTGGGCTCGATGGTTGCCTACGAAGGGTTCGTCCAGTACGAGCCCAACCCGCCCGCTGTCCGCCAGATCGCCCGCGACTGGATGACCGGCGAGGGCGCGCCACTGATGAAGGCCACCGGCGACGGCATCCTCTATCTCGCCGACTACGGCGCCGAGATCGTCGTCATCAACCTCGGTGGCGACTCGATCTCGGTGAACGGCACGAACCTGCTCGCTTTCGACGCGCACCTCCAGTGGGGCGTCGAGCGCGTCAAGGGCCTCGCCAAGTTCGCCGGACAGGGCCTGTGGAACATCAAGATCTCCGGGCAGGGCTATGTCGCCCTCACGTCCCGGGGTACCCCCATCGTCGTCGACTGCGGCCGCGGCGAGGACGAGACGTACGTCGACCCCGACGCGCTGATCGCCTGGTCCCCGAACCTCAAGGTGAAGGGCAAGCGCAGCTTCAAGGCCGGATCGCTCATCGGGCGCGGCAGCGGTGAGGCCTACCAGATGGGCTTCTCCGGGGAAGGCATCGTCGTCGTACAGCCCAGTGAGGACAGCACCGACCGCCTCCGAGTCCGGGGCTGAGGGGGAACGGAACACCATGCAGAGCCCGCTTTTCGCGCACTCCGAGCAGCAGACCCAGGAGCGCTACGCCGTCCAGAACCCGCAGCTGCTGCGGGTCACCCTGGAAGGCCACGACGACATCCTCGCCCGCAAGGGCGCCATGGTCGCCTACCAGGGCCTTGTCGAGTTCGACGGCGAGATCCAGACCTCCGGTCAGCGGCGCGCCCGCGCCAACACCGGTGAGGGCCTCGACCTGATGCGCTGCCATGGGCAGGGCACCGTCTACCTCGCCAACCTCGCCCAGTTCATCCACGTGGTGGAGGTCGAGCAGGACGGTCTGACCGTGGACAGCAGCTACGTCCTCGCGCTCGACTCCTCGCTCAGCTACCAGGTCGTCGCCGTCGACAGCCAGTACGGCATCTCCGGCTCCGGCAAGTACCAGCTCAACATCACCGGGCGCGGCAAGGTCGCCCTGATGACGTCGGGGCAGCCGCTCATGCTCCAGGTCACCCCGGACCGGTACGTGAACGCCGACGCGGACGCGATCGTCGCCTGGTCCAACGGCCTGCGCGTGCAGATGCAGGCCCAGACGCACTCCTCCGGAGTGTGGCGGCGCCGCGGCAACACGGGTGAGGGCTGGGAGCTCAGCTTCATGGGCCAGGGCTACGCCCTCGTGCAGCCCAGCGAGCTGCTGCCCCCGCAGAACGCGGTGATCGGCCAGGGCCTCGGCGCCCAGTACGGAATGGGCCAGCAGGGCGCCCGCGGGCAGAACCAGGGCAACGTCTGGAGCTGACCCAAAGGGTGACCATGTGTCCTGAGTGACCATGTGTCATGGGGCATGTGTAAGGGGCGGCCACCGCGGTGGCCGCCCCTTACACATGCCCGCTCACAGTCGGGCGCGCGTCGCCTCCACCAGGCGGACGACGGAGTCGTCCGCCTGGTCCGCGACCTCGTCATACGGGAACCAGCGCAGGTCGAGCGACTCGTCGCTGATGGCGGCCACCGCGTCGGCGGGAGCGAGAGCCGCGTACTGCGTGTCGAGATGCCGTGTGCACGGTCCCGGGATCGGATGCAGGTCGAGCCGCACCGGGCCGCCCGGCAGGAGTGTCAGGCCCGGGATGCCGGACTCCTCGGTCGCCTCCCGCAGCGCGGCGTCCGCGAGCGTCGGGTCACCCGGCTCGCAGTGTCCGCCCATCTGCAGCCACATCTGGAGCTTCTTGTGCAGCGTGAGCAGCACCCGCCCGCGTGGTGGGTCGATGACCAGCGCGCTCGCGGTCAGATGACCGTCCGTGCAGGCCTTCCACATGCCGTCCTCGGGATGGGCGGAGAGGTGGTCCAGGTACGCCTGCCGCAGCTCGGGCTGGCCCTCGTAGGCCTTCAGTACGAGGACCGCGTCGTCGTGCAGCGTCACTTGCCCTCGTCGTCCCTGGAGTCGTCGGAGCTGTCGGACCTGTTCTTGGGGCCGTCCTGGGAGCCGTCCGTAGGACCGTCGCTCTTCGGGCTGTCCTCCTTGGAGAGGTTCGGCTTGTCCAGGCGTCCGCTCGCGGCCTCGCCGAGCATCTTGTCGATCTCGGAGAAGTCCAGCTGTTCGCGGTGGACGAAGCCGTCCGGGTCGTCGAGGTCCGAGGCCGTCGGCAGCATGTCCGGGTGCGCCCACAGGCCGTCGCGCCCGTCCACACCGCGTGCGTCCGTCAGCGAGGCCCACAGCCGCGAGGCGTCGCGCAGGCGGCGCGGGCGCAGCTCCAGGCCGATCAGCGTGGCGAAGGTCTGCTCGGCAGGGCCACCGGTCGCCCGGCGGCGGCGCAGCGTCTCGCGGAGCGCGTCGGCCGACGACAGGCGCGGCTTCGCGGCCGCGTGGACGACGGCGTCGACCCAGCCCTCGACGAGCGCGAGAGCGGTCTCCAGGCGGGCCAGGGCGGCCTTCTGCTCCGGAGTGTCCTCCGGCTGGAACATGCCCTGCTGAAGCGCCTCCTGCAGCTGCTCCGGGTTCTGCGGGTCGAGCTGGCCTACCGCGTCCTCCAGCTTCGCCGTGTCGACCTTGATGCCGCGCGCGTACCCCTCGACCGCGCCGAACAGGTGCGAGCGCAGCCACGGCACGTGCGAGAAGAGCCGCTGGTGGGCGGCCTCGCGCAGCGCCAGGTAGAGCCGGACCTCCTCCTTGGGGATGCCGAGGTCCTTGCCGAACGCCTCGATGTTCACCGGCAGGAGCGCCGCCTTGCCGGCCGGGCCGAGCGGCAGACCGATGTCCGTCGAGCCGACGACCTCGCCCGCGAGGACGCCCACGGCCTGCCCGATCTGCGAGCCGAACATGGCGCCGCCCATGGAGCGCATCATCCCGATGAGCGGGCCGGCCATGGCCTGCATCTCCTCGGGAAGGACGTCGCCCATGGCCAGGCCGACGCGCTCGGCGACCGGGTCGACGAGCTCCTTCCACACCGGGAGGGTCGCCTCGACCCACTCGGCGCGGCTCCACGCCACCGCGGACCCGGCGCCCGACGGCAGCGACGTCGCGTCGTCGAGCCACAGGTCGGCAAGGCGCACGGCCTCCTCGACCTGCGAGCGCTCGGCGGGGCCGACGCTCGCGTCCTTGGTGCCGTCGGCGGTGCCCTGGGAGACCGTCTGACGGGCGATGTCCTTGGCCATCTCCCAGTTCACCGGGCCGCCCTCGTACGAGAGCATCTGGCCGAGCTGCTGGAAGGCGGCTCCCAGGTCATTGGGGTTCAGGGAACCGAACATCGCGGCGAACGGGTTGTCCCCGCCGCCCGCGCCGGGCAGTCCTCCGAAACCGAAGGGGTTGGCAGGTCCCTGACCGCCACCGCCCTGCTGATCCTTCTTCTTGCCCTCGTCGCCGTCGTCCGGCTCCTCCGGCGGAAGGCCGAATCCGAATGGGGTGTCACTCACGGGGTTCCTCGGCTGGTAAGGCCACCGGTTCTGTCCCGGCGGCGTTTGCCCGACTACACACCCAGCGTAGACACCGTGACGCGATAGGGCCTCGGTGCTCCGCCGACTCACGGCCTGCGGCAGGATGGATGTCTCCTGGACGTACACGTCATACACGTACGTACTGAATACAACCGCTGGAGACGCCCGGTGAGTTCCCCAGATCCACAGGTTCGCGCAGCGCGAAACCCTTCGACCAGTTCCGTGGGGCGCGGCCCCGTCGTCGCGGTCACCGGTGCCGCCTCCGGCGTCGGCGCGCTCCTCACCGAGCGCCTCGCTGCGTCCGGCGAGATCAAGCAGGTCCTGGCCATCGACGAGCGGCGCGGTGAGTGCGCGTCCGCGACCTGGCACATCCTGGACGTGCGCGACCCGGCGATCGCCGAGAAGCTGCGCGGAGCGGACGTCGTCGTACACCTCGCGCTCGACCTCGACCTGGAGACCGACCCCGCCGCCCGTACCGCGTACAACGTGCGCGGCACCCAGACGGTGCTCACCGCCGCGGCCGCCGCCGGAGTCCACCGTGTCGTCCTGTGCACCTCGGCGATGGTCTACGGAGCGCTCGAGGACAACGAACTGCCCCTTTCCGAAGATGCCGAACTGCGTGCGACCGCGGAGGCCACCGGCGTCGGCGACCTCCTGGAGGTCGAGCGACTCGCCCGCCGCGCGCCGCGCGCCCACCCCGGACTCAACGTGACAGTGGTCCGGCCCGCCACCCTCGTCGGCGGCACCGACACCGCCCTGACCAGGTACTTCGAGTCTCCGCGGCTCCTCGTCGTGGCAGGGTCCCGGCCCGCCTGGCAGTTCTGCCACGTCGAGGACCTGTGCAGCGCCCTCGAGTACGCCGTCCTGGAGAAGGTCGAAGGGGAACTCGCCGTCGGCTGCGACGGCTGGCTGGAGCAGGAGGAGGTCGAGGAGCTCAGCGGGATCCGCCGCATGGAGCTGCCTTCCGCGGTCGCCCTGGGCGCCGCGGCAAGGCTTCACCGGATCGGGCTCACGCCGTCCCCCGCCGGTGACCTCGCGTACACGATGTACCCCTGGGTGGTCAGCGTGAGCCGGCTGCACGACGCCGGCTGGCGCCCCCAGTGGACCAACGAGGAGGTCCTCGCCGAACTCCTCGAAGAGGTCTCGGGGCGGCACACCGTCGCGGGCCGCCGTCTCGGACGCAAGGACGCGACAGCGGCCGGAGCGGCCGGAGCCACCGTCGCTCTGCTCGGCGCGGCCGCGGTGGTGCGCCGGGCCCGCAAGGCCAGGCGCAGGATCTGACAGCCCGCCCCGACCGACACGCGGACCGGCCCGCCCTGTAGGAGGCTCCAAGCCACCACGCGCGCGTGCCGGTGGAAAGCTCTATTCCGTGCCGGTGGCCGCGTACGGCACGATGACCTCATGGCACGCACCACGAACGACCACCCCGGAGAGCAGTCGGCGCAGGATCCCATCCGGCTCCTCGCGATCCGAGACACGCCCTTGTCCGTGGACGAGGTGTTCCGGGCCGTCGGGGAGGACGCGGCGGGCGGCACGGCGCTGTTCGTGGGGACGGTGCGCAATCACGACGGCGGAGCCGACGTCGACGGGCTCGGGTACTCGTGCCACCCCTCCGCCGAGGACGAGATGCGGACCGTCGCCGAGAAGGTCGTCGCCCAGTTCCCGGTGCGTGCCCTCGCGGCCGTGCACCGAGTGGGCGATCTGGCGGTCGGCGACATCGCGGTCGTCGTCGCCGTTTCCTGCCCGCACCGGGGAGAGGCCTTCGAGGCCTGCCGCAAGCTGATCGACGACCTCAAGCACGAGGTGCCCATCTGGAAGCACCAGAAGTTCTCCGACGGCACCGAGGAGTGGGTCGGCGCCTGCTGACCGCCCAGAACGCCCGCCACGCTCACCGGCTTCGGCCGCACGGGGGGTTCCGGTTGCGTAACTGCACCCCTGAGGCGAGCGTTGACGCAGCGGATGGTTAATCTGCTGATCAGTCAGTTGCAGTGGCTCACGGCGTCGGAGGTCCGGCATGGCGGCACTTTTGTGGCTGCTCATTCCGCTTGTTGCAGCGGTCGGCGCCGGTCTGTGGGGCAGTTGGGCCGCACGGAACCGCAGGACCGGCGACGTGTCGGAGCTCAACGGGTACGCCCGCTTCCGCGAGGCCATGGAGCGATCGCACACCGGTACGGAAACGGATCCTCTCGACCCTCCTCTCGATCCCGAGGCGGATTCGCTGCCCGCGGTCGAGTCCCGGACGGACGCCCCAGCGGTGCACTGACAGACCGGTCCCGTACTGTCGTTCCATGCCACGCCGCACCGCGACGATGCTCGCCTCGACCCTGATGCTGATCGCGCTGCTCTGCGCGGGAGTGCTCATCAAAGTTCCGTATGCGGAGATGACCCCGGGACCGACGGTCAACACGCTCGGGGACCACGACGGCGAGCCGGTGCTCCAGATCTCCGGCCGCAAGACGTACCCGACGACCGGTCACCTCAACATGACGACGGTCCGGGTCACGAGCGCCGACTACAACATGAACCTCGTCTCGGCGGTCTACGGCTGGCTCGCGCACGACAGCATCGTCGTGCCGCACGACACGCTCTACCCCGACGGCAAGACCGAGCAGCAGTCCTCGCAGGAGAACGCCGAGGAGTTCAGCCAGTCCCAGGAGAGCGCCAAGGTCTCCGCCCTGAACGAGCTGAAGATCCCCGTGAAGTCCTGGGTGATCGTGCAGTCCGTCATCAAGGGCAGCCCCTCCGAGGGACGGCTGCACGCAGGTGACGTGATCAAGGCCGTCGACGGCGCCAAGGTCGAGAAGCCGGCCGACGTCGCGAAGCTCGTCACCAAGCACAAGCCGGGCGAGGAGGTCTCCTTCACGATCGTGCCCGTCAAGGAGGCGGCCGCCGCGGAGAAGGCGGGCAAGCAGGCCACCCGCACGCAGAACGTCACGGTCACCACGGAGAAGGCCAAGGACGGTCGCGCGATCGTCGGCATCCAGGCCGGGACCGATCACACGTTCCCGTTCGCCATCGACATCAAGCTCGCCGACGTCGGCGGACCCAGCGCCGGACTGATGTTCGCGCTCGGCATCGTGGACAAGCTGACGCCCGAGGACCTCACCGGCGGCAGGTTCGTGGCCGGC
The DNA here is from genome assembly GCF_056432625.1 of Streptomyces sp. NPDC045026. NCBI lineage: Bacteria > Bacillati > Actinomycetota > Actinomycetes > Kitasatosporales > Streptomycetaceae > Streptomyces > Streptomyces sp. NPDC045026. Next base: position 195,904 of record NZ_JBWKIS010000003.1, read on the forward strand.
ACGGGCACCATCGACGACGACGGCAAGGTCGGCCCGATCGGCGGCATCCAGATGAAGACCGTCGGCGCCCGCAGCAAGGGCGCGCGCTACTTCCTGACCCCGAAGGACAACTGCGCCGAGGCGGCCAAGGACGTCCCGGGCGGACTCACCCTCGTCAAGGTCAACACCATCGACGACGCGATGAACGCCCTCAAGGACATCCGCTCGGGCAACACCGCCGACCTGCCGAAGTGCACGGTCAAGGGGTGACAAGAGGTTCATGAGAGGGGGCGCCGCACTGTGTGCGGCGCCCCCTCTCGTGCAGTGGGGGTGCTACTCCGCGAACGTCGCCGCGAGGGCCTCGGCCAGGCCCGGGACCAGGTCCGAGCCGGTGAGGACCTCGGTGGGGGAGTCCTTCTCGCGCAGTCGCAGCGCCGACTCGCGCGCACCGTCACGCAGCACCGCGACCGTCATCCGGACCTCCTGACGGCCCGGGTGCTTCGCCACCCACCGGGCGAGCTCCGCCTCACCCAGCCCCTCAGGAACGGACGCCTCCGCGGACGGTGGCAGCATCATCCGCTCCACTGTCAGGGCGCAGCCGACGACCGCGTCGGGCCAGGCGATGGTGCCGAGGAACTCGTCGAGCGGCTTGTCGGCGGGCACCTCGTCCTGCTCGATCGGGGTGAAGGCCGCGGTCTCCTGCTCGCCGTCCAGGCCGAGCTGGGCCGCGAGGCCGGGTTCCTGGGCCCGCAGACGGGCGGTGTCGACGAGGGCGAAGAGGCGGGCGGGCTGGTCCCAGCCGAGGCCGGAGGCGTACTCGTCGATCTCGAGTACGGCCCGGGTGAGCGGGCTCGCTGCCATGGGAGTGTTGGACATGGTCACAATCCTGCCTCGTTAGTACCCGGAACCGGGAACTGAGTAAAGCGTGAGTAAGTTGCATAGGTGATGGGTCCGCGATCACGGGGGCCTGACCGATCGATTTCGAACTTTTCGAGGTGCGCACCTTGGCTTTCCAGATGCCGGACCGCGGCGGAGGCCCGACGGGGCCACGGATCAGAGTGGGCCGACCGTCCCGGCGAGTCCGTTCCCTGCTCATGACGCTGGGCGTCCTTGCCGTACTGGGCATGGCGTTCGTCATGTTCGCGGGGTTCTGGACCGACTGGCTCTGGTACCGATCGGTCAACTACTCGTCCGTTTTCACGACCACCCTGTGGACGAAGATCGGGCTGTTCTTCGTCTTCGGCCTGCTGATGGCGATCGCCGTCGGACTGAACGTCTGGCTCGCGCACCGGCTGCGGCCCCCGCTGAGCGCCATGTCGATGGAGCAGCAGAGCCTCGACCGGTACCGCATGAGCATCGCGCCGTACAAGAAGTGGCTGCTGCTCGGCATCACGGCCCTGGTCGGTCTCATCGCGGGCGCCTCCGCCGCCACCCAGTGGCGTACGTGGCTGATGTGGGTGAACGGCGTGCCGTTCCACCAGAAGGACCCCCAGTTCCACCTCGACGTGGCCTTCTACGCGTTCGACCTGCCGTGGTTCCGGTTCCTGCTCGGCTTCGGCTTCGCGGCGACCATCCTCTCCCTGATCGCGTCCGCGCTGACCCACTACCTGTACGGCGGACTGCGGATCACGAGCCCGGGGGCGCGCGCCACCGCTGCGGCCACGGGCCATCTCTCCGTGCTGCTCGGCGTGTTCGTGGCCCTGAAGGCGGTCGCGTACTGGCTCGACCGATACGGGCTCGCGGTGAAGTCCAGCGACTTCAAGGCGACGGACAACTGGACGGGCCTGCGGTACGTCGACGCGAACGCGTATCTGCCCGCCAAGACCATCCTGTTCTGCATCGCCGCGATCTGCGCCGTGCTGTTCTTCGCGACGCTGTGGCGACGCACCTGGCAGCTGCCCGTCATCGGCTTCGGCCTGATGGTGCTCTCCGCGATCCTGATCGGCGGCCTGTACCCGGCCATCGTCCAGAAGTTCCAGGTCCAGCCGAACGAGCAGTCCAAGGAAGCCCCGTACATCGAGAAGAACATCGAGGCGACCCGCAAGGCGTACGGCATCGCGGGGGTCTCCCCGGTGGACTACACCGGCAAGGGCACGGTCAAGGACGCCAAGCAGCAGCGCACGGACGCCGACTCGGCGGCCAGCTACCGGGTCAACGATCCGAACGTGGTCTCGCCGACGTTCCAGCAGCTGGAGCAGGAGCGGAAGTACTACCAGTTCCCGAAGACCCTCGATGTGGACCGCTACAAGGGCCAGGACACGGTCATCGGCCTGCGTGAGCTCAACCTCGCGGGCGTCGAGAAGCGGAACTGGATCAACGACCACTTCACCTACACGCACGGCTTCGGAGCGGTCGCGGCCAAGGGCACGCAGACCGACCCGGACTCCCCGGGCGCACCCCTGTTCACCGAGTCGGGCCTGCCGGCCGGCGGGACCCTGGGCGCGTACCAGCAGCGGATCTACTACGGCGAGAAGACCCGCCAGTATTCGATCGTCGGCGGGCCCCAGAAGGAGCTCGACTACGAGCAGGACGACGGCACGCAGAAGACCACGAGTTACGACGGCAAGGGCGGCGTCAGCCTCTCCAACCCGATCAACCGTGCCGCGTACGCGGTCTCCTTCAGCGAGCCGCAGATCCTGTACTCGGGAGCCATCGGCGACGGCTCGAAGATCCTTTACAACCGCACGCCCAAGGAGCGCGTCGAGGCGGTCGCCCCCTGGCTGACCATCGACGGCGACGCGTACCCGGCGATCGTCAAGGGCAAGATCCAGTGGGTCGTCGACGCCTACACGACGTCGAACGGGTATCCGTACGCGTCCCGTACGACGCTCGGTGACACGACGGCCGACTCCCTCAACGAGGGCGACAACCAGCGTGCGGTGGTGGCCCAGCAGAACCAGGTCAACTACATCCGCAACTCGGTGAAGGCCACCGTCGACGCCTACGACGGCACGGTGAAGCTGTACACGTGGGACGACAAGGACCCGGTCCTCAAGACCTGGAAGAAGGCGTTCCCCGGCACGGTCGAGCCCAAGAGCGCGATCCCGACGGAACTCAAGGACCATCTGCGGTACCCGCAGGACATGTTCAAGGTGCAGCGCGAGCTGCTGTCCCTGTACCACGTCACGGACTCCGACCAGTTCTACAACGCGTCCGACGCCTGGCAGGTCCCGAACGACCCGACGAAGAGGGACAACAGCGCGGTCCCGCCGTACTACCTGTCCATGAAGATGCCGGGCCAGAGTGACCAGCAGTTCTCGCTGACGACGACGTTCACACCGAGCGGGCGCCCCAACCTGCGCGCGTTCATGGCGGTCGACGCGGACGCCACCAGCAAGAACTACGGCACGATAAGACTGCTGCGGGTCACCGAGGACAAGGTGTACGGCCCGGAACAGGTGCAGAACAAGCTCAACTCCCTGTCGTCCGTGGCGAACTTCGTCCGTGACATGAAGGGCGCCGACTCGACGGTCCTGTACGGCAATCTGCTGACGGTGCCGCTCGACAAGGGCTTCCTCTACGTCGAGCCGATCTACGCACAGGGGCGCAACGCGGAGTACCCGCTGCTGCGCAAGGTCGCGGTCTCCTACGGCGACAGAACCGGATTCGCCGACAACCTCGGGGACGCGCTCAACCAGGCGTTCGGGGTGGACGGCGCGCAGCCGGCCGAGCCGGAGAAGCCCGGTGGCGACACGACGAAGCCACCGGAGAACTCGACCGTCAAGGAAGCCCTCGCGGACGCGGAGAAGGCCTTCGAGGAGGGCCAGGCCGCCATGAAGAAGGGCGACCTGCACGCCTACGCCGACGCGCAGGACAAGCTGGAGGACGCCCTCAAGCGCGCCGACAAGGCACAGTCCGCGGCCGACAAGGCGGCGGGCGACGGCAAGAACGCCGACAAGAGCGCCGACAAGTCGAGCGACGAGAGCGCTGATCAGAGCGCCGGCAACGACAAGAACGCGGAGTAGAGCACGGACACCAGCAAGGACAGCGGGGGCTCGAGCAGCTGAGCGAAGACCCCCCTCGCGCCGTGGTACGGTTTGAACACAACGGCGCGGGGTGGAGCAGCTCGGTAGCTCGCTGGGCTCATAACCCAGAGGTCGCAGGTTCAAATCCTGTCCCCGCTACTGAAGACGAAGGCCCGGATCCTGATCTTTCAGGATCCGGGCCTTCGTCGTGTGCGCGGAAGCGCCTGTATGTGCGAAGCGTGCTTCTCTCGGGGGTAGTTGAAGTTTTTGTGTTTCACTTATCTCTCTGTGGGTATGTCGACAAAACGCTGAAGTGACCTCACTGGCTGCGGTATACCAGGTGTACCCAGGTTGCAGGTGGTGCGACGATGGACGTTATGGGGGACAAGGCAACTCTGTTGGAGACAGGGCGGTTTGTGCAGCCGGCCGACCGGGAGGAACCCGGGGCGGCCGCAGAGGAAGCACGTCATCGGCCGGCCGCCGAGTCCGGCGACGTCGAGGCGATGAGCGTCCTCGGAGCCATGCTGCTGCGCCGCGGTGACCTCGACGGAGCCGAGCCCCAGCTGCGCGCTGCCACCGCCGCGGGCGACCGCGCCGCCGCCAACAACCTCGGCGTCCTGCTGCTCCAGCGCGGTTACGCGGACGAGGCCGCCGGCTGGTGGCGCATCGCCGCCGTCGCCGGATCCGCCCCCGCCGCGCACGCCCTCGGCCGCCACCACCGCGAGCGCGGCGACGAGCCCGCCGCCGAATACTGGCTGCGTCAGTCCGCCGAACAGGGCCACGCCCTCGGTGCGTACGCGCTCGCCGACCTCCTCGAACACCGCAGCGACGTCGGCGCCGAGCGCTGGATGCGTGCCGCCGCCGAGCACGGCCACCGCGAGGCCGCCTACCGGCTCGCCCGCACCCTCGACCGGCGCGCCGCACAGGAGCGCCCCGAGGGGGCGCTGCGTGGTGCGCCCGCGCCCGCCGACGACGACAGCGGCGCCCCCGGCGACGCGACCGCGACCGGCGCCCGCAGGAAGCTGCCCGCGGCCGCGGAGGCCGAGCAGTGGTACCGGCAGGCGGCCGCGCGTGGTCACCGCCGGGCCGCCCTGCACCTCGGCGCGATCCTGGAGAAGCGCGGCGAGCTCAAGGAGGCAGGCCGCTGGTACCTGAACTCCGCGAAGGACGGCGAGCCCCGGGCCGCCTGCGCGCTCGGCTTCCTGCTGCGCGACGCCGGTGACGAGGAGAGCGCCGGAATCTGGTGGCTGCGCGCCGCCCAGGAGGGCGATGGCAACGCTGCCAACGCGCTCGGCGCCCTGCACGCCCAGCGCGGCGAGAACCAGACCGCCGAGCGCTGGTACCGCGCGGCCATGGACGCGGGCGACATCAACGGCGCGTACAACCTCGGCCTGCTCTGCGCCGAGCAGGGCCGCACCGCGCAGGCCGACCAGTGGTACCGGCGTGCGGCGTACGCGGGTCACCGCGAGGCGGCGAACGCGCTGGCGGTGCTGCTCCTGCAGGGCGGCGACGCGGCGGGTTCCGAACCGTGGTTCTCCAAGGCCGCCGAGGCGGGCAGCGTGGACGCCGCCTTCAACCTCGGCATCCTGTACGCGAGCAGGGGCGACGAGGGCGCCGCCCTCCAGTGGTACGAGCGGGCCGCGGCGGGCGGGCACACCGAGGCCGCGCTCCAGGCCGGGATCGCCCGGCTGCGGGACGGCGACGAGCGGGATGCCGAGCGGCATCTGCGGTGCGCCGCCGGCGGGGGCAGCGCGGAGGGCGCGTACCGCCTGGCCACGGTCCTCGACGCACGGCAGCCCCCGGCCGGACCCCCCGCGCTCGGCGAGTGCGTCAGCGAGCGCGCCGAGTGCGAGGAGTGGTACGAGCGGGCCGCCGAGCAGGGGCACCGGCGCGCGCAGGTGCGGGTCGGGATGCTGGCCGCGGCGCGGGGCGACATCGTCTGCGCGGCGCGCTGGTACCGCGAGGCCGCGGAAGCGGGATCGCGCAACGGCGCGTTCAACCTCGGGCTGCTGCTCGCCCGCGAGGGGAGCGAGCCGGAGGCCGCGCTGTGGTGGACGCGCGCCGCCGACGCCGGGCACGGGCGCGCGGCGCTGCGGCTCGCGCTGCTGTGCGCGCGCCGCGGCGACCTCGTCGAGGGACAGCGGTGGGCGCACCGGGCCGTGGAACTCGGTCCGGCGGAGGTGTCCGAGCGGGCCGGGCGGCTGCGGGACGCGCTGCGGTCGGAGCTGTCCGCGTAACGGAGGCATATGGGGGTGTGGCGGGTGGCGGGGCCTGGACCGGCCCCTGCCACGCCCCCCATCAGACCCTCATTTCGCCCCGCAGGGCAGGCGCCGGAAGGGATTTGCGCTGGTCGGGGGCGTTCGCGTACAGTCGTGTTTACCGACGCGGGGTGGAGCAGCTCGGTAGCTCGCTGGGCTCATAACCCAGAGGTCGCAGGTTCAAATCCTGTCCCCGCTACTGAAGGCCTGAGGCCCGGAACCAATGGTTCCGGGCCTCAGCTCTGTTTCGTGGCCAGGTACCGCCAGGTACCGGCCAGTTGAGCCCGGCGTCACGGCTTGTGGCCCACCGCCTCCCCGTACAGCGCCCGGTCCACGACCTTGTCCTCCGGCAGCGAGGCCCCCTTGGAGACGCCCGCCGCGCGGTACGCCGCCTGGAGCCGGTCCGTCGTGCCCGCCCTGATCTCCCAGTCCATCCGCAGCGACGGCGTCGACTCCAGTACGGCCTTGTCGGTCTTCAGGAGCCCTGCGAGATCGGTGACGAACGCCGGGTCCTTCTTGTAGTCGCCCGCGAAGTACGTGTTCACCGTGCGGATGTACGCGCGCAGGAACGCGACCCCGGCGTCCGGGTCCTCCTTGAGGAGGTTCGGGCCGAACAGGAGGCCGCCGAGGGGTTCGCCGAGCGGCTGGCCGCCCAGGAACGCGAACCGTTTGTCGCCGTCGACCTTGCGCCACACCGGGTCGAGCAGCCAGGCCGAGTCGACCCCGCCGTTCTGGAGCGCGGTCAGCACGTCGGCCGAGCCGAGCTGCTGGAACTGAATCTTGTCGAGCCCGCCGCCGTGCTTCTTGAGCGCCTTGTCCATGGGGTACGAGATGACCGAGCCCTTGCCGATCATCGTGCCGAGCCTGCGTCCCGCCATCGGGACGTGGTCCGGGCTCTGCCCCTTCTTCAGGCGCACCCACATACCGCTCTTGGACTTCGGGTCGGGGGAGAAGTTCCCGGCGACCCACTTGATGTCGAAGCCGCCGCTGATGCCGTTCATCACCGCGGCCTCGGGCGCGGCCCACTGCGCGTCGATGTCGCCCTTGGCCAGGAGCGGGAGCGCGTCCGGGGTCGGCAGGACCTTCAGGGTGACGTCGAGGCCATCCTTCTTGAACTCGCCCTTCTGTACGGCCAGTTCGAGCGGGGCCACGTACTCGGCGCTCAGGGTGCCGGTCGCGATGGTGAGCTTGCGGGTCTTCGTGAGCTTCACCGGGGCCGGGGTGCCCTTGTCGCAGCGGGCCGGTGCGCGGTCGGTGGCCAGGTCCGACGGATCGGTCCAGCCGGTCTTCCCGCAGCCCGCCACCGCCTTGACCGTGCGGGGCTTCGCCGCGGTGTCCGAAGAGGAGGTGCTGTTGCCGCCGCAGCCGGCCGAGGCGAACAGGGCGCCGGTCGCGAGCAGGGTCGTACACACGAGTCTGGTGCGCATGGGTTCTCCGTACGGGAAGGGGCGGTGGAGGTCAGGACTGGCCGCGGCCGCGGTCGCGCGGCGCCCACGGGGTGAGCAGCCGGCCCGCGATGCGCACCAGTTCGGAGAAGACGACGCCGAGCACGGCGACGCAGACGATGCCGACGAACATCACGTCGTTCTGGAACAGGGCGCGGGCGTCGAAGATCAGGTGGCCGAGGCCGTTCGTGGCCGCGATCTGCTCGGAGGCGACGATCACGAGGACCGCGACGCCCGCGGCGATGCGGGCGCCGACCAGGACCGCGGGCAGCGACGCCGGAAGCAGGACGTGCCGGAACATCTGCCACGGAGAGGCGCCGAAGACCTGCCCGGCGTCCCGGTGGCCGGAGGGGACGGCGAGCACCGCCGCCATCGTGGAGATCCAGACGAAGAAGAAGACGGTCGTGGCGACCAGCGCGATCTGCGGGCCCTCGCCGAGGCCGAACATGTTCAGGAAGACGGGCAGCAGGGCCAGCTTCGGGACGACGTAGAGGGCGTCCAGCATCGGTTCGAGGGCGGCGCGGACCACGGAGAGCGAGCCCATCAGGAGGCCGAGGGCGTATCCGGTGACGGTGCCGATCGCGTATCCGGCGAGTACGCGCTTGAGGGTGGCCCACACGTCCGGCCACAGGTCACCGTCCGCGGCGCGGTGCCAGCCGTCGACGAGGATCGTGGACGGCGCCGGGTAGACGCGGTCGTCGATCCACGCCTGGGTGGCGGCGAGCTGCCACAGCAGGACGAGGGCGAGGGGGACGGCGACGGCGAGCGAGAGTTCGAGGGCGCGGCGCCTGCGGTGGGTGCGGGCGGGGTGCAGCTCCTGCGGGCCCGGCCGTCTGACCAGGAGCGTCGTGTCTTCCTTCGGGGCGGTCGTCGTCATGCCGGGACCACCTCGTCGCGCCGTACCTCGCCCCGCAGCAGATCCCACAACTCGCCCTTCAGTGCGGTGAATTCGGGCGTCGAGCGGATGTCGCCGGTGCGTGGCCGGGCGAACGGAGGGCGGCGCTCGGCGATGATGCGGCCCGGCCGCGCCGACATCACGAGGACGCGGTCGCCGAGCACGATCGCCTCTTCCAGGCTGTGGGTGATGAAGAGGGTGGTGGTGCGGGTGGTCTGGGTGAGGTCGAGGAGCTCGTCCTGGAGGATCGTGCGCAGCTGGGCGTCGAGGGCCGCGAACGGCTCGTCCATGAGGAGGATCTCGGGCTCGACGGCGAGCGCGCGGGCGATGGCGACGCGCTGGCGCATGCCGCCGGACAGCGCGGCCGGATAGGCGTCGGCGAAGTCGGCGAGGCCCATGCGGGTGAGCCAGTCGGTGGCGCGGGCGTCGGCCTCGCGGCGGGGGACCTTCTGGATGTCGAGGCCGAAGCGGACGTTGGCCAGGACCGTCTTCCAGTCGTAGATCCCGTAGTCCTGGAAGATCATCGCGGCCGGGCGGTCGCTGTCGGTGCGGATGGCCAGCTCTCCGGCGGTGGGGCGCAGCAGGCCGGCGGCGATGCGCAGGAGGGTGGACTTCCCGCAGCCGGACGGGCCGACCACGCAGGTGAACTCGCCGGGGGCGATGGTGAGGTCGAGGGGGCCGAGGGCCGCCACCGTGCGGTGGCCTCGGCCGAAGGACCGGGTGAGTGTGCGGGCCTGGAGTTTGGGGTGCGGCTCTCCCACGGTTTTCCTCCCGGGGTGCGGTGGAGGTGGGCGCCGCCGACGATATGACGGGTCGTCAGATTGGGGAAGGGGGTGGGTTGTTGAGATGCGGACCAAAGGGGCGCGCCAGGGGCTCGGTGAAGAGGGGTGCGCGAAGGGGGGGTACGCGAGGAGGGGCGCGCGAAGAGGGCCCGCACCGTCCGGTGCGGGCCCTCTTCGGAAAGGGTGGTGTGCTGCGCTACGCCGACGCGCAGTTCGGGCAGACGCCCCGGTAGGTCACCTCGACGTCCGAGACCGTGAAGCCGAAGCGCTCGGAGTCGGGGAGGTCGGTGAGCGGGTTGCCGCTCGGGTGGACGTCCCGGATCGCGCCGCACCGGGCGCAGACCAGGTGCTGGTGCGGACGGTGCGCGTTCGGGTCGTAGCGCTTGGCGCGCTTGTCCGTGGCGACCTCGATGACCTCGCCGAGGGAGACCATCTCGCCGAGCGTGTTGTAGACCGTCGCCCTGGAGATCTCGGGGAGCTTGGCGACTGCGGCCGCGTGCACCTCGTCGGCCGTCAGGTGGACATGGTCGCCGTCGAGGACCTCAGCCACGACGCGCCGCTGTGCGGTCATACGCCAGCCGCGTCCGCGCAGTCGTTCCAACAGGTCACTCATGAGGGTCAGCCTAACAGGCGGGGGGACCAGGTCCCGAACGGGTGTGACTTTGGAACCTTGCTTGACTTAGACAATGTCCATTGTAGGATCGAACCTGGCTTTGGCCAAGGACAGGACTTGCAGCAGATGAGGGCGCGGCAACAGCCGCTCCAGTGGAGCCGGTGCTTGCACCGGGGCAGGAGGCGCACGTGACGTCGCAGGGACCGCTCACCACGGAGGCCGGAGCGCCGGTCGCGGACAACCAGAACAGCGAGACCGCGGGCGTCGGCGGGCCCGTACTGGTTCAGGACCAGGCGCTGCTGGAGAAGCTCGCGCACTTCAACCGCGAGCGCATCCCGGAGCGCATCGTGCACGCCCGCGGCGCCGGTGCGTACGGCACGTTCACGCTGACCCGGGACGTCTCGCAGTGGACGCGCGCGAAGTTCCTCTCCGAGGTCGGCAAGCAGACCGAGACGTTCCTGCGGTTCTCCACCGTCGCGGGCAGCCTCGGCTCCGCGGACGCCGTGCGTGACCCCCGCGGCTTCGCGCTGAAGTTCTACACCGAGGAGGGGAACTACGACCTCGTCGGCAACAACACCCCGGTGTTCTTCATCAAGGACGCCATCAAGTTCCCCGACTTCATCCACACGCAGAAGCGCGACCCGTACACGGGCTCGCAGGAGGCCGACAACGTGTGGGACTTCTGGGGCCTGAGCCCCGAGTCGACGCACCAGGTCACCTGGCTCTTCGGCGACCGCGGCATCCCGGCGACGCTGCGCCACATGAACGGGTACGGCTCGCACACGTACCAGTGGAACAACGAGACCGGCGAGGTCTTCTGGGTCAAGTACCACTTCAAGACCGACCAGGGGATCGAGAACCTGACGGCGGCCGACGCGGCGAAGCTCGCGGGCGAGGACCCCGACTCCCACCAGCGCGACCTGCGCGAGGCCATCGAGCGCGGCGAGTTCCCGTCCTGGACCGTGCAGGTGCAGATCATGCCGGCGGCGGATGCGGCGACGTACCGCTTCAACCCGTTCGACCTCACCAAGGTGTGGCCGCACGAGGACTATCCGGCGATCGAGATCGGCAAGCTGGAGCTCAACCGCAACCCGCAGAACGTCTTCGCCGAGGTCGAGCAGAGCATCTTCTCGCCGGCGCACTTCGTGCCGGGCATCGGCCCGTCGCCCGACAAGATGCTCCAGGGCCGCCTCTTCGCGTACGGGGACGCGCACCGCTACCGCGTCGGCATCAACGCCGACCACCTGCCGGTGAACCGCCCGCACGCCACCGAGGCGCGCACCAACTCCCGTGACGGCTTCCTGTACGACGGCCGCCACCAGGGCGCGAAGAACTACGAGCCGAACTCCTTCGGCGGCCCGTTCCAGACGGACCGGCCGCTGTGGGTGTCGACATCCGTCACCGGCGGCACCGGCAACCACGAGGCCCCCTCGCACGCGGAGGACAACGACTTCGTGCAGGCAGGCAACCTCTACCGGCTGATGTCCGAGGACGAGAAGGCGCGCCTGATCGAGAACCTCGCGGGCAACATCGCGGGCGTCTCGCGCGACGACATCGCCGAGCGTGCGATCAGTAACTTCCGCCAGGCGGACGGTGACTTCGGCAAGCGCCTCGAGGCTGCGGTCCAGGCCCTTCGCGGCTGACCGGGACGCTTGACGCAGGCAGAGGGCCGGCTCCTTTCGGGGGCCGGCCCTCTTGTGTGGCGAAGGTGAGGTCCTAGCTCACCAGCGTCGTCGACCGGCGGCGGGCCGGGGCCCAGCAGCGGATGATGTCGCGGACCGACACGATGCCGACCGGCTCCTGGTCGTCGAGCACGATGAGATGCCGGAAGCCGCCGTGCGACATGGCCTCGGCGGCCTCCTGGAGCGTCCACGCCGGGGAGGCGAAGACGACGTCGGTCGTGGTGTGGGTGCCGGCGATCTCGTGGTCCGGGTTCTGGCCGAGGCCGAGCGAGTTGAGGATGTCGCGCTCGGTCAGAATGCCGATTCCGCAGGTGTCGGGGTCGAGGACGACCGCCGCGCCGACGCGGCGCTCGGACATCAGACGGGCCGACCTGCGCAGCGTGTGGGCGGGGCCGATGGTGAGGACCATCGTGCTCATGGCGTCGCGGACGAGCATGGGCGTGAGCCACCTCCTTGGTGAATCCGCGACCTCCGGGATGCCGAAGGATTGCCTCCGGTCCCGACCTGGAGAACGGATTCACAAGTTCACAAGTGGGGGGACTCTCAGAGTCGCAGCCGTTCGGGCCGTCAACAAGGGGGCGCGGAAGGTCCGTTGCGCCGCTACGGAGCTTCCGCGCGCCGTAGCGGCGCGACGCTCACGTCTGCAGGTAGCTCAGCAGCTCGCCGTGGAGCAGGCCGTTCGACGCCGCCGCGTTGCCGCTGTGCGGGCCGTGGCGCCCGTCGAGGCCGGTGAAGACGCCGCCCGCCTCCGTCACGATGATCGCGTTCGCCGCCATGTCCCACAGGGAGAGCTCGGGTTCCGCCGCCATGTCGACCGCGCCCTCGGCGACCATCATGTACGGCCAGAAGTCGCCGTAACCGCGCGTGCGCCACACCGCGCGCGTGAGGTCGAGGAAGCCGTCGAGCCGGCCCTGCTCCTCCCAGCCGCTCAGCGAGGAGTACGCGAAGGAGGCGTCCGCGAGGCGCCCGACCTTGGAGACGTGCAGGCGCGAGGCCGACGTCAGGCTGCGGCCCGTGTAGGCGCCCGCGCCCTTCGCCGCCCACCAGCGGCGGCCGAGAGCCGGCGCGGAGACGACGCCTACGACCGGCTGGTAGCCGCCCTCGCCCGCCTCCATCAGCGAGATGAGCGTCGCCCAGACCGGCACGCCGCGCACGTAGTTCTTGGTGCCGTCGATCGGGTCGATGACCCAGCGGCGCGGGCCCGTGCCCTCGATGCCGTACTCCTCGCCGAGGATCGCGTCCCGCGGCCGTGCCCGCTTGAGCTGGCCGCGGATGAGCTCCTCCGCGGCCTTGTCGGCCTCGCTCACCGGCGTCATGTCCGGCTTGGTCTCGACCTTCAGGTCGAGGGCCTTGAACCGGTCCATGGTCGCGGCGTCGGCGGCGTCCGCGAGGACGTGGGCGAGACGCAGATCATCGTGATAGTCGGGCATGGGTGAACAGTATCGATCGAGGTCGGTCCCGGGCCACAGGGCGCCGGGCCCGGCGGCCCGCGAGGGCTATTGACAGGGCCCACGGGCACGTCAACCCTGGCGGTTGAGCCGCTACGGCGTGGGGAGGCGACGATGCCCACAGCGCGGCAGTCCTTGCTGGACGCGGCCGGTACGGCACTGGCCGGGCGCCCCTGGCCCCTGGTGCGCATGGCCGACGTGGCGGCCGTCGCCGGGGTGTCCCGGCAGACCCTCTACAACGAGTTCGGCAGCAAGGAAGGCCTCGCGCGCGCCCTGGTCCGGCGCGAGGCCGACGCCTATCTGGCCGGCGCCGACCGGGCCCTGAAGGAGGCCGGGGTCGAGGCCGTCGCCGAGTGGACCGTCACCGCTGCCGGCTCCAGCGCGCTCGTACGGGCCGTGCTGACCGGCTGCTGGGGCGAGCGGCTGCCGGCCCCGGCGCCCGGTGGCGTGACCTCCTCGTCGACCGTGCCCGCACAGCGCCGGGCCGACGGTCCGCTCCCTGGCCCCGGCGACCTGGTGAAGCTGGTCCGTGAGCGGGCCGCGGCCGCGCTCCGTTCGGCGGGACGGCCCCGGGCGGAGGCGGACCAGCTGGCCCGCGACTGCGAACTCGCCGTCCGGCTCGCCCTGTCCTGTCTGCTCGCCCCGCCGGGCGACGGCGGGGCGGGGCGCCTCGTGAGGGAGGCGCTGCCGCACCGGCGCCGGGACGTCACCGCGTGAAGTGACGTACCGGACGGCCTACTTGAGCCAGCCGATCTTCGTGTAGTCGCTGCTGGCGAGGCCTTCGGCGCCGTAGTTCGCGAGGCCGGAGCGGACCGCGACGATCTGCGGCCGCTGGTACAGCTCGATGGAGTGGCCGATCTTCCAGAGCTCCTTGTCGGCCTCGTTGTAGAGCTTGTCCGCCTCGGTCCTGTCCGTGGTCTGCTGGGCCTTCTTCAGCAGCGCGTCGATCTTCGGGGAGCCGATGGAGCCGTAGTTCTGGAAGAGGTTCTTGCCCTGCGGCTGCACGAAGGTGGGGATGACGATGTTCTTGAAGACGGCGTCGACGTTGCGGAAGCTCGTCAGGTCGAAGTTGCCGGTGTTCACGAACTTCGTGAAGTAGTCGTTGGCCGGGACCTTCTTCAGCGTGACCTTGATGCCGACGGCCGCCAGCTGCTGCTGCACCAGCTCCGCCTGGTCGACCTGGGCCGACGAGCTGCCCGCGCTGAGCGTGTAATCGAGCGTGAGTTCCTTGCCGTCCTTGGTGCGGGTCTTCCCCTCACCGGCCGACTTCCAGCCGGCCGCGTCGAGCAACTTGTCCGCCCTCTCGGGGTCGTACTTGCCGTACTCGCCCGAGTTGTTCTGGTAGCCCTCCTGGTTGGGCATGAACAAGTGGTTGTCGAGCGGCTTCAGTTCGAAGGAGAGGTCCTTGCTGAAGGCGGCGTTGATGCCCTTGCGGTCGATCGCGTTGCCGAGCGCCTGGCGCACGCGGACGTCCTTCAGCGGGCCGTGCGCGCCGTTGAGCGCGATGTGCACCTCGTCCCAGCGCGCGCCGCGCCGGATGTCCGTGCCGGCGGACTTCACGAGGCGCTTGTAGTCCTCGGGCAGCAGCGCGGTGGCGGAGTCGATCTCCTTGTTGAGATACGCCTCGGTGGTCGCGGTGAAGTCGACGATCCGATAGACGACGGAGTCCAGCTTGGGCTTGGGACCCCACCAGGCCGGGTCCGGCACGATGGTGATCGTCTGGGCCGTCCTGTCGATGTTCTTGATCTTGAAGGCGTTCGAGGTGACCGGGAGCTTCTGCGTCCAGCCCTTGTTGAACTTCTCCGGGGTGTCGATGTACGCAGCCGGGTACACCGGGTCGAAGAGGTTCTGCCACTCGGCGTACGGCTTGTCGAAGGTGATCCGGACGCCGTGCGCGTCCTTGCCCTGTTCGACCTTGGATATCTGCTCGTAGCCGTCGGTGACGGCGGCCTCGTAGTCCTTGTCCGTGTTGTTGAGGGCCTTCCACTGAGCGGCGAAGTCCTTCCAGCTCAGCGGCTTTCCGTCGGACCACTTGGCCTTCGGGTTCAGTTCGTACTCCACGACCTGCGGGTCCGTGGAGACGACCTTCGCCGAGACCAGGAAGTTCGGGTTGAGGTGCTGGGCGCCCTTGGCGTCGTTGTCGAACAGGTCGGGCAGCAGGGCCGCGTCCACCTCCGTGGCGTCACCTTGGTAGCCGTCGGGGGTGTTCCAGTTGAAGTTAGCGGGCCACGTCGACAGGCCCATCTTCAGCGTCCCGCCCTGCCGGAGATCGCTCACCGGATGCGCGTTGACGTCCTGACCGTCCACGGCCGGCGCGGCCTTCTTCCGTACCGGCTTGTCGTCGTCGGACGACCCGCAGCCCGCCAGCACCAGGGTGGCCGACAGGGCTGCGGCGACGGCGGTGAGGGTGGATCTGCGCATGGGTCTTCCTCCGGTCCGGGCTGCGGCGGCGGAGCGGCCGCATGTCAGCCGAGACCGTAGACCCACGGGAGTTGACGGCGGAAGGGTACGGCGGTCTTGACATGCGCTCTTCACAAAACAGCAACAAGCCGCGATCATGCTGGAGTTGGAAGTCGATGACCTGCGCCGATGACGGCCGATGAGGGGTGCCGGACACGGTCCCCGGTCGTCAAAAGGTGTGTTTCAACGAGAGTTCGGCGCAATCCGCGAAGGGCAGGAACGGTGTCGGCATATCTGGCCAAGCGGCTCGGCTACTACGTGGTCCTGCTGCTCGTCGCCGTCTGCCTCTCCTACCTGATCGCCTCGCTCGCGCTCGACCCGCGCGCGTACTACGAGGGCCGCCAGCCGCCCCTGTCGCCCTCGGCGGTCGACCACCACCTCACCGCGATGGGCGTCAACGACCACAAACCGCTCGCCGAACGGTTCCTGACCTGGGCCGGGCACGCCGTGCGCGGCGATCTCGGGCAGACCATCGACGGGTCGTCCGTCGCCGCCGAGTTCGGCCGGCGGATCGGGGTGAGCCTGCGCCTGCTGCTGCTCGGCACCATCACCGGCACGGTGGTCGGGGTGATCGCCGGGGCGTGGACGGCGGTGCGCCAGTACCGGCTGTCCGACCGGGCGCTGACCCTCGCGTCGTTCGCACTGCTCTCGACCCCGGTCTTCCTGCTGGCCGTACTGCTCAAGATCGGTGCCATCTGGTTCAACCAGCGGACCGGGACCGACCTCATCCAGTTCACCGGCGAGAAGAGCCCAGGTGTCGACTCCGGCTTCTGGGCCGTCCTGAAGGACCGCTCGGTGCACCTGCTGCTGCCGACGATCTCCATCGCCCTCGGCGCCGTCGCCGGGTACAGCCGCTACCAGCGCTCCGCCATGCTCGACGTGCTCGGCGCCGACTATCTGCGCACGGCCCAGGCGAAGGGGCTGACCCGGCGCACGGTGCTGCTGCGGCACGGACTGCGCACGGCCCTCATCCCCATGTCCACGTTCTTCAGCTACGGCTTCCTCGCCCTGTTCACGGGCGCCACCTTCACCGAGACGATCTTCGGCTGGCACGGCATGGGCGAGTGGTTCGTCTCCTCCATCGGCAAGAACGACGTCAACTCCGTCGTCGCCGTCAATGTGTTCGCCGCCGTGGTCGTGCTGCTGTCCGGTTTCCTCGCCGACGCCCTGCACGCCGCACTCGACCCGCGCGTCCGGCGCGCCTGACGCCCGAGGACGTCCCCTGCCATGACCACCACCGCCAGCGCCGTGCTCGACCCGGTGCCCCCGGCCGTACGCCCCCGGGGCCGGGCCGGGGTCGTCGCACGCCGCTTCCTGAGCCACCGCGGCGCCCTCGCCGGGGCGACGGTCCTGCTGCTGCTCGTCGCCCTCGCCGTGCTCGGCCCGTACCTCGCCGAGTGGACGTACAGCAAGGTCGACTACACGGCCCTGCGCGAGGGCCCGTCGGCCGACCACTGGTGGGGCACCAACCGCATCGGTCAGGACGTCTTCGCGCAGACCGTGCGCGGGCTCCAGAAGTCCCTGGTGATCGGGGTTCTGGTGGCCCTGTTCTCGACCGGGCTCGCGGCGCTGGTGGGCGCGTGCGCCGGGTACTTCGGCGGCTGGGCGGACCGGGCGCTGATGTTCGTCGTCGACCTGCTCCTCGTCTTCCCCTCGTTCCTCATCATCGCGATCGTCTCGCCGCGGCTGCGGGGCGGCGGCTGGTTCGCGTTCGTGGGGCTGCTGGCCGTCTTCGGCTGGATGATCACCGCGCGGGTGGTCCGCTCGATGACCGTGTCCCTCAAGGAGCGCGAATTCGTGCGCGCCGCCCGCTACATGGGCGTCGGCGCCTTCCGGATCATCTGGCGCCACGTCCTGCCCAACGTGGCCTCGTTCCTGATCATCGACGCCACGATCGCGGTCGGCGGCGCGGTGATGAGCGAGACGGCGCTGTCGTACTTCGGGTTCGGCGTACAGGCGCCCGACGTCTCGCTGGGGACCCTGATCGCCTCGTCGACGGGCGCGGCCATTACCTACCCCTGGATGTTCTTCTTCCCCGCCGGGCTCCTCATCGTCTTCGTGCTCGCGGTGAACCTGGTGGGGGACGGACTGCGCGACGCGTTCGACCCGACGAGCCGGGCCAACAAGAGGAAGGGGGCGCGCCGTGCTGCTTGAGGTGTCCGGGCTCCAGGTCGACTTCGACGGGAAGCCCGCCGTACGCGGCGTGGACCTGACGCTGGAGCGGGGAGAGGTCCTCGGCCTGGTGGGCGAGTCGGGGTCGGGGAAGTCCGCGACCGCGCTGGCCCTCCTCGGCCTGCTGCCCGCCAACGCCGCCGTCCGCGGATCGGTGCGCCTGGACGGGCAGGAGCTGGTCGGCGCGTCCGACCGGGATCTCTCGCGGGTGCGCGGCAGCCGGATCGGGATGGTGTTCCAGGATCCCCTGTCGGCCTTCACGCCCGTGTACCGGATCGGGGACCAGATAGCCGAGGCCGTGCGGGCCCACCAGAAGGTGTCCGCGCAAGCGGCGCGGGCACGCGCGGTAGAACTGCTCGACCTCGTCGGGATCCCGGAACCGGCCGCGCGCGCCGACGCCTTCCCGCACGAGTTCTCCGGGGGCATGCGCCAGCGGGCCATGATCGCGATGGCCGTGGCCAACGACCCCGACGTCATCGTGGCCGACGAGCCGACGACGGCGCTCGACGTGACGATCCAGGCCCAGGTGCTCGACGTACTGCGGAGGGCTCAGCGCGAGACGGGTGCGGCCGTCGTGCTGGTCAGCCATGACCTGGGGGTCATCGCGGGGATGGCCGACCGGGTGGCGGTGATGTACGCCGGCCGCGTGGTCGAGAGCGGGCCCGTGGACGACGTGTTCCGGGAGGCCCGGATGCCCTACACGCTGGGGCTGATGGGGGCGGTGCCGCGGCTCGACGGGGCGGCGGACGTGCTGGTGCCCGTGCCGGGGGCTCCGCCCGGGACCGGGGAGCTGGGCGCGAGGTGCGCGTTCGCGCCCAGGTGCCCCATGGCGGTGGAGGCGTGTCTGAGCGAGGTGCCTCCACTGCGGGCCGCCGCGGGTTCGGCGGCGCCTCACCGCGCCGCCTGTGTGCGCGCCGACGAGGTCCGTGGACTCGCCCCGCAGGACGTCTTCCCCGTGCCCGGGATCCCCGATCGCGGTGAACGTCCCCCGGCGGGGCCCGTGTTGAAGGTGCGCGGGCTGGCCAGGACGTTTCCCGTGTTCAAGGGGAGCGCCTTCCGGCGGCGGGTCGGGAGCGTCTACGCCGTCGACGGGGTGGACCTCGACATCCGCGGCGGAGAGACCCTCGCGCTCGTCGGCGAGTCCGGGTCGGGGAAGTCCACCACCCTCTTCGAACTCCTCGAACTGGCACGGCCCGAGGCCGGGGACGTCGAGCTGTTCGGGCAGTCCGTGGGCGGCCTCGGGAAGGCGGGGCGGGCGGCATTGCGGCGGCGCGTGCAGATCGTGTTCCAGGACCCGATGGCCTCCCTGGATCCCCGAATGCCGGTCGGCGACATCATCACCGAGCCGCTGCGCGCCCAGGGCGCGGACCGGACGGCGATCGCGCGCCGGATCCCCGAACTCCTGGAACAGGTCGGCCTCGACCCCGCCGACGCGGAGCGCTTTCCGCACGAGTTCTCCGGCGGCCAGCGGCAGCGCGTCGGGATCGCACGGGCCCTGTCCGTCGAGCCTGAGCTGCTCGTCCTCGACGAACCCGTCTCCGCGCTCGACGTCTCCGTACAGGCGGGCGTCCTCAACCTGCTCCAGCGGCTCAAGGCGGAACTCGGCCTCGCCTATCTCCTCGTCTCGCACGACCTGTCCGTCGTGCGGCACGTCGCGGACCGGGTGAGCGTCGTGTACCTGGGGCGGACCGTCGAGTCCGGGCCCGTGGCCGACGTCTTCGAGGGGCCTCTGCACCCCTACACCCAGGCCCTGTTGTCCGCGGTGCCGCTGCCCGACCCCGAGCGGGAGCGGGCACGGCAGCGGGACCGGATCCTGCTCGCCGGGGACCCGCCGAGCCCGACGCGGCGCTACGAAGGATGCCGTTTCCGGGCGCGCTGCCCCGTCTACGCGGACCTCCCCGGAGCTGACAAGGACCGCTGCGAGCGCGAGGTGCCCGCGAGTCCGGTGGCCGGGAAGCAGAGCGCGGCCTGTCACTTCCCGCGCGTACGGGACGTCGTGTGAGCGTGGCGGCTCAGTGCGCCGAGCCCGACAGCTGAAGCCCGATCACCCCGATGATCACCAACGAGATCGAGACGATCTTGAGGACGGAGACCAGGTCGTCGAGGAAGACCATGCCGTAGATCGCGGTGCCCGCGGCGCCGATGCCCGTCCACACCGCGTACGCGGGGCCCACGTCGAGCTTGCGCAGCGCGAGCGTGAGGAGGCCGAAGCTGCCGAGGGCGAAGCACGAGAACGCGATCGTCGGCCAGAGCCGGGTGAAGCCGTGCGAGAGCTTCAGGCAGACCGCGAAGCCGGTCTCGAGAATCCCCGCCACGATGACCAGCAGCCACGCCATGTGCTTGCCTCCAGCATCTTCGACTTCCGTGACCGCTTCGTACGGTTTCGATCTTGCGTCCGGCTTGGTGCGATTATGCACTTACCGTCGCGGCCCGGTCGCAAACAACGCTGAGGTCAGTCGCCCTCGCGCCGCTCCCTCGTGGCGAGCAGCCGCCGCAGTGAGTACAGACGCGCGGGATCGGCATGTCCCTGAGCGACCCACTCGTCGAGCGCGCAGTCCGGCTCGTCGTGGCTGCACGCGCGCGGGCAGTTCTCCGTGCCCGGCTCCAGGTCGGGGAAGGCGTTGATGACGCGGGACGGGTCGACGTAGTGCAGGCCGAAGGAGCGCACGCCCGGGGTGTCGATCACCCAGCCGCTGTCGTCGGGCAGGGGCAGCGCGAGCGCGGATGTCGTCGTGTGCCGGCCGCGGCCGGTGACCGCGTTGACATGGCCCGTCGTACGCCGGCTGCCCTTGGGCACCAGCGCGTTCACCAGCGTCGTCTTGCCGACGCCCGAGTGGCCGACGAACACGGTGATCTTGCCGTCGAGCTGCTCGCGCAC
This sequence comes from Streptomyces sp. NPDC045026, assembly GCF_056432625.1. Taxonomy (NCBI): domain Bacteria; kingdom Bacillati; phylum Actinomycetota; class Actinomycetes; order Kitasatosporales; family Streptomycetaceae; genus Streptomyces; species Streptomyces sp. NPDC045026. The sequence goes on from NZ_JBWKIS010000003.1 coordinate 216,481, forward strand.
CCGGCCGACCGCGGCCCCGCTCTCCAGCTCCTCGCGGCTGGTGACGACGTAGGGGACGCCCAACGCCCCGTACATCTCCAGGAGTTTGTCCGGCGGGTCGAGGTCCGACTTGGTCAGTACGAGGAGCGGGTCGAGGCCGCTGTCGTACGCGGCGACGAGGCAGCGGTCGATCATGCGCGGGCGCGGCTCGGGGTCCGCGAGGGCGGTGACGATGGCGAGCTGGTCCGCGTTGGCGACGACCACGCGCTCGTACGGGTCGTCGTCGTCGGCCGTGCGGCGCAGGACGGAGGTGCGCTCCCCGATGCGGACGATGCGGGCGAGGGTGTCCTTCTTGCCGGACAGGTCACCGACGACGGAGACCTGGTCGCCCACCACGGCCGCCTTGCGGCCCAGTTCGCGGGCCTTCATCGCGGTGACCGGGATGTCGTCGATGAGGACGGTGAGGCGGCCCCGGTCCACGGTAAGGACCATGCCGTCGGCGGCGTCCTCGTGCTTCGGGCGGATGTTCGTGCGCGGGCGGTTGCCCTTGCGGTTGGGGCGGACGCGGATGTCGTCCTCGTCGGGGTTCTTGCCGTAGCGGCGCATGATCTCGATCCGCCCGTCAGTTCCCCAGCATCCCGGCCCACAGGTCGGGGAAGTCGGGCAGGGTCTTGGCGGTCGTCCCCACGTTCTCGATCTCCACGCCCGGCACGGCGAGGCCGATGATCGCGCCCGCGGTGGCCATGCGGTGGTCGTCGTACGTGTGGAAGACCCCGCCGTGCAGGCGGCGCGGCCGGATGTGCAGGCCGTCGGCGGTCTCGGTGACGTCGCCGCCGAGCTCGTTGATCTCCTTGGTGAGCGCGGCCAGGCGGTCCGTCTCGTGCAGGCGCAGGTGCGCCACGCCCCGCAGCGTGGAGGGGGAGTCGGCGAGGGCCGCGACGGCCGCGATGCCGGGCGTCAGCTCCCCGACCTCGCTCAGGTCCACGTCGAGGCCGTGGATCGAACCGGAGCCGGTGAACTCCAGGCCCTGCTCGGTCAGTTCGCAGGAGCCGCCCATCAGGGTGAAGATCTCGCGCAGCCGGTCGCCGGGCTGCGTCGTGCGCTCCGGCCAGTCGGGGATGACGACCGTGCCGCCGGTGACGAGGGCCGCGGCCAGGAACGGCTGGGCGTTCGACAGGTCGGGCTCCACCGTCAGATCGCGGCCGAGCAGGGCGCCCGACGTGACCCGCCAGACGTTCGGCTCGCCGCCGGACTCAGGAGTGTCGACCTGGGCGCCGACCGTGCGCAGCATGTCGACGGTCATCCGGATGTGCGGCATCGAGGGCAGCGGGCCGCCGACGTGGCGCACCTCGACACCCTGGTTGAAGCGCGGCGCGGACAGCAGGAGGGCGCTGACGAACTGCGACGAGGAGGACGCGTCGATCTCGACCCGGCCGCCGTCGACGGCACCGCTGCCGTGCACGGTCATCGGGAGCGATCCGCGGCTGTCGTCGTCGATCCGGGCGCCGAGCACGCGCAGCGCGTCGATCACGCCGTTCAGCGGCCGCTCGTACGAACGGGAGTCACCGTCGAAGCGCACCGGGCCGTCGGCGAGCGCCGCGACCGGGGGCAGGAAGCGCATGACCGTGCCGGCGTTGCCCACGTCGACCGTGGCCGGGCCGCGCAGCCCCGAGGGAATGACGCGCCAGGCCTCGCCGGAACCGTCCGGGCCCACGCCCTCCTCGATGCCGACGCCCATGGCGCGCAGGGCGGCAGCCATCAGGAGCGTGTCGCGCGAGCGCAGCGGGCGGCGCAGCCAGCCGGGCTCGGCGGCGAGCGCGGCCAGGACGAGCGCGCGGTTGGTGACCGACTTCGACCCCGGCACATGGACCGTCGCGAAGACGGGGCCGCTCGCGTGCGGGGCGGGCCAGAGAGAGGTGTGCGCGGGGTTTTCGGTCATGCCTTTACTTTAGTGGGCTCAGGCGATCGGGCCGGATCACGAGCCCCCACCCGGGGGCATGGGTCACAGTCCGAGCAGCCAGCGGCCCCCGCCGAGCAGTGAGCACAGTGAGACGGCGTGGAAGAAGAAAAGCCACATCCCCGCCGGCACGTGCGTGAGGCGCGACAGCTGGTCCGCGTCCGAGTCCCCGGCCCCGCCCCGCCTGCGCTTGCTCTGCAGCTCGAACGCGGGCCGCACGCCGCCCAGGAGCAGGAACCACACGACGACGTACGCGAACGCCGCCTGCACCTGCGGCCCCGCCAGCCAGGACACGAGCACGAAGGTGCCGCCGGTCAGGATCACGGTCAGCGCGCCGTACGCGTTCCTGATCATCACGAGCAGTGCCACGAGCAGGGCCGTGGCCAGCCACAGGAGGGCCGTGATGTGCCCCGCGGCGAGCAGCGCGGCGCCGCCGAGGCCGAGGAGCGGGGGAGCGGTGTAGCCGGCGGCCGCGGTCAGGATCATGCCGAGGCCCGACGGCTTGCCGCGGCTGACCGTGAGACCACTGGTGTCCGAGTGCAGCCTGATGCCGTCGAGACGGCGCCCGCTGAGCAGGGCCACGATGCCGTGCCCGCCCTCGTGGGCGATGGTGATCGCGTTGCGGGAGAGCCGCCATATGTTGTGCGGGACGATCGCGGCGAGGGCGACCGCCGCTGTGGCGAACACCACCCACTGATCGGGGTCGGACTGGCTGCCGAAGACCCGGTCCCACAGGTCGGCGGCACCGGTACTCGCGGTGACGTACATGGCTGGAGCGGCTCCCTCTGGCGGGCCAGTATCTGGCACTGTGGCACGTATGTGCGGACGGTATGCATCGAGTCGTAGGCCCGAGGATCTCGCAGGAATCTTTGAGATCGAGAAGTGGGAGCCCGAGGAGACCCTCGCGCCCGACTTCAACGTGGCCCCGACCAAAGAGGTCTACGCGGTTCTCGACCGCCCTGTGAAGGACGCCGCCGACCGGAATCCGGTTCGCCAGCTGCGCACTCTCAAGTGGGGCCTCGTGCCGTCGTGGTCGAAGACACCCGAGGGCGGCGCCCGGATGATCAACGCCCGCGCCGAGACCGTGTCCGAGAAGCCGTCCTTCCGCCGCGCCTTCTCGAGCCGCCGTTGCATCCTGCCCGCCGACGGCTACTACGAGTGGGTCACCGGGGTCGGCGAGCGCGACCTGGAGGTCGAGGGCAAGAAGAAGCGGCCGCGCAAGCAGCCCTACTTCGTCACGCCCGCCGACGGCTCCGTGTTCGCGATGGCGGGTCTGTACGAGTTCTGGCGCGACCGCACCCTGCCCGACGAGCACCCCCTCGCCTGGTGGGTGACCTGCACGGTCATCACGACCGAGGCGGAGACCGCGCCGCTCGCGGTCGCACCCGACGAGGGGCCGCGCTCGCTGGCCGACATCCACCCCCGGATGCCGCTCATGCTCACGCCGGACCGCTGGGACGCCTGGCTCGACCCGGCGCGCACCGACGTCGACGACCTCACCTCGCTGCTCGCACCGCCGCCGGAGGGGCTGATGCGGGCGTACCCCGTGTCGACGTCGGTCAGCAACGTCCGCAACAACGGGCCGGAGCTGCTCAAGGAGCTGGAGGGGCCCGAGGAGGGCACACTCTTCTGACGTGACCAAGAACGTGACCAAGAACACGACGAGGGCGGCGGCGCCCAGGACCGAGACCGTCGAGACCGGCGCAGGCGAGGCCCGCATCACCTGGCATCCGGCCGCCCCCGCGAAGAAGGCCCGGCACGTCCTGGCCCTCAGCCACGGCGCGGGGGGCGGCATCGAGGCGCGTGACCTGAAGGCCATCGCCGCCGAGCTGCCCGCACACGGAGTGACCGTCGCCCTCGTCGAGCAGCCCTGGCGGGTGGCCGGCAAGAAGGTGGCACCCGCACCGAAGACCCTGGACGTCGGCTGGCGCGGGGTGTGGCCCGCCCTGGAGAAGGCCGGGCTGCCGGTCGTCTCGGGCGGACGCAGCGCGGGCGCGCGCGTGGCGTGCCGCACGGCGAGGGAACTCGGCGCGGCCGCCGTTCTCGCCCTGAGCTTCCCGCTGCACCCGCCGGGCCGCCCCGAGAAGTCCCGGGCCGACGAACTCCTCGGCGCCGGCGTTCCCACCCTCGTCGTCCAGGGCGGCAACGACCCCTTCGGCAGGCCCGCCGAATTCCCCGGCTCCACCGCGTACGAGCTGGTCGAAATCCCTTATGGGGACCACGGGTTCGCGGTGCCGAAGCGGGCGGACATCGGCCAGGACGAGGCCGTGGCACTCATCGTGGACGCCGTCGTGCAGTGGGCCGGATCACTCGCGTAACGCCCGGGAATGTTGCGGCGCGGGCGTCTGTTGTGCGGAACAGACGGTACGAGAGTGCTGTCGAAGACTTGCGAGAAGTCACGAGTTGTCACGAGTGCTTACGAGAGGAAGTCCGCCGCATGGGTTCGACCATCTGCCCGAGCCGCAGCAGCGCCGCTGACCTGGAGTGGAGCGTGCTGCACGCGGCGAAGACCGCCCCCATTCGGACGGCGGGCGGAGCCGATCGCCAGGCCGCCCCGACCGAGGGTCGTCTATTCTCCGATTCGAGTGGGGTCTCCTTCGGCCCCGCCACGTCGTTGGAGGAGGTGGGTCCGGTCACTGGCACCGACGCAGGGACCGAACACGGCCAGGCGGAAGAGCCCGAGGAGACCGCCGCGGAGCGCAGCCTGCGCTTCGAGCGTGACGCGCTCACGTTCCTCGACCAGATGTACTCGGCCGCGCTGCGCATGACGCGGAACCCGGCCGACGCCGAGGACCTGGTGCAGGAGACCTACGCGAAGGCGTACGCGTCGTTCCACCAGTTCCGCGAGGGCACGAACCTCAAGGCGTGGCTGTACCGCATCCTCACGAACACCTTCATCAACTCGTACCGCAAGAAGCAGCGTGAGCCCCAGCGCAGCGCCGCTGAGGAGATCGAGGACTGGCAGCTGGCGCGCGCCGAGTCGCACATGTCGACCGGACTGCGTTCCGCCGAGTCGCAGGCGCTCGACCACCTGCCCGACTCGGACGTGAAGTCGGCGCTCCAGGCGATCCCCGAGGAGTTCCGCATCGCGGTCTATCTCGCCGACGTAGAGGGCTTTGCGTACAAGGAGATCGCGGACATCATGGGGACACCCATCGGGACGGTGATGTCCCGGCTCCACCGGGGCCGTCGTCAGCTGCGCGGCATGCTCGAGGACTACGCTCGCGACCGCGGACTGGTCCCGGCCGGTGCCGGAGAGTCGAACGAAGCGAAAGGCTCGGGCTCATGAGCTGCGGAGAGCCGCACGAGACGGATTGCAGTGAAGTCCTCGACCATCTCTACGAGTTCCTCGATCACGAGATGCCGGACAGCGACTGCACGAAGTTCGAGACGCACTTCGAGGAGTGCTCTCCGTGCCTGGAGAAGTACGGCCTCGAGCAGGCCGTGAAGAAGCTGGTCAAGCGGTGCTGCGGCCAGGACGACGTACCGAGCGACCTGCGGTCGAAGGTCATGGGCCGCATCGACCTGATCCGGTCGGGCCAGGCCGTGCCCGACCAGGACGTGACGGCGTCGGCTCCCAAGCTGCGGGAAGCCTGAGCGGGCGGCCGTAAGGCCGAGCGGTGATGAGCGGGACGTGACGGCGATACGTCACGTCCCGCCGCTGTTCCCCGGTGTACCCCGCCGTTCCCGGCCGGTTCCCCGCCCTTAGTTCTCCGCCCCCGTCACTCGAATGTGCTAATCCGCCGTCGGGTGGCCCGGGGAATCCTCGCGATGCCGCCCGCGCGCCCTCCCGCCCGCTCTATTCTCCGGAACCTGAAGTGGGATCACGGGGAGGGGGGTCGATATGCGCGCGGTTCCGCCAATGGCCCTCGGCTACGTCCTGTGCGCGGCCGGCGGCGCCCTCGCGTGCCTGGTCCCCGCCGCGGGCCCGGCCACACCGTGGCCCGCCGTCGGACTCCTCGCCGCCCTCTACACGGGATGCGAACAGGCGGGCCAGTGCCGCGTGATCGGGCGGCGCGTACCCAAGGGCATGGGCACCTTCTTCCCGGTCCTGCTCGCCGGAGCGTTCCTCCTGCCGCCGGCGGCCGCCGCGCTCGTCGCCGTCCCCGGCGCGCTCGTCGCCCGGACGGACCGGCGCCCGGCCGGCCTGCGCCGCGTCTGGCGCGCCGCCCAGCTCGCCCTCGCCACCTGGGCCGCCGCCCGCGTCCACGGCGCGCTCGGCGGCACCGCGGCGGTGTCCGCGCCCCACTTCCCGTACGCGCTCGTGCCCGCCGGAGCGGCCGTCCTCGTCTTCTGCGCCGTCCTCGCCCTGCTCGACGGCGGCATCCTCGCCACCGCCGAACGCGTCCCGCTGCGCGCCGCCTGGCGCGGCCTCTTCCCGCGCGCCCTCGGTCCCGTCGCCGTGCACGGCCTCGCCGGCCTCATGATGGCCGTCCTGTGGCGCAGCCCGTACGGACCGTTCGCCGCGCTGCTCGTGCTGCTGCCGATGTACATCTCCTGCTGGGTGTTCGCCCAGTACCACCGCGAGCGCGCCGCCCACCAGGAGACGATCCGGGCCCTCGTGCAGGCCGTCGACATCAAGGACGGATACACGCGCGGCCACAGCGAGCGGGTCGGCCAGGCATCCATGATGATCGCCCGCGAACTCGGCATGGCGGAGGAGCGCGCCGAGGTCCTGCGGTTCGCCGGGATCCTGCACGACGTCGGCAAACTCGGCGTGCCGACCCGCCTGTTGCGCAAGGACGGCCCGCTGACCCCCGAGGAGCGTCGCATCATCGAGCTGCACCCCGAGTACGGGCACGAGATGGTGCGCGGGATCGGGTTCCTGGGGGAGGCGCGGGCGGCGATCCTGCATCACCACGAGCGGATGGACGGCAGCGGGTACCCCTACGGGCTCACGGGGGCGCAGATCCCGGAGTTCGCGCGAGTGGTGGCGGTGGCGGACGCGTTCGACGCGATGACGTCCACCCGGTCCTACTCGCGGGCGCGGCCCGTCGGTGTCGCCCTCGCCGAACTGACCCGGTGCGCGGGCGCGCAGTTCGACCCGCAGATGGTCGGGGCGCTGGTGCGGGCGCTCGGGCGGCACGGCTGGAACCCCGCCGTGACCGCGGACGAGGCCGCCGGGCAGGTGCCCCGGGCCCGCGCCGTGCGGCGGGCGGCGTCGCGGTGACGTGGACGCGCTCCCCTGGGCCGGGGAGCGGCCGGGCGCGCACCACGATCGCGGCCGTCCAGGGCCTCGCGGTCGGGCTCACCGCCGTCTCCCTCGCCGCCACCCTCCAGGACGGCCTGGAGGAACCCGGGACCGCACTCGCCTTCGGGGTGCTCATCGCCGTCGGTGAACTCGCCCGCTGGGGGGCACCCGGAGGGGACAGGGAGCCCGCACCCCTGGGGGCCGCCGGCGCGCTCGCGTACGCACTCCTGGGAGAGACGGCGGGGCAGGCGACGCATCACGGAGCGCTCCAGGTCGTCGCCGTCTGCGTCGCGGCCGCGCTCGTCGGCTCCGTACCGCACCTCGCGGCCGGGCACGGGCCGTCCGCCGACCACATGGCGCGGCGCGTCCTCACCGTCGCCTTCGCCGCCGTGTGCTTCCAACCCCTGTACAACCAGGGCAGGTTCGGAGCCTGGCTCGGCGACGGCGCGGCCTACGCGCTGCTGCTCGTCGGGCTGCTCGTCCTGACCGCGCTGTGCGACGCCGTCCTCGCCGCGGCCATGGCACACGCCCGTACCGGCTGGCCGTTCGGGCCGCTGCTCAGGGACGAGCTGCGGGCCATGATCGGCATCGGGTCCGCGGTGTGCGCCACCGGCGCCGTCATCGCCCTCGCCGTGGCCGTCGCCGGACTGTGGGCGCTGCCCGTCTTCTGCCTGCCCCTGCTCCTGACCCAGCTCGCCTTCCGCCGGTACGCCGCCGTGCGGACCACGTACCGACAGACGATCACCTCGCTGGCCCGCGCCACCGAGATCGCCGGCTACACGCCCCAGGGCCACGCCCTGCGCGTTGCGGCGCTCAGCCGTGCCGTGGGCCGCGAGCTGGGACTCTCCGAACCCGACCTCACCGTCCTGGAGTACGCCGCCCTCATGCACGACATCGGCCAGCTGTCCCTCGTCGACCCGGTGGCCGACGGTGCCACGGCAGCCCTGCCCGCCCAGGAGCAGCGCCGGATCGCACTGCTCGGCGGGGCCGTCGTGCGCCAGACGGGCGTGGACGCCGAGGTCGCCGTCGTCGTCGAGCGCCAGGCCGACCCCTACCGTGAGCAGCCTCTCACCGCGCGCATCGTCCGCACCGCCAACGCATACGACGAGATGGCCCGGGGAGAAGGCCCTCAGGGGCCCCTCACCGCCCTGGAGCGACTGCGTCTGGCCACGGGGCGCGACTACCAGCCCGATGTGGTGGAATCCCTGGCCAGGGTCGTGTCGAGGGGCGGGGTGACCCTGCCCCCGGCTGGGTAACCCATGGGTAATGAGCGGCTGTCCGGCCGCACGTGGTTGGATGCGAAGAAGAGGATGTCCGGGGGCTCAGGTCCCGGCCGTGCTCCTTGGGGGAAGGCCTCCCGAGGGCGCTGTCCCCCGGACCGACAGGCGGGAATGCAGGCGGGAATCGTGAGGATCTTCGGCAAGGGACGGCACCGGCCCTCCGCCTCATGGCGGCAGGCCACCGATCGGGCGTTCACGCTCATCGGCGACGGCCGGTACGAGGACGCCGGGGCCCTGCTCACCCGGGCCGCCGACCTCGAGCCGTGGCTGTCGGAGTCCTGGTTCAACCTCGCGCTGCTGCACAAGTTCCGCCACGACTGGGAGCAGGCGCGGGCCGCGGGCCTGCGCGCGGTGGCCCTCCTCGACCGCGAGAGCGGCGCCCCGGACTGGTGGAACGTCGGCATCGCGGCCACCGCCCTGCAGGACTGGCCGCTCGCGCGGCGGGCCTGGCAGGCGTACGGCCTGAAGGTGCCGGGCGGCGCGGCCGCCGCCGGTGAGCCGACCGGCATGGACCTGGGCAGTGCCGCCGTGCGCCTGTCGCCGGAGGGCGAGGCCGAGGTGGTGTGGGGGCGCAGGCTCGACCCCGCCCGGATGGAGGTCCTGTCCATCCCGCTGCCGTCCTCCGGGCGCCGCTGGGGCGAGGTCGTGCTGCACGACGGCGTGCCCCACGGGGAGCGGACGACGGCCGCCGGACACTCGTACCCCGTGTTCGACGAGATCGAGCTGTGGGCCCCCTCGCCCGTCCCGACCTGGGTCGTTCTCCTGGAGGCCGCGACCGAGGCCGACCGGGACGCCCTGGAGCAGCTCGCCTCCGACGCCGGGTTCGCCGCCGAGGACTGGTCGTCCTCCGTACGGCTGCTGTGCCGGATGTGCTCCGAGTCGCGGATGCCGTCCGACGAGGGCGACGGTCAGCACCTGGATCCGCACGACCACAGCGAGCCCGGACACCCGGGTCCGCTCGGCCACCGCACTGACGGCCAGCTGTGGGTGCCCGAGCGCGAGTGCGGAGTCGCGGCGCCCGCGGCGCTCGTGCGGGGGCTGCTCGACGGCTGGGTCGCGGACAGCCCGGACTCCCGGGACTGGCGGGACCTTGAAGAGGTCTGCTGACCGGTCCCCGTAGGCTGTACCCCGGAAAATTTGTCGCAGCAGGTACCGGAAGGCGTACGTCGGACATGGCGCAGCAGGACACCGAGCACGAGCACTCCGCAGTGCTCCCCGTGGACGACGAGGGCTTCGTCCTCGACACCGAGGACAACGCCGCCCGCGAGGAGGCAGCCGTCGCGCGCGGCACGTCGCGGCCGATCACCGTCGTCGGGAACCCCGTCCTGCACAAGGAGTGCAAGGACGTCACCGAATTCGGCGACGAGCTCGCGCAGCTGGTCGACGACATGTTCGCCAGCCAGCGCACCGCGGAGGGCGTGGGCCTCGCCGCCAACCAGATCGGCGTCGATCTGAAGGTCTTCGTCTACGACTGCCCGGACGACGACGGTGCGCGCCACACCGGCGTGGTCTGCAACCCCGTGCTCCAGGAGCTGCCCGCGGACGAGCGCCGCCTCGACGACTCGAACGAGGGCTGCCTGTCCGTGCCGACGGCGTACGCGCCGCTCGCGCGTCCCGACTACGCGGTGGTGACCGGGCAGGACGAGAAGGGCAACCCGATCAAGGTCCGGGGCACGGGCTACTTCGCGCGCTGCCTCCAGCACGAGACGGATCACCTGTACGGGTACCTGTACATCGACCGCCTCTCCAAGCGCGAGCGCAAGGACGCCCTGAAGCAGATGGCCGAGGGCACCCCGCGCTACGAGGTCGTTCCCAACGACTGAGCGGGCAGGGCCCGTTGGGGCCCCAGTGCACCCGAGTGACGTGCGAGCGGCGTCCGGCCAGGTTCCCAACTGGCCGGACGCCGCTCGCGTGTTCGGGGCCCGGGGCGCCCCAGCGGTCAGGTGTGCGAACCGGATCGGCCCCAGATGATCCAGAATCAGTCACCTAAGGGGACTTTTCCGGCGTGCGGGGGTAGTGAGGGGGCAAATCCGTTCCCAGAACGGTCAGTTGTAGTGCTGAATAGAAAGTGCGGGGATACGCAACGGCGCGCGCCCGGCACAGCACAGGGGCGCACGCCACCAGGCGGCTGAGAGGGGTTTGTTCGTGCCTGCTTTCTCACACAGCACTTCACGGACTCGGGTGCAGACACAGCCACAGACGCAGACAGCGGTCCCACCGGCGCTGGCGCTACCGGTGATCGAGGAGGCGTTTCCTCGCAACCTGCACCCGTATTGGCCAAAGCTTCAGGAGAAGACGCGGTCCTGGCTGCTCGAAAAGCGGCTCATGCCGGCCGACAAGGTGGAGAAATATGCCGATGGCCTTTGCTACACCGACCTCATGGCGGGCTACTACATAGGAGCCCCCGACGACCTCCTCTCCGCGATTTGCGACTACAGCGCGTGGTTCTTCGTCTGGGACGACCGTCATGACCGCGACGTGATCCACGGCCGGGGCGGTGCCTGGCGACGCCTCGCCGTCCAGCTCCATGCGGCACTGGAGGCGCCCCAGCTCCATCTGCACCACAAGGACCCTCTGGTTGCGGCGTTCGCCGACAGCATGGTCCGGCTGAACGGCTCCCTCACCCGTTCATGGAACGCCCGGTTCGCCCGCCACTTCCACGTGGTGATCGACGCGTACGACCAGGAATTCCGTAACCGGACCTCGGGAACGGTCCCTTCGGTCGAGGAGTACATCGAACTCCGAAGGAACACCTTCGCGCACTGGATATGGCTCGATCTCCTTGAGCCGACCGCACAGTACGAGCTCCCGGAATGGGTGCTCGAAAGCCCTGCCTATCGGCGATCCGCACTCGCGTGCCAAGATTTCGCCGCCTGGTACAACGACCTCTGCTCGCTGCCCAAGGAACTCGCGGGGGATGAACTCCACAACCTCGGGATAAGCCTTATCCAGCACGAGGGGCTTTCTCTCGAAGAGGCCGTGGAAGAAGTCCGTCGAAGGGTCTGCGGATGCATTTCCGAATTCCTGGACGCGGAGCCCGAAGTCCTGCGGATGGCGGACGAAGCGGCCGACGGGACTTTAGCGGGCGAGAGCCTCGCCGTGGCACTCAGGTCGTGCGTCTCCAATATGCGGAACTGGTTCAGTTCCGTGTACTGGTTCCACCACGAGTCGGGCCGCTATCAGGTGGACAGCTGGGACGACCGGGCCACTCCTCCGTACATCAGCGACCAGGCAGGTGACGAATGACCGTCGAATCGGCAGAATCCTCGGTTCCGGCTGTCGCGGAGCCCGGCGAGCGGCGCACGCCGCCGTACGCCGGCGGAGGCGCGCCCCTCCTCGGGCACGCCTGGAACCTCGTGCGCGACCCCCTCACCTTCGTCGCGGGACTGCGCGCCGACGGCGACCTGGTCCGCCTCAGGCTCGGCCCGAAGACGGCGTACGCGGTCTGCGACCCCGACCTCGTGGCCGCGCTCCTCAAGAGCCCCGACTACATGGTCGGCGGACCCCTCTGGGACACCCTCGGAGTGCTCCTCGGCAAGGGCGTGGCGACCAGCAACGGGCCCATGCACCGGCGCCAGCGGCGCACCATCCAGCCCGCGTTCCGCACCGACCGCATCGCCGACCACGCGACCGTGATGGAGGAGGAGGCGCGCGCCATGGCGGCGCGCTGGAAGCCCGGCGACACGGTCGACATCGGCGCCGAGGTGTTCCGCACCGCGGTCCGGATCGTCGCCCGCTCCGTCCTGCACGTCGACTCGGTCGACGAGCGCGCCGACCGGCTCAGCTCCTCGCTGCACACGGTCTTCAGCGGCCTGTACCGGCGCATGGTCCTGTCCGTCGGACCCTTCTACCGGCTGCCACTTCCGGCCAATCGCCGATTCGAGCGGGCGTTGGCCGATTTGCATCGGCTGGTGGACGAGATCATTGCCGAGAGGCGCGCGTCGGGCGTCAATCCGGGTGATCTGCTCGCGGCATTGCTCGGCGCCGAGGACGAGAATGGCGAAACGGTCGGCGAGCAGGAGGTGCACGACCAAGTCGTCTCCCTCGTCGTGGCCGGCGCGGAAAATGTCGCCTCGACCCTCACGTGGACGTTCCAGCTCCTCGCGGAACACCCCGAGCAGGAAAGCCGGTTGCACGAGGAGGTTGAATCCGTGACGGATGGGCGCCCCGTCGCATTCGCCGACCTCAAGGGCCTAATCCACACGCGCAATGTCATCACGGAGGCGATGCGCATACGGCCCGCCGTATGGATATTGACGCGCCAGGCCGCCGTCGATACCGAGCTCGGCGGCTATCACATTCCGGCCGGTGCCGACATCGTCTACAGCCCGTATGCGATGCAACGCGATCCGCGGTCCTTCCGTGACCATCTGGAGTTCGACCCCGACCGCTGGCTGCCGGAACGCGCCGCGGAAAGCCGACAGAGCGCGATGATGCCGTTCAGCGTCGGCAACCGGAAGTGCCCCGGAGATCACTTCAGCATGGCCGAACTGGCCATCATCCTGGCCACGGTGACGCCCCGCTGGCGACTGGTTCCGGCCGCGGAGACGGACAGCACGGCCCGCATCGGGATCACGCTCCAGCCCAAGCGGGCGCTGCTGCGGGTGGAGGAGCGCGGCAAGGCCTAGGGCCTCTCGTTTGGATCACGCCGGGTGCGCGGGGGCCGATCAGCCCCCGCGCGCATAGGGCCTCTCGTTTGGATCAGGCTGGGCTCGCGGGGTCTGGCACGCACATCTGCGGCGTTGTCGTCGGTTGCCGACGCTCCGCGCCGCCGCTCTCCTCCGCCTTGCAGCTGCACGCACCAGACCCCGCTCCCTGATCCAGCCTGATCCAAACGAAAGACCCTAGGCCGCGGACCGTACCCGGAACGTCCTGCGGAACGCGTTCGGCGTCGTGCCCAGCGCCTTCATGAACTGATGCCGCATCGCCGCCGCGTTGCCGAAGCCGGCGCGGCCGGCGATCGACTCCACCGTCTCGTCCGTGCCCTCCAGCAACTCCTGGGCCAGGAGCACCCGTTGGCGAAGCAGCCAGCGGTACGGCGTCGTCCCCGTCTCCTGCTGGAAGCGGCGCGCGAAGGTGCGCGGCGACATATGGGCGCGCGCCGCGAGTTCTTCGACCGTGAGCGTCTCGTCCAGATGCGCCTCCATCCACGCCAGTACGCCCCCCACGGTGTCGCAGGGAGTGACGGGCAGCGGCCGCTCCACGTACTGGGCCTGGCCGCCGTCGCGATGCGGCGGGACCACCATGCGGCGGGCGATGGCGTTGGCGACCTCGGCGCCGTGTTCCTCACGGACGATGTGCAGGCACGCGTCGATACCGGCGGCGGTGCCCGCCGAGGTGATGACCGAGCCCTCGTCGACGTACAGGACGTCGGGGTCGACCCGGGTGCGCGGGAACGCGACGGCGAGTTCCTGCGCGTACCGCCAGTGCACCGCGCACCGCCGCCCGTCGAGCAGTCCGGCCGCGCCGAGCACGAAGACGCCCGAGCACACGCTGAGCACCCGGGCGCCCCGGTCGACTGCCCGGCGCAGCGCGTCGAGCAGCTCGGGCGGGTGGCTGTCGCGCCTGCTCGCGGCCGGCACCGCGATGAGGTCGGCCTCCTCCAGGCGCTCCAGACCGTGCGGCGTGGAGACGGTGAAGCCCGCGTGGGTCGAGAGGGTCGGCCCGTCGGCGGACGCCACCGCGAAGTCGTACACGGGGAGCCCGGCCTCGCTCCGGTCGAGGCCGAACACCTCGCAGACCACGCCGAGTTCGAAAGGATGCACACCGTCGAGCAGCACTGCGGCCACGTTCTTCAGCATGCCGTCCAGTGTGCCGCATGACTGGCAGTAATTCGAGGGTCAGTGGCAGTCCTGCCACTGCCGGATGTGTCCGCGGAGGACGAAAGTAGAGGACATGAACACAGCGATGAACGCCCTCACCGTCCTCTTCGTCTTCCTCCTCCTGGCCGCCCCGTCCCTCTACGGGATCGCCCACGACCGCCGGATCGACCGGCAGATCCGGCAGGCCCGGCAGGCGGAGCGGGACGCCGAACGCCCGTCCCGCCGCGCCGAGTTCACGACCGTCGCCTAGAAGTCCTCGTCGAACCCGACCGAGCCCTCCACCGCCACCTGGTACGCCGACGGCCTGCGCTCGAAGAAGTTCGTCAGTTCCTGGACACCCTGGAGCTCCATGAAGGAGAAGGGGTTCTCCGAGCCGTAGACCGGCGCGAAGCCGAGGCGCTGGAGACGCTGGTCGGCGACGCACTCCAGGTACTGACTCATCGATTCGGTGTTCATGCCGGGCAGGCCGTCACCGCACAGGTCGCGCCCGAACTGGAGCTCCGCCGCGACGGCCTCCTTCAACATGTCGGTGACCTGCTGCTGGAGTTCGTCGTCGAAGAGGTCGGGCTCCTCCTTGCGAACGGTGTCGACGACCTCGAACGCGAAGTTCATGTGCATCGTCTCGTCACGGAAGACCCAGTTGGTGCCGGTCGCCAGGCCGTGCAGCAGGCCGCGCGAGCGGAACCAGTAGACGTACGCGAAGGCGCCGTAGAAGAACAGGCCCTCGATGCAGGCCGCGAAGCAGATCAGGTTGAGGAGGAAACGGCGGCGGTCGGCCTTCGACTCCAGGCGGTCCAGCTTCTCGACCTCGTTGATCCACTTGAAGCAGAACTGGGCCTTCTCGCGGATGGAGGGGATCTCCTCGACCGCGTCGAACGCGGCCGCGCGGTCCTCCGGGTCGGGCAGGTAGGTGTCCAGGAGCGTCAGATAGAACTGGACGTGCACGGCCTCCTCGAACAGCTGGCGCGACAGGTACAGGCGCGCCTCGGGGGAGTTGATGTGCTTGTACAGCGTCAGGACCAGGTTGTTCGAGACGATCGAGTCACCCGTCGCGAAGAACGCGACCAGCCGGCCGATCATGTGCTGCTCGCCGGGCGACAGCTTCGCGAGGTCGGCGACGTCCGAGTGGAGGTCGACCTCCTCGACGGTCCAGGTGTTCTTGATCGCGTCCCGGTAGCGCTCGTAGAAGTCCGGGTAGCGCATGGGACGCAGGGTCAGTTCGAAGCCCGGGTCGAGCAGGTTCTTCTCGGTCTTGTCGGTCGGGGTGGTCATTACTGGCAGGCCTCGCAGGACTCGGGGTTTTCGAGGGAGCAGGCGACGGCGTCGGGGTCGGCGGCCTGCTGGGCGGGGATGGGGGCGGCGGACGCCGCGCGCGCGATCCGCGTCGCCGGGCGTGAGCGCAGGTAGTACGTCGTCTTCAGGCCCGACTTCCAGGCGTACGCGTACATGGACGAGAGCTTGCCGATGGTGGGCGTCTCCAGGAACAGGTTCAGGGACTGCGCCTGGTCGAGGAACGGCGTACGGGCCGCCGCCATGTCGATGAGGCCGCGCTGCGGGATCTCCCACGCCGTGCGGTACAGCTCGCGCACCTCGGCCGGGATCCAGCTGAAGCCCTGCACGGAGCCGCTGGACTCGCGCAGCGCCTCACGGGTCTGGGCGTCCCACACGCCGAGCCGCTTGAGCTCCTTGACCAGGTAGGAGTTGACCTGGAGGAACTCGCCGGAGAGCGTCTCGCGCTTGAACAGGTTGGAGACCTGCGGCTCGATGCACTCGTAGACACCCGCGATGGACGCGATCGTCGCGGTGGGCGCGATGGCGAGCAGCAGGGAGTTGCGCATGCCGGTGGCGGCGATGCGCTCGCGCAGCGCGGCCCAGCGCTCCGGCCAGGTCAGCTCGACGCCGTAGTGGTCCGGGTGCAGCACGCCGCGAGCGGTACGGGTCTTCTCCCAGGCGGGGAGCGGGCCGTTGCGCTCGGCGAGGTCGGCGGACGCCTCGTACGCGGCGAGCATGATGCGCTCGGCGATCCGCGTGGACAGGGCCTTCGCCTCGGGGGAGTCGAAGGGCAGCTTCAGCTGGAAGAAGACGTCCTGGAGGCCCATCGCGCCGAGGCCCACCGGGCGCCACTTGGCGTTGGAGCGGCCGGCCTGCTCGCTCGGGTAGAAGTTGATGTCGACGACACGGTCGAGGAACGTGACCGCCGTGCGGACGGTCGCGTCCAGGCGCTCCCAGTCGATCTCCCCGCCGTCGGCTCCCTCCCGCACGAAGGCGCCGAGGTTGACCGATCCCAGGTTGCAGACCGCGGTCTCGCCGTCGTCCGTGACCTCCAGGATCTCGGTGCACAGGTTCGAGGAGTGGACGACGTTGCCGCGCTCCGCCGTCTGGTTGGCGGTGCGGTTGGCGGCGTCCTTGAAGGTCAGCCAGCCGTTGCCGGTCTGCGCCAGGGTGCGCATCATGCGGCCGTACAGGTCGCGGGCCGGCATCGTCTTCTGCGCGAGCCCGGCGGCCTCCGCCGCGCGGTAGGCGGTGTCGAACTCCTCGCCCCACAGGTCGACGAGGTCGGGCACGTCGGACGGCGAGAAGAGCGACCACGTGCCGTCGTCGGCGACGCGGCGCATGAACTCGTCCGGGATCCAGTGCGCGAGGTTGAGGTTGTGGGTGCGCCGGGCGTCCTCGCCGGTGTTGTCCCGCAGCTCCAGGAACTCCTCGATGTCGGAGTGCCACGTCTCCAGGTAGACGGCCGCGGCGCCCTTGCGCCGGCCGCCCTGGTTCACGGCCGCGACGGACGCGTCGAGGGTCTTCAGGAACGGCACGATGCCGTTGGAGTGCCCGTTCGTGCCGCGGATCAGCGAACCGCGCGAGCGGATGCGCGAGTACGAGAGGCCGATGCCGCCCGCGTGCTTGGAGAGGCGCGCCACCTGGTGGTAGCGGTCGTAGATGGAGTCCAGCTCGTCGAGGGGCGAGTCGAGGAGGTAGCAGGACGACATCTGCGGGTGGCGGGTGCCGGAGTTGAAGAGCGTCGGCGACGACGGCAGGTAGTCGAGGCGGCTCATCAGGCGGTACAGGGAGGCGACTTCGTCGAGCGCGTGGACCGAGGCGTCCTCGGCGAGGCCGCACGCCACGCGCAGCATGAAGTGCTGCGGGGTCTCGACGACCTGCCGGGTGATCGGGTGGCGCAGCAGGTAGCGGCTGTGCAGGGTGCGCAGTCCGAAGTAGCCGAACCGGTCGTCGGCGCCCTCGGCGACGGAGGCGGTGACGAGCGCGTCGAGGCGCTCGGCGTGCAGCGCCACGAAGTCGGCGGTGCGGTCGGCGATCAGGCCCTCGCGGTGGCCCACCGCGACGGACTCGGTGAACGAGGTGACGCCCTGCGAGGCGGCCTCGTCGGCGATGCTGATCGTCAGGAGCCTGGCGGCGAGCCGCGAGTAGGCCGGGTCCTCGGAGATGAGGCCCGCGGCGGCCTCGGTGGCGAGGGAGCGCAGCTCGGCGGTGATGCCGGAGTCCGCCACCGCGGACCTGCCGCGCAGCGCGGCGGCGGCGACCTTGCCCGGGTCGGTGTCCGGGAGATCGGCGGTCAGTTCGGTCAGGGTGCGCAGCAGCGCGGTTCCCGGAGCGTCGTGCTGCTCGGGGTTCCCTGCCAGCTCTGAGGCCGGTTCGGCGGGCGCGATGGTCACGTGGGGCTCTCCCTCGCTCGGCTCTGGGCCTGACGGGGAGGAGGGCACGGGGGCATGGCGGGGCCCGCGTCACCGGCCCACTCCACGAGACCCGGACGTCGTCATCCCGGGCCGGACGGCTCGGGCAGGCTGTCGACAGGTCCTCGGACTTCACGTATGCGTGCATACGTACACCGTTGCGGGACAGTTCCGGACTTGCACCGGATTCCCCTGCGGCGACAGCGAGCACGAGCATACATCTTGTGTCGGCCTCGGATGGCAGCCCCACATCTTGTGTCGGCTAGGGTTGCGGCCGAACTGGTGGCCTAGCTGGGGGAGGCACGGTGCGAGGGCGGGGAACAGCCTGTGCCGCCGTACTGCTGGTGCTGCTCGCCGGATGCGGTGACGGCGGGTCCGGGGCGCGCGGCGACGGCGGGAGCAAGCAGCCTTCGGCGTCCGGTGTCGACGGAACGGCGGACCCCGCGAAGGTCTTCACGGACGCCGAGTTGGGCGCCGCTCTCCTTCCGGCCGGGGCCGTCGCCAAGGGCGCGAAGGCGACCGAGACCTCGCTGGGACTCTTCGACCAGGGGTACGGGGGAGGCGACTGGAGCGCCTGCGCGGCCGGCCGGGACGCGCGCGGGGAACTGGTGCGCATGCGGGGCCCCAGCGCCGAGCGGACGGTCCGCCCGGCCCCCGAGGCCGTGGGCGACGACGACCCCTTCGTCCACGAGCGCCTGGTCTCGATGCCGGCCGAGCGGGCCGGGCGCTATCTCGCACTGCGCCGCGAGCTCCACAAGGTGTGTGGCCGCGTCACCGTGGACACCGAGGGCGCGCCCGTCCAGCAGCACCACGAGGCCCTGCCTCTGCCGGACCTCGGCGACGAGGCGGTCCTGGAGACGACGCGGACCACGGGCGGCGACGAGTACGACGGCAGTGCGCACTACGAGGTCGAACTGAGGGTCGGCGGCGTCCTGGTGATCGTGGGGGCCGGCACGGACAGGGCCCTGACGCTGTCCTCGGCCGCCGGGGCGGCGCAGCGGGTGGGGAAGGACCTCTACGAGGCTTCATGAACCCGCGGTACGGCAACGGGCCGCCGGAGGAATCCGGCGGCCCGTGCTGCGTTTCTTTGGGGGAAGTCGGCTCAGTGCCCGCCGGCTCCCGCCGTCGCCTCCGGCAGCTTCTTCAGGACGCCCGGGTCGCCGGCGTCCGCCGTGTAGTCCGCCGCGGATGTCTCGTCGATGCCCTCAGGGGCCTTCAGTGCCTTCAGGACGAAGGTGAGGACCACCGTGACCACCACGTTCATGACGAACGCCGTGAGGCCGATGTAGCCGATCTCGCCGATGCCGGGGATCTCCTTGGCGCTGCCGCCGAAGTGCTTCTGCGTCGGCGAGGCGACCCCGTACGCGGCGAGCGTGCCGTAGACCATGCCGACCGCCCAGCCGGCGAGCAGCGCCCAGCGGTGGAACCAGCGCGTGAACAGGCCGCCGACGAGGGCGGGCATGGTCTGGAGGATCCAGATGCCGCCCAGGAGCTGGAAGTTGATCGCGACGGTCTTGTCCATGGTGAGGACGAAGGCGAGCGCGCCCACCTTCACCAGGAGGGAGACCAGCTTGGAGACCTTGGTCTCCTGCGCCGGCGTCGCGTTCGGCCTGATGAAGTCCTTGTAGATGTTGCGCGTGAACAGGTTCGCCGCGGCGATGGACATGATCGCCGCGGGCACCAGCGCGCCGATGCCGATGGCCGCGAACGCGACGCCCGTGAACCAGTCGGGGAACATGTTCTCGAAGAGCTGCGGGATCGCCAGCTGCCCGTTCTGCACCTTGATCCCGGCCGCGATCGCCATGAAGCCGAGCAGCGCGAGCAGGCCCAGCATCAGGGAGTACAGGGGCAGGATGGTGGTGTTGCGGCGGATCACGTTGCGGCTGCGCGAGGACAGCGTCGCCGTGATCGAGTGCGGGTACATGAAGAGCGCCAGCGCCGAGCCGAGGGCCAGCGTCGCGTACGTCCACTGCCCGGCCGGTGCCGGGGCGAGCGATCCGACCGGCTTGCCCGTCGCCGGGTTGGGCGTCGCGAACTTCTCGTTCGCCGCGTGGAAGATGGCGTCGAAGCCGCCCAGCTTGATCGGGATGTAGATGATCGCGACGGCGATGACGAGGTAGATCAGACCGTCCTTGACGAACGCGATCAGCGCGGGGGCCCGCAGACCCGACGAGTACGTGTACGCGGCGAGCACCGCGAACGCGATGAGCAGCGGCAGGTCCTTGATGAACCAGTTGGTCGACTCGTCGCCGCCGACGCCCATCACGTCCAGGACGGCCTGGATGCCGACCAGTTGGAGCGCGATGTACGGCATCGTGGCGAGGATGCCCGTGATGGCGACGGCCAGGGACAGGCCCTTGGAGCCGAAGCGGCCGCGCACGAAGTCGGAGGTCGTCACGTAGCCGTGCTTGTGCGACACCGACCACAGGCGCGGCAGGAAGGTGAAGATCAGCGGGTAGACGAGGATCGTGTAGGGCACCGCGAAGAAGCCCGAGGCGCCGGCCGCGTAGATCGCCGCCGGGACGGCCACGAAGGTGTACGCGGTGTAGAGGTCGCCGCCGAGCAGGAACCAGGTGACCCAGGTGCCGAACGACCGTCCGCCCAGGCCCCATTCGTCGAGGCTCTGCTCGTTGTCGGACCTGCGCCAGCGCGCGGCCAGGAAGCCCATGACCGTGACGGCGATGAAGAAGAAGATGAAGACGCCGAGCGCGACGCCGTTGACTCCGCCGTTCATGCCTGCCCACCCGTCTTCCGGGCGCGCTGGTCACGCTGCCACAGCTTGTACGCGATCATCGTCAGCGCCGTGGAGATGAGGACCCACAGCATCTGGTACCAGTAGAAGAACGGAATACCGATGAAGGCCGGGTCGACCTTCGCGTAGGAGCTGACCCAGAGCATCGCCACGAACGGTGCGACGAGGCACAGGGCAATGACCACTCGCACCGGTGTGACCACCGGCCGTTTCACTTCAGGCACATCCGACATACGGCGGTCCGTCCCCTCGCTGATCCCGCTTATCTCATGCTTAACGTGGCGGAAATCTAGGCGACGATCTCGTCGTATGGAACCCCCGTCCGGATAACGGACAAAGCGTGGCCGACATGCCGTTCATGTGCCGACTTCTCGGTCGGCACAAGCGGATTCGCGTGCGACGCCCGTCAGTCCGTCGGGCGCTTGAGGCGGGCCACGAACTTGTAGCGGTCGCCGCGGTACACCGAGCGCACCCACTCGACGGGCTGCCCCGTGCCGTCCACGGAGTGCCGCGACAGCATCAGCATGGGCAGGCCCACGTCCGTGCCGAGCAGGCCCGCCTCGCGCGGGGTGGCCAGGGAGGTCTCGATGGTCTCCTCGGCCTCGGCCAGGCGCACGCCGTAGACCTCGGCGAGCGCCGTGTACAGGGACGTGTACTTGACCAGGGAGCGGCGCAGCGCGGGGAAGCGCTTGGCCGACAGGTGCGTCGTCTCGATGGCCATCGGCTCGCCGCTCGCGAGGCGGAGCCGCTCGATGCGCAGGACGCGGCCGCCCGCCGTGATGTCGAGGAGACCGGCCAGGGTGTCGTCGGCGGTCACATAGCCGATGTCCAGGAGCTGCGACGTGGGTTCCAGGCCCTGGGCGCGCATGTCCTCGGTGTACGAGGTCAGTTGCAGCGCCTGCGAGACCTTGGGCTTGGCGACGAACGTCCCCTTGCCCTGGATGCGCTCGAGCCGGCCCTCGACGACCAGCTCCTGAAGGGCCTGGCGCACGGTCGTGCGGGAGGTGTCGAACTCGGCGGCGAGGGTGCGCTCGGGCGGGACCGGGGTGCCCGGGGGCAGCGTCTCGGTCATGTCCAGCAAGTGCCGCTTCAGGCGGTAGTACTTGGGCACACGCGCGGTGCGGCCCGCTGCGGGTGCCTCCGCCGTCGTGGCGCCGCCCGCATCGGTTCCGCTGCTGCCCGCATGGGTGCCCATGGCCCGCCTTCCCGGCTCCTGTGGTGCTGCCGTCACCGGCTCCTCCGTCTGTCGCGGCTCACATGGTGGCACGGCCCTCCCCGGGGGAGCCGTGCTCCCTCAGGTGTCGGTCCGATAACGGACGCGACAGCCCTTCTTATACACCCTTGACACCCCTAAAGGTCTAGGCCAAGCTCCCGTGTACTGGTCTACACCATTAAAGACCAGGTCCCAGTCCCACGTGCAGTACCACGTCGAGTTCGTTGTGTTCGTCGTATGTCCGTCGTCGTGGGCGGGGGGGTTGCTGGCATCCCTGAGGAGGGTGACGTGAAGCGCAGGCTCATTGCGGCTATCGGTGTCGCGGGCATGTTGGTTTCGATCGCGGCATGTGGCAGTGGTGATGACGGCGGCACGGACAAGAAGGCCGGCGCCGACGGCTACAAAGGCCAGACGCTGACCGTGTGGGCCATGGACGGCTCCACGCCGGACACCTGGCAGAAGGACGTCACGGCGGCCTTCGAGAAGAAGACCGGCGCGAAGCTGAAGATCGAGATCCAGCAGTGGAACGGCATCCAGCAGAAGCTGACCACCGCCCTGTCCGAGGAGAACCCGCCCGACGTCTTCGAGGTCGGCAACACGCAGACCCCCGCCTACGCCAAGACCGGCGGTCTCGCCGACCTCTCCGACCTCAAGTCCTCGATCGGCGCCGACTGGGCCGAGTCGATGAACAAGTCCGCGGTCTCGGACGGCAAGCAGTACGCCGCCCCGTGGTTCGTCGTGAACCGCGTCGTCATCTACAACAAGAAGATCTGGGCCGACGCCGGCATCAAGGAACTCCCCAAGACCCGCGACGAGTTCTACAAGGACCTCGAGACCATCGGCAAGAAGACGGACGCCGAGCCGATCTACCTGCCCGGCCAGAACTGGTACCACTTCGTCGGCCTGACCATCGGTGAGGGCGCCGAGCTCGTCAAGAAGGACGGCGACAAGTACGTCTCCAACCTGGCCGACCCCAAGGTGGGCGCCGCCATGGAGACGTACAAGAAGTTCCAGGCCCTGTCCAAGGCCCCCAAGGACAAGGACGAGGCCACCCCGCAGCAGGCCGAGGTCTTCGCGAAGGGCAAGACCGGCTCCTTCATCGGCATGGGCTGGGAATCCGCCCTCGCCATCAAGGCCAACCCGAAGATCGAGAAGGAGATCGGCTACTTCACCGTCCCGGGTGCCACGGCCGACAAGCCCGAGGGCGTCTTCCTCGGCGGCTCCAACCTCGCCGTGGCCGCGGGCAGCAAGAAGCAGGACCTCGCCAAGGAGTTCCTGAAGCTCGCACTCTCCGACCAGTTCGAGGGCCAGCTCGCCAAGGAAGGCGGCGTGATCCCCAACAAGGAGGCGCTGCAGTCCAACCTCAAGGGCAACGCCGCCGCCGAGGCCGCCGCTCCCGCCGCCGCCGGCGGTGGCACCACCCCGCTGATCCCGGAGTGGGCCCCGGTCGAGAACGCTCCCAACCCGATCAAGACCTACATGACCGCGGTGCTGAAGGGTAAGTCCCCGGCCGCCGCCGCCAAGCAGGTCGAGGCCGAGTTCAACAAGCGCCTCTCGCAGAAGAGTTAAGGCAGCAACAGGCCCCGCGGGGACGGAGAGTGCCGCAAGGCCACTCCGCCCCCGCGGGGTCCACGGTGTCCCGGCAGGCCCAGAAAAGAGATGGCGAGCATGACCGTGCAGACCGAACGGCCGCCCTCCGGTCCGGCGGAGGTCCGGAAAGCGGACGGCGGGGGATCCGGCGGACCGAGAAAGCAGGCCCGCGGACGGGCCGGGACCCTCGCGCCCTATCTGCTGCTGCTGCCGGCGGTCGCGGCCACCGTGCTGCTCCTCGGCTGGCCGCTGCTCAAGGACGGGCTCCTGTCGTTCCAGAACCTCAACATGGGGCAGCTGATCCAGCATGTCACCGAGTGGAACGGCTTCGACAACTACCAAGAGGTACTGACCAGTTCGGACTTCTGGCGGGTGACCGGACGCTCCATCGTCTTCACCCTCGTCAACGCCGTCCTGATCATGGTGATCGGTACCCTCGTCGGCCTGCTCCTCGCCCGGCTCGGCAAGCGCATGCGCGTGCTGCTCCTCGTCGGGCTCGTGCTCGCCTGGGCGATGCCCGTCGTCGCCGCGACCACCGTCTACCAGTGGCTGTTCGCGGAGCGCTTCGGCGTCGTCAACTGGGTCCTCGACAAGCTCGGCTGGCACTCCATGGCCGACTACAGCTGGACCGGCAGCCAGCTGTCGACGTTCTTCGTCGTCACCGTGCTGATCGTCTGGATGTCGATCCCGTTCGTCGCGATCAACCTCTACGCCGCGACGACCACCATCCCCAAGGAGCTCTACGAAGCCGCGTCCCTGGACGGCGCCGGCCCCTGGAAGAGCTTCCTCTCGGTCACGCTGCCGTATCTGCGGCCCTTCCTCTACGCGACGACGTTCCTGGAGATCATCTGGGTCTTCAAGGCGTTCGTCCAGGTCTTCACGATCAACGGCGGCGGCCCCGACCGGCTCACCGAGATCCTGCCCGTGTACGCGTACATCGAGGGCGTCGGCAACCAGCACTTCGGCATGGGCGCGGCGATCGCCGTCCTGACGATCCTGATCCTGCTCGTGCTGACCGCCTACTACCTCCGGATCGTGCTCAAGCAAGAGGAGGACGAGCAGTGAAGCGCTCCGCTTCGTCGACGTTCCGCCGTGCCTGGCCCAACGTGACGGCCGTGATCCTGTTCATCGGCTTCGTCTTCCCCGTCTACTGGATGTTCGCCACGGCGCTCAAGCCGACCGGCGACATCATCAGCGAGAACCCCGTCTGGTTCCCGACCGAGATCACGTTCGAGCACTTCAGGACGGCGGTCGACGCCGACAACTTCTGGACTCTGGTGCGCAACTCGGTCACCGTGACCGTGCTCGCCGTCGTCTTCTCGCTGATCATCGGACTGGCCGCGTCGTTCGCCCTCGCGCGGATGCGGTTCAAGGGCCGCCGCGGCTTCATCATCGGGTTCATGCTGGCCCAGATGGCGCCCTGGGAAGTCATGGTCATCGCGATCTACATGATCGTGCGCGACGCGTCGATGCTGAACAGCCTCGTCCCGCTGACCCTCTTCTACATGGTGATGATCCTGCCCTTCACCCTCCTCACGCTGCGCGGCTTCGTCGCCGCCGTGCCCAGGGAGCTGGAGGAGTCCGCGATGGTCGACGGCTGCACCCGCATGCAGGCCTTCCGCAGGGTGATCCTGCCGCTGCTCGCACCCGGCCTGATGTCGACCTCGATGTTCGGCTTCATCACCGCCTGGAACGAGTTCCCGATGGTCCTCGTCCTCAACAAGTCGCCCGAGGCGCAGACGCTGCCGCTGTGGCTCTCCAGCTTCCAGACCGCGTTCGGCGACGACTGGGGTGCCACCATGGCCGCGTCCTCGCTCTTCGCGATCCCGATCCTGATCCTCTTCGTCTTCCTGCAGCGCAGGGCCGTCAGCGGCCTCACCGACGGCGCCGTGAAGGGATAACACCGCCAGATGACGACACTCACCGCACGCGGCTCCGACACCCTCACCCGTGACGCGCTCACCGTCCTCCAGCCCGGCTTCACCGGCACCAGCGCCCCCGACTGGCTCCTGCGCCGGCTCGGCGAAGGCCTCGCCTCCGTCGGCCTGTTCGGCCGCAACATCGCCTCCCCCGAGCAACTCGCGGAACTGACCGCCCAGTTGCGCGCCGAGCGCGACGACGTCCTGGTCGCCATCGACGAGGAGGGCGGTGACGTCACGCGCCTGGAGGTGCGCTCCGGCTCCTCGTTCCCCGGCAACCACGCCCTCGGCGCGGTCGACGACGTGGAGCTCACCCGGTCCGTAGCCGCCGAACTCGGCCGCCGCCTCGCCGCCTGCGGCGTCAACCTCAACTGGGCCCCGTCCGCGGACGTCAACTCCAACCCGGCCAACCCGGTCATCGGCGTACGGTCCTTCGGCGCCGACACCGGCCTCGTCTCGCGCCACACCGCCGCCTACGTCACCGGGCTCCAGTCCGCGGGCGTCGCCGCCTGCACCAAGCACTTCCCGGGCCACGGCGACACGGCCGTCGACTCGCACCACGACATGCCCCGCATCGACGTCGGCCTCGACGTGCTGTACGAGCGTGAACTCGCCCCGTTCCGCGCGGCGATCGCGGCCGGCACGCGCGCGGTGATGAGCGCCCACATCCTCGTCCCCGCCCTGGACCCGGACCGCCCCGCCACCCTCTCGCCCCGCATCCTCACCGGCCTGCTCCGCGAGGAGCTGGGTTACGAGGGGCTGATCGTCACCGACGGCATGGAGATGCAGGCCATCTCCGCCACGTACGGCATCGAGCGCGGCAGCGTCCTCGCCATCGTGGCCGGCGCCGACGCCATCTGCGTCGGCGGCGGGCTCGCCGACGACGAGACGGTGCTGCGGCTGCGGGACGCGCTCGTCGCGGCGGTGCACGCGGGCGACCTGCCCGAGGAGCGGCTCGCCGACGCCGCGGCGCGGGTGCGCGCGCTCGCCCGGTGGACCTCGGTGCCGGGCGCGGCCGAGCACTCGGGGGGCGCGCCCGACACCGGGATCGGGCTGGTCGCGGCGCGGCGGGCGGTGACCGTGACGCACGGTGAGCACGCGTCCCCGGTCACCGAGGCGCCGTACGTCGCCGCCTTCACACCCGTCGCCAATATCGCCGTAGGCGACGAGACGCCGTGGGGCGTCGCCGCCGAACTGGAGCGGCTGCTGCCCGGCACGGAGACCGGCAGCTTCTCCGGCGCGGACGCGGGCGCAGCCGCCCTGGCCGCCGCGGGGGAGCGGCGCATCGTCGCCGTGGTCCGCGACGCCCACCGCCACGCGTGGATGGCGGATTCCCTGGACACACTCCTCGATGCCCGCCCCGACACGGTCGTCGTCGAGATGGGCGTACCGCAGGCGCCACCCCGGGGAGCCCTCCACGTGGCGACGCACGGTGCGGCCCGGGTGTGCGGCCTGGCCGCCGCCGAGGTGATCGTCGCCGGGTGAGCCGAGCCCTACGCAAAGGTGCCGGTCACCCCTCACCAGGGGTGACCGGCACCGTCATGTCGGCCCGAACCCGCTTACAGCCCCTGCCAATCGGGCTTGTTCGCGTACGTGTGCCGGAAGTATTCGGCGAGCTTCAGCTTCGACGCCGCCGCCTCGTCCACGACGATCGTCGCGTGCGGGTGCAGCTGAAGCGCCGATGCCGGCACCACGGAGGCCACCGGGCCCTCGACGGTCGCCGCCACCGCGTCCGCCTTGCCCTCACCCGTGGCGAGCAGCACCAGATGCCGCGCCTCCAGGATCGTGCCGATGCCCTGCGTGATGACGTGGCGCGGCACCTGGCTGAGGTCGCCGTCGAAGAAGCGCGCGTTGTCCGCGATGGTCTGCTGAGTCAGCGTCTTGATCCGCGTACGGGAGGCGATCGACGAGCACGGCTCGTTGAACCCGATGTGCCCGTCCGTGCCGATGCCGAGCAGCTGGAGGTCGACACCGCCCGCCGCCGCGAGCGCCTCGTCGTACGCGGTGCAGGCCGCCTGCACGTCCTCGGCGCTGCCGTCCGGGCCGATGAAGGAGCCCTCGCTCAGGCCGAGCGGCTCGACGACCTCGCGCAGCACCGTCGCCCGGTACGACTCAGGGTGCCCGGTCGGCAGACCCACGTACTCGTCGAGCTGCGCGATACGCGCCTTCGAGGCGTCGACCTCGCCGCCGCGGACCTTGGCCGCCAGCGCCTCGTAGATGGGCAGCGGGGTCGAGCCGGTGGCCACGCCGAGCAGGGCGTCGGGCTTGCGCCGCAGCAGCTGGGCCATCGCCTCGGCGATGAGCTCGCCGCCTGCCTTGGCGTCCGGGACGATCACAACTTCCACGCTGGGCCTGCCGATCTGGTCGAGGGTGCGATGTTGCGCATGTGGTATAGACCAATCTAGCAGAGGTGGCCCGGCCGGTCACGGGGTGTACGGCGCCGTCTGCCCATGCTCGGCGCTCCCCGCCCCGGCGGCACCTCGTGCCCGCCCCGGCCGGGCGCGCGCCCGCCACAACGGCCAGAGTGGAAGGAAGCGTGGAAGCCGGAGAGGCAGGAGGCGCCCGGCCGGCCCCGGCCGTGCCCCGCCCGCCGCACCCGCGACCGCCTTTCTGGGAGGAGTCCGCATGACCGCCACCCCGTCGGCCCCGAAGGGCGAGCAGCCGGGCCGGATCATGGCCCGCGAGATGGCCGAGCAGCCCGAGGTGCTGCGCCGCATCCTGGACACCGGCGCCCCCCGCATCCACGAGGTGGCCCGGCGCGTCGCGGCACAGTCGCCCCGCTTCGTCCTGCTCACCGCCCGCGGCACCTCCGACAACGCCGCCCTCTACGCGAAGTACCTCCTGGAGATCCAGCTCGGGATGCCCTGCGGCCTGGCCTCCATGTCCACCACGACGGCGTACGGTGCCCGGCCCGACCTGCGGGACGTCCTGGCCGTCACCGTCAGTCAGTCGGGCGGCTCGCCCGACCTGGTGGCCTCCACGAAGGCGGCCCGCGCGGCCGGCGCGATCACCCTCGCGGTGACCAACAACCCGGACTCGCCGCTCGCCGCAGTCTCCGAGCACCACATCGAGATCATGGCGGGCCCCGAGAAGGCGCTCCCGGCCACGAAGACGTACACCGCGTCCCTGCTCGCGCTCTACCTCTTCGTCGAGGGCCTGCGCGGCGGCGACGGCGCGCCCGCCGAGGTGCTGCCCGGCCTCGCGCAGCAGCTCCTGGCCCGCCAGGACGAGGTGCGCACCCTCGCCTCCCGCTACCGCTTCGCGGACCGCATGGTGATTACCTCGCGCGGCTACGGCTATCCGACGGCCAAGGAGGCCGCCCTCAAACTCATGGAGACCAGCTACATCCCGGCCCTGTCCTACTCGGGTGCCGATCTGCTGCACGGCCCGCTCGCCATGGTCGACAACATCTCGCCGGTCATCGCCGTCGTCACGGACGGCAAGGGCGGCCGCATGCTCCAGCCCGTGCTCGACCGGCTGCGCGGCCGCGGCGCCGACCTCGTCGTCATCGGCCCCCAGGCCCAGGTGGACCAGGCGTCGGCCGGCTTCGTCCTGCCGACCGAGGGTGTCGCGGAGGAGGTCCAGCCGGTCCTGGAGATCATCCCGCTCCAGCTCCTCGCGTACGAGGTCACCATCGCCCGCGGCCAGGACCCGGACGCCCCGAGGGCACTGGCGAAGGTGACGGAGACGCACTGACCGGGACGTCTTCCGCGGGCTGGTATCGCCCCTTTTGAGACCCGAATCCGGGCGGATATCGCTGAAGGGGAGCTTCCACCCGACACGGACGCGACGGCTCTGGCACCCTGTGCAGGGCGGCCCGGCCCGCGGCGACCGCCGCGGGAGCGGGTGCGAAGAGACAACAACAAACATCGTCCAACGCGTAGACATGACAGAATGGTCTAGTCCACAATGCGATGGTAAAGCCTCCGCCCTCCCCGCACAGGAGGACGGACCGAGGAGCCGACGCTCTCTGCCCTGACTGCGGCGGGTCCTCACATGGCCGGCCGGGACCGCACACCCGACGGCTGTTGCAACTCCGGGCTGCGGTGCCGGGCGGGCTGAGGGTCCCTCCCAGGCGCCGCGGCCCGCGGGTGTCTGTGATCCAAACGAAAGAACCTGGGCCCGGACCCGCCAGGTACCCTCGGCTCCGTGCCCTCCATGAACGATCTCGTACGCCAGCACACGGCCCTCGGTGACACCGACCTCGAGTGGCTGCACCTGCTGGTCTCGGAGTGGCAGCTGCTCTCCGACCTCTCCTTCGCCGACCTCGTGCTGTGGGTCCCCACGCTCGACGGCACCCGCTACGTCTCCGTGGCGCAGATGCGGCCCAACACCGGCCCCACCTCGTACCAGGACGACATGGTCGGCCACCTCGTCCCGCGAGGCCGCCGCCCCCTCCTGGACGCCGCCCTCGACGAGGGCCGCATCGTCCGCGAGGGCGACCCCGAGTGGCGCGAGGAGGTCCCCGTACGGGTCGAGTCCATCCCCGTGCGCAGGGAGGGCCGCGTACTGGGCGTGATCGCCCGCAACACGAACCTGCTCACGGTCCGTACCCCCTCCCGCCTCGAACTGACCTACCTCCAGTCGGCCTCCGACCTCGCCCAGATGATCGCGGCCGGGTCCTTCCCGTTCCCGGGCCAGCAGGTAGACATGGACGCTTCCCCACGCGTCGGCGACGGCCTCATCCGGCTCGACGCCGACGGTGTCGTCCAGTACGCGTCCCCGAACGCGCTCTCGGCCTACCACCGGCTCGGCTTCTCCGCCGACCTCGTCGGGCACCACCTCGGCACGACGACGGCCGAACTCGCCCCGTCGCGCGGCCCCGTGGACGAGGCCCTCGCCAAGGTCGCCAGCGGCTGGGCACCGCGCGAGTTCGAGATCGAGGGGGAGGAGGGGTCGATCCAGCTCCGCGCGATCCCCCTCAAGCCCAAGGGCACCCGCATCGGTTCGCTCGTCCTGCTCCGCGACGTCACCGAACTGCGCCGCCGCGAGCGTGAGTTGATCACCAAGGACGCGACCATCCGGGAGATCCACCACCGGGTGAAGAACAATCTCCAGACCGTCGCGGCCCTGCTGCGCCTCCAGGCCCGCCGCATCGACTCCGACAGCGGCCGCGAGGCGCTGGAGGAAGCGGTGCGCCGCGTCGGCTCCATCGCCATCGTCCACGAGACGCTCTCCCAGAACCTCGACGAGCGCGTGGAGTTCGACGAGATCGCCGACCGGGTGCTCGCCATGGTCGCGGAGATCTCGCCCGGGGCGGTCACGGGCCGGCGCACCGGCCGGTTCGGCATCCTGGACGCCGAGGTCGCCACCCCGCTGTCGATGGTCCTCACCGAGGTCCTGCAGAACGCCCTGGAACACGGCTTCCGGCAGGGCGACACCGGCACGGTCGAGGTCTCCGCGGTGCGCGGCGGCACCACCAAGGACGCCCGCCTGCTGATCACCGTCACCGACGACGGCGTCGGCCTGCCCGAGGGCTTCGACCCGAAGCGCGCCGGCAACCTGGGCCTGCAGATCGTACGCACCCTGGTCGAGGGCGAGTTGAGCGGATCGTTCGACATGGTCCCGGCGCCCGGCCGCGGCACCCGGGTCGTCCTCGACATCCCGGTGACCTCGGACAAGTAGCCGGCCCGGCGCCGCAGGGCGCCGCGCGAGCAATCGACACACCCGCAAACGCCAGTGAGCCCCGGACCGTTGGGTCCGGGGCTCACTGTTCGCGTTGCCCGGGTCTACATCCCGGGCTGAGCCTGGGTGGAGCATCGGGGGTACTGCGCGCTGCGGCTCGGGGGCGGGAGTTGCGTACTCGCTGTACGCGCCGCCGGGCTCAGGCTCGTGGGGGGCGTGAACGTCAGGCGCTGGCCTGGCGAGCACGGTTGCGGGCGGCGCGACGCTTCATTGCGCGGCGCTCGTCCTCGCTGAGGCCACCCCAGACGCCGGAGTCCTGGCCGGACTCGAGCGCCCACTGCAGGCACTGCTCCATGACGGGGCAGCGGCGGCAGACGGCCTTGGCTTCCTCGATCTGCAGCAGCGCAGGACCGGTGTTGCCGATGGGGAAGAAGAGCTCCGGGTCTTCCTCGCGGCAAACGGCGTTGTGACGCCAGTCCATGGCTGCTACCTCTCCTTGGTATTACGTGCGGGTTGCTTGTGAATGTGAACGCTTTCACGAATCCCCTGACAACGGAAGGGACTTTCGTCACATCTGCGACGATGTCCTGTGTGTTGAGGAGGGGGTTCGGGCTCTCTGTGGGGCCGATGTTGCGGGCCGTCCCGAGCGCCATGTAGAGATTCGCAAACCTCGGCGGCGGATACAACCCCTTCAGGAAAGTTTTTTTTGATTCCTCGGTGTCGGCTAGGTCACAGCCGTACTTCCATGGGGTGGATCCTGGCCCAAACGTTCGAGATAAAGGACTTTGGGCTCTTCCACTCACACAATCACACGCAGTGCACGGCGTACGCCTGTGAACGTCACGCTCGTCCGCAGCCCCAGGTGGTCACCGTCCATCTGGAGGGGCAGGGGAGCCTTCGATTGCAAGGTGAAGTCGGTCAGGTCGTGCAGGGTGACGGCGTTCTTCCCATGGGGTCCCCGGTCGGGCGACGAGGTGAGCAGCTGGGTGCCGTAACGGGCCACCGAAGGGGCGGACAATTTCTTGAGTCCGAGCACGTCAAGGCCGGTGTCGAAGGACGCCTGAGGGGACGCGTAGAGCGGCCTGTTCCCCAGATATGACCATGGGGAGGTATTGCAGACTATGGACAGGACCAGATCGGTGACGGGGTTCTCACCCGGCCGGTCCAGTGTGATCCCGCCGTGTCGCCGGTCGTGCTCGCCGAGGAACTGACGTACGACCTGACGCAAATAGAGCGCGTGTGTGGAACGCTTCCCGCGCTCGCGTTGCTGTTCGACCCGGCCGATGACACCTCCGTCGAAGCCGAGACCGGCACAGAACGTGAACCACCGGGACGGGACGGCCTCGTCCTCCGTGCCCGGCGTACCGGCCGCGAGCCCAAGCCCCACCGTGCGCTCCCGGCCCTCGCGCAGGGCGTCGAGCAGGGCGCCCGTCGCCTCCACCGCGTCGTTCGGCAGGCCGAGGGCGCGCGCGAAGACGTTCGTGGAGCCGCCGGGGACGACGGCGAGGAGAGGGAGGCGGTCCAGGTCGGGGCCGTCGTGCAGCAGGCCGTTCACGACCTCGTTGACCGTGCCGTCGCCGCCGAGGGCCACGACCAGGTCGATGTCCTTGCTCTCCGCGGCCTGCCGGCCGAGGTCCCGGGCGTGCCCGCGGTACTCCGTGGTGATGGCCTCGAGCTTCATCTCGCTCGCGAGCGCGTGGATCAGCACGTCACGCGTACGCGCACTGGTGGTGGTTGCCGCCGGATTGACCACGAGAAGTGCACGCATGGGTTGCAGGGTACCTACCGGGTGGTACTCGGCCCAGACCGAGGTAGGAGTCGGGTAAGAAACCGGGGGTCCCGTCGGCCCCACCCGGGGCGGCCGGGAGGCATCCGCCGAGGGCTACCCTGCTTGGGTGACCTCTGAGCAGAACCCCAGCCCCGATGACGCCGCGACCACCGACGACGGACCGCGCCCCGGCCGGCTGACCGCGGCCGCCGCGCTGGCCGGGCTCGAGGGGGCCGCCCTGCTCGTCGGCGGCGTCTACATGCTCGTCATGGGCCTCGCGGGTCACCCCGACAACTCCGAGACGGCCGTGACCGGCGGCGTCACGCTCGCCGTCCTCGCGCTGCTGCCACTGATCGCGGCGCGCGGCCTGCTGAAGCGGCGCGGCTGGAGCCGGGGGCCCGCGATCATCACGCAGATCATGGCGCTCCCGGTCGCCTACACGCTGCTCCAGGCCGACAGCGTGATGATCCCCGGCGGGATCGCGCTCGCCGTCGTCGCGGTGACGGCCCTGGTGCTCCTGGTGAACCCGGCCACCACCCGGGCGCTCGGCATCAGGACCCCGGGCGCTCCCGGCGACGTACAGAACCAGAAGTAGCCGGCCCGTACGCCTTGGGTCTCACTCCTCGACGAGGAGCTTCTCCCTGAGCTGGGCCAGGGTGCGGGCCAGCAGGCGGGAGACGTGCATCTGGGAGATGCCGACCTCCTGCGCGATCTGTGACTGCGTCATGTTCCCGAAGAAGCGCAGGAGCAGGATCCGCTTCTCGCGCGGCGGCAGATCCTCCAGGAGCGGCTTGAGGGACTCCCGGTACTCGACGCCCTCAAGGGCCTCGTCCTCGGATCCCAGGGTGTCCGCCACGGCGGGCGACTCGTCGTCCGTGTCGGGGACGTCCAGGGACAGCGTGGAGTACGCGTTGGCCGACTCCAGGCCCTCCAGAACCTCCTCCTCCGAGATCGCCAGCTTCTCGGCGAGCTCGTGGACCGTGGGGGAGCGGCCGTGCAGCTGGGACAGCTCGGCCGTCGCCGTCGTCAGCGCGAGACGCAGCTCCTGAAGCCGCCGCGGGACGCGCACGGCCCAGCCCTTGTCGCGGAAGTGCCGCTTGATCTCACCGACGACCGTCGGCGTCGCGTACGTGGAGAACTCCACGCCGCGCTCCGGGTCGAAGCGGTCCACCGACTTGATCAGGCCGATCGTGGCGACCTGGGTCAGGTCGTCGAGCGGCTCGCCGCGGTTGCGGAAGCGGCGGGCCAGGTGCTCGACGAGCGGCAGGTGCATGCGGACCAGCTGATTGCGCAGGTCCGCGTACTCCGGGCTGCCGTCCTGCAGGGTGCGCAGCTCGATGAACATCAGCCGTGCGCCGCTGCGGTCCCGCGGATCGCGGGTGCGCTGCTGGTCACCGTGTCGCTCGTGCTCGCTCATCCATCCCGCCCGTCGCGCGTCCGGTCCTGCAGAGATCTTCTCTCCGCCGGCCGGCTCTGCCTGCTCCGACGCATCGGCCACCGCCGGCGGACCCGGCCGTTCGAGGTCCGCGGAGTCCGCGGGGTCCTCGGGGTGTGGCCGGGCCTGCTGTTCGGGGATGCCGCCGGCAAGCCGCCGCATCCCGTCCCCGCCGTCGGCCGGGAGGTCCTGTGTGCCGTGCTTCTCGTCCCGCACCGGCCCGTCCCCGTTCGTCACGCCGGCCCGGGACCCGCGCCGCGCTGTTTGTAGAGGCTGATCGAGACGGTCTTGTCGTCGGCGACCGTGGAGTCCACCTTGCCCGCGAGGGCCGACAGCACCGTCCAGGCGAAGGTGTCGCGCTCCGGGGCGCGGCCGTCGGTGGTGGGCGCCGAGACCGTCACCTCCAGCGAGTCGTCGACGAGCCGGAAGATGCAGCTGAGTACCGAACCGGGCACAGCCTGCTGGAGCAGGATCGCGCACGCCTCGTCGACCGCGATGCGGAGGTCCTCGATCTCGTCGAGGGTGAAGTCCAAACGCGCCGCGAGGCCGGCCGTGGCCGTCCGCAGCACCGACAGGTAGGCACCCGCAGCCGGCAGCCGGACTTCTACGAAGTCCTGATTCCCGGGCTCGCCTGCGATCTGGGACACCCTCACCTCCATGGTGGTACAAGCACTTTCGGGCTCCGGAGGATACGTCCCCCGGGTGACGCGCTATGTGTTCAGCGGTGACGCTACCGCGCGCCCAAGTCTTCTGTCCCGGGGACCCCCGGCCCGTTGGTGTCACTCATAGTAAGCCTATGAGTACGGACAGTGGCTAGAGGGTGTGTGGGCTCAATTGGAAAGAGCGGGCGCCGGGTTGACGTACCCAGGCCTTGCCCGGTCGAACCGCAAACCGGTGCGGTCCTCAGACGAGCAGGTTGTCCACGAAGCACCAGCGCCAGCTCTCGCCGGGCTCGAACGTCCGGATCACCGCGTGGCCCGAGGCCTTGAAGTGCTGCGTCGCGTGTTTGAGGGGCGAGGAGTCGCAGCAGCCCACATGCCCGCATTCCAGACAGAGCCGCAGCTGCACGGGGTGGCTGCCGGCCGCGAGGCACTCCAGGCAGGTGTCGCTGAGGGGCGCGGGCTCGGGGTGCGGCAGCGCGTCGACGTGCGGGCACTCGTTCATGATGGCCAGGTTACGACGGGCGGCGGCATGGCGGACGGCGGAGGGACGGGCTGATGGACGTAGTGCCCCTGGTGGGACTGATCGCGGCGAGTGCGGCGGTCGCGGGGGCCGCGCGCCGGACCCCGGTGCCCGCGCCGCTGCTGCTCGTGGCGGTGGGGCTCGTGGCCTCGTACCTGCCCGGGGTGCCGCAGTACACGCTCGACCCGCACATCGTGCTGCCGCTCATCCTGCCGCCGCTGCTGCACACCGCGGCCCTGGACAGCTCGTACCTCGACCTGCGGGCCAACGTCAGGCCGGTCGCGCTGCTCTCCGTCGGGTACGTGCTGTTCGCGACCGTCGCCGTCGGCTGGCTCGCGTACGAGCTGATCCCCGACCTGCCGCTGACGGCCGCGCTCGTCCTCGGCGCCGTGATCGCCCCGCCGGACGCGGTGGCCGCGACCGCCATCGCGCGCAAGGTGGGGCTGCCCGCGCGGATCACGACGATCCTCCAGGGCGAGTCCCTGGTGAACGACGCCACCGCGATCACCGCCTACAAGGTGGCGCTGGCCGCCGCGGTCGGGGAGGGCGCGAGCTGGGCGGGCGGGATCAGGGAGTTCCTGGTGGCGGCGGTCGGCGGGGTCGGCGTCGGCCTGGTCCTGATGGTGCCGCTGCACTGGCTGCGCACGCACCTGAAGGAAGCGGTCCTCCAGAACACCCTCTCCCTGCTCATCCCTTTCGTCGCCTACGCGGCCGCCGAGCAGGTCGGTGCTTCCGGAGTGCTGGCCGTGGTCACGGTCGCCCTGTACCTGGGGCACCGCTCCTGGCAGGTCGACTTCGAGACGCGGCTCCAGGAGGCCGCCGTGTGGAAGGTGGTCGCCTTCATCCTGGAGTCGGCGGTCTTCGCTCTCATCGGACTCCAGCTGCCCGTCGTCCTGAAGGACCTCGGCGAGTACAGCGTCGGGGAGGCCCTCGCGTACGCCGTCGCGGTCTTCGTCCTCGTCGTGGTGATGCGGTTCGTGTGGTCGTATCCGGCGACCTATCTGCCCTGGTGCCTGTCGAAGCGGATCAGGGAGCGGGAGCAGGACAGCGACTGGCGGCGGCCGCTCATCGTGAGCTGGGCCGGGATGCGCGGCGTCGTGTCGCTGGCGATCGCCTTCTCGATCCCGGTGTTCCTCGACGACGGGAGCCCTTTCCCCGCCCGCAACCTGGTCCTCTTCCTGACGTTCACGACCGTCATCGGCACCCTCGTCGTGCAGGGGCTCTCGCTGCCCTGGCTGATCAGGATCCTGAAGCTGCCGGGGCGCGATGCGCAGGCCGAGACGCTCGCCGAGGCGCAGGCGCAGAACGCCGCCTCGCAGGCCGCCGAGGAGCGCGTGGACGCGCTGATGGAGGACGAGCGCAACTGTCTGCCCGAGCCGCTCGAGGACCGGCTGCGGACCGTGCTCGAGCGCCGCCGCAACTCCGTGTGGGAGCGGCTCGGCCATGCCAACCCGGTGACGGGGGAGTCCGCCGACGACACCTACCGCAGGCTCACGCGGGAGGCCATCGCGGCCGAGCGCGAGGTCTTCGTACGGATGCGGGATGAGCGGCGGATCGACGACGAGATGATGCGCACGCTGCTGCGCAAGCTCGACCTGGAGGAGGCTGCCGCTTACCGGGAGGTCGACGACTGACCGTCCGCTACGGAGAGGGCGGTCCCGTGACGACGGCCATGAGCCGGGTGCCCGGCTCGAACGCGCCCTCCTCGGTGAGGGCGAGCAGCCCGAACAGCAATTTGGCCACGTAGAGGCGCTCCAGGGGCAGGCCGTGGCGCTGTTCGAAGTCCTCGGCGAAAGCGAGGAGGGCGGGGGTGGTGCGGCCGTAGCCGCCGCAGTGGAAGTGCTCGTCCAAGGACCAGTCGCCCTGCCGCCCGCCGAACGCGGCCTCCTGGAGGGCGCGTATCTCGTCGCCGAGGAAGCCGCCCTTGAGGACGGGTATGCCGAGCGCCCGCTGCCCCTCGCCGAGTCCGGCGGCGAGACCGGCGAGCGTGCCGCCGGTGCCGCAGGCGACGCCCACCACGTCGGCGGCGCCGCGCAGTTCCCGCCCGAGCGCCGCGCAGCCGCGCACGGCCTCGGCGTTGCTGCCGCCCTCGGGGACGACGTAGGGCGGCTCCCACGGCCCGTCGGACGGCGCCACCTCACGCAGGATGCGGGCGAGCGTGGCCGGATCCCGCTTCTCCCGGTACGTCGTCCGGTCGACGAAGTGGAGACGCATGCCGTCGTCCGCGCAGCGCGCGAGAGAGGCGTTCAGGGGCTGCCCGGCCAGTTCCTGGCCCCTGACGACGCCGATGGTCCGCAGGCCGAGGAGACGGCCCGCGGCGGCCGTGGCGCGCAGGTGGTTGGAGAAAGCGCCGCCGAACGTGAGCAGCGTGCCGTGGCCCGCGGCGGTCGCCGCTTCGAGGTTGGGCGCAAGCTTGCGCCACTTGTTGCCGGGCAGGTCAGGGTGGATGAGGTCGTCGCGCTTGACCAGGAGCCGCACCCCGTGACGGTGGAACCGGTCGTCGGCGACCGGCTCCACCGGCGAGGGCAGCCGGGGGTGCAGGAGCGGGCGCGGGCGGGGGTGCACAGTCACCCACTCATTGTGCAAGCGGATCGCCGCAGGCCGCGTGCCGGAGGGTGGCTACTTGAGCCGGTCGCGGATGCGCCCCCGCATCGAGGCCATCGTGAAGCCGCGCGGGTCGACCTTGCCCGGCTGCCACTCCAGGTGGCCGATCACCGACCGCTCCGTCCAGCCGTGCCGGCGGCACACCGCGGCCGCCGCCCGCTCGATCGCCTCCAGCTGCGCGGCGGGCCATGGATCCTTGCCGTCGCCGAGGTTCTCGCACTCGAAGCCGTAGAAGTGGCGGTTGCCGTCCGTGTTCGCCTCGTTGTCGTGGGGCAGCGCCTTCTCCGCGATGACCGCCCGCAGCACGTCGTCGTCGCCGAGACCTGCGTGATTGGCCCGGCCGTAGCCGACGAGGTGGACGCGGCCGTCCTTCGTGATGACGCCGTGGCACAGCGGGCCCGGCAGGTCCGCGTGCCCGTTCCGGCAGAGGTCGACGGTCTGCTTGCTGCCCGAGGTCACGGTGTGATGGATCATCACGCCGTGCACCGGGCCCCAGGGTCCCTTGTGGTTGCGGTTGTGGTGTCTCCAGTCGCCGACCTCGACCACCGTCAGGCCTTCACGCTTGAGGGCGTCCAGGAAACTGCTCGCGGACATGGGTGGGGCCATGGCCGCCTCCTTCGCGGGTGCGACGGAAGCGGTGCGCGTCCGTCTCGTACGCCGCTTGTACCCGAACCGGCGCACCGGAACTACTTGTTCGCATCGCGTGCGAGCCGTTCCGGTCATCGCGAGCCTATTCGGCCGAAGAGGCGCCTACGGGCCGGGGAAGCGCGCGTACGGGCCGGGAAGGAGGCGGGGCGGCCTCAGCTCCGCAGGAAGCCGTCCCCGTGTTCCGCGATGTGATTCTCCAGGGCTCCGAGCGCGGCCTGCGTCGCCTCGGGGGTGCCGGCGCCCTTGCGCTCCGCGTAGTACGCGGCGCCCAGCTTCTTCAGGAGGTCGCCGCCCGCCCGCTGCGCCTGCACCTCGTCCAGCTTCTGCTTGCCCTGCGTGAGCCCGCGCTGCGCCTGTTCCTTGGCGCGGTCCAGGAAGCCTGTCATTGCCGTCTCCCGTCATCAGTGCCTCGGTGTACCGGTTGAACGCCCGCCGGGATCTTGAAGTTCCGCCGTGCGGAAGTTCCCTACCCGGAAAAACGGGCATCGTGCCCTGTCCACCCCCATCCAACCCCGCTCGTTTGTGTGATGGCGCGGCCACGATGCGTGGTGGAAGTGTTGTCGCCGCAGGTCAGTTCTTGATCGGGAGGCAAAGCTCATGTCGGTAGGCGAAGAAGTCCGCACGGAGCAGGCCGGGCCGCAGCAGAGTCTCGGCACATCCGCCGCGCGGAATCTGGCCACCACCACCAAGTCCGCGCCGCAGATGCAGGAGATCAGCTCCAGGTGGCTGCTGCGGATGCTGCCCTGGGTGAATGTGCAGGGCGGCACGTACCGGGTGAACCGGCGGCTCAGCTACTCGGTCGGTGACGGACGCGTGACGTTCGTCAAGACCGGAGACCAGGTGCGGGTCATCCCCGCGGAGCTCGGTGAACTGCCGATGCTGCGGGACTACGGGGACCAGGAGGTGCTCGAAGAGCTCGCGGTGCGGTGCCGGCAGCGGGAGTACGCGCCGGGCGACCTGCTCGCCTCCTTCGGCAGCTCCGCGGACGAGGTGTTCCTCCTCGCCCACGGCAGGGTCGAGAAGGTCGGCACGGGCCCCTACGGGGACGACGCGGTCCTCGGGGTCCTCGCCGACGGTGCGTACTTCGGCGAGCAGGCGCTGCTCGACCCGGACGCCATCTGGGAGTACACGGCGCGCGCCGTGACCGCGTGCACCGTGCTCACCCTGCCGCGCCAGGACCTGGAGCAGGTCGCGGAACGCTCCGAGAGCCTCGCCGGCCACCTGGGAGCGCTGCGGACCATCCCCGCGCAGCGGACGAACAAGTTCGGCGAGAAGCAGATCGACGTCTCCGCGGGCCACGTCGGTGAGGCGGTGCTCCCGGGCACGTACGTCGACTACGACTCGGCGCCGCGTGAGTACGAGCTGAGTGTCGCCCAGACCGTCCTGCGCATCCACTCGCGCGTGGCGGACCTCTACAACCAGCCGATGAACCAGACGGAGCATCAGCTCCGGCTCACCGTCGAGGCGTTGAAGGAGCGCCAGGAGCACGAGCTCATCAACAACCGGGAGTTCGGCCTGCTCAACAACTGCGAGTACGAGCAGCGGCTCCAGCCGCACGACGGCGTGCCCGGCCCGGACGACATGGACGAGCTGCTCAGCCGTCGCCGGGGGTCGAAGCTGTTCCTCGCCCACCCGCGTGCCATCGCCGCCTTCGGGCGCGAGTGCAACAGGCGCGGGCTCGTCCCGGAGTCCATCGACGTAGGGGGCAACCGCATCCCGACCTGGCGCGGGGTGCCGATCTTCCCGAGCAACAAGATCCCCGTGTCCGACGCGCGCACGACGTCGATCATCTGCATGCGTACCGGCGAGGAGGAGCAGGGAGTCATCGGCCTCCAGCAGGCGGGCATCCCGGACGAGATCGAGCCCAGCCTGTCCGTGCGGTTCATGGGCATCAGCGAGCAGGCGATCATCTCCTACCTGGTGACGACGTACTACTCGGCGGCGGTGCTCGTGCCGGACGCGCTCGGCGTCCTGGAGAACGTCGAGATCGGCAGGTGGCGTTGAAGCTCATGACGCAGACGAAGCAGTCCATAGTGCCGCAGCAGCAGGGGGAGCCGGGCGGACAGGACGCGGAGGTGGCCGCGGACGGCCAGGAAGCGGCGGTGATCCTGGCGCAGGCCAGGGCGCAGGTGGACCCGGAGCTGCGCAGGGCCGTAGAGACCCTGCCCGGATCGTTGCGCCGCATCGCGCGCTACCACTTCGGGTGGGAGCAAGCGGACGGCACCGCGGCCACGGGACATGCGGGCAAGGCCATCAGGCCGGCGCTCGTCCTCGCCGCGGTGCGGGCGCTGGGGGGCGCTCCGGAGCTCGCGGTGCGGGCGGCGGCGGCCGTGGAGCTCGTCCACAACTTCACGCTCCTGCACGACGACCTCATGGACCGGGACACCACGCGCAGGCACCGGCCGACCGCGTGGACCGTCTTCGGGGACGCCGACGCGATCCTGGCGGGCGACGCACTCCAGGCGCTCGCGCAGCGGCTGCTCGCCGAGGATCCGCACCCGGCGGCCCGGGCGGCGGCGGCCCGGATCGCGGCCTGTGTGGTGGAGCTGTGCGAGGGCCAGGTCGCCGATGTCGCCCTGGAGAGGCGTGAACCGGACGAGGTCACGCTGGACGAGTGCCTCGTGATGGCGGAGGCGAAGACGGGCGCGCTACTCGGCTGCGCCTGCGCGATCGGGGGGTTGTACGCGGGGGCCGAGGAGGAGGAGGTCGCGGCCCTCGACGGGTTCGGCCGGGAGGCCGGGCTCGCGTTCCAGCTGATCGACGACGTCATCGGGATCTGGGGGGATCCGGCCCGTACGGGCAAGGCGGCGGGCGCCGATCTGGCGGTACGCAAGAAGTCGCTGCCGGTGGTGGCGGCGCTGGCCTCGGGCATGCCCGAAGCCGGTGAACTGGCCGCGCTCTACGGGGTGGTGGGACCGGACGACGGCCCGCCGAAGGAGGGGGAGCTGGAGGCCATGGCGCTGGTCGTCGAGCGCGCCGGGGGGCGCGACTGGGCGCAGCTGCACGCGGCCGACCGGATGTCCCGGGCGGTGCACCAGCTGTCCCGGGCGGTCCCGGCGCCGGAGGCCGCGGGCGGACTGCTGTCGCTCGCCGAGTTCGTGACGAGACGCAGCCACTAGGGGGGAAATCATCCGCAGGGGAGGGGAGTTGAAGTGATCTGTGGGCCCCGCACTCCGGGAGGAGTGCGGGGCCCACACGCGCGTACGGAACCGATCGCCTAGGCTGCAGCGGGCCGGCGTGTGGCGGCCGACCGGCGCAGGGACACGGCCCGTTGAGGCGGGCCGCGACGTGAGGGGGCGGGGGCCATGGGCGTGGCGATCCGAAGGGCGACGGAACACGACCGGGCGGATCTTGTGCGGCTGCTCGACGAGGCGTTCATGGACGACCCGGTGAGCGGCTGGGTCTTCCCCGGCCTGGCGCACCGCCGCCGCAGGCACGCCGCTCTCATGGCGGCCTTCATCGACATCTCGCTGAGCGAGGGATATGTCGACATCACCGAGGACGGCGCCGCGGCCGCGCTCTGGCTGTCGATACCGGCCCGGCCGGGCGGGCAGGCCGGCCGGGACGAGAACCAGGACGAGGCCGAGGACGACGACGGTCCCGCGCAGCTGCGCGCTGCCGTGGACCCGGACAACGAACGGGTCGAGGAGATCGGCCGGTTGACCTCGGGGGCCCACCCGCGCGAGCGCGCGCACGAATACCTGTGGATGATCGCCGTGGACCCGGCGCGGCAGGGGCAGGGCCTCGGTACCGCGCTCATGGCGCCCGTCCTCGACCGCTGCGACCGCGAGGGCGTGGCGGCGTATCTGGAGGCGAGCAGCGCCCGTAGCCGTGTGCTGTACGAGCGGCTCGGCTTCGCGTGCACCGGCAACGGGGTCGCGCTGCCGGACGGGCCGACGATGTGGCCCATGTGGCGTAATCCGCAAGGCAGTTGAGCCATGGCCGCAGGGGTGGGTGTGGCTACTCCTGCGGCACGATCGTGCGGACGATCCGGTCCATGAGGCCCTCGGGGACGCTCACGCCGGGTACGGCGCCGTCCAGCATCCCCGGCATCGTCAGGTGTTCCAGGATGAGACCCAGGGTGGCGAGGTAGAGCACGGTCACCGTCTCTGCGCCGCCGGGGAGCCCGGACTCGGTGTGGAACGAGATGCCGAAGTCCAGGTCGCCGCGGAGCGACTTCATGAGGGACGCGCGCAGTTCTGGCCGGCGTCCCGCCTCCAGGCGCATCTCCATCATGGCCAGATAGCCGGTGCGGTCGCGCTGCGCGCGGCCCAGCAGATCGTGCATGAACGCCGCGACGAGATCGCGGTCGCGCGGACGCTCCAGGAGTTCCGCGACCACCGCCGGGTCCGGAGCCAGCCGCTCGTGCAGCCATGCGTCGATCTGGTGCAGCAGGTCGTCCCGGCTGGTGAAGTAGTTCGACGAGGTGCCCGTGGGGACGCCCGCCGCCGCGTCCACCGCGCGAAAGGTCAGGCCCCGCGCGCCCTCGGCCGCGAGCACCTCCACCGCGGCGTTCACCAGGGCCACCCTGCGCTCCGCGTTCCGTGCCATCTGTGCGCTCCTTCTGACCGGAGATCCGGGAGCCCACCGGACCGGAATCCCGAAACCTCTTGCAACCACTACAGGTGAAGCACTATAACTGCAGTTGTTCGAGCGGTGCCATGGCACCGAGGTCCGTACGACGGCCCGCCCGAACACCCCTGTCATCTGCGGAAAGAGACCCACTTGCGAAAGCTCACGTACTTCGTCGCCGTGTCGATCGACGGTTTCATCGGAGGCCCCGACGGAGACGCGAACGCCTTCATGCCCTTCGTGGACGAGGAGTTCCTCGGGTTCCTCACGACCGAGTACCCCGAGACCATCTCGGCGGAGGGCCGCCGGATCCTCGGCCTGGAGCACCTGGTCAACAAGCGGTTCGACACCGTCATCCAGGGCCGGGCCAGCTACCGGATCGGCCTCGATGCCGGCCTGACCAGCCCGTACGGACACATGCGCGAGTACGTGGCGGCGCGCTCGATCGAGAAGTCCCCCGACCCGAACGTGGAGATCGTCGCCGACGATGTCGTCGGGAAGATCCGCGAACTCAAGGCGGAGGACGGCGAGTTCGGCATCTGGCTGTGCGGTGGCGCGACGCTCGCCGGTGTGCTCGCCGACGAGGTGGACGAGCTGGTGATCAAGACGTATCCGCTGGTCTTCGGCTCGGGCATGCCGATGTTCGGCTCCGGCTTCGCGATCGGCGAGTTCGCCCTGGAGGAGAACCGGACGTTCGGCAACGGCGTGATCGTGCGGACGTACAGCAGGAAGAGGCCGGGGCTCCCCGGCTAGATTCTTTGCCGGGCGGTGCCGAGAACGCTGCTCTCGTGAGGTGCGCTCCCGGCCGAAATGCGATGCCCGCCCGAGCGATCGGCTCGTAGGTTGTCGCGCATGACCGAACTCCTGCACATCACCGAGCGTTCCCTGTGGGACGCGGCCCGCGCGTCCGGCGTCTACGAGATGTCCACGCGCGGCAAGACCCTCGCCGAGGAGGGCTTCATCCACTGCTCGCTGGCGCACCAGCTGCGGGGGGTCGCCGACTTCCTGTACGGCACGTACGACGGACCCGACGAAATCGTGGTCCTGGTCATCGACAGCGAGCGGGTGCCGGCGCCGGTCAGGTTCGAGGCGCCGGAGCCCGGCGCCGACGAATTCCCGCACATCTACGGGCCGTTGCCGGTGGAGGCCGTCACCGAGGTGCGGGACTGGGACGGCGGGCGGGTCCGCTAAAGTCCCCTCGGTCCGCCCGTCAGTCGGACGGGCGTTCGGATTCGGGGGTGACTCGCCCCCGGACGGGGACGGGCCGGTGCGAGCCGGCCGAGGGGGTTCGGTGCGGGTACGGCGAGGGGGCGGCCCCGTAGGGGTCGTGGCGGCGGCGATGACGGTGTTCCTGCTGGCGGGGTGCGACGGTACGCCGTCCGAAGGGCAGCGGACC
Organism: Streptomyces sp. NPDC045026; assembly: GCF_056432625.1. Taxonomy (NCBI): domain Bacteria; kingdom Bacillati; phylum Actinomycetota; class Actinomycetes; order Kitasatosporales; family Streptomycetaceae; genus Streptomyces; species Streptomyces sp. NPDC045026. Next base: position 261,100 of record NZ_JBWKIS010000003.1, read on the forward strand.
GCGGACGGTGTCCCGATCGTCCGAGAGGCGAAGGATCTGCCCGAACTGCCTCTGCATCACTACGAGTTGACTGCCGATGACGACGACGCGTACCGGACGCTCCACCGCGCCCAGATGCTCCTCGCCCAGCGTTGCATGCGCGACTTCGGCTTCGCCGACTTCCCCCGCGACCCGAAGAGCCCGGGTACCGGCGCGGTCGCCCTGGTGGCCGTGGCCCAGGATTCCGCGGGGCAGTTCGACCTGGAGAAGGCGCGGCGCTGGGGGTACGGCTGGGACCCGAAGCGGGCCGTCCCGGTCGAGCCCGCGGGGCGCGTCATGACGGCCGAGGAGTCGTACGTCTACCGGGGGCACCGTGTGGGCGGGCCGTCGACGATCCGCGGCAGGCGCGTCCCCGAGCAGGGCTGCCTGGGCCGCGCGGAAAAGCGCCTCTACCGCGGCGTGCGGGATCTGCGCCGCACGTGGGCGTACGTCCCGCAGCGGTCGGCCGTCCTGCACCAGGCGGCCATGAAGGACAAGCGCGTGCGGCGGGTACTGAAGGCCTGGTCGCAGTGCGTCGTGGACAAGGGGTTCAAGCGGTACGGCACCCCCGACGACGCCTTCCGCGACAAGGCGTGGCAGCGCGAAAACGGCGGCAACACGTCACGTTCGCGTCGCGAGCGGGGCACGGCCGTCGCCGACATCGAGTGCAAGCGCGAGCACAACACGGCCGGGGTGTGGTGGTCCGTGCTGTCCGAGGTGCAGCGGGCGGACATTGCGCGCCACAGGTCCGCCTACGAGTCGGCGCGGCGGTCCCAGGAGACGGTGCGGGACAACGTGCGCGAGGTGCTCGCCGCAATGTAATGGGACTGCGGTTCCCTTAAGGCGCTCCACTCTGCTACGTTTGGCGTGCCTTAACGGGAACGCAGAACCATTTAAGGAGTGCCCCATGTCGGCGTCCACGCAGACCGCCCCCGCCCCGGCCGTCGCACCACCCCCGCGCATGACCGCCCGCCAGAGGTTCGTCCTCACCCTCCTCCTCGGCGCCCAGTTCATGATCGCCGTGGACTTCTCGATCCTGAACGTCGCGCTGCCCGTCGTCGGCGAAGGGCTCGGCTTCTCGCTCTCCCGTCTCCAGTGGATCGCCACGGCGTTCGCGCTCGCCGCCGCCGGGTTCACACTCCTCTTCGGCCGCGTCGCCGACCTCGTGGGCCGCAAACGGCTGTTCCTCGCCGGTATGGCCGTCCTGGGCGCCTCCTCCCTCCTGGGCGGCCTCGCCACCTCGCCCGAAGTCCTCCTCGTGGCACGGGTGTTGCAGGGCCTCGCGACCGCGGCCGTCACCCCGGCCGGGCTCGCCCTCCTGACCACCGCCTTCAAGGAAGGGCCGCTGCGCGAACGCGCCCTCGGCCTCAACGGCGCCCTGATGTCCGCCGGCTTCACCGCGGGCGCCATCCTCGGCGGACTCCTCACGGACCTGCTCTCCTGGCGCTGGGCGTTCTTCGTCAACGTCCCCGTCGCCGCTCTCGTCCTCGCCCTCGCCCCGTCCGTCATCACCGACTCGCGCCCCGATCGCCGCCCGCGCCTCGACATCCCCGGCGCCGCGACCGTCACCGGCGGACTCCTGCTCCTCGTCTACGGGCTCACGCAGGCCGGCGAGACCGGCTGGGGCGCCCCCACGACCCTGGCCGCACTGCTCGCGGGCGCCGCGCTCCTCGTCGCCTTCCGGTTCGTCGAGAAGCGGGCCACCGCGCCCCTCGTCCCGCTCCACATCCTCGGGCGGCGCTCCGTGATCTGGGGCAACGCGGCCGGGCTCATCGCCTTCGTCACCGAGACGTCCCTCGTCTTCCTGCTCACGCTCTACCTCCAGGAAGTCCTCGGCTACTCGCCGCTCGCCACGGGGCTCGCCTTCGGCGTCCTCGGGCTCGGCACCGTGATCGGCGGCACGCTCGGCGGCCGCGCCGTCGGACGCCTCGGCAACCGGACCACGATCGTCGTCGGCGGCGCCGTCCAGGCCGTCGCGACGCTCGCCCTGGTGGCGCTCGGCACGTCGGGGTCCTGGATCTGGCTGCTCCTCGCGGCCACGTTCGTCGGCGGAGTCGGCAACATGCTGGTGATCGTCGGCTTCATGGTGACGGCCACGTCCGGACTGCCCGACGAGGAGCAGGGACTCGCCACCGGCCTCGCGACCATGACCCAGCAGGTCGGCATCACCCTGGGCATCCCGGTCATGAGCGCGATCGCCACGGCCCGCATGGGCGGGGCGACCGGTCCGCACGCGGTCCTGTCCGGAGTCTCCACCGCCGTACTCGTCAACTCCCTTCTGGTGGCCGCCGGTTCGGTCCTCGCCGCGCTGTTCCTCGCGCCCCGGCGAGCACGTGACAGGGCGGACGGCTGAACCCCCGGCCCTGCATGATGGGGCCACGCCCGATCGCCCGGTCACCACAGCCGCAGCACCGGCCCTCCCGGTGGCCGTCGACCAGGGCGCGCTCCTCGCCCTCGCCGACGGTCACCACGCGCGTGCCGTACGCCCGCTGGGCAGCGGGGAGCGCGCCGGTCATGTCGTCAAGACGTACGCCATCGAGGCACCGGGACGCGCGGTGACGGAGCGGGACGCCGCCGCCGTCATGCCGCTCGTCGACGCCCACCTGGCGCTCGGCGCCGTCCGGGGCTCGCTCGGCCTCGCCGTGGTCCTGCTGCACGCCGGGGGAGACGGCGACTACGTCCTCGTCCACACCTGGATCGAGGGCCACATGTCCGACCTGGCGGTCTTCACCGGACCGGCAGGACGTCCGGAGCTGCTGCGGCCCGGCCGTACCGGCCTCGCCCCCTGCGTCCGGGAGGCGGCCGTGCTCGCCCACGAGCGCAGCGCGTTCACCCGCCACGTGGTCGACGGCGAAGGCCCCCTCGCGGATCGCCTCGCCGCCCGGTCCGCGGACGTCACCGAAGAGGACGCCCGGTGACCGACGCCCAGGTGAGCGTGCGCCGCGCCCGCCCGGCGACCTGCCCGCAGTGGCCCGACCCGCCGCGGAACACGCCGCGTTCGAGAAAGGCGGCCCCGCCGGCCCCGGCCTCGCCGACCGGCTGCACGCGCTCCTGTTCACCGCCGCCGGCCCCCGCCTGCGCTGCCTGGTCGCCGAACGCGCGGACGCCACGCTCGTCGGCTACGCCACCTGCGAGCCCGCGATCTCCACCTGGGACGGGTACGAATACCTGCACATGGACTGCCTGTACCTGCGCCCCGGCCACCGCGGACTCGGCCTCGGACCGCTCCTCATGGACGCCGTGGCGGCCGAGGCCCGAGCCCTGGGGATCGTCGGGATCCAGTGGCAGACACCCGTCTGGAACGACGGCGCGATCCGCTTCCAGAGGCGCCTGGGAGCACGGTCGAAGGACAAACCCCGCTTCACCTGGCTCGCGTCGCCGTCAGGCCCGGTCGGCCAGTAGCCCCCGCAGCGAGTCCGCCATCGCCGCCACGAACGCGTCCCGCGTGCCCGCGTCGACCAGGTCCAGGGACAGATACGGGTTGAGGTCCTCCAGCTCGACCAGGAGCAGCTCACCCTCCGGCGTGCGGCACGCGTCCACCCGCTGGATGCCGTGGCCGATGGTGTTCCAGTCGACGAACTTCTGCGCGAACTCCCGGTCCGCGCCGGTGGGTTCGTACGGTTCGAGGACCCACCGCTCGTCCGGCCGGGGCGCGTACAGGGCGTACTGGAGGCTCCGGTCGACGAAGTAGAACGACACCTCGTACCGGAAGCGGATCCGCGGCTGGACGAGGATGCCGTCGAACTCCAGGCCGGGCAGCGCCTCGCGGCCGACGAACTCAAGGCCGATGGAGTCGGCGCCGAGCAACGGCTTGACCACGTACTCGTCCGCCTCGGGCAGCAGAGGGAGGTCGGCGGCGCGGCCGACGGTCGGGATGACCGGATACCCGGCCGCGGTCAGGTCGAGCAGGTACCCCTTGCCCGCCATGTCCGCCTTCCCGGACAGCTCGTTGAAGACCCGCACCCCGCGCGCCAGGGCCTGCTCGCGGAACGCGTCGTACGCGGCCTGGTAGTGCAGCACGGGCCCGCTGTTGCGCACGACGACCGCGTCGAAGCCGTCCATCAGTGCGGCGGCGTCCAGCGGATGACACAGGGCCACGTCGAACTCCTCGCGCAGCCGCGCCGAGAGAGCTATGTCCTCGTCGCAGTACCGACGGCCACGGGCCGGGTACGCGAGATCGGTTACGTAGAGGAGGCGGGGGCGCGAGTGGTCCATCCAGGCGACGCTACCCGAGCGGGCCGAAAACGCCGACAGCACCCGGCTCCGCATGCCGCGGCCTCATCGGCCGGCGGACCGGACTTCCCGATAGATCACGCGGCCGAACCGAGGTCAGTAGCGTGTGCACGAAGGTCGAGGAAAGGGGTTGCCGCGGTGACGGACAACGGCTTGGCGTGGATCGGCGAGCACTGGTACAGCGGTGCGATCGTCAAGGACGGGATGCTCTCGGACATCAGCCTCACGGCGGTGCGTGGCGTGGACCCGGTGGACTTCGTGGTGCGCCTCGGCGCCGACCGCGGCCTGGCCGAACGGCCGCCACAGTTCAAGGACTTCGACAGGATGAGCGTGAGCCTGGGCGACAGTGTGGCGATGTTCGGCCGGAGCGGCGAGTGGACGTATGTCCTGGAGGTCGAGCGGTCCACCTGGCACCTCGTCTTCCTCGACCGGCTGGGCCAGGACACCTTGGTGGAGCAGGGTGACGAACTCGTCTGCCTGGACCGCTTCCTGCACGAGTCCCCGTGGGTGTGCTACGTCGACGCAGCCGGCGAAGTGAGTTCCGGCGAGCCTGGTGACAGTCTGCTGGGGACCGCGGTCCCGCCCGGGGACCGGTTCGGGACGTTCGCCGCGCTGGACGCGGCCATGCGCCGGGCCGGGGCGGTGCGGGACACCTTCCCCGGCTGCGAGGACCCCGAGGACGAGGACGAGGAGTTGGCGAAGCGGCTGTTCGCGGCGGTGGGCGAGCATCTCGGGCTGTCGCTGCCGCGTCGGGAGATCGAGCTGGGGCTGTTGCCCGCGGTGCACCTGCCCTCGCCGGTGTGAACCGGTAGCAGCCGGGAGGCGCCGCGCCCTCTCGGCGCGGCGCCTCCTGTGAGCGGGGTGGTGCTACTGGTTCTTCGCGGTCATGGTGCACTTCACGGTCGTGCTGTCGGCGGAGCACGCCGCGTTCATGTTCGTGTTCAGCCAGTACGGGTCACGGTCCAGCAGTCGCTGGTTCGCGTTGAAGGCCCCGAACCCGGCCATCGAACCGCTGTTGTCGTTCCCGGAGATCGCGGACCGTCCGCAGACCTCCTTCCACACCGGCGTGTGGCCGTCGATGTTGAACAGGTGAACGGTGCTGCCCTGTTTGCTCGCAAGGGTCTGAACGCAGGCGTCCCCACTGCTGACCGGGTTCAGGCCACCCGCGAGCGAGGGCATCCCGCCACTGTTGTACGTGGCGTTGAACGCGAACTCGTCGCAGTTCAGCGCCTTGTCCGTCGTGCCGTTGAGGGCACTGGTGTCACCGTTGGCCGCCGCCCATCCGGTGGGGCAGATCACCGTCCGGTTGCCGCTGATGTCACCGTCGGGCAGGAAGTACAGCGGCTTGCTGTCGGCCTTGCTGCCGGGATGGTTGGCCAGCTTGTGCTGGATCAGCCAGGCGTGCGACGAGGCCTGCGGGTACTTCGCCGCGTTGAAGGTGTAGGTCGACACGTAGTTGTGGAACACACAGCCGGTCGTCGGCACCGTGTTGATGATCTTTGTATTGTCGCATCGGATCTGGTCGGGGGCTCCGCCGTTCTCCAGGTCACCGCCCGCGACGTCCATGAAGACCGCGGGGGACGACTGCACCGTCTGGCCCGGGATCTGCGGGTTGCCCTGTAGCGCGACCGCGACGCCGAGCTTCATCACCTGGGGACTGGTGGTGCCCGGTCCGGTCATGTCGGGCGCCCAGAGGTAGGAGGCGTCCGCGGACACGCTGTGGTGGTCGCCGGGTACCCATGCGGCCGCGCCCGTCCAGCCGCTGACGTTCTGAACGCCGCAGTTCCCGGAGGGCTCGCAGTCGATCTTCGGGGCGTCCAGGGTGAACGCGGGGATGGTTGTCGGAACGTCCACGTCGGTGACGTTGATCCGTTCGGTGATGTTCCCGGACTTCGGGTCTAGTTGACGCTCGTTGACCACCAGCGCCTTCACGGTGCCGACGGGGACATCGTTAAGGCTCGCCTCCCAAGACATGGTGAACGTCGAGCACTCCTCGAAGCGCGTGGTCCACAGCCCCTTCTGCGGGTTGGCCGGGTCGCAGCCGCTGACCAGGGACGACTGCGCGGCGACCTTCGGCTGCACGCCGACGCTGCGGTGGAGGGTGAAGTTGCGGCCGTCGTAGGGTTCAGCCTTGCCGCACACCTTCACTCCGTCCGAGGAGGTGGTGCAGTGGGTCTTGAACGTCCCGGGAGCAATGGAGCGCTCCCGGCTCGGAGCGGCCGTGGTCGTCCACGGAGAGGACGGAGCCATCGTGTTCGTGTACGCCTGGGCGGACTGGTCCGGGTTCGGAGCCGAGGCATTGGGGTTGGGCAGGGTCAGGTCGACGGGCATCGTGACGCGGAACCGGGCCCAGGGCGACCATGACGTCTCGTACAAGCCGCTCTTGGCGTAGGCGGAGGTGTGGAAGACGTAGTCAACGTTCGGCTTCAGCCATCCGGCGCCCACGGTCACGGAGGCGGCGGAACCGGACTGGACGAAGCCGGACACCATGACGCCGTACTGGTCGTCGCTGATCTTCACCTGGGTCTTGGCGTTCCCCGAGGAGTCGGCGGTCCAGACTTCGAAGGTGAGGTCGGCCGTGCTGCCGTCGGCGTTGGTCACGGTGTTGCTTAACTTGGCCCTGGGGGTGGTGATCTGCCAGACGCCGGAGGCGTCCTTCGTGCCCGGCCCCGCCGAGGGACTCTTGCCCGACACCGGCCGGGACGCTGCGGCGACGGCATTCAGCGCGGGCCCGGCGGCCGGTCGGGACGACGGCGCGGCGTTCGGATTCAGGTTGCGGTCGAAGCCGCCGCCACCGTCGGCCGCGGTCGCGGTCGCCACCCCAGATCCCAGGAGTAGCAGCGCTGCGGCGCCGACGGTTAACCGGCGGAGGATGAGCTTTCGTCTGGACGTACCTGGCAAGACGTTTCCCTTCCGATTCTGCCCTGCGGGTCCCTTGGGCAGGGCTGGATCCCTCTCAAGCCCCTCCCGGAAACGGGAGGTTGGCCCTCTCGCGCCGCTCCCGCCCAGCGGCAGCGACGCACAGATGGTTGCAACATGTGTTCGATGTCGCCTCGACATTCCTATGTCCTCGCGCACATGACAATCCACTGGATAAACCGTGACGAACCAAACAAGAGGCCCAGCGCAACTATGACCATCCCCACGGTTTGATGATGGTTGTGCACCGGTCCGTGAAGGTTCCATGGGGATCGGCGGGAAGGTGCCGCGGCCGCGGCCCCTTCTCTCTTGGTTCGCGATCGCTCGTTCGTGGTGCTGACCGCCACCCAGACCCACCGGCGAGCCCGTCCATGCTGGTACGCAGGGCATGGAACGAGCGTCGTATCCCAGCGACTTGGCGGATACCGATGCGCTCCTGGCGCATCTCACCGCGCACCCATCGAAGGAGTGGTTGTTCACGATGGAGGAGGGTGAGCCCCTCAACTACCGTCGCTGGAAGACCGAATGGAATTGCGCTCGTCGTGCGCGCCAGGCGGCTGAGAACAAGGAGGCCGGGCGCGAGGGCCGTAAGCCCTCCGAGTTGTCGCACATGGTGACCCACGACCTGCGGCACTTCTTCGTCTCCGCGCTCATCGGCGGCGGGGCGAGCGTCAAGCAGGTCCAGTTGGTCCTCGGCCACGCATCCGCCGTCATCACGCTACGGATCTACGCGCACCTGTGGCCGGGCGAAGAGGACCGCACCCGCTCCGTCATGGACGCCGTTCTCGGCGGCCTGCGGACCGGGTGCGGACCGGTAGGCGACATGACCAGCGAAACCGCAGGTCAGACGGCCTAGCCATAGATCAAGCCTTCTTCGTCTCCCAGAAGATCTTGTCGATCTCGGCGATGAGGTCCAGAGCCTTCTGGCCGGTCGCCGGGTCGCTCGACGCCTTGGCGGCCGAGAGGGCCTTCAGGGTGTCGTTGACCAGCTGGCTCAGCTCGGGGTACTTCTCGAAGTGCGGGGGCTTGAAGTAGTCGCTCCAGAGCACCGACACGTGGTGCTTGGCGAGCTCGGCGCGCTGCTCCTTGATGATGATGGCGCGCGTCTGGAACTGTGCGTCGTCGTTTGCGGCCATCTTGTCCTGGACGGCCTTGACCGACTCCGCCTCGATGCGGGCCTGGGCCGGGTCGTACACGCCGCAGGGCAGGTCGCAGTGCGCGCTGGCCTTCACCTTGGGGGCAAACAGGCGGGAAAGCATGTAGCTGTCCTTCCTCGTGATCGTCTTCTCAGGTGGGACATTACTCCGTAGCAGAGGGGTTTTCTCGGGTGCCCCCATGGGCTTAGGACAAAAGTCCAGGGTGAGACCAGGACTGGTGGAGGATGGGACCGGAGGTCCGGCGGGCGGAACCGGGGAGGATGTCTGATGCCTGAGACGGCAGAGGAGACGCGGGAGGCCAGGGTGCCGTTTCAAATCATCGAGGTGGACGGGCCGTCCATGGTGCCGACGCTGTATCCCGGCGACTGGATGCTCGTGCAGCACGGCGCCCGGGTACGGCCGGGAGACGTGGTCATCCTGCGGCACCCCTTCCAGCAGGATCTGCTCGTGGTGAAGCGGATCTCCGCGCGGCGGGAAGGGGGTTGGTGGGTGCTCGGCGACAACCCCGACGCCGGCGGCGACAGCGAGGTGTACGGCGCGGTGCCCGACGACCTCGTGCTCGCCAAGGTGCGCGGGCGCCTGCGCCGCCGCAAGCCGTGGGTGGAGGGCGAGCGTCAGCGGTCCGTGGCGGCCGTGGCCGCGTGGGCGTTCTCGGCGCTGCGCCCCGTGCTGTCCGACCGGTCCGCCTCGGCGCGCTTGCGGGCGCGGTAGGCCGCCACGTTCGCCCGGGTCGCGCAGCGGTCCGAGCAGTAGCGCCGGGAGCGGTTCGTCGACGTGTCCAGGTAGGCGTTGCGGCACGGCGACGCCTCGCACAGGCCCAGGCGGTCCACGCCGTACTCCGTGAGGTGGAAGGCGAGGCCCATCGCGGCGATCGCCGCGTATCCCGCTGTCGCGTTCGACGGGTGGTCCGCGAGGTGCATGTGCCACAACGGGCGGTCGTCGTCGTCCCGGTGGTCGTGCCCGGAGATCTGCGGGCTCACCGGGAACTCCAGGAGGAGCGAGTTCAGCAGATCGACCGCGAGCGTCTCGTCGCCGCCGTCCGCCGCCTCGAATACCGAGCGCAGTCGCGCGCGTACGCCGCGGAAGCGCGTCAGGTCGGCGTCCGCGGCGCGCCGGGCCGCCGACCGGTTCGCGCCGAAGAGGTCGCGCACTGCCTCGACCGTGGTGAGGGAGTCCTTGCCGCGACCCGGTTCCTCGCTGTTGACCAGACGCACGGCGTAGTCCGAGTAATAGGCCAGTTCCACTTGTAGTCCTTACCGGGGCGGTCTATCTTCGTCGATGACGGGAGTAATGGCTGCTCTTGCTTCGAGGGTATTACGTACGGGAGGGTTCTCGATGACGGGATCTACGGAAACCGCAGGAGTCACGGCCGACTGGCGCGCCTGGCAGGACAGCTGGGACCGGCAGCAGGAGTGGTACATGCCCGACCGCGAGGAGCGGCTGCGGGTCATGCTCGACATGGTGGAGGCCTTCGCCGGGCCCGCGCCGCGCGTGCTCGACCTCGCGTGCGGTACGGGAAGTATTACGGACCGGCTCCTGAAGAGGTTCCCCGGAGCGACCAGTGTCGGCGTCGACCTCGACCCCGCGCTGCTCGCCATCGCCGAGGGCACCTTCGCGGACGACGACCGCGTCACCTTCGTGACCGCCGACCTCAAGGACCCGCACTGGGCCGCGCGGCTGCCGCACACCTCGTACGACGCCGTCCTGACCGCCACCGCCCTGCACTGGCTGCACAACGAACCGCTCGCCACCCTTTACGGACAGATCGCCGACCTCGTCCGCGACGGCGGCGTCTTCATGAACGCCGACCACATGATCGACGACACCACGCCCCGGATCAACGCCGCCGAACGCGCCCACCGCCACGCGCAGATGGACCGCGCCAAGGCCTCCGGCGCCCTCGACTGGGCCGAGTGGTGGGCCCTCGCCGCCAAGGACCCGGTACTCGCCGGACCCACCGCGAAGCGCTTCGAGATCTACGGGGAGCACGCCGACGGCGAGACCCCGTCGGCCGACTGGCACGCCCGCACCCTGCGCGCCGCCGGGTTCGGCGAGGCCCGCCCCGTCTGGCGCTCGCCCTCCGACGCGCTTGTGCTCGCGGTCAAGTAGCCCTGCGCATACGCGCATACAGGAGGGGGCGGTGCGGACGTGGTGTCCGTACCGCCCCCTCCTTCTGCGTACGCGGAGCTACAGCACCTTCGACAGGAAGGACTGCGTGCGCTCGTGCTGCGGGTTCGTCAGAACATCGCGCGGGTTGCCGGACTCGACGACCACGCCGCCGTCCATGAAGACGAGGCTGTCGCCGACCTCGCGCGCGAAGCCCATCTCGTGCGTCACGACGATCATCGTCATGCCGGACTCGGCGAGGTCACGCATGACGTCGAGGACGTCGCCGACGAGCTCGGGGTCGAGGGCCGAGGTCGGCTCGTCGAAGAGCATCAGCTTCGGGTCCATCGCCAGCGCACGGGCGATGGCGACGCGCTGCTGCTGGCCGCCGGAGAGCTGCGAGGGGTAGTTCCCCGCCTTGTCGGCGAGGCCCACGCGCTCCAGGAGCTCGTTGGCCCGCTGCCGCGCCTGCGTCCGGGACTGGCGCTTGACCTGGACCGGCGCCTCCATGACGTTCTCCACAGCCGTCAGGTGCGGGAAGAGGTTGAAGCGCTGGAACACCATGCCGATGTCCCGCCGCTTGAGCGCGACCTCGCTGTCCTTCAGCTCGTAGAGCTTGTCGCCCTTCTGCCGGTAGCCGACCAGTTCGCCGTCGACGTAGAGCCGGCCGGCGTTGATCTTCTCCAGGTGGTTGATGCACCGCAGGAACGTCGACTTGCCGGAGCCGGAGGGGCCGATGAGGCAGAAGACCTCGCCCTCCTTGACCTCCAGGTCGATGCCCTTGAGTACCTCGACGTTGCCGAAGGACTTGTGGACGCCCTCGGACTTCACCATGGCGGTCATGCCGTGACCCCCTTACGGTTCGAGAGCGACAGCAGGTTCGCCTTGATCTTCTGGAACGGCGTCGGAGGCAGCGAGCGGCTGGAGCCGCGGGCGTAGTAACGCTCCAGGTAATACTGGCCGACGCTCAGGATCGACGTCATGATCAGGTACCAGGCGGCGGCGAGGAAGAGCATTTCCACCGGGGAGCCGGAGGTCTGGCCGATGTCCTGGGCGTACTTCAGTAGTTCGTAGTACTGCACGGCAGAGACCAGCGAGGTCGTCTTCAGCATGTTGATGACCTCGTTGCCCGTGGGCGGCACGATCACGCGCATCGCCTGCGGGATCACGATCCGGCGCAGGGTCTTGGCGTGGCTCATGCCGAGGGCGTGCGAGGCCTCCGTCTGGCCCTCGTCGACCGAGAGCAGGCCGGCGCGGCAGATCTCCGCCATGTACGCGGCCTCGTTCAGGCCGAGTCCGAGCAGCGCCGTCAGGAACGGCGTCATGAACGAGGACCAGTAGTCCTTGTAGATCGGACCGAGGTTGATGTACTCGAAGACCAGGCCCAGGTTGAACCAGACGGCCAACTGGACGAGAACCGGGGTGCCGCGGAAGAACCAGATGTAGAACCAGGCGATCGACGACGTCACCGGGTTGCGCGACAGACGCATCACGGCGAGCAGGACGCCTCCGACTACGCCGATCACCATGGAGATCGCGGTCAGCAGTAGGGTCTGGCCGACGCCCTTGAGGATGCGGTTGTCGAAGAAGTAGTCCGGGATGGCGCCCCAGTTGATCTTGCCCTGGGCGAACGCGTAGACGATCGCGGCGAGAACGGCGATCGCGACGACGGCGGCCACGTAGCGGCCGTAGTGCCGGACCGGGATGGCCTTGATGGCCTCGGGTCCCGCCTTGGGGGGCGGGACGTCCTGGGGCCCGTCCGCCTTGTCGATGTCAACAGACACGGGTGTTGCCTTTCGAACGGCTGGGTGACGAGAGGGACGCGGTCACTTGCCGCCGTTGACGGTGGCTTCCTTGACTGCGCCGGCCTCGACGCCCCACTTGGCGATGATCTTCTCGTACTCGCCGTTCTTGACGAGGGCGTCCAGCGCCGCCTTGAGGGCGTCGCGCAGCTGGGTGTTGCCCTTGGCGACGGCGATGCCGTACGGGGCGGCCTCGACCTGGTCACCGACGATCTCGAAGTCCTTGCCGCCGCCCGAGGTCTTCACCGCGTACGCGGCGACCGGGAAGTCGGACGAACCGGCGTCGGCGCCGCCGGAGCGCAGCCGGGTCTGGGCCTGCTGGTCGTTGTCGAAGGCCTCGATGGAGATCGTCTTGCCGGACGGGCACTTCTTCGCCTCGGCCTTCGCCAGGTCGTGGGAGACCGTGCCGCGCTGGACGACGACCTTCTTGCCGCACAGGTCGGACCAGGTCTTGATGCCCTGGGTCTTGCCCTTCGGCGTGTAGATCGAGACGCCGGCGTTGAAGTAGTCCACGAAGTCGACGCCCTCGCCGACCTTCTTGCCGGTGTCGGAGTCGACACCGTTCTGCCGGTCCTTGGTGTCCGTCATGGCCGACATCGCGAGGTCGTAGCGCTTGGAGCGCAGACCCGTGATGAGGGTGTCGAACGTGCCGTTCTGGAACTCGAACTTCACACCGAGCTGCTTGCCCATGGCGGCCGCGAGGTCGGGGTCGATGCCCGCGGTCTGGCCGGACTTGTCCTTGAACTCGACGGGCGCGTACGCGATGTCCGAACCGACCGTGATGACACCCTTGTCGCGGATCTGCTTGGGCAGCTTGTCCGCGAGGGGGGCGCCCTTGGTGGAGTCGGCGGGCGCGCTCTTGTCCTTGGTCTGGTCACCGCAGCCCGACAGCAGCAGAGTGCCGGCGACCGCGATCGCGCCGACCACGGCAATCCGGGACTTCGCGGACTTCGCAGCGGTCGAACGACGGGTGGTGCTTGCGGTCATTTCTGGTTCCTCCGGCAGGGTGAGGGAGTAGCCGATGCAGAGATCCGGCACACACCTTCGAGTGTCGCGACCTCGTGTGATTACGGCATCTTGCCATTCGGACCGGGCCATTCAGGGCCCCTGCTATGTCAAAATCGGATAACGGGTTACCCCCGTACCGCTCCCGGACCCCGACAGGCCGGTACATCGCGCCAACGGGCGAGCGAACATCTGCGGTGAGACCGCTGTCCGGCCGGAAGATCTGCGGCCCCACGGGTCGCGTCTCACCATGTGAGCGACCCTCCATCGGCTTTGAGCCCGGCTTGAGGTCGGGTCCCTAATATCCGGGTCCTCGGCTATGAGTCATGTCACCGCGCTGTGATCGATCACAAATGGACTCGTCCGGGGTGGCGTCCGTCAGGTAAGAAGGTTCTTTACACCCCTCATCCGGGGCTCAGGGCGCGCGTGCGGCGCGCCCGTCGCGTACCGACCCGTGTACGAGTGCAAGACACCCGACATATGGGTCATACGCGGTGCCCGCCCGTTCCTCAACCAGGAGCGGACCCACCCTCAACTGATGATTAAGACCTAAGGGGTAATACAAGTGGCAGCGGAGATCGTCAATCCTCGCAGCGACGTCGGTTCCGGCCAGGCCAGTGCGGGCCCGGCGCATACCGGCAACGAAAGCACCGAAGAGCCCTTCGATCCGGCCTTCGCGCTGCACCGCGGCGGCAAAATGGCCGTGCAGGCCACCGTGCCGGTGCTCAACAAGGACGACCTGTCCCTGGCGTACACGCCGGGCGTCGCGAAGGTGTGCTCCGCGATCGCGGAGAATCCCGAGCTCGTCCACGACTACACGTGGAAGTCGTCCGTCGTGGCCGTCGTCACCGACGGCACCGCGGTGCTCGGCCTCGGAGACATCGGTCCCGAGGCGTCCCTCCCGGTGATGGAGGGCAAAGCGATCCTGTTCAAGCAGTTCGGCGGCGTCGACGCGGTGCCGCTCGCGCTCGGCACGACCGACACCGACGAGATCATCGAGACCGTCGTCCGGCTCGCTCCCTCGTTCGGCGGTGTGAACCTCGAGGACATCTCGGCGCCGCGCTGCTTCGAGATCGAGCGCAGGCTCCAGGAGCGGCTCGACATCCCGGTCTTCCACGACGACCAGCACGGCACCGCCGTGGTCACGCTGGCCGCGCTGAAGAACGCGGCCAAGCTCAGCGGGCGCACGCTCGGCCAGCTGCGCGCCGTGATCTCGGGAGCCGGCGCGGCGGGTGTCGCCATCGCCAAGTTCCTCCTCGAGGCGGGGCTCGGCGACGTGGCGGTCGCGGACCGCAAGGGCATCGTCAGCCGGGACCGCGAGGACCTCACGGACGTCAAGCGCGAGCTCGCCGAGCTCACGAACAAGGCCAACATCACCGGCTCGCTGGAGACGGCGCTTGCGGGCGCCGACGTCTTCATCGGCGTCTCCGGCGGTACGGTCCCGGAGCCCGCGGTCGCCTCGATGGCGCCCGGCGCCTTCGTCTTCGCGATGGCCAACCCGAACCCCGAGGTCCACCCGGACGTGGCCCACAAGTACGCGGCAGTCGTCGCGACCGGGCGCTCCGACTACCCGAACCAGATCAACAACGTCCTCGCCTTCCCCGGCATCTTCGCCGGTGCGCTCCAGGTGCGGGCGTCGCGGATCACCGAGGGCATGAAGATCGCGGCGGCCGACGCGCTCGCCGACGTGGTCGGTGACGACCTGGCCGCCGGGTACGTCATCCCCTCGCCGTTCGACGAGCGGGTCGCTCCCGCGGTGACCGCGGCCGTCGCCGCCGCCGCGCGCGCCGAGGGCGTCGCCCGACGCTGACCACGCCGCAGGCCCCGACCGCGCCCCGTGCGCCACGGATCGACTCCGTGGGACACGGGGCGCGGCGCGTGTCACAGCCCTACGGTGTTCCGCGCGGCACCCCGCGGACCTAGGGTCAAGGTCATGTTCGCTGCCTACGCCGCCCGAATCGACCGTGACCAGCCGCTGAACGGCCTTGAGTTGGGGGATCGCCCGGCCCCCGAGGCCCGCCCCGGCTGGACGACCGTGAACGTCAAGGCCGCCTCCCTCAACCACCACGACCTGTGGTCCCTGCGCGGGGTCGGACTCGGTGAGGACAAGCTCCCGATGATCCTCGGCTGCGACGCCGCCGGGATCGACCAGGACGGCAACGAGGTCGTCCTGCACTCCGTCATCGGCCAGGCCGGTTACGGGGTCGGGCCCCGGGAGGGCCGGTCCATCCTCACCGAGAAGTACCAGGGCACCTTCGCCGAGCAGGTGACCGTGCCCGAGTGGAACGTACTGCCCAAGCCGAAGGAGCTCAGCTTCGAAGAGGCGGCCTGCCTGCCGACCGCGTGGCTGACGGCGTACCGCATGCTCTTCACCAACGCCGGGGTGCGGCCCGGTGACTCCGTGCTCGTGCAGGGCGCCGGAGGCGGGGTCGCCACGGCCGCGATCGTCCTCGGCAAGGCGGCCGGTCTAAAGGTCTTCGCGACCAGCCGTGACGAGGCCAAGCGCAAGCGCGCCCTGGAGCTCGGCGCCGTCGAGGCCGTGGAGTCGGGTGCGCGGCTGCCGCAGCGGGTGGACGCCGTCATCGAGACCGTCGGCGCGGCCACCTGGTCGCACTCCATCAAGTCGCTCAAGCCCGGCGGCACGGTCGTCATCTCCGGTGCCACGAGCGGGGACCGTCCCTCGCACGCCGAGCTGACCCGCGTCTTCTTCCTGGAGCTGAAGATCGTCGGCTCGACGATGGGCTCGAAGGACGAGCTGGAGGATCTGCTGTCGTTCTGTGCGGCCACCGGGGTGCGCCCAGTGATCGACGAGACCCTCCCGCTGGACCGCGCCCGCGAAGGGTTCGAGCGGATGGAGTCCGGCGGGCAGTTCGGCAAGATCGTGCTGACGGTCTGACCTCGCCTGACCTTGGCGGGCCTGGCTGGCCTGTGGGGGTCGAGGGGCGACACCCCTTGACCCTCCTCGCCGGGGGCCTCACCGTGCGCCTCGCCGCGGGTCAGACCTTGGGCGCCCGCAGGGACGCCCCGATGCGCGCCGCCGCCTCCGACAACCGGAGCCGTGCCTCCCGGAGTTGATCCTCCGTCACCCCGTGGTCCCTGGCCGCGTCGCGGATGTCGTCGCGGAAGCGGTCGAGGAGGCGGTCCAGATCACGGCCCGGGTCGCCGGTCGGGTCCTCGTGGCTCCACGACGGCAGATACTCCGCGGGGATGTCGCCATGGGTGACCCGCACCTCGGGCCCGGCGCTGTCCGAACGGGCCGTGCCGCCCGCCTCCTTGCCGAAGTGCTTGCCGAAGTCGCCGAATTCCTTGGCCAGTTCGCTCAGGCCTTCGCGGACCCCCGTGGGCCAGTCGCCTTTTGCGAAGTGGTCCTGGACCTGGTCCTGCACCCGCTGTGCCAGACGCTGGACCTGCTCCTGCGCCTGCTCGCGCGCCTGCTCCTGCGCCTCCTTGGCCTGCCGGCGCGCCCGCTGGGCCTCCTCCCGGGCCCGGCGGCTCTCGTCCTTCGCGCGCCGCGCCTGCTCCTTCCACTCCTGCCGGGCGCGGCGCAGCTCCTCCTTGGCCGCGCGCCACGCCTCCTTGTCCCCGAAGTCCTGGAAGTCGCCGAACGGGCCCTGCCGCTCGCTCTTGCGCGTGGTCGTGCCCGACCCGTTCCTCGCCTCCGAGGCGGCCGCCCGCATCTCGCGGCGCAGATCGCCCGCCGCGCCCCGCACGTCGTCCCGGATCTCGGCGGCGAGCTCCGCCACGGACTCGCGGATCTCCAGCTCCAGGTCGGCCAGCTCGCCGCTGCGGTCGGCCAGCTCGGCGCGGCCCGCGTCGGTGATCGAGTAGACCTTTCTGCCGCCCTCCGTGGTGTGCGTGACGAGCCCTTCGGCCTCCAGCTTCGCCAGGCGCGGGTACACCGTGCCGGCCGAGGGTGCGTACAGGCCCTGGAAGCGCTCCTCCAGGAGCCGGATCACCTCGTACCCATGGCGCGGTGCCTCGTCGAGCAGCTTCAGGAGATACAGGCGCAGGCGGCCGTGGGCGAAGACGGGGGGCATGTCAGAGCACCTTCTTGTCGGCCGGGCCGCCGGTGGCGGCGTCGGTGGCGGCGTCGATGGGGGAGTCCTCGGCGGGGGAGCGCCCGGCGGGAGTCTGCGCGTAGTCCTCCGCCGGAGGCCGCCGCAGGAGCGCAATCGATCCGGAGACCGTCGTCGCCTTGAGCTTTCCCCGGCCCGTACCGAGCCTGCCCGTGATGCTCTTGGCGCCCCAGTGGCCGCCGACCCGCAGATCCTCGAAGGCGTTCGACACCGATCCGCTCGCCGTGTTCGCCTCGACCTCCGCGTCCGCGGGGTGCGGGAGACGGATCGCGATCTCGCCCGAGACGCTCGTCAGATTCACATCCGTCGCCCGGTCGGCCGGGTCGAGATCCACGATCATCGAGCCGCTCACCGACTCGGCCCGCACGGAGGGGCCCGCGCCCTCGACGACCGTCAGGTCTCCGGAGACCGAGTGGAAGCGCAGCTCGCCCGTGACCGCCTGGGCCTCGACATTCCCGGACACGGTGTCCGTGCGCACGTCGCCCGCGACACCGACCAGCGTCGTGTCACCGGTGACCCCCTTGACCTCCGTGCGCCCCTGTATCCCGGACACGACCGCGCCCGCGCCGACGACTCCGACCTCGACTGCGGTGCCGGCCGGGACCGCCAGGGATACGACCGCGCTGCGGCGCCAGCCCTTGGGGTCGAGCCACTTGAGGAAGCCCTTCCAGGGCAGGTCGTCGTACGCGACGGTCAGCACGCCGTCCTCCAGGGTCACCTGGAGCGGGGGGCCCTCGATCTCGGAGACCTCGAGGCGGGCGGAACCTTCGTCGGTGCCCACGACGTTCACCGTTCCGTTGACGATGCGTACGTGGAGCGTCGTCACGGGCTCCTCGAAGCCGAGCTTGTGGGGCTCTGCCACGGACCACTCGCGCATGGTGCGACCTCCTCAGCGGGACGGTTCGGGAGCGAACGCGTTGTACCGCACCCTCCTGAGACACGATATATCGTGGATACGGAAAGTCAAGACAGTCGCGACTGTGTTCCGTCGTACGAGATCCCTATGTACGAGATCCCTATGTATGGGTCGTTCATGGGCCGAACCGCACAAACTGACCTAGCGTTGGATCCATGCCGTCCGACGCCACCGCCGACTCCGCCGGCATCCCCGCCCCGCAGGCCAGGGCCGCAGGAGCGCTGCTGCTCTGCCGCGCCGACCCCGCAACCGTCGGCCCCGCCGCCCAGCTGCTGCGCGAACGCATGCTCCTCGCCCAGGCGGGACCCGGCTGGAGCGTCCTGGTCCCCGAGGGCAAGCCCTGGCTGCACGGCGGCGAACCGGTCGACAGCGTTCTCGCCGGCTGGGCCGCGGCCCTCGCCGTCGGCGCTCCCTGGCCGGTGCTCGCCCTGTGGTGGGACGCCGAACACGGCGGCTACACGCTCGCCTCCGGCTTCCGCCGCCCGGTCGGTTACGTATGGCTGGCGAACGGCACGCCCGTCGGCGAGGACGAGGCCATGCGCACGTTCGCCGCGCGCCTCGGCCTCGACCCCGTCCTCGACATGCAGTCCCTGGAGGCCCTCACCCGGCCCGACAGCGGGGCGGACGCCCGCGCCCGCCTGCTCGGCCTGCTCGCGGTCCTCACGCGCGCGGGGCTGACGCTCCCCGCCGGCCTGACCCCCGGCGAACCCGCCGACCGGCTGCGCGCGGTCGCGCGCGTGCAGCCCGGCGCCGAGTACCTCGTGTGGTCGGGCTGGCGGGACGCCGTACGCGCGGAACTCGACGTCGTCGAGCGCAGCGCCATCGGGCCCTGGCTGCACGCACCCAAGGCGCGCACAGCGGCGGCGGTCCAGCTCGCCGTGGGCATCCCGCTCACCGTGTGGGGCCTGCGGCGGCGAGGCGCAGGCCGGGTGGCCGCGGGCGCCCTGCTCGTCGTGCACGGCGCGCTCGCCCTCGCCTACGACCGGCTGAGAGCCTGGGACTGAGGCCTGCCCGGCGCCTGCTCGGTCGGGGCCTACCCGGCGCCTACTCGTCGTCCTCGTCGTCGTCGAGCCGCGCCAGCCAGGTCGCCAGCCGCTCGACCGGCACCTCGAAGTCCGGGTTCAGATCGACGAACGTGCGCAGCTGCTCGGCGAGCCACTCGAAGGTGACCTCCTCCTCGCCGCGCCGCTTCTCCAGTTCCTCGATGCCGCGGTCGGTGAAGTACATGGGCCAGTCGCTCCTGGGGTGATACGGACGTGGGGCCCGGAACGATGTTCCGGGCCCCACAATCGTACGTACGAGGTCAGGCTGCTCAGGCCTCGAAGACCTCGCGCACCAGCTGCTCCTGCTCCGCCTGGTGACGCTTCGCCGAGCCGACCGCCGGGGACGAGCCGTGCGGCCGCGAGATGCGGCGCAGACGCTCACCGTGCGGGACGTCGGCGCCGACCGCCAGGTCCAGGTGGTCGATCAGGTTGAGGGCGATGAAGGGCCACGCGCCCTGGTTCGCCGGCTCCTCCTGCGCCCACAGGTACTTCTCCGCGTTCGGGTACTTGGAGATCTCCGCCTGGAGCTCCGCACCCGGTAGCGGGTACAGGCGCTCGATGCGGATGATCGCCGTGTCCGTCACGCCGCGCTTCTGACGCTCGGCCTCGAGGTCGTAGTAGACCTTGCCCGCGCAGAAGACGACCTTGCGGACCGCGGCCGGGTCCACCGAGCTGTCGCCGATGACGGGACGGAAGCCGCCCGTCGTGAACTCCTCCGCCTTCGACGCGGCGGCCTTGAGGCGCAGCATCGACTTCGGCGTGAAGACCACCAGCGGCTTGTGGTGCGGGTTGTGCACCTGCCACCGCAGGAGGTGGAAGTAGTTCGACGGGAGCGTCGGCATGGCGACCGTCATGTTGTTCTGCGCGCACAGCTGGAGGAAGCGCTCCGGGCGGGCGGACGAGTGGTCCGGGCCCTGGCCCTCGTAGCCGTGCGGCAGGAGCAGCGTGACGCCGGAGGTCTGGCCCCACTTCTGCTCGGCGGCCGAGATGTACTCGTCCACCACCGTCTGCGCGCCGTTGACGAAGTCGCCGAACTGCGCCTCCCACATCACGAGCGACTCGGGACGGGCCAGCGAGTAGCCGTACTCGAAGCCCATGACCGCGTACTCGGAGAGCAGGGAGTCGTAGACGTTGTAACGCGCCTGGTCGTCCGAGAGGTACAGCAGCGGGGTGAAGTCCTCGCCCGTCTCACGGTCGATCAGGACCGCGTGGCGCTGGCCGAACGTGCCGCGGCGCGAGTCCTGGCCCGAGAGGCGCACCGGGGTGCCCTCCAGGAGCAGGGAGCCGATGGCGAGCGTCTCGCCCATGCCCCAGTCGATCGTGCCGTCCTCGACCATCGCCGCGCGGCGCTGCAGCTGCGGCAGCAGACGCGGGTGGACGGTGACGCGGTCGGGGATGTTGACCTGCGACTCGGCGATCCGCTTCACGGTCTCCTGGGAGATCGCGGTGCTGACGGCGACCGGGAACTCGGCCTGCGGGTCGTGAGCCGGGGCCGGGGCCGGGAGCGAGGTGGCCTCGCGGACCTCGGCGAACACCTTCTCCAGCTGACCCTGGAAGTCCTGCAGCGCCTGCTCGGCCTCTTCGAGCGTGATGTCGCCACGGCCGATGAGGGACTCGGTGTACAGCTTGCGCACCGAGCGCTTCTTGTCGATCAGGTCGTACATCAGCGGCTGCGTGAACGCCGGGTTGTCCGACTCGTTGTGACCGCGGCGGCGGTAGCAGATCAGGTCGATGACGACGTCCTTGTTGAACGCCTGGCGGAACTCGAAGGCCAGTCGGGCAACGCGGACGACGGCCTCGGGGTCGTCGCCGTTCACGTGGAAGATCGGCGCCTCGATCATGCGGGCCACGTCCGTGGCGTACATGGAGGAGCGCGAGGACTCCGGGGCGGCGGTGAAGCCGACCTGGTTGTTGATGACGATGTGGACCGTGCCGCCCGTGCGGTAGCCGCGCAGCTGCGACATGTTGAGCGTCTCGGCGACCACACCCTGGCCCGCGAAGGCCGCGTCACCGTGCAGGGCGACCGGCAGGACCGTGAAGTCCGTGCCGCCCTTGTTGATGATGTCCTGCTTGGCGCGGACGATGCCCTCGATGACCGGGTCGACCGTCTCCAGGTGGGACGGGTTCGCCGCGAGCGAGACCTTGATCTGCTCGCCGTCCAGGCCGGTGAAGGTGCCCTCGGCGCCCAGGTGGTACTTCACGTCGCCGGAGCCGTGCATCGACTTCGGGTCGAGGTTGCCCTCGAACTCGCGGAAGATCTGCGCGTACGACTTGCCGACGATGTTCGCCAGGACGTTCAGGCGGCCGCGGTGGGCCATGCCGATGACGACCTCGTCCAGGCGCGACTCGGCGGCGGAGTCGATGACCGCGTCGAGCAGCGGGATGACGGACTCGCCGCCCTCCAGGGAGAAGCGCTTCTGGCCGACGTACTTCGTCTGCAGGAACGTCTCGAACGCCTCCGCGGCGTTCAGCCGGCGCAGGATGCGCAGCTGCTCCTCGCGCTCCGGCTTGGTGTGCGGGCGCTCGACGCGGTCCTGCAGCCACTTGCGCTGCTTCGGGTCCTGGATGTGCATGTACTCGATGCCGGTGGTGCGGCAGTACGAGTCACGCAGCACGCCGAGGATGTCGCGCAGCTTCATCATCGACTTGCCGGCGAAGCCGCCGACCGCGAACTCGCGCTCCAGGTCCCACAGGGTGAGGCCGTGCTCGGCGATGTCCAGGTCGGGGTGCTTGCGCTGGCGGTACTCCAGCGGGTCGGTGTCGGCCATGACGTGGCCGCGGACCCGGAAGGAGTGGATCAGCTCGAAGACGCGGGCGGCCTTCGTGACGTCGTCGTCGTGCGAGGCGTCGATGTCCTTGAACCAGCGGACCGGCTCGTAGGGGATGCGCAGCGCCTTGAAGATCTCGTCGTAGAACTCGCCCTCACCGAGGAGGAAGTTCGCCACGACGCGCAGGAACTCGCCGGAGGCGGCGCCCTGGATGACCCGGTGGTCGTAGGTCGACGTGAGCGTCATGACCTTCGAGATGCCGAGCTTGTTCAGGGTGTCCTGGGACGTGCCCTGGAACTCCGCCGGGTAGTCCATCGAGCCGACGCCCATGATGACCGACTGTCCGGGCATCAGGCGCGGCACGGAGTGGACGGTGCCGAGGCCGCCGGGGTTGGTCAGCGAGACCGTGACGCCGGTGAAGTCGTCCATGCCGAGCTTGCCGTCGCGGGCGCGGCGGACGATGTCCTCGTAGGCCTGCCAGAACTCGAAGAAGTTCAGCGTCTCGGCCTTCTTGATGCCCGCGACGACCAGCTGGCGGTCGCCGTTGGGCTTCACCAGGTCGATGGCGAGGCCGAAGTTGATGTGCTCCGGCTTGACCAGCGTCGGCTTGCCGTCCTTCTCCGCGAAGGAGTAGTTCATCGACGGCATGGCCTTGATGGCCTGCACCATCGCGTAGCCGATGAGGTGGGTGAAGGAGATCTTCCCGCCCCGGGCGCGCTTCAGGTGGTTGTTGATGACGATGCGGTTGTCGAACAGCAGCTTCACCGGGACCGCGCGCACGGACGTCGCCGTGGGGACCTCGATGGAGGCGTTCATGTTCTTCGCGACGGCGGCGCTCGGGCCGCGCAGCGTCACGAACTCGGGGCCGGCAGCGGCCTCGGTCGCGGGCTGCGCCTTGGCGGGAGCCGGGGCCTTCACTGCGGCGGCGGCCGGCTTCGCGGGCGCCGCGGCGGCGGGCTTGGCCACCGGGGCTGCCGGAGCGGCCGGGGCGGCCGCGGCCGGCGGTGCGACCGGGGCTGCCGGAGCGGCGGGCGCCGCGGCAGTGCCCGCAGCCCCCGCGGCTGCGGTACCGGCGGTGCCGGCGGGACCGGAACCCTGTGCGGGGGCTCCGGTCGTCGGCTGGGCCGGGGCACCCGGCTTGTAGTCGGCGAAGAAGTCCCACCAGGCTCGGTCTACCGAATTCGGGTCCTGGAGGTACTGCTGATAGATCTCGTCGACGAGCCACTCATTGGGACCGAAAGCGGCTGCAGGGCTCTTGCCCTGCCCCTCTTGGTCGGTCGAGGTGCTCGAGTTACTGGGGGACTGTGGCGACACGGCGGTAACCGCCCTCTTCCGCTTCTCACAAGGTGATGGACAGCGGGAATAAAGGCTACGCCTCCAACACCGGGACTTGCAGACCGGGCCGGTCATCCGTCGCGTAAGTCACACCGGAATCCGTGTTTCGACGCTGGAAATGGCGGGAAACAAGCGGGGTTCCGGTTCACCTTGGGTACGTCGTTGTACGAGTGCGACCCCTCGGCCCGCACCCCATGACGAATGACACAGCGATCTTGTGCTTCCGGTTCGAACCCTACGTCAACTTTGAGCCCGCGGCAGGCCTGGAAGAGTGACCTGGATCCGGCAGCCGCGCTCCGATTCGGCCACGCCGATCCGGCCGCCGTGCAGGTCCACGGCCCACCGGGCGATGGCGAGGCCGAGACCGGTGCCGCCGTCGCTGCCGGGGCCGTGCGCGGCGCCCTTCACGTGGCCGCCCCGGTTGAAGCGCTCGAAGACGCGGTGCCACTCGGACCGGGGGATTCCGGGGCCCTCGTCGAGGACCTCCAGATCGAGCGACTCCGGGTAGAGACCGCGCCGCGCGAGCACGGTCACGCGGCCGTGCGGCGGGCTGTGTTTCACGGCGTTGTCGATGAGGTTGGCCACCACCTGGTGGATCCGCTCGGGGTCCGCGTGCGCGGTCAGCTCGGGCGGGGACACGTCCAGGTGCAGATGCACGTCCGTACGCGTATGGGTGCCGGAGCCCGAGGCGATGCCGGCGCGCTGCGAGGCGACCATGTTGGCCTCCTTCAGGACGCCCGACAGATAGGGCCACACCTCGAAGCGGCGGGCCTTGAGCGGGACCACGCCGTTGTCGAGCCGCGAGAGGTCGAGCAGTGTCTCGACCAGCCGGCCGAGGCGCTCGGTCTGTTTCAGGGCGGTGCGCATGGTCTCGGGGTCGGCGGCCGAGACCCCGTCCACGACGTTCTCCAGGACGGCGCGCAGGCCCGCGATCGGGGTGCGCAGCTCGTGCGAGACGTTCGCCACGAGCTCCTTGCGCTGCTGGTCCTGGGCCTCCAGGTCGTCGGCCATGCGATTGATCGTCGCGGCCAGGTCGCCGAGCTCGTCGCGCCGGTCCGCGCCGCGGACCCGGCGCGTGTAGTCGCCGTGCGAGATGGCGCGGGCGACCGTGTTCATCTCGTCGAGCGGGGCGGTCAGCGAGTGCGCCACGAACTGGGTGATGAGGAGCGTCGCGATGACCGAGAAGACCGTGATGAAGCGGAGCTCGGTCTGGGTGCGGACGGCGACCATCAGCAGTCCGGTCGTGATGAACACCGAGACGACGACCAGCGTGCCGAGCTTGGTCTTGATGGAGAACGGCCGCAGACCGTCCTGCACCCAGTGGCCCGCGAGGGGCCGGGCGGCCGGGGGAGCGCCGGGCGCGAGGCCCGGCGCCACCGGCTGGTACCCGTCCGGGTCCCGTACGTCGGATGCGTCGCCGCTGCCGGTCATGGCGTCGGCGTCTCCAGCGCGTAGCCCACACCGTGGACGGTGCGGATCCGCTCGGCGCCGATCTTCCGGCGCAGCGCCTTGATGTGGCTGTCGACGGTCCGGGTGCCCGACGCGTCCGCCCAGTCCCACACCTCGGCGAGCAGCTGCTCGCGGGAGAGGACCGCGCGGGGCGTGTTGGCCAGGCAGACCAGGAGGTCGAACTCCGTGGGCGTCAGGTGGACGTCCTCGGAGCGCACCCGCACGCGGCGCTGTGCGTGGTCGATCTCCAGCTCGCCGAGGCGCAGGATGCCGCTCCTGGGCGTGGCCGCCGCGAGCGCCGCGCGCTCGACCCTGCGCAGCAGGACGTGCACGCGCGCCGCGAGCTCCCGCATCGAGAAGGGCTTCGTCATGTAGTCGTCGGCACCCACGCCGAGCCCGACGAGCATGTCCGTCTCGTCGTCGCGCGCCGTGAGCATCATCACCGGCACCGGCCGCTGCGCCTGCACACGGCGGCAGACCTCGAGCCCGTCGAAGCCGGGCAGCATGATGTCGAGGATCAGCAGGTCCGGCTGCCATGCCTCGGCCGTGTCGACCGCCGCCGGACCGTCCTGTGCCGTTTGCACGAGGAATCCCTCGGCACGCAGCCGTGCGGCGATGGCATCGACGATCGTGGGGTCGTCCTCGACCACCAGGACCCGTCGCTGGGCACCCGGCGTCGCCGTGCTGCCGTTGTGGGAGGTGTGTGTCTGCTCCATCGCCCCGCCCCTGAATGCGCACATCCGTGTGCGCTTGACGCTTGAATGATCTGGGTTTCGGCAGTCAGCGTACGGGGAGTTACCGCGAGTCGGCTACGCAGGCCTGACCCCGAGATGTACGACGTCCGGAACGCCCCGGACAACCGGGATCTCTTCGGTGCGGACCGACTGGAATCCGGCATTCCGCAAGGTTCCTTCAAAATTTGCGGAGGGCTGTGCGGACCACACGGCGAGCACGCCGCCCGGGGTGAGCCGGGCCCGGCAGGCCGCGAGACCTACCGGTGAGTAGAGGTTGTCGTTACCCTCCGTCACGGTCCAGTCGGGTCCGTTGTCGATATCGAGGCACAGCGCGTCGTACTTCTCGGTCGATTCCTGGACGTACGAGACAAGGTCCGCCTCCACAATCTCCGTGCGCGGATCGGCGAGAGCGGACCGTGACAGTTCGGACAGCGGGCCCTCGCGATGCCAGCCGACGATCGCGGGCTCGCGCTCCACGACGGCGATGCGGCCCCAGCGGGAATTCGCAGCCGCGTGCGTGAGGGAGAATCCCACGCCGAGTCCGCCGATGAGAATTCCTGGCGCCGGGCGGTCGTCGAGGGCGTCGAGCGCCGCGTCGACCAGGAGGCGCTCGGAGCGGCCGTCGGACGTGTCCATCAGGAAGCATCCGTTGGCGATGATCTGGAGCAGCGCGCCGTGGCGCCGCAGTACGACCTCTCCGAAGGGCCCTTCGCGCCGGTCGAGGACGACGGGGGCGGTGTGGTCGGTGTCGTACGGGATGGGGTACGAGGTGGACATGGCGTCCATCCTGCCGTAACCGGTGGGACGCCCTGCCGTCCCTGGAAACGGAGTTGGGGGCGCTCCTGTGCGGGTCCTGTGGATCGTGCCGCACGTGACGCCGGTCATGGACAGCGCGGGTGCGGGAGGCGAAAGGTGGGGCGGGCCGGAAGGGAAAGGGTGCCGCAGGTGGAGCGTGGCGTGACGGTCGAGGCCGACGGGGCGGGTGTTCCTTCGGGGACTCCGCCCGAAACTTCGCGACCCGTGCGGGAGTCCCACCGGCTCCGGCTGGATTCCCCGCCCGCGCTCCCCGGCCCTTCGCGGCAGTTGCTCGACGCGATCCCGGCTCAGGAGGCGGCCGGTGACGCGGCGCCCGCGGCGACCGACGAGCGCACTTCGCGCACTTCGCGCGAGCCCGTCGTTCCGCGTCGGCGGATGCGCCCCTGGCGGCTGTTGCCCACGCCCACGGGGACGCCGTTCACCTTCGCCTACGCCGCCGTGCTCATGGGTACGTCCCTCTTCGCGCTGTTCGCCGACCCCGGTGTCGTCGCGTCCGCGCTGCAGGGCTCCAGTACCGACGTGGCGCACCTCGCGCACACGCCCGTGTTCGTGCTGGTCGCCAGTGCGCTGTGGATCGCCGGCGGGATCACGTCCCCGTTCGCGATCTGCTTCCTCGTCGTCCTCACGGCGCTGGAGCGCCGGATCGGCGGCCGGCGGACCGCCGGTGTCTTCGTCCTCGGCCACATCGTGGCGACACTCGCCACCGAGGTGCCCGTCGGGCTGTCCGTGATGGCCGGGCACCTGCCCGAGAGCTCGCTGCACCGCCTCGACTACGGCATCAGCTTCGGCGTGGCCGCGAGCATCGGCGCGCTCGCCGGTCTCCTCACGCCCTGGCTGCGCTGGAGCGTGCTCGCCGTCTTCGGCGGAATGCTGGTGGAGGACCTCATCGCGTTCACCGACCCGATGACGAGCTGGGGCCACCTCATGGCGCTGGCCATCGGCATCGGGACCTGGCCGCTGGTGCGCCGGTGGCGTCGCGCGCCGGGATCCTCCGCGGCCTGACGCAGTCCCTCGGCCGGCCCATGGTCGCACACGTCACACACCCCATCTGAGCTGCGGCTTTCCCCTGTCCCTCCGTTGATCGCCGAGAGCGAACAGCGCCGGGGGAACATTCGGAGACTCACGTGCATTGAGTCTGCATAGCTCAACTTGACTGCTTAAGGGGAGATCATGGCATCGACGTCCACACCGCTCACCCTGCCCGTGCTGCCGCTCGACGACGAGGTCGTGCTGCCCGGAATGGTGGTGCCCCTCGACCTCAACGACAACGACGTACGTGCCGCGGTGGAGGCCGCCCAGGCGGCGGCCCGTTCCAGTGGTTCCGTGGGCGGCAGCAAGCCGAAGGTGCTTCTTGTTCCCCGGATCGACGGCACGTACGCGAACACCGGCGTGCTCGGCACGGTCGAGCAGGTCGGCCGGCTCGCCGACGGTGACCCCGGCGCCCTCATCCGTGGCCGCAGCCGCGTGCGGATCGGCGCGGGCACGACCGGCCCCGGCGCCGCCCTGTGGGTGGAGGGCCTCGCGGTCGAGGAGACCGTGCCGGAGCCCCTGCCCGGCTCCGTGACCGAGCTGGTCACCGAATACAAGGCACTCGCCACGAACTGGCTGAAGAAGCGCGGCGCCTGGCAGGTCGTGGACCGCGTCCAGCAGATCGACGACGTCTCCGCGCTCGCCGACAACTCCGGTTACTCGCCGTTCCTGAGCACCCCGCAGAAGGTGGAGCTCCTGGAGACGGCCGACCCGGTCGCCCGGCTCAAGCTGGCCACCGAGCAGCTGCGCGAGCACCTCGCCGAGCAGGACGTGGCCGAGTCCATCGCCAAGGACGTGCAGGAAGGCGTCGACAAGCAGCAGCGCGAGTTCCTGCTGCGGCGCCAGCTGGACGCCGTACGCAAGGAGCTGCGCGAGCTGAACGGGGAGTCGGAGGGTGAGGAGTCCGACGACTACCGCACGCGGGTCGAGGCCGCCGACCTTCCGGAGAAGGTCCGTGAGGCCGCGCTCAAGGAGGTCGAGAAGCTGGAGCGCTCCAGCGACCAGTCCCCCGAGGGCTCATGGATCCGCACCTGGCTCGACACCGTCCTCGAACTGCCGTGGAACGAGCGCACCGAGGACGAGTACGACATCCAGGGTGCCCAGCGCGTCCTGGACGCCGAGCACTCCGGCCTGGAGGACGTGAAGGAGCGCATCACCGAGTACCTCGCCGTGCGCAAGCGGCGTTCCGAGCGCGGGCTCGGCGTCGTCGGCGGGCGCAGGGGCGGCGCGGTGCTCGCGCTCGTCGGCCCGCCCGGCGTCGGCAAGACCTCGCTCGGCGAGTCCGTGGCGCACGCCATGGGCCGCAAGTTCGTCCGCGTCGCCCTCGGCGGCGTGCGGGACGAGGCGGAGATCCGCGGACACCGGCGTACGTACGTGGGTGCCCTGCCCGGCCGCATCGTGCGGGCGATCAAGGAGGCCGGGTCGATGAACCCGGTCGTGCTGCTGGACGAGATCGACAAGGTGGGGTCCGACTTCCGGGGCGACCCGGCGGCCGCCCTGCTCGAAGTCCTCGACCCGGCGCAGAACCACACGTTCCGCGACCACTACCTGGAGGTCGAACTCGACCTCAGCGACGTCGTGTTCCTGGCGACGGCGAACGTCCTGGAAGCCATCCCGGAGGCCCTGCTCGACCGTATGGAGCTGGTCCGCCTCGACGGCTACACCGAGGACGAGAAGGTCGTCATCGCCCGCGACCACCTGCTCCCGCGCCAGCTGGAGCGGGCCGGTCTGGAGAAGGACGAGGTCACCTTCGACGAGAGCGCGCTGCGCAAGCTCGCCGGGGAGTACACGCGGGAAGCCGGCGTACGCAACCTGGAGCGGTCCGTCGCCCGCCTGCTGCGGAAGGTCGCGGCCCAGCACGAACTGGGCCAGCGCGAGCTGCCGTTCACCGTCGAGGACACCGACCTGCGGAGCCTCATCGGGCGTCCGCACCACGTGCCCGAGGCGGCGCAGGACCCGGCCGAGCGCCGTACGGCGGTGCCGGGTGTGGCCACCGGACTCGCGGTCACCGGAGCGGGCGGCGACGTCCTCTACGTCGAGGCGTCCCTCGCCGACCCGGAGACGGGCGCGGCCGGCCTCACCCTGACCGGTCAGCTCGGTGACGTGATGAAGGAGTCCGCGCAGATCGCGCTCTCCTTCCTGCGCTCGCACGGCGCCGAACTGGAACTGCCCGTCGCCGACCTGAAGGACCGGGGCGTGCACATCCACTTCCCGGCGGGCGCGGTGCCGAAGGACGGTCCGAGCGCGGGTGTCACCATGACGACCGCTCTCGCGTCGCTGCTGAGCGGGCGCCAGGTCCGTACGGACGTGGCGATGACCGGTGAGGTGTCGCTGACCGGCCGGGTGCTGCCGATCGGTGGCGTCAAGCAGAAGCTGCTCGCCGCACACCGGGCCGGCCTCACGACGGTCGTCATCCCGAAGCGGAACGAGGCGGACCTGGACGACGTCCCCGCCGAGGTCCTGGAGAAGCTGGACGTGCACCCGGTGACGGACGTGCGCCAGGTGCTCGAACTGGCGCTGGCCCCGGCCGCGGTGGAGGTTCCGGTCGCGGCGTGACGGACGCTGCCGGATGACGAAGGCCCGGACCCCTCGCGGGGTTCGGGCCTTCCATCTGCTGTCGGGCGTCAGGCGTCAGGCGTCAGCTGTCAGCCGTTGGCCAGCGCCTGCAGCCGGTCGTAGGCCCCGTTGAACTTGCTGTGGTCGCCGACCGTCGGTCCTGAAGACGTGTACTGCCACATCGTGTAGAAGCCCCAGCCGGCCGGGAGCGCGCCCGGGTCGGTGTTGTAGCGGGCGATCCAGAGCGGGTTGGTCGCCCCGAAGGCGCTGGAGTTGCCGGTGCACTCGGTCCACCAGCTCGTCGCCGTGTAGATCACGGCGTCGCGGCCGGTGCGGGCCTTGTACTGGTTCACGAAGTCACGGATCCAGCTGACCATCCCGGCCGCGGTCTTGCCGTAACAGGCCGCACCGTACGGGTTCCACTCGATGTCGAGCGCGCCCGGCAGGGTCCTGCCGTCCCGGGACCAGCCGCCCCCGTGGTCCACGAAGTAGTTGGCCTGGGCGGCGCCGGTCGTCGTGTCCGGGGTCGCGAAGTGGTACGCGCCGCGGATCATGCCGACGTCGTAGGAGCCGTTGTACTGCTGGGCGAAGTACGGGTTCGTGTAGTAGGTGCCCTCCGTGGCCTTGACGTAGGCCCATTTCACGCCGCTGTTCCAGAGGGTCGCCCAGGCCACGTTGCCGTTGTGGCTGCTGGTGTCCACGCCCTCGGTCTGGACCGCCTTGTTGTCGGTGGGCAGACCGCCCTGACCGTCGTGCTCGGCGACGCCCATGCCCATCGTGGCGGAGCCACGGGCGGGGACGTCTGCAGCCTGGGCCGCGGTGGGGAGAGTGAACAGCAGCGAGAGCGCTGCGAGGATGACTCCGGCCGCCGGGATGCGCCTCAGGCGCGGGCGGCGGACGGTTCCGGATCTGTGCACGGGCATTGCGTGCCTCCGAAGGCCTCGTTGAGCTTCTGTGAGCTCGGTGGGGGGATCTGTCGGATCTGCGGCCATGTCACTGGTGTGGACATGTCACCAAAGAAGCTACGCACGTAGACCGCGGAGAGGGAAGGGGGCCTGGATGCTGCCGTTGGTCTACTCCTACGAAATACTGACGGAGCTGCGGCAATAGCCGTGAATGGCGGAAACTTTCAGGAACGGGAAACCCTGGCATGGGTGCTGACGTGCACGAGGACGGGAACGGCGGGCGGCCAGGCGCCGAATTCGACGCGACGGAGAGTGGTGTGGACCACGAATTCTTGTCCCTGGAAAGGGAGTTGACGGTCTTCCTCCGGCGAGCCCGCGCGTCCTCCGGCGAGATGGCGCGCGCCGTCCACCCGGACCTGGAGCCCGCCGCCTACGGACTTCTCGCGCGCCTGGAGGAGTGCGGCCGGCAGCGGGCGACCGAACTCGCCGCGTACGTCGGCGTCGGCAAGGCCACCATGAGCCGGCAGCTGCGCGCCCTGGAGGACCTCGGCCTCGTCGCGCGCGAGCCCGACCCCGCCGACGGCCGCGCCTGGCTCGTCCACCTCACCGACGAGGGCCGCGCCAACTTCCGGCAGGTCCGCGACGCCCGCCGGGCCACCTACGTACGCCAGCTCGCCGGCTGGGACCGCAGCGAGGTGGCGGAACTGGCACGACTGCTGCACCAGTTGAACGCCGGGGCCGAAGGCTAGGGCCTTTCGTTCGGATCAGGCCGGATCAGGCCTGATCGGGTCGGATCGGGCCGGGTCGGGCCGCGCTCCACAGCTCCACGTACACCGCCGTGGCGTCGTCATGGGTCTTGCTGCGCCGCAGGAAGGCCCGGTCCCGCTCGTCCGCGTCCTCCAGGGCCCGTACGCGTGCGACCAATGCCTCCGTGCCCTCCTTGCGTACGAGTGCGAACAGGTCCGCCCAGTCGCCCTCGCGGAACTTCTCGGCCCAGCGCGTGGCCCCGTCGGTCAGTGCGACGAGTGTGCGCGCCTGTGCGCGGGGGAGTTCGCCCGTGACCGCGCGGGCCGCGACCGACGGATCTGCCGCGGCCGTGAAGAAGCCGCCCTCCTTGTTGCGCACGGTCGCGTCCGCCACCTCGTCCGAGACGAGGGAGGAGCGCGGCACGCGGTCGAGCCGGTCGTCCACCAGCGCCGCGAGCGAGCCGGACGCGTCCTCGACCAGCAACACCGAGTCGGACAGCACCAGATACTCGACCCGCTCCGCGTCCCACCGCGCCAGGACCACGGTTGCCTGAGGTGTACGCGAGTGAGAAAGGTCACAGGTGTCGCGATGGGTGTCGGCGGTGCGGCGGATTGCCTCGGCGAGGACGGCGGTCAACGTCATATCCCGCCGTGAAACGGACAGTTCACCCAATGTGCCGCCGAGCCGGGCCGTGAACCAGGGGACCGAATGCAGACAGCCGGTCCCGCCTCGGGGTGGTGTGACCCCGTCCAGGACCACCAGCGATCCACCCTGTCCGGAGGCGGGAACGGCCACCGAGGCGAAGTCCTCGTTGGGTCGGCCGGGGTTTCCGGGCTCCGAGGTGAGTTCGATGCGCATCCCGCCAGTCTGCACGAGGCCTTCACAACAGGCCCGTTGAGCCGCGAGTTGAGCCGCATCGGCAGGTCAGGCGCCTGGTTTCGACCGGAATGATCAAGTCCGCCGGGGAGTGGCGGGGCATCTTGCCAAAGCCTGTGAGAGACGTCCAACCGGCGCTCCGTCCGGGCTCCGTGCCCATGCCACCGGGACTTGCTCCCCAACTCCCGCTCGATGTTCACTCCTTCGGGTGGCTGGCTAGGTGATGCGCGACCACTGCTCACCGGCACTGGAATGGTCTGGAGCCATTCCAAGGGGCGCGCGCGTTGACAGATCGTCACCCGGGCCCATGGGTAGACGAGTCAGGAATGCGAGCACCGGTGCGGAAGATGCGGCCTCGACGCAAGGGCAAGCAAGCGGCCTCCGAAGCGGACGAGGGGCGCACGACGGTTCCGGGAGGATCCGCCGGGCAGGCCCCGGGGGGCACCCCAGGCGACCTTGAGGGACGACGGACCGCGCGCGTGCGCAACCGGCTCATCGTCGCCGTAGCGGTCGTCGCCGCGGCGATCGCCGGTGCCGCCGCACCCGCCCTCATGACGGCGTCCGGACAGGTCAGCGACACTCAGGACCTCGTCGACCTCGCGGCGCGGACCCAGCAGACCGTCACGCTCTCCCACTCCCTGGCCGACGAGCGCGACGAGGTCACCGCCTTCATCGCCGCCGAGCGGCCCAAGGGGCAGGGGCTCTCCGAGAGCCGCAGTGCCCGCGTCGACCGGCAGCTCGAAGAACTCCGCACCGACGCACCCGCCCCCCTGCGCCGAGACCTCGCCGGTATCGCGGCCGTCCGCCGGGCCGCGCTCACCGGCAAGGGCAGCGCCCTCGAAGCGCACAAGGCGTACTCCGGCGCGATCGACGAGCTGCACCGCACCGCCGAGCAGCTCGCCGAGAGCACCCCGCCCCGCGCGGGCTCCGGAGCGCACGCCTTCGCCGACCTCGACCGGGCCGTCGAGCAGGCCTCCGCAGCCCGCGGACTCCTGCTCGCCGCGCTCGCCGTGCCCCGCTCCAACCAGACGTCCACGGTCATCGACCAGGTCACCGGACTGCCGAAGACCGTTGTCTCCCAGGACTCCGCCGCCGGCAAGCAGCGCGACGCCCTGAGCGCCGCCGCCCAGCAGGCCCGGGTACGCGAACAGGCCGCGCTCGCCGACTTCGCGGACGCCGCCCCGGCCGCGTCCGTCGCCTCCTACGACGCGACGGTCACCGGCCCCGACGTCACCAAGGCCGACAAGTACCTCGCCGCCCTCACGGACGAGCCCACGCTGTCCGCCGACGACCTCGCGAGCAGCCCCAAGAGCGTCGACGCCGCGCTGTCCGCCCGTATCGACCTGATGCGCGGCGCCGAGTCGTCCCTCTACGACCGGCGCACCAAGGACCTCGCCCTGCTGCGCGACGACGACGTCACCGCGCTCGAGGTCCGCATCGCGCTGGCCGGCCTGTGCCTGCTCGTCGCCGTCGGTGTCTCGATGGCCATGGCCCGCACGCTGACCAGGCCGCTCGCGGTACTCCGCCTCGGCTCGGCCCGGCTCGCCGGGGACCCGGCTAGCGAGGAGCCGGTCAAGTTCACCGGCCGCAACGACGAGTTCGCCCAGGTCGTACGGTCCGTGAACGCCCTGCACGCGCACGCGTCCGGCCTCCACGAGCGCCTCACCACGCTGGAGGCCGACCGCAAGCACCTGATCGGCCAGCGCACGACCATGGCCGAGGAGCGGGAGAAGCTGCGCGCCGAACTCGCCGCGGCCGCGGCCCACCTGGACCGGGTCCGGCACAGCATCCACGGCACGTTCGTGAACCTCGCCCTGCGCACCCTCGGCCTCGTGGAGCGCCAGCTCGGCGTCATCGAGAACCTGGAGGAGCGCGAGCAGGACCCCGAGCGCCTCGCGACCCTCTTCAAGCTCGACCACTTCGCCACGGTCATGCGACGACACAGCGAGAACCTCCTCGTCCTCGCCGGTGCCGAGCACGGACACGGGAACCCGGGCGCCGTCCCGCTGGTCGACGTCGTGCGCGCCGCGGTCAGCGAGATCGAGCGCTACGAGCGGGTCCGGATCTCCGCGCTCCCGCCGCACGCGCACCTCGCCGGCTTCGCCGCCGACGACCTCAGCCACCTCGTCGCCGAAGTCCTGGAGAACGCCACGTCGTTCTCGCCGCCCGACGCCTCCGTCGAGGTGTCCGGCTGGCTCCTGGAGAGCGGCGAGGTCATGCTCTCCGTCCAGGACGAGGGCATCGGCATGACCGACGAGCGGATGAAGGAACTCAACGCCCGCCTCGCCGCCTTCGCCGACGACGAGATGTTCGACCCCGAGGACGGTGACGGACTCGGCCTCGGCCTGTACGTCGTGGCCCGTCTCGCCGCGCGCCACGGCGTGCGGGTGCAGCTGCGCGAGCAGAAGCAGGGCGGGATCGCCGTCGTCATCGTGCTGCCCAGGACGCTGCTCGCGGCGGCCCCCGCGGCCGCCGTGCCGCCGCGGGTCCCGGTGGCGGGCGCCGCGCCCGCCGTGCGCCTGCCCGGATCCGAGGCCGAGGCCAACTCCAATGTCCTGGGCGGCCGTTCCAAGGACGGCCACGACCCGCTGATCGCCGCGGCGGAGCACGCCGTACGGGAAGCGGAGACAGACGCCGAAGCGCCTGTACCGGTGGCGGAACCCGAACCGGAGCTCACGAAGCCCGAGATCCCGGCCGAGTCGCCCGCCGAGACGACCATGACGCTGACCGCGCCGATCCCGGCCGTCGACCCGGAACCCGTACCCACCGTCGCCCCGGAACCCGTACCGGCCCCCGCGCCCGCGCCGCAGCCCCTGCACCTCGACGACGAGCCCGCGCACGAGCGGGTCGCCGACGAGACGGGCACCGCACAGACCAGCGGCGTCCCCGGCCTGCCCACCCGCCCCAAGGCTGACACGCCTCCCGCCCCCGGGGCGGCGGGCGAGCCCGTGGTCCCCGCGGCCCGCACCCCCCAGGGGGAGCGCGTCACGGACAAGGGCCTGCCCAAGCGGACACCCAAGATCTCGGCCCCCGCGCCCGCGGCGGCCCCCCGCTCCGGATCCGTCGACGCGGACGCCCTGCGCCGCAGGCTCGGCGGGTTCCACCAGGGGGCCAACAAGGGCCGGCGGGACGTCGAGGCCGAGATCGGCGGGACGGAACAGACCGCAGAACCCAAGGGGGACACAGTCGAGGAGGCAAGCAGTTGACTGCGCCCAGTCGCACGCCGAGTGCGTCCACCCCTGGATTCGGACTCAGCACCGAAGCCCGCAACCTGCACTGGCTGCTGACCAATCTGGTGGAGGAGGTGCCAGGGCTCCTCTCGGTCGCGGTCGTCTCCTCCGACGGGCTGCTCCTGCTCTCCTCCGACCCCGGCAGGAACAGCGAGAGCCCTGCCGACCACAGCGGCGGCCCCAAGGGGTCCAGCGCCGACCTGGCCACGATCGTGTCCGGCGTCGGCAGCCTCACCATCGGCGCCGCCAAGCTGATGGACGGCGGCAGCGTCAAGCAGACCATGGTCGCGATGGAGGAAGGCAGCCTCTTCGTCATGTCCATCAGCGACGGCTCACTGCTCGGCGTGCACGCCACCCCGGACTGCGACATGAGCGTCGTCGCCTACCACATGGCGCTCTTCGTCGGCCGTGCCGGGCACGTCCTCACGCCCGAACTCCGCAGTGAACTGCGCCAGTCGATGGAGAACGCCAAGTGAGCAGCAGCAGCGTGACCAATCTCAGTACCGGCGGCCCGAAACTTCCCACCCGGGGCGGCGACCGCAAGCCGGCCCGGGTGCGCCCCTACTCGCTCACCGGCGGCCGCACCCGCTTCGGCCACGTGCTGCTCGTCGAGACGTTCGTCGCCGCGCTCGAAGCGCCCGAGGAACGCCTCGAGATAGGCCAGGGCACGCTCTCCACGCGGATCATGCCGGAGATGCGCGCGATCGTGGAGCTGTGCCGCCGCATGCGCACGGTCGCCGAGATCGCCGCGCTCCTGAAGATGCCCCTCGGCGTGGTCCGCGTACTGCTCAGCGACCTCGCAGACCAGGGAAAGATCCGCGTTTACGGAACCGGCCACGGCCCGGGCCAGCCGGACCGCGCACTGCTTGAAAGGGTGCTGAGTGGACTCCGTCGTCTCTGAAGGCGTCACCGAGGGCGTCACGCCCGCCTTCGTACCTGCCCAGCCGTCGTCCGGCCGTGGTGCCGGCCATGATGCCGACCGTGGGGCCGGCCGCGATGCCATCGCCTTCGAGCCCCAGGAAGAGCTCCAGGCCTGGCAGACGGACCGCACCCGCGCCCCGATCGCCACGAAGATAGTGGTGGCCGGCGGCTTCGGCGTCGGCAAGACCACGCTCGTCGGCGCCGTCTCGGAGATCCAGCCGCTCCAGACGGAGGCGCTGATGACCCAGGCGAGCGAGGAGACCGACGACCTCACCGCCACCCCCGACAAGACCACGACCACGGTCGCCATGGACTTCGGGCGGATCACCCTCGACGACGACCTGGTGCTCTACCTCTTCGGGACGCCGGGGCAGCAGCGCTTCTGGTTCATGTGGGACGACCTGGTGCGCGGCGCGATCGGCGCGGTCGTGCTCGCCGACACCCGTCGGCTGTCCGACTGCTTCCCGGCCCTCGACTACTTCGAGAGCTGCGGGCTCCCGTACGTCGTCGCCGTCAACCACTTCGACGGCTCCGACGAGTTCGCCGCCGCCGACGTGCGCGAGGCCCTGACGGTGCCGCCGCACATCCCTGTCCTCATCATGGACGCGCGGCAGCGCATCTCGGTCGTCGAGACCCTCCTGGCCCTCGTCGGCCACGCGCTCGACGCCACCCCCGAATAGCCACCACCCCTCAGCAGTAGAAGAGGCACCCGCATGCGGAAGATACTCGTCGTCGGAGCCGGCCAGTCCGGTCTCCAGCTCGCCCTCGGCCTCCAGTCGAACGGGTACGAGGTCACCCTGATGTCCAACCGCACCGCGGACGAGATCCGGTCCGGCCGGGTCATGTCCACGCAGTGCATGTTCGACACGGCGCTCCAGCACGAGCGCGACCTCCAGGTGAACTTCTGGGAGTCCCAGGCCCCGAAGATCGAGGGCCTCGGCGTCTCCGTCGCCGCCCCCGGCTCCTTCGACCCGGGCCCCTCGCAGCGCGCCATCGACTGGGTGGGCAAGCTCGACGGCTACGCGCAGTCCGTCGACCAGCGCGTGAAGATGGCCGGCTGGATGGAGACGTTCGCGCAGCGCGGCGGCCAGCTCGTCATCCACGGCGCCGCGGTCTCCGACCTCGACTACTTCGCCCGCACCTACGACCTGGTGCTCGTCTCCGCCGGCAAGGGCGAGCTGGTCTCGATGTTCGGCCGCGACGCCTCGCGCTCCCCGTACGCCGAGCCGCAGCGCGCCCTGGCCGTCGCGTACGTGCACGGCATGGGCCCCCGCCCCGAGCACCCGGACTTCGACGCGGTGCGCTGCAACCTCGTGCCCGGCGTCGGCGAGCTGTTCGTCATGCCGACCCTCACCACCTCGGGCCGCGCGGACATCCTGTTCTGGGAGGGCATCCCCGGCGGTCCGCTGGACGCCTTCAAGGACGTCAAGGACCCCTCGGAGCACCTGGCCCTCACCCTGGAGCTGATGGAGAAGTTCACGCCCTGGGAGTACGCGCGCGCCACGAAGGTCGAGCTGACCGACGCCAACGCGACCCTCGCGGGCCGTTACGCGCCGACCGTCCGCAACCCGATCGGGCGGCTGCCCGGCGGCGGCGCGGTCCTCGGTGTCGCCGACGTCGTCGTCGCCAACGACCCGATCACGGGCCAGGGTTCGAACTCGGCGTCCAAGTGCGCCGCCTCGTACCTCGACTCGATCACCGAGCACGGCGACAAGCCGTTCGACGAGGAGTGGATGCAGTCCACCTTCGACCGCTACTGGGACACCGCGCAGCACGTCGTGAAGTGGACCAACGCGATGCTGGGCGTCCCGCCGGAGCACGTCCTCAACCTCATCGGCGCCGCCGGCCAGCTCCAGCCGGTCGCCGACCGCTTCGCGAACGGCTTCAACAACCCGGCCGACTTCGAGAACTTCTTCTACGAGCCCGAGAAGACGAACGCCTACCTGGCCTCCGTCTCCGGCTGATCCCACGGCGGGGCGCGCACCGGTCAGCCGGTGGGCGCCCCCGCGGCGCCGTACCCGGTGTCGTCGCCGCCCGTCGCGCCCCCGGGCAGCTTCGGCGGGGTGTAGCCCTTCATCGACGCCTCGCCCCGATCGGGGCGGACGGCGCCGAGCAGCGGGTTGGCCGCGATCGGCGACACCTTGACCCTCGCCCCCGGCCGCGGCGCCTGCACGACCATCCCGTCCCCCAGGTACATCGCCACGTGCGTGGCCTCGGGGAAGTACACGACGAGGTCCCCCGGCCGCAGCTCGTCGAGCGGGACGCGCGGCAGTTTCGCCCACTGCTCCTGCGACGTGCGGGGAATGTCCTGGCCCGCGTGCTCCCACGCCTGCGACGTGAGCCCCGAGCAGTCGAACGCCGAGGGCCCTTCCGCGCCCCACACGTACGGCTTCCCGATCTGCTTCACGGCGTACGCGAGTGCCGTGTCCCCGGCCCGCGACGGCGCCCGCCGCGAACTGAGCGCGCCCGACGCCATGAACGTCTTCTGGGCCTTCGCCATCCCCACGTCTTCCAGGCGGGTCAGCGCGGCGAGCTGGTCCGGGCCGAGTGAGGCGAGCAGCTTCTCGACGGCCTTGAGGCGGGCCCGGACCGCGTCCCGGTCCTTCTTCTGCCGCTGGGACAACCGCGTCTGCTCGTCGAGCGCCTTGCGCGCCTGGGCCGCCAGGTAATCGGCGCGCTTCTCGCCGCCGACGAGCCGGTCCACGGTCGCCATGCGCTCCTGGGCCACGCGCCGGATCACATGGCCCTGGTCGAGGGCGTGCTGCGGGTCGCGGGCGAGGAGCAGGCGCAGGTAGGGGGAGATGTTGCTGCTGCCCTGGTACTGCTCGCGGGCGAGGCGTCCGGCGGCGCCGCGGCTGTCGTGGAGCGAGGTGCGGGCCGTGGCCAGCCTGCGGGCCAGGTCACCGGCCGACTTCCGGCGCTTCTTGAGCTTCTCGGCGGTCGCGTTGTACGTCTCGGTGGCCTTCTCGGCCTCCCGGTACAGGCGCTGAAGATCCGTCAGGAGTGTGGCGACGGAGGTGCGGTTCGGTGCGGGCAGGGGATCGGGGGACGGTGTGGGTGTGGCGGCCACGGGTCCCGGCGCCACGAGCACCGAGGCCACCGCCGCCGCACAAGCCCACTGCACAAGGCTTCCTGACACGTCATCACCTCCGGTGCGGGGCGGCCCGTCCGTCCCGCACCGTGAGCATTCGCGCGAAGGGGCATCTATGCGCCTGCTGCTGGGCGGTTCGGCCCAAGGACCTCACCCGGCAGGGGGACTCCACGCAGGTGATCGGTGAAGTCGAGTCCTAGGGGCGCGGTTTGGACCAGGGCCACCTGAGGCCGCTGTCGTCGCGCCCCGAAGGGTCGTACTCGTACTTCCAGCGGCGGGTGAACCGGATCTTGCCGGGGGTCATCGGCACCCGGCGGTAGACGATCACCGTGCCCGGGGAACCGTCGGGGCCCGGCACCGGGATGCGGTACACCTTCGGCGGATGCCCCGTCGGCCCGAGCAGCACGGGCAGCACCCGCCCGTCCATCGGCCCGCCCACGAACGGCGTCTCTTCGCTCTTCACGGCACCAGTGTCACAAGAGGTGCGCCGCGTCGCTCACCACGGGCAGCACCAGACGGGCCAGCCGGCCCACGGGACCGTCCGGCGTCTCCAGGGCCAGCGCGTGCCGGACCGCCTCGGCGGTCTGCGGGTCGCGGCCCGCCGTCGCCGTGAGGACCGCCATGAACTGGTCGACGAGCCCGTCGCGCAGCTCGTCCAGGGGCGGCTTCTTGTCCTCGTCGAGCCAGATCAGCGAGGCGGCCTCCACGGCCGTGATCCACATCCGTACGGTCATCCGCAACCGGGGACCCGGGTCCGCCACGGCGAGATGGCTCAGGATGTGCTCGGCCGCCGCCCGGCGCACGCCGTCCACGATCGACGTCGTGCGCGACGTCTCCACCACGCTGCCGCCCTGGAGCAGCGCCGCGAACCCCATGTCGTGCTCGTCCACGAATCCGAGGTAGCGGTCGAGCGCCCGCGTGAGCCGTCCGCTCAGCGGACCCTCCTGCGGCTCCGCGAAGCACTTCTCCAGCTCGTCGGCCGCGGAGCGCAGCGCGGCCTCGTACAACTGCTGCTTGCCACCGGGGAAGTAGCGGTAGACGAGCGGTCGTGAAACTCCCGCCGCTTCCGCCACGTCGTCGAGGGACACCTCCTCGGGTGCCCGGTGCGCGAAGAGGGACAGCGCGGCGACGAGGAGCTGGCTGCGACGCTCCTCGACGCTGAGCCGTCGGTACGCGCGGGTGCCGGGTGCCGAGGTCATGTCCCGCAGCGTAACCGGCTTTTCGTGCGGGGGTCCTGCAGGGGAGGTGCTCCGCCGGGCCCCGGGCCCCGTCCTGGGCGAGCAGCCTGGACGACTTCCACAGCCTGCGTCCGGCGCCTCGCATGGCCCCGATGTCGTCCAGGCTGTGTCGATGTGCGGCTCTGCCGCGTGGCGGTCAGGCGAGTAGCCCGGATGACTTCCACAGCCTGCGTCCGACGCCCCGCATGACCCCGATGTCGTCCAGGAAGTCCGTCAGGCGCTTGGCGCCGGTCTGCATGATCTCGCGGCGGTGGCCGCTGGCCTTGACCTGTGCCAGCGCCTCCTTCGGGTCGAGCCCCGCCCGCTCGTAGGCCGCCGGGTTGTGGAACGCCGTGTAGATCACGCGGGCCGCCTCGCCGCACACGATCCGGGTGTACGCCGCCTCCGTCGGGCCGCATGTCACCATCTGGCGGCGCAGCTCCTCACGGGCGTAGCGCACGTGCCGCGCCTCCTCGATGACGTGGATGCGGGTGACGCCGCGCACCAGCGGCTGGACGCGCTCGTCCGGGAAGGTCATCCGCTGCATCCAGTCGATGATCTCCTCGCCGAGCAGCGTGGCCGCGAAGGACCCCGGCGTCGTGGAGATCGTCTTGAGTACGCGCCCCAGGTTGTGGTGCACGCGCGGCATGGTGAAGCTCTCGCCGACGCTCCGCTTGATCATGCGGGCGAACATCATGGAGTGCCGGCACTCGTCGGCGATCTCCGTGAGGGCGTAGCGCACATGGCTGCTGGTCAGCGACTTGTCGTAGATGTGGCGTACGAGGAGCTGCATCAGGATGATCTCGAACCAGATGCCCATGGACGCCATGGAGGCGGCCTCGTACTTGGAGAGCTCGATGCGCTGCTCCTGCGGCATCCGCTTCCACATGGGGGTGTCGTAGAGCGAGCAGAGCTCCGGGGGCCAGTACCACAGGCCCTCGACGTCGGGGGAATCCCAGTCCAGCTCCTTGTCCGGGTCGAAGGAGTGCTTGGCGGAGGAGTCGAGCAGGCGCTCGGCCACCTGCTCGCGGTCCTTGAGCAGCCCGAGCGCGTCGCGCAGACCCTCGAGTGCGTCGGCTTCCGTCACGGTCGTCATGGCTGTCCCACCTCGTCGTACGGGAAACGGGCGCCGCGGCAGGAGTTACCGGCGGTCACGTCTTATGAGACTGCTTGTCAGCAAGGGCGTCAATCCCCTGCGCGCCACTTGTTGACCCGGTGTCCACAGCGTGTGAGCCTGCCTGTATGTCGACGCATGAGCTGTACACCAGGGCGCCCGAGGAGCTCAACTGGCAAGTACCTGCGGCCGGTTCGGCAAGATTCAGCTGGGAGTACGACGAGGGCAGGGACCGCCTCCTCGCGCTCTACCAGAAGGGCAAGGACAAGCAGTGGGACGGCGCCAAGCGCATCGACTGGAGCCTTGAGGTCGACCCCCACAACCCGCTCGGCACCCCCGACGAGGCCCTCACCCTCTACGGCACCCGGCACTGGGCGAAGATGACGGACCGGGACAAGGGCGAGCTGCGCAAGCACTACGCGTCCTGGCAGTTCAGCCAGTTCCTGCACGGCGAGCAGGGCGCGATGGTGTGCGCCGCCCGCATCGTCGAGTCCGTCCCCGACATGGACGCCAAGTTCTACTCCGCGACCCAGACCATGGACGAGGCCAGGCACGCCGAGATCTTCGGCCGCTTCCTCCACGAGAAGGTCGGGATGCTCTACCCGATCAACGACAACCTCCAGTCGCTCCTCGGCGACACCCTGCGCGACTCCCGCTGGGACATGCCCTACCTCGGCATGCAGGTCCTCATCGAGGGCCTGGCGCTCGCCGCGTTCGGCATGATTCGCGACACCACGGACAAGCCGCTGCCCCAGCAGATCCTCGCGTACGTCATGCAGGACGAGGCCCGGCACGTGGCCTTCGGGCGGATGGCCCTGCGCGACTACTACAAGCAGCTCACCGACGCCGAACTGCGCGAGC
Source organism: Streptomyces sp. NPDC045026 (assembly GCF_056432625.1). Classification (NCBI taxonomy): domain Bacteria; kingdom Bacillati; phylum Actinomycetota; class Actinomycetes; order Kitasatosporales; family Streptomycetaceae; genus Streptomyces; species Streptomyces sp. NPDC045026. The sequence continues at coordinate 304,024 of NZ_JBWKIS010000003.1, forward strand.
GCGAGGAGTTCGTCATCGAGGGCTGCTACCTGATGCGCGACCGGCTGCGCGGCGTCGAGGTCCTGGAGAACTTCGGCATCTCCCAGGCGGAGGCCGAGGAGTACAGCGAGCAGTCCGAGTTCCTGGCCCTCTTCCGCCAGCTGCTGTTCTCCCGGATCGTGCCCTGCGTCAAGGACATCGGCCTGTGGGGCAAGCGCCTCCAGCAGGCGTACGTCGACATGGGCGTCTTCGAGATGGGCAACTCGAACCTCGACCAGCTGATGGCCCAGGACGAGGAGATCGCCGAGAAGCTCGACGCGGAACGCTTCGCGGCGGAGGAGCTGGAGCGCGTGGCGGAGGTGGAGTCGACCATCGGGGAGGGCGGGCAGCAGGCCTAGGGCCTCTCGTTTGGATCGGGCCGGATCAGGCCGGATCACTGAGCTGGGGTTGGGGGACGCCTGGGGGCTCGTGGCGTCCGGGGCCTGTGGGCGTGTCACCCGCATGCAGTAGTTTGCTGACGTGTCCACGCCTCAGCCGCCCCAGCCCAACCCGTACGGCCAGCAGCCCCCGACCGCGCCCTACGGCCAGCCGCAGCAGCCCGGCCCGTATGGCCCGCAGCAGCCCGGCCCGTACGGCCAGCCGGGCCAGCCCGGCCCTTACGCCCAGCAGCCCTACCCCGGTGGTGCCCCCTACCCCGGATGGGGCGGTGCCCCCATGGGCCCTCCGCCCAAGAAGCGGCGGGTCGGGATGATTCTCGGCATCGTCGGCGGTGCGCTCGGCGTCGTCGTCATCGGGATCGTCGCGATCGCCACGCTCGGCTCGGAGGTCGACAAGAGCTTCCCGAAGGCCGAGTACAAACTGACCATCCCGCAGACCGTCCTCGACGGGAAGTACACCCTCACCCAGGACCTGTCCAGCACCCAGGGCAAGCAGATCGAGGACGAGGCGGACGGCGCCTGGGACGCGCGCGACACCAAGGCGGCCGTCGGCCAGTACGCCGCGACCGACACCAGTCAGAAGAACTCGGGTGTGGTGATCTCCGGCATGTACGGCCGGTTCAAGAACACCGACCTCGCCCGCAAGAACATGATGCAGGGCGCCGCCAAGAGCGACGGTGCCGAAGTCGCCGTGCCCGCCAAGGACTTCAAGCCGGCCGGCTCCGACGTCACCATCACCTGCCAGGTGCTCACCAAGGCGCAGGCGACCATCCCGATGTGCGCCTGGACCGACGGGAACACCGGCGCCACCGTCGCCGAGATCACCCCCGAGATCGCCCTGAAGGACCCCTCCGACGTGGACCTCGACGCGGCGGCCGCGACCGCGGCGAAGATCCGCTCGGAGATCAGGAAGCCGATCGGCTGACGGAGCCCGGCTCCAGCTCCAGCTCCGGCTCCAGGTCCAGGTCCAGCTCGGGTTCCGGCTCGGGGTCGGCGTTGCCCGCCGGGAACGCCGTACGCAGATTGAACGCGTACGGCGTCGGGCCGCACCTCCGCAGATGGACCAGGCGTTCCTCCGCCTCCTCGACGGTGGGCCGATGCCCGGCCGGCACCCACCACAGGGCGGTCATCGCCTCGTCGAGACGCTCGAAGAACTCCCGGCGGCGGGCGAGGAGTTCGCGGTGCTGTCCCTGGTACATGAACGCGGTCAGCGCGTTCGTGTCCCGCCACACCGACATGTTCACCAGCAGCCATGCGTCGCCGAAGATCCGGACGTCCGTCGCGTCGCCCGTGTCGCCCTTGAGGCGCCACACGAACCCGTCCGACGCGTCAGCGACGGCGTTCACCGGATCGAGTCCCTCCGCGAAGTCCCTCAGCTGCTCCGAGTCGAGCGGGGCCGTGAGGCGGCCGATGTTCACCTGGGCGAGTTCGTGGCGCGTCCCGATTCCCGTCGTATGCGCAGTCCCGTTGTCAGTCATGGCTGCACGATAGGCATGACATGAGGTGCGGAAGGCGGACATTTCAGCTGTTTCGATCGGAGGCCGAGTCCCCCTGTCGGCTGAGTCTTGCTGTCGGTCGAGTCTCGCTATCGGTCGACCGAGTTCACCACGGCCTCCATCACCTCCCGCGCGATCGGCGCCGCGCTCCCGCCCCCGCTGATGTCCATCCGGTTCGCCGACGCGTCCTCGACGACCACCGCGACCGCGACCGCCGGACTGCCCGCCCCCGGGGACCGCGCCCAGGAGATGAACCACGCGTACGGGGCGCCCTTGTTGTTCACGCCGTGCTGCGCCGTCCCTGTCTTGCCGCCCACGATCACATCGGGGATCTGCGCGTTCGTGCCCGTACCGTCCTCCACGGCGTCCTGCATCATGTCCTGGAGCTGCATCGCCGTGGCCGGATTCATCGCCTGCCGGTACGTCCTCTCACCGGTCTGCGCGACGGTGTTGCCGTCGTCGTCCGTCGTCCTCTCCACCAGGTGCGGCGCCATCAGGACCCCGCCGTTGACGACGGCGGCCGACACCATCGCCATCTGCAGCGGCGTCGCCCTCGTGTTGAACTGCCCGATGGACGAGAGCGCCAGCTGCGAACGGTCCATGTCCGTGTCGAAGTTGCTCCGTGCGACGCCCGACGGAATCCTCACCCCCGCGTCGTCGAAGCCGAACTTCCTGGCCGCCGACACCATCCCCTTCAGGCCCACCTGGACACCGAGCTTCGCCATCACCGTGTTGCAGGAGACCCGGATCGCGTCCGCCAGCGACGCGTCCTCGCAGCCCTTCGCCTCGTTCCGCAGCAAGGTCGAGGTGTCCGGCAGGAGCCAGGGGCTCGGCGTATCGGTCGGCTCGTACACGTCGGTCACGAGGCCCGAGTCGAGCGCCGCCGCCGCAGTTACGATCTTGAACGTCGAACCCGGCGGATACGTCTGCCGGATGGCCCGGTTGAGCATCGGCTGAGCCCGTGCGCCGTTCAGGCGCCCCCACGCCGACATCGTCGCCGAATCCGTGCCCGAGATCGCCCCGGGATCGTACGAGGGGCTGCTCACCAGCGCGAGGATCTTCCCGGTCGCCGGATCGAGCGCCGCGACCGCGCCCCGCCGCCCGGCCAGCCCGGAGTACGCGGCCTTCTGCGCCGCCGCGTTGATCGTGGTCGCCACCTTGCCGCCGGCCTGCTGCGCGCGCGTCAGGTCGTTGAACAGGGGGAGCGGGGCGAGCATCGGGTCCGTGCCGGAGAGGATGTCGTCCTCGGCGTTCTCCAGCAGCGAGGTGCCGTACACCTGGGACGCGTACCCGGTCACCGGCGCGTACAACGGGCCGTCCCGGTACGTCCGTTCGTAGCGCAGCTGCTGGCCCGTGTCCCTGGACCCGGTGACCGCCCTGCCACCGACGAGGATGTTGCCGCGCGCCTGGTCGTAACGCGCGATGGTGTTGCGGCGGTTGGCCGGGTTGTCGTCGAGGGAGCCCGCCTCGAAGATCATTACGCGGGCCGAGTTGACCAGCAGGGCGACGAGCAGCACGAGACAGAGGACCGAGGCCCGGCGGATGTATCGGGTCACCGATGCGCCTCCAGGGCGTCGTCGGGCAGGAGTTGGCTCTGCGCGGAGTCACTGATCCGTACGAGCAGCGCCACGATGATCCAGTTCGTGACGACGGAGGAGCCGCCCTGCGCGAGGAACGGCATCGCCATGCCGGTCAGCGGGATCAGGCCCATCACCCCGCCCGCGATCACGAACACCTGGAGCGCGACGATCGACGCGATACCGATCGCGAGGAGCCGGCCGAACGGGTCGCGCAGCGCCAGTCCCGCCCGGTAACCGCGCTCCACGAGCAGCCCGTACAGCAGAAAGATCGCCGTCAGGCCGACGAGCCCCAGCTCCTCACCCGCGGTCGCCAGGATGAAGTCCGACTTGGTGGCGAAGCCGATGAGGATCGAGTGCCCCGCCCCGAGCCCCTCGCCGAGCATGCCGCCCGCCGCGAACGCGAACAGCGACTGCGCGAGCTGACCGGGCCCCTCGCCCGCGTCGATCGAGGCGAACGGGTGCAGCCAGTCATGGACACGGCTGTTCACATGCGGTTCGAGCGCGCCGACGAAGACCGCTCCGCCCGCCGCGAGGAGGAGCCCGATCGCGATCCAGCTGCCGCGGCCCGTCGCCACGTACAGCATCACGATGAAGAGACCGAAGAACAGCAGCGACGTCCCGAGGTCCCGCTCCAGGACCAGGACGGCCACGCTGATCAGCCAGAAGACCAGGATCGGCGCGAAGACCCGCATGGTGGGGAGCTGAAGGCGCCAGATCTTCTTGCCCGTGTACGCGAGCGCGTTGCGGTTCGCCGCGAGATAACTGGCGAAGAAGATCGCGAGCAGGACCTTGGCGAACTCGCCGGGCTGGATGGAGAATCCGCCGATCCTGAGCCAGATGCGGGCGCCGTTCACCGCCGGGAAGAAGATCGGCAGGATCATCAGGAACAGTGCGGCGACGGCCGACAGATACGCGTACCGCTGGAGCACCCGGTGGTCGCGGACGAGGACCACGACCGCGATGAACAGGGCCACACCGAGCGTGGACCAGACGAGCTGGATCGGCGCCGCCTGGTCGTGGGGCGTCTCCAGGTCGAGCCGGTAGATCAGGACCAGGCCGAGGCCGTTGAGCAGCACGCCGATCGGCAGCAGGAGCGGGTCCGCGCACGGGGCGCGCAAGTGGATCGCGCAGTGCGCCACGAGCGCGAGTCCGCCGAGCCCGGCGCCGTATCCGGCGGCGCCGGGCGGTACGGAGCCGTTCTTGACCAGTCCTACGGCGCAGTAGCCGTAGACGCTGAGCAGGACGGCCAGAATGATCAGGACGAGTTCGGTGCCGCGGCGCCGGGGGATGGGGACGGAGGGGACAGGGGGAGGAGGGACAGCGGCTTTTGTGCCTGCCGGGCCAATGGGCCCTGTCGATCCTGTCGATCCCGTCGATCCCGTCGATCCGGTCATGGCGGGAACGTAACAAGCGTTAGCCGGGAAATCCCTCTATGTCGCTTTAATCTGACTGGGTGTGTGTCCGGGTGGGGTGCCGGAGGGGTGGCGCGTCAGGGTTGCCGGCCGGCCGACGGCAACGTCAGCGTGGCGATCGCGCCGTCGTCCCCAGCGTTCGTGAACCTGAGCGTTCCGCCGAGCACCTCCGTCTGGCCCAACGCGATCGTCAGGCCGAGGCCGTGGCCCTTCGCGCCGCCCTCCGTCCGGAACCGCTGCGGACCGCCCTCCAGCAGGTAGTCCGGGTAGCCCTCCCCGTGATCCCGCACGGTGATCACCGGGCCGTCCACCGTGAGGACCACCGGCGGGCGGCCGTGCCGATGGGCGTTCGCCACGAGGTTGCCGAGCACCCGCTCCAGGCGCCGGCGGTCCGTCAGTACGCATACGTCCCGCACCACGGCCACCTCCGTCTCCGTGCCGGACCCCCGCACCACCCGCTCGGCCAGCGGGCCGAGCCAGTTGTCGTCCAGGTCCACGCGCTCGCTGCGCGCGTCCAGACGCGAGATCTCCAGCAGGTCCTCGGTGAGGGTCCGCAGCGCGGCGACCCGGTCCCGTACGAGCTCCGTCGGGCGGCCCGGCGGGAGGAGTTCGGCCGCCGCGTGCAGGCCCGTCAGTGGTGTCCGCAGCTCGTGCGCCACGTCTGCCGTGAACCGTTGCTCACTGAGCAGCTTGCGCTGCAACGACGACGCCATGCTGTCCAGCGCACCGGCGACCGCGGATACCTCGTCCTGGTGCCTGGCCGGATTCCTCGTCCTCGGATCGTCCACCCGCGCGTCCAGATCCCCGCCGCTGATCCGCCGGGCCACCCTCGACGTCGCGTGCAGACGCCGCGTCACGCGCGTCACCGCGAAGGCTCCCACCAGCAGCGTCGCGCCGATCGCCAGCACGGACGAGCCGACGATCGCCTGGTCCAGGCCGTCGATCGTCCGGGCGCCCTGGGAGTAGTCGAGCTCCACGGCCAGGGCGCGGCCCCCGTCGACCGGTCCCGCCGCCCACATCGTGGGGGCCTTTGTGTGGCTGCTCACCATGGTGCCGCGCTCTCCGTCCTCGGCGAGCCGGCGCAGCGAGTCGGGCAGCTCCGGGGGGTCGACGCCTGCGAACGGGCCGAGCCGGTCCCCTGCCTCGTACGCCTTGGTGGCCTCGTCGAGCCGGTCCAGTGCGTGGTCGCGGGCCTGGCCCACGGTCTGGTCGGTGACCGATACGTGGACGAGGGCGCCCAGGAGTGCGGCCAGTGCGCAGCACATCACCGTGATGAAGACCGCGGCCTTCCAGGTGAGGGTGGCGGTCCAGGCGGGGAGGCGGGGTTTGGGGGCGGTGTGGGGGGCGGGGGTCATGGGGTGCTCTTGGTGGGGGCCGGGGCCGGGGCCGGGGCCGGGGCTTGGGCTTGGGCTTGGGCTTGGGGTGGTGGCGGTGCTGCGGCTGGTGTTGCTGGGGCCGGGGCCCGTGTCGGGTGTTGGGTGCGGCGTGGTTCTGGGGCCGCGTTCTGCGCCTTCCGTGCGTGGGTGGGTGCGGGGACGGTCCGGTATGTCCGTCCTCGCTTGGATGGTTCGGCGTTGGATTGCGTAGGCGTCAGAAGTGGGTGCCGGCTCCGGGCGGACATACCGGACCGTCCCCTCCTGTCCCGTTGCGGGTGCGGCTGGGTTGGGGATGGGGTTCCGCGGCTTGGGTGCGTCGCCCGGCTTGTGTGCGTGGGGCGGCCTGTGTGCGTGGGGTGGCTTGTTTGTCTGGTCATCGGGTGGGGGCCGATGGGGTTGTTGTGGGGGACTTCGTGGGGGGTGTCGTCGTGGGGCTGGTGGTGGGAGGTTGGGGTTTGGGGGTGGGGGGTGGCGTTTGGGGTGAGCCCGTGCGGAGGATTTCGTCTCTGGTGGGGAGCATCGCGTGCTGGTGCGGGTCCCAGGACCACGCCGTGCGGTACTCGTAGCCCGGCAGGTCCGCGACCGCCCGCAGGATGACGTCCCGGCCCGCGATCTCCACGCTCACGACCGCGTCCGACGTCCCCATGATCTGCGTCAGCTTGTGATCCTCGAACGTGTAGCAGCGCACGGCCAGTTGGCGTTTCGGCAGGCGGATCCCCACGACCAGTTCGTCCTTGCCGTCACCCGTCAGATCCCGGTAGTACGCCTTCAGGACCGGGCATTTGGTGCCGCCTTTCCTGCCGCAGTCGTCCAGCCCCACGACCTTGTCCTTGTCCGGGTCCGGGGACGGGCTCGGCGATGCCGCGGCGGCCGCCTCCTGTGCGCGGACCACGTCGACCGGGTTCACGCGGTGAATGTCGTCACCCTTGGCGGTGATGCCCTTCACGACCTCGGTCTTGCCCGAGCCGTAGTCATCGGCCGCGGCGGACGCCGGCGGCAGCGTGGGCCAGAGCCGGGCAGGTTCCACCGCCGTGGACGTCGGCCCCGCGCTGCGCAGCCCGCCCGAGTCTCCGCACCCCGCGAGCAGCAGTGCCGCTGCGGTCATGGCCACGGCCGCGGAACAGGTGCGCCTGGAAATCACTGCACTCCTGCCTGTCCGCGTGCCGGTCGCTCACCCCGCTGACACCTTATTGGCGTTATTGGTGAGGAAGTCCTTTTTATTGAACCGCGAGACCTTGCGCACCTCGAACCGTCAGCCGTCGGTGCGCCCGCGCCGGTACATCGAGAAGGCGAGTCCCCCCGCGCCCGCCGCCGCCATCGTGCCGCCCGCCGCCACGAACAGCGGGTGCGAGTCGGGTGTGCCCTGAGACTGCTCCGCTGCGCTCGCCGGGGCAGGAGCCGCCTGCCGGTCGGCCTGGGTGTGCGCGAACGCGGCCGTCGGGACCAGCAGCGCGCCGCCGAGAACGGCGGCGACGAAGGTGCCGCGGGCCAGCAGACCTGCTCGACGAGTGGTGCTCACGGAACGTCTCCTCTGCTCTACTCCCGGTGCGGCGCGCTCCACCAGGTGGCGTAAACGCTGACCTCATCACCGTAAAGACCACTCATCACGGCAATTCGGCAGCTGTGTAACAGCGGGCCGAAGCTCTGGGGACGGTGCCGTCACGGGGGTCCGGACGGCATATTGCCCTGCGGCTCCGGGGCTGTTCCCATGGTCATGGGGTGATGGTGCATGAGCGGTCTGCGCGTCATACCGACCTGGCGGCACGGTCGGGAGCGGCTCTATGTCTGTGGCGACGACGGCAGGAACGTCGCCTGGTACGACCGTGAGGCCGGTCGCGTCAATCTGATCAGCGAGGCCCGCCGGGACGCCGTGCTCGACGCCCTCGGGCCCTTCCTGACCGGCCAGGTCACGGTCGGTCCGCCCCCGGTGCCGACCCCCGTCGAACTCGCCAGGCTGGCCCTCCACCCGGACGACGACCTCGCGCCGAACCGGCCGGGCGAGGCTCTCCAGATAGCCGTCGACCGCGACCCGGGCGCGCCCCGGCGGCTGCGCGGGGACCCGCGGCGCCGGGCCTTGGAGGCCGAGCAGTCCGTCGGCGGAGCGCTCGACGCGTTCGAGCGGGCGGGCTGGCGCGCGCTGCACTCCGTGCCGCTGCCCGGCGGAGCCCGTATCCACCACCTCCTCATCGGGCCCGGCGGCCTCTACGCGCTGCACACCCTCCCGGCCCGCAAGCAGCGCGTCCGCGTCGCCGACCCGATGGTCATGACCGGCCGCTCGGGGCCGCACCCGATCCTGCGCCGCGTCCGCGCGGACGCGTCCCGCGCGTCCTTCGCCCTGACCGCCGAGGTCCGCCCGGTCCTGGCCGTCGCGGGCGCCACGACGGTAGAGGTGACGGCATCCCCACGGGACGTGCGCATCATCCTTGACACCGAACTCCAGTCACTGGCGCGCACGGGCGGCGTCCTGAAACCGGCCGACATCGAGGCCCTGCACGCGATGGCCCGCGACCGCCATACCTGGCTGCGCGTCTGAGGCCGGTGACGGCGGGATCCCGTGCCGTAATCGCGTCACCGCCGCCCTCGCGTGCCGCTCCGTCCTGCGGCGTACCCCCCGTCCGTCACCTGCGGGATCTCTGCCTGGAGCGCAGGACCGGGCCGCTTGGCGCGAGCGCGGGCAGTTTTCTACTCGCTCTGCCCGCGCCGCACCATCTCGGTGATCCAGACAGGTGTGAACGGGGACGTGCAGCCCGGGGACGTCGGGTAGTCCTTCAGTACCTGCAGGCGCTCGCCGATGTCGATCGCGCGAGTGCGGTGTTCGGCGTGGTCGATCCCGATCTGGGCCAGGCAGTGGTTCATCGCCCACTGCAGGCGGTCCGGCGCGTCCTTCATCTGCGCCTCGATGACGTCGAGGAGCGCCGAGAGGTCGAGGCCCTCGGGCTTCTTCGCCACACGTTCGGTGGTCAGCGCCCAGCCGGCACTCGCGACCACTGGATCCGGATCGGCCGACCAGGCGAGACGCAGCTCCTCGACGTGGGGGTTCTTCTTCACCACGTAGTTCACGAGCCAGTCCTGCACCTTGGGCGTACGTGCCTCGCGCACCATGACGTCCAGCTCGTCGCGCTCGAACGCCTTCGGCCGGCAGACGAGGAGGGCGAGGAGTCTTGCCGCGGAGTCACCCGTCTCCCAGAGCCCGCGCGCGAGCTCCTGCTGTGTCTTCAGCCGCTTGGCGAGCGCACGCAGCTTGCTGAGGTTCACGCCGTGATCGTCACCGTGCTTCTCGTTCACGGCGCGTGCCTTCGGGTCCTCGAGCCCGGCCAGCTCGGCCATCACCTCGGCGACCGTCGTCCCGGTCAGCGTCTTCTCGGCCACCTCGGCCCTCCCGTCCGTCACGCGCGAGATTTCAGCCTACGGCGACGGAACGACACCTCATCCATTCATCCGTCGGACCGCACGCGCACGAAACGGACGGTCTCATGGCGTCCGGCCGCTTGGCGCAGTTCGATGAGGAGGGGGGCTGTCAGCATCCTCACCGGACCGTGTTCCGGGTGGTCCGTCAGCTGTCCCGAACGATCGCGTACCAGTTCGCCGACCTGCCGTGACTGCGTCGGGGTCAAGCGGGGCGAGGTCTTGACGCTTCGGTCGTCGGGGAGCCGTACGAGAAGTGCCTGCGGTCTGTCCAACGGGCCGAAGACGCCGAGGAGTTCACCGTCCGTGGTGTCCGCATGCCTGATCTTCCTCCAGGCCCGGGTTCCTCCTGCCCGATAGGTCGAGCGCAGTTCCTTCGCCACAATTCCTTCGACGCCGGCCGCTCTTATGTCGCGAAACCAGATATGGGCGGTTTCCTCGTCGAGCGTTGCCAGTACGCGCTGCAGGGGCGGGCCGACGTCTTGCAGTGCGGCGCCGAGCAGCTCCCAGCGTTTCTTCAGGGGCAGTGCCCTGACGTCGCGGCCTGGGACGGCGAGGATGTCGAACGCCACGTAGGACACCGGGATGCCCGACCGCGCTCGATCGGCGTGGGACCGGAGGAGGTCGGTGAAGCTCAGACGCCCGTCGCGGTAGGCGCACAGTTCGCCGTCCAGCACCATTCCGACCGGCAGGTTCTCGCGCAGATATGCGGCAATCTCAGGAAACTCCGGGGAAAGGTCCCTTTTTGAGCGTGACTGCAAGAAGACCCGTCCGTCCTCGAGGATGAAGGCAAGGGCGCGGAATCCGTCGAGTTTGAGGGAGAACTGGAGATTCGCAGCCGTGCCTGATTGCCGGGGGATCTCGTCCACAGCCTGGGGGCGCATGACATCGACAGGCGGCCGTAGGGCTACTGTCGGCGAATTGTCCTGATCCATCCCGTCAGCGTCTGCCCGCCCGGCCTTCCGGGGGAGGAGGGGCTCGCCCTTCGCGTCGCACTGTCACCGGGACAGCCCCGGCTCTCCCGTCTCACGGCACATGCCCCGCGCGGTTCAGGTTGATCAGGGGGCCGAGCAGGTCCCCGTAGCGTTCGAGGCGTGGGGCGATGTCGTCGGCCAGGAACGTCAGCTCCCGCGCGTCCGTGCAGGCCTCGACCTCCTCCCACGTCACCGGCGCCGACACGGTCGGCTCCGGGCGGGCGCGCAGCGTGTACGGGGTCGCCGTCGTCTTCGCGGCGGCGTTCTGGCTGAAGTCGACGAAGACCTTGCCGGGGCGCAGGCTGCGGGTCATGCGGTGGACGACCAGCTCCGGATGCTCGGCCTCCGCCTCCACCGCGAGGGTCTTCGCGTAGGCGCTCACCCGATCGGACGGCGTCGGTTCCAGCGGCACGAGCATGTGCAGCCCCTTGGAACCGGAGGTCTTCACGTACGAGTGCAGCCCGTCCGCGCGCAGCCGCTCCTGAAGCCAGAGCGCGACCGCGCAGCACTCCACCACGTCCGCCGGCTCCCCCGGATCCAGGTCCAGGATAAGCCGGTCGGCCTGTCCGGGCGCGTCCGCCTGCCACTGCGGCGTATGGAACTCCGTCACCAGATTGGCCGCCCACATGAGTGAGGCCAGATCTTGTACGAGGACCTGGCGGGACGGGGCGCCCCGCGAATGCGGCACGTCCGCCGTCCGTACCCACGCCGGCGTGCCCGGCGGCACGTTCTTGGTGAAGAACCGCTGGCCCTCGGGCCCGTCCGGGTAGCGCAGGAAGGACACGGGCCGGTTGTACAGGTGCGCGAGCAGGGACCCGGCGACCGTCGCGTAGTAGTGCAGCAGCTCGCCCTTGGTGAACCCGGTCGCCGGGTACAGCACCTTGTCGAGGTTGCTGAGCGCGAGCCGCCGCCCCTCCACCTCTGTGATGGGCGTCATACGATGAGAATCCCACGGAAATCGTCATCAGATATCCCAAAGGGTTGCGGCGGCGACGGCGACGGCGACGGCGACGGCGACGGCGACGGCGACGGCGACGACGGGGCGGCCGGTTGGCTGGCCAGCTGGCTCAGCTACGGCAGGGCACACGGCAGGGCACTACGCAGGGCACTACGCAGAGAGGGACACCGTGCGATCCATTTGGAACGGCGCCATCTCGTTCGGCCTGGTCAGCATTCCGATCAAGCTGGTCAACGCCACCGAGAGCCACTCGATCTCCTTCCGGCAGATCCATCTGGAGGACGGCGGCCGCATCCGCTACCGCAAGTTCTGCGAGCTGGAGGAGAAGGAGGTCGCGTCGGCGGAGATCGGCAAGGGGTACGAGGCTGCGGACGGCGCGATCATCCCGATCACGGAGGAGGACCTGGCCTCCCTGCCGATCCCGACCGCGCGGACCATCGAGATCGTGGCCTTCGTCCCCGGCGACCGGATCGACCCCCTCCAGATGGACGCCGCCTACTACCTCTCCGCGAACGGCGTCCCCGCCGCGAAGCCGTACACCCTGCTGCGCGAGGCGCTCAAGCGGAACAAGAAGGTCGCCATCGCCAAGTTCGCCCTGCGCGGGCGGGAGCGGCTCGGCATGCTGCGCGTTGTCGACGACGTGATCGCGATGCACGGCCTGCTGTGGCCCGACGAGGTGCGCTCCCCGGAGGAGGTGGCGCCCGAGACCGAGGTGACCGTGCGCGAGGCTGAACTCGATCTGGCCGACGCGCTGATGGACACCCTCGGCGAGGTCGACATGGAGTCGCTGCACGACGACTACCGCTCCGCGGTCGAGGAGATGATCGAGGCGAAGGCGTCCGGCGAGGGCGTGGTGGAGGCGCCCGCGGTCCCCGAGGGCGCCGGGGGCAAGGTCATCGACCTGATGGCGGCCCTGAAGAGCAGCGTCAAGGCGGCCAAGGAGGCCCGGGGCGACGCGGCCGCTCCGGAGCGGGAGGCGAGAGTGACCCCGCTGAAGTCCCGTACGGCCCCGAAGGATGTCGGCGGGAAGAAGTCGACGTCGACGAAGGCGAAGCCCGCGGCGTCCGGGAGCGGTACGGCGAGGAAGACGACGGCCAGGAAATCGGCTGCCTCGTCACGGACGGCGCCGACCGAGAAGGCGAGCACGTCGAAGGCGAGCGCATCCAGGGCGAGTACGTCGAAGGCGAGCGGCGCGAAGGCAAGCGGCGCGAAGGCGAGCGCCTCGAAAGCCACGGCCAAGAAGGCCACTGCCAAGAAGTCACCGGCACCGGCAAAGAAGACGACGTCGCGCAGGCGGGCGTCCTAGCGGGACGGCGGGCGTCCTGGCGGGGCCGGCGACGGCCGTACGTAGCGTAGATGCGCGGTTATGCGCTTATGCGCTTATGCGCTTATGCGCTTATGCGCCTACGCGCCTACGCGCCTACGCGCCTACGCGCCTACGCGCCTACGCGCCTACGCGCCTACGCGCCTACGCGCCTACGCGCCTACGCGCCTACGCGCCTA
>NZ_JBWKIS010000003.1:317242-589694 GCF_056432625.1 Streptomyces sp. NPDC045026
ACGCACGAACGTGCCGCCGCCAGGCCGCCGCTGTGTGCCTACCGGGCCACGAACTGCGTCAGGATCGCCTGCACCTCGTAGATGTCGACGCCCTTGCTGAACGTCTTCTGGACGGGCGCCGCCGTGCCGGAGATCCAGATCTTGAGCTCACCGTCGAGGTCGAAGTGCCCGGCGGTCTCGACGGCGAAGTGCGTGATGCTCCGGTAGGGGATGGAGTGGTACTCCACCTTCTTGCCGGTGATTCCCTGCTTGTCGACGAAGATCAGGCGCCGGTCGGTGAAGAGGATGGTGTCGCGGATGAGCAGGTACGCGGCCTGCACCTGCTCGCCCTGACCGAACAGCTTGGCGTACTCCTGCTGCGCGCCGGCGGGGTCGACGGTGTGAGCGTTTCCGAACAGTGCCATGAGGCCCCCCAGATGATGAACTCCTGCGTAGACACAGGATCTTCACACTTTAGGTGAGGCCTTGGCCAGGGTGCGGGCAGCCCCTTCCGGACTGAATGCGGTGACGAGGAATCCGACGCTCTTCATCCGCACCCCTCTGTTCCCGCCCGCATCCCCGTCGTCGGCGTGCTCGTACGCGTGCAGGGTGTTCGTGAGCGTGCGGTGCGCCAACTCCCGTGTCTCGCCGTCGACTTGTTCGGTCAGGTGCCGGCCGGGCCCGGAGCCGAGCAGGAACGTGGCGGCGTCACCGGCGTCTCGCCCCCACAGCCCGTACGTCTCCACGCGCCGCACCTCGACGCCCGCGAACCCGGCGTCGGACAGCACGCCGCGCGTGGCGTCCGGGTCGGCCAGGGAGAACATCCCCGGGCCGCGCGACGTGTCCCGCTCGCCCGGAGCCCCGAAGTCGCCGACCGGCAGGATGCCGCGCAGTTCTGCGATGGCCCGGAGCCAGTCGTTGCCCCCGGGCTCGGCGGCGCAGATGAACGCCAGTCTCCCGCCCGGCCGGAGGGCGCGCCGGACGTTGGCGAAGGCGGCGACGGGGTCGGCGAAGAACATCACCCCGAACCGGCTGATGGCGACGTCGAAGCCCCCGGCGGGGAAGGGGTGGACCTGGGCGTCGCCCTGCTCGAACCCGGCACCGACCGCCCCCTCCTGCCGGGCGGCCTCCTCGGCCCGCGCCAGCATGGGCCCGGACAGATCGACACCCAGCGCCCGCCCGTCCGGGCCCGCCTGCCGGGCGGCGAGACGGGTGGTGGCCCCGGCGCCGCAGCCGACGTCGAGGACGCGCTCACCGGCGCGGACGGCTGCGGCGTCGAGGAGGGGCTGGTCGAACCCTCCGTTCACGGCGTCCCAGCGGTCCTGGTTGCGGGCCCAGTGCTCGCCTTCGTACCCGTTCCAGGCCTGGGACTGATCGTCGTTCACGATGTGCGGCATGACGAAATCCCCTCGTGGTGGCGGACCGGCCGACGGGCGACCTAGAATGGGCGTCCGCCCAAACCAAGTATGGGCGCGCGCCCAAACTGACAGCAAGGGCATTGAACGGGCTCGGCTTGGCCGGGCCGGCCGATGGCTGGGCCGGCCCATGGCCGGACCCGACTGTGCACCTGATGCGAAGAGGAAGAAGCAGCAGCATGTCCCCGCGTGGAGTAGCGATCTCCGACGTAAGAGAGCGGCTTTTCGACGCGGCGGAGCGGATCCTGGCGCGGGAGGGCCCGTCCGGCCTGACGAGCAGGGCGGTCACCACCGAGGCCGTCTGCGCGAAGGGCCTCCTGCACAAGCACTTCGCGGGCCTGGGCGAACTCGTCGCGGAACTCGTCCTGGCCCGCCTCGCCCGTACGGCGGGCCTGGCGGAGGACCTTCCGGCGCGCGCGGGCGAGTCCACGGTGGCGGCCAACCTGAAGACGATCGGTTACGCGCTCCTGACGTCCCTGAACGCCACGACGGCGGGCCTGGCGGTCTCGACTCCGGCGGCGTCGCAGCGTATCCGCGAGGCCCTGAAGGCGGGCGCCCCTGGCTTCGACGCGATCCAGGAGTCGATCGCGGCGTATTTGGACGCGGAGGTGGAACGGGGCCGTCTTTCCCCGGCCACGGACACGACGGCGCTGGCGCTGGCGCTGGTCGGGACGGTCCACCACCTTTTGATGACGACGTGGGGGGACACGGCGCGGGACCCGGGGGAGCAGACGGAAAGACTGGTGACGATGCTGCTCGGCCCGACGACCGGAGGATCAATCAGCCATGGACAACTTTGACGACGCAGCCATGGACAACTTTGACGACGCTGACGACGTCATCCGGAGCAATATCCCCGGATCATTTCCGTACAGCGTGCTGCGCGAGCGCCACCCGGCGCTCATCCAGCGGGTGCGGGACGCGTTCCCGTACGACCCGGAGCGGCAGCGGGCGCTGGACGCGCTCCTGAGGGAGAGCACGGATCCGGCCGGCGTGATGGAACCGCTCCCGGCCGGCGCCCGCGACCGCGAACAGTGGGAGGAGTGGGGGAGTGGCGAGCACGTGGGCGGGTCATGGTTCGACGCGCCCTTCCTGTGGGCGGAGAGCTACTTCTACCGCAGACTGCTGGACGCGGTCGGCTACTTCGACACCGCCGGACCGTGGCAGGGCATCGACCCGTTCCGCCCCTTCAAGCAGGCGGAGCTACGGAGCCCGGAGGCGCAGGCGGAACTGACGGCCCTGGACCACCTCGCGCAGGAACCGACGGAAACCCAAGGCCGGGCCCTGCTCCACGGCTCCGTGTGGGGCAACAGAGCAGACCTCGGCTTCCGACTGACATCGACCGCCCCCGACACCCCCACGACTCCCCTCTTGGTGGACGACTCGGAGCGCCTCTGGTCGCTCCTGCCGCCCGGGGCCGGGAGCACCGTCCACGTGGTGGCGGACAACGCGGGCCGCGAACTGGTCCCCGACCTCCTCCTCATCGACCACTTCCTCCGTCACGCACACGCGGAACAAGTGGTCCTCCAGGTGAAGCCGCACCCGTACTACGTCTCCGACGCGACCCCTACGGACGTCATCGACGCCCTGCGCCACCTGAAGCAAGCCCCGGGCGAGGCAGGCGATGCGGGCGAACGCCTATGGCAAGCGACATCAACAGGCCACCTGCAGCTCCGCACGCATCCGTTCTCCTGCGCCCCTCTGCCGTACGCCGCAATGCCGGAGGACCTGAAGAAGTCCTTCGACACGGCCACACTGACGATCCTGAAGGGCGACCTGAACTACCGCCGCCTGGTGGGCGACCAACTCTGGCCCCCCACGACCCCATTCCTCACCCGCACGTCCTACTTCCCGTCCCCCGTAGCAGCCCTACGCACCCTCAAGTCAGACGTCGTAGTGGGCCTGGACGCACAAACGGAGCGCACACTGAACGCTGCGGAACCCCAAAACTGGCGAACAAAGGGAACGCACGCGGTAATCCAGGTACGCGACGAGTGACGACGATTGAAGCGCTGCCTCATACTCCGAATACTCCGACCACGGACCCGTCCAATGCCCCGTCCAATTACGCGTCCGATCAAGCCCGCAAGGGCACGTGCTGCCCGGGGACGCAGGATGGAGATTCAGGGCAGCATGCATCATGAGTCGGCGTATCTGTGTGGCCGAAGGGACAGGGGCATGACCGAGCACGGGCCAGTGGAGCTCATCCGCCTTGCCGACAAAGAGAACAGCGTGATCGTTCGAGTGGTGGGGGCGACGAGTGCCGGCCTCCCTGAGGGCGGCTGCCTCATCGCCGAGATCGTGGCGGCCAGTGAGTTCGCGAACGGTCGCCTCGCAGAGGTGTATCTGCTCCCCGACGATCTGGACGACTGGGCTGAGGCGCTGGACCTGCTTGCGGCCGGCCGACCGGTCAGCTGGATGGATGACGGGCGCAACCCGGAGATCCGGATTGAGTTGAAGGGCCCCTACATCTCTCAGGGCGAGACCCTCAACGCCGTAGAGGTCGAGGTAAGAGACGCCTCAGTCTCCCTCACCTCGGTCCGCGTTCTGGTGCGCCTGCCCGACGACTGGGTCGATGCCCATCGTCGGAGACTCGAGCAGGTCCACATGGCATGGCCGCTCGGAGCGCGCTGAGGGCTGCCTGATGTCGGTGGAGTCTCCATCAGTCTCCATCGGCCAGTCGCCATCGGCGCGGTAACCCCTGAGAGAGAAACCTTGAAAACCGTCGCGGCGCGAGTCACTGTGGTTTCAAATCCCATACCTGCCAAGCCGGTTGAGAGCCCTAGCCGGCGAAAAGCGGTCGGGCCTCTCGTCCTTCATCTCTCAGACACACGAATTCGTGAGCGGGGATGACGGGCTCCCCGGGTGTGGGATCGATGGCGCCGATCCTGATGGCCACTGTCGTCACAGCAATTGGCGTATTCGTCGCCTTCGGATGCCTCAAACGCCAACGGTGCAGGGGAGAGACCTCCTCCGCCGGCAGCTCGAACGTGGCCAGTTCAACCCAACGGTCATAGGTGGTCGGGTAGCAACGCACCAGCGCATCGCAATGCCGGCACGCACGAGGCTCGATCCATTGCACGTGATCCGGGTCGAACTCGGGCTCGGGTGCTGCTGTAGCGCCCTCGCTCAGGGCATGCTCGTTGGCGACCTTGTTCCAGCACCTGTCGCAGAGTTCGGCTGACAGGCGAATGATCCGTCTCCGCTCACGAACGTCGGGCCCGTGCGAGGAGCACAACAGGCACTCAGGCTGGCTGACACTGTGGAGAACCGCCATTTTTTGAGTGTGAGTGCCCGGTACATCATTCAAACAGGGCGTCTTTCGGCCTTATTCGACAAAGCGGCACTTCAGTAGCCCGATCGACGCGCAGGCGCCACTACTGCATCAAACCACCACTCACCCCAGCTCCCACCCTGCCTGCCGTCGCCCCACGCCCGCTCGGCCCTGCCCGGGTCGACGGCGGGACGGAACGGGGCAGGCAGGAAGTCGCCAATCGGCGCATTGAAGATCTGCTTCGGGTGTACGAGTGAGGCCGATAGCTGTGGTGTCTCATACTCCGACCGTGGACATATCCGATGACGGCCAGAACCTGGATCCTCAGTGGCTCGACGTGAACAACAACGTCTGTGGCGTTGTACAAGGCTGCCGAGACGCCGCGCCCGTTGCCGCCGCCTTCGTCCGCGCCGGCTGGTCGTCGCGCTCGTCGTCCTGGCACGGCTACGAGGTGGAGACCAGCTGGGGACAAGCCGAGCTGGACCCGATCGAGGAGCGAGAGGTCCTGCTCAACGGAGTCATCGACCCCCAGCGCCTCGACGACCTCGCCGGCCTGCTCAGCCGCTTCGGCCTGCGGTTCACCCTGGAACTGTGTGACGACACCGGCGCCTTGCTACGAGAGATACGAGCCTGAGCCCCAACGCGCGAGCGTGGCCCCTGGATCCGTCCGGGGGCCTTCGCCGTTCCTGGGAGTCCCTCGGATTCTCGGGGGCTGACCTGGGGCGATGCCACCAAGATCCTATCCACGAATAGTCCACAGACCCCGACATGGAGCCGCTCAGAGCGGCATACGACTGCACACGCCCGCAGATACGCGAAGACCCCGTCCTCAGCAAAAGCACTGATGGCGGGGTCTTTGGGCACCCAATACAAGGTGCCCCCGGCAGGATTCGAACCTGCGCACACGGCTCCGGAGGCCGTTGCTCTATCCCCTGAGCTACGGGGGCGCGTTCACCGCGGCTGGCGTGGCGACGGGTAGAACCCTACCAGCTCCTTCGGGGTCCCCATGAACGGTTATTTCGCTGCTGAGGTGGCGTCCTGGGAGGGCTGTGTGTGGGGTCGCGGGAGGGTGGTAGTCCCCTGTACGGGGCGGAAGTGGGGAAAACCCGGACGCGGTGGCGCTTGCGGTCCTACTCTCGAGTTGTGCCAGGCGCGTCCGGCCGAGTGCTTGTTGTGGACGACAACAAGGTGATTCGGCAGCTGATCAGGGTCAATCTCGAGCTGGAGGGCTTCGAGGTCGTGACCGCGGCTGATGGTGCCGAGTGTCTGGATGTGGTGCATCAGGTTCGGCCTGATGTGATCACCCTGGACGTCGTGATGCCCCGGCTCGACGGTCTGCGTACCGCCGCGCGGCTGCGCTCCGACACCCATACGCGGAGTGTCCCGATCGTGATCGTCAGTGCCTGCACCCATCACGAGGTTGACACCGGACTCGACGTCGGAGTCGACGCCTTCCTGGAAAAGCCCTTCGAGCCCGGTGAACTCGTCCAGGTCGTACGGCAGTTGAGTGAGCGCGGGCGCGAGGGCGGTCGCGGTGCCGAAGAGGCCGAGCGCGCCGGGCGTAGCTGGGGCTGACCGGTACGGGGGAGTGGAGCGTGTCCGTATGGCGGACCGTCCCGTAAACCGGGTCGCTCACCCACCCCCCTCCTCCCATACGCTTGTCCCGTGACCCCCGTCGAGCTCTCCCGTACCGTCCTGCGCGCCGTGCGCCGCGCGGTCGACGATGGTGAGCTGAGCGTGGTCGTGCCGGAACGCGTCGTGGTCGAGCGGCCGCGGCCCGGCGGATGCGGGGATTACTCCACGAACGTCGCGCTGCAACTGGCCGGGCCCGCCGGGCGCCCGCCCCGGCACGTCGCCGAGCTCCTTTCGCGGCGCCTCGCCGACAGTCCCGGCATCGCCGGCGTCGAGGTCACCGGCCCCGGATTCCTCAACCTCACCCTCGCCGACGACGACCCCGCAGTCCTCGTCCGCGAGATCCTCGCCCAGGGTGGCCGGTATGGGTGCGGGGATGTTCTCGCAGGTCAGCGGTTCGAGATCCATATTCCTTACGAGGTCAGGGCCGAGGTCGTCGCCGAGTCGCTCGGCCGCATCCTCGCCACGCAGGGCGCCGAGGCCCGCGTCGTCCATGGTGAGCCGCCCGAGCCGGGTGCCGCGCACGTCGTGAATCTGCGGCCCGTGCCCGCTCCCTGTGACCCCGCCGCCCTCGGCCGCGACGCGTCCCGCTGGGCCCTGCTCCTGCCCGCCGCGCACGACCGGCCCCGTATCGGCGACGAACATCTCGCCCAGCGCGAGGGCAACCCCCTCTTCCGCGTCCGCTACGCCTACGCCCGCACCCGCGCCCTCACCCGCAACGCCGCCGCCCTCGGCTTCGCCGCCGAACCCGGCGACGTACGCGACAACGGCAAGGCGACCGGCTCGGGGGACGCCGGCTCCGCCCAGGCGAACGCCGCGGCCCCCCTCCACGCCGCCCTGTCCGCCCACCCCCGAACCCTCACCCTCGCCGCCACCCACCACGCCCCCGACCGGCTCGCCCGGCACCTCGTGGTGGTCGCCGACGCGTTGCTCGGGTTTCAGCACACCGTGCTGCCGCAGGGGGAGGAGAAACCCTCGGCCGCCCACCGTGCCCGGCTCGCGCTTGCCGAAGCCGCCGGGGCGGTGCTCGCCGGCGGCCTGTCCCTGCTCGGTATCGACGCACCCGAACATCTCTGAGAGAGCGCAGAAGACAGTCATGAGCCGTTCCGCACACCCCGCCGGGCCCCGCCACGCCGATGTCCTGACCGAGGGGCACTACGCCGCTCCGCCCGCCGATCTCAACGCCCTCGACCCCAAGGTGTGGTCGCGGACCGTCACCCGTGAGGGCGACGGCACGGTGCGCGTCGGCGGCATCGAAGTGGCCCGGCTCGCCGAGGAGTTCGGCACCCCGGCCTACTTCCTCGACGAGGACGACTTCCGGGCCCGCTGCCGCGCCTGGCGCGACGCGTTCGGCGCCGACGCCGACGTCTTCTACGCCGGGAAGGCCTTCCTCTCCCGCGCCGTCGTGCGCTGGCTGCATGAGGAGGGCCTCAACCTGGACGTCTGCTCCGGCGGCGAGCTCGCCACGGCCCTGTCCGCCGGGATGCCCCCGGCCCGTATCGCCTTCCACGGCAACAACAAGTCCGAGGAAGAGATCGAGCGGGCCGTCGAGGTCGGGGTCGGGCGGATCGTGCTCGACTCGTTCCAGGAGATCGTGCGGGTGGCACACATCGCCGAGCGGCTCGGCAAGCGCCAGCCCGTGCAGATCCGCGTGACGGTCGGCGTCGAGGCCCACACCCACGAGTTCATCGCCACCGCGCACGAGGACCAGAAGTTCGGGATCGCGCTCGCCGGTGGGCAGGCCGCCGAGGCCGTACGGCGGGCGCTCAAGCTCGACGGTCTCGAGCTCATCGGAATCCACAGCCACATCGGTTCGCAGATCTTCGACATGGCGGGCTTCGAGGTCGCCGCGCGGCGCGTCGTGTCGCTGCTGGCCGAGGTGCGCGACGAGCACGGTGTCGAGCTGCCCGAGATCGACCTCGGTGGCGGGCTCGGCATCGCGTACACCTCCGATGACGACCCGCGCGAGCCGCACGAGATCGCCAAGGCGCTCGGCGAGATCGTGACGCGCGAGTGCGAGGCCGCCGGTCTGCGCACGCCGCGCATCTCCGTCGAGCCCGGCCGCGCCATCGTCGGCCCGACCGCCTTCACGCTCTACGAGGTCGGCACCATCAAGCCGCTCGAAACCCTCCGTACGTACGTGTCCGTGGACGGCGGCATGTCGGACAACATCCGCACCGCCCTCTATGACGCCGAATACACGGTCGCCCTCGTCTCGCGGAGGTCCGACGCCGAGCCGATGCTCGTCCGCGTGGTGGGCAAGCACTGTGAGAGTGGCGACATCGTGGTCAAGGACGCCTTCCTGCCCGCCGACCTCGCGCCCGGTGACCTGATCGCCGTGCCGGCGACCGGCGCGTACTGCCGGTCCATGGCCAGCAACTACAACCACGCACTTCGCCCGCCCGTCGTCGCCGTGCGCGACGGCGAGGCGCGGGTGATCGTCAGGCGTGAGACGGAGGAAGATCTCCTGCGTCTCGACGTCGGATAAATGAAATACACGTCTCAGGATTCGGACCGGGGGCAGAAACCCCGGTCCGGTGGGTGAGACTGGTCCACTGAAGCAGTATCAAGCAGGCTGAGCTCTCTGAGCTGGGTTCAATGAAAGGCGTAGGTCGATGATGCGTACGCGTCCGCTGAAGGTGGCGCTCCTTGGCTGTGGGGTAGTCGGCTCAGAGGTGGCGCGCATCATGACGACGCACGCCGACGACCTCGCGGCCCGGATCGGCGCCCCCGTGGAACTGGCCGGGGTCGCCGTCCGGCGCCCGTCGAAGGTGCGCGAGGGCATCGACCCCTCGCTCGTGACGACGGACGCGACCGCGCTGGTCAAACGGGGCGACATCGACGTCGTCGTCGAGGTCATCGGAGGCATCGAGCCGGCCCGGGGCCTCATCATGACGGCGTTCGAGCACGGCGCCTCCGTCGTCTCCGCCAACAAGGCGCTCATCGCCCAGGACGGCGCCGCGCTGCACGCCGCCGCCGAGGAGCACGGCAGGGACCTCTACTACGAGGCCGCCGTCGCCGGTGCGATCCCGCTGATCAGGCCGCTGCGGGAGTCCCTCGCCGGCGACAAGATCAACCGTGTGATGGGCATCGTCAACGGCACCACGAACTTCATCCTCGACAAGATGGACTCGACGGGCGCCGGCTACCAGGAGGCCCTCGACGAGGCCACCGCGCTCGGTTACGCCGAGGCCGACCCCACCGCCGACGTCGAGGGCTTCGACGCCGCCGCCAAGGCCGCCATCCTCGCCGGGATCTCCTTCCACACCCGCGTACGTCTCGACGACGTGTACCGCGAGGGCATGACCGAGGTGACCGCCGCCGACTTCGCTTCCGCGAAGGAGATGGGCTGCACCATCAAGCTGCTCGCCATCTGTGAGCGGGCGGCGCACGGCGGGTCCGTCACCGCGCGCGTGCACCCCGCGATGATCCCGCTCGACCACCCCCTCGCCTCCGTGCGCGGCGCTTACAACGCCGTGTTCGTCGAGGCCGAGGCCGCCGGCCAGCTCATGTTCTACGGGCCCGGAGCCGGCGGCGCGCCCACCGCTTCGGCCGTCCTCGGCGACCTCGTGGCCGTGTGCCGCAACAAACTCGGCGAGGCCACCGGACCCGGTGACTCCGCCTACACCCAGCTGCCCGTCTCGCCCATGGGCGAGGTCGTGACGCGCTACCACATCAGCCTCGACGTGGCCGACAAGCCGGGCGTCCTCGCCCAGGTCGCGACGGTCTTCGCCGAGCACGGCGTATCCATTGACACGGTGCGCCAATCGGGCAAGGACGGCGAGGCCTCCCTCGTCGTGGTCACCCACCGTGCGGCGGACGCGGCCCTCACCGGGACCGTCGACGCGCTGCGCAAGCTCGACACCGTGCGTGGTGTCGCCAGCATCATGCGTGTTGAAGGGGAGTAACGAGCAATGACCCACCAGTGGCGCGGAATCATCGAGGAGTACCGCGACCGGCTTCCGGTGTCCGACACCACGCCGGTCGTCACGCTGCGCGAGGGCGGCACGCCGCTCGTGCCCGCCCAGGTGCTCTCCGAGCGCACGGGCTGCGAGGTCCACCTCAAGGTCGAGGGAGCCAACCCGACCGGGTCCTTCAAGGACCGCGGCATGACGATGGCGATCACGAAGGCCAAGGAGGAGGGCGCGCAGGCCGTCATCTGCGCCTCCACCGGCAACACCTCCGCCTCCGCCGCGGCCTACGCCGTGCGCGCGGGCATGGTCTGCGCCGTACTCGTCCCGCAGGGCAAGATCGCGCTCGGCAAGATGGGCCAGGCGCTGGTCTACGGCTCGAAGATCCTCCAGGTCGACGGCAACTTCGACGACTGCCTGAACCTGGCCCGCTCCCTCTCCGAGAACTACCCGGTGGCGCTGGTCAATTCGGTCAATCCGTTCCGTATCGAGGGCCAGAAGACCGCCTCGTTCGAGATCGTCGACGCGCTCGGCGACGCGCCCGACATCCACGTCCTTCCCGTCGGCAACGCCGGCAACATCACGGCCTACTGGAAGGGCTACAAGGAGTACGCGGCGGACGGCATCGCCACGCACACCCCGCGCATGTGGGGCTTCCAGGCCTCCGGTTCCGCGCCCATCGTGCGCGGCGAGATCGTCAAGGACCCGTCGACGATCGCCACCGCGATTCGCATCGGCAACCCCGCGTCCTGGGACTTCGCGCTGGCCGCCCGTGACGAGTCCGGCGGCTTCATCGACGAAGTGACGGACCGTGAAATCCTGCGCGCCTACAAGCTGTTGGCGTCCCAGGAGGGTGTCTTCGTGGAGCCCGCCTCGGCCGCCTCCGTCGCCGGTCTCCTCAAGGCCGCCGAGCAGGGCAAGGTCGACAAGGGGCAGAAGATCGTCTGCACCGTCACGGGCAACGGCCTCAAGGACCCCGACTGGGCCGTCGCCGGCGCCCCGCAGCCCGTCACCGTCCCGGTCGACGCGGCCACGGCGGCCGAGCGCCTCGGCCTGGCGTAACCGGACAGGGCCGGTCAACTCCACACAGGGGGTGCACAGGGGGCTTGCGACACGCATCGTGCGCCTCCTGTGCGCCCTATGTCGCCACAGAACCTTCCTTCGATAGGCTGTACCGAACCCACCCCGCCGCACATGCACATGCCGCGGTGCCGCAGGCGTTGTCGTAGCCTTCGCGGCCTTCGGGTTCCCACACGGGCAGCAATCATCGGATCTCTACCGCAGTCACCTCGTTCATCACGCAAGAACCGCAGCTCAAGGAGTGTCATCGAGCGATGGCCGGTCCCGCCTTCCGCGCCGCCGCCGTCAGGGTGCGCGTCCCCGCCTCCAGCGCCAACCTCGGCCCGGGCTTCGATGCCTTCGGCCTGTCGCTGGGTCTCTACGACGACGTGGTCGTCCGGGTCGCCGACTCCGGCCTGAACATCGACATCGCAGGTGAGGGTTCCGACACCCTCCCGCGCGACGAGTCCCATCTGCTCGTACGTTCCCTGCGTACGGCCTTCGACCTGCTCGGCGGACAGCCGCGCGGCCTCGAGGTCGTCTGCGCCAACCGGATCCCGCACGGCCGCGGCCTCGGCTCCTCGTCCGCCGCCATCTGCGCCGGCATCGTCGCCGCGCGCGCCGTGACCATAGGCGGCGACGCCCGGCTCGACGACGCGGCCCTGCTCGAGCTCGCGACCGAGATCGAGGGGCACCCGGACAACGTCGCGGCCTGCCTGCTCGGCGGCTTCACGCTCTCCTGGATGGACGGCGGCGCGGCCCGCGCGATCAGGATGGACCCCGCGGGTTCCATCGTTCCGGTGGTTTTCGTACCGGGAAAGCCGGTACTCACCGAGACCGCACGCGGTCTCCTGCCGCGCAGCGTCCCGCATGTGGACGCCGCGGCGAACGCGGGCCGAGCGGCCCTGCTCGTAGAGGCCCTGACCAGGCGCCCCGAGCTGCTGCTGCCCGCCACCGAGGACCGGCTCCACCAGGAGTACCGGGCTCCCGCGATGCCGGAGAGCGTCGCACTCGTGGAGCGGCTGCGGGCCGACGGCGTTCCCGCGGTGATCTCAGGGGCGGGCCCCACGGTCCTCGCCCTTGTGGAGAAGGAGGCGGCCGACAAGGTCGCCCGGCTGGCCGGTGAGGGTTGGGCGGCGAACCGCCTCGACCTCGATGTCGACGGAGCGAGCGTGCTGCCGCTTGCCCACTGACACACGGTTGCCGGAATTCGAGAGGGGGAATATTTGTTGGATCCGGTAGTGTTAACCTCAAGTCTGCACCCGACCCCACCATGGCGAGGTGCTGTGTGTCCCCCTCCGGGACAACCATTCTTCCAGGAGCCCCGCAAATTGCTCTGTGCCGTGCACTGAGCTGTTTCGAGCATGCTCCGGAACCGGTGTGATCGAGCCGGGTGACACAGACATTCCAGTGAAACCCGCGGCTTCGGGACTCGCCGTCACCAATGAATTCTTCCGCCGCGTTGGCGGACCACCGCCCCGGCACGGTCCATACGGACAGGACCACCGCCGGACAGCACAACCGGTCGCCGAGCCAGACAGGCCGACGTCCGCTCCAGGGAAGGACCCTTCGTGAGCGACACCACCGATCTGATGGGCGTGAACGCCGACAGCTCCGCTGCCGCGCCCTCCGCCGCTGCGGATGCCTCTGCTGCGCCTGCCGCCGGTGCTTCGGGCTCCCGTCGGCGCCGCGGTACCGGCCTCGACGGCATGGTGCTGGCCGAGCTTCAGCAGGTCGCATCGGGCCTCGGCATCAGGGGCACCGCGCGTATGCGCAAGAGCCAGTTGATCGAGGTCATCAAGGAGGCGCAGGCCGGGGGAGGCGCTCCCGCGAAGAGCGCCGACACCAACGAGACCAAGCCGAAGCGCCGCGCCACCTCCAAGGCGCGCACCGGTGACGAGGCCGTGGCGAACGGCACCGAGGCCCCGGCGAAGGCCACCAAGGCCGAGGACGCGAAGGCCGCGAAGGCCGCCGCTCAGCAGATCGACATCCCCGGTCAGCCGGCGAGCGACGACAAGGGCGGCGAGCGTCGTCGCCGCCGTGCCACCTCGGAGGCCGGCAGCCCCGAGACCGTCACCGCCGAGGCGAAGACCGAGACCCGCACCGACGCCCAGGGCGAGGCCAAGGGCGACGCCGGTGACGGTGGCGCCGAGGGCCGGCGCGAGCGTCGTGACCGTCGTGACCGCGGTGACCGCGGTGACCGCGGTGACCGTGGTGGCGACCGCGGTGAGCGCGGCGGCCGTGACCGCGGCGACCGCCGTGGCAAGGGCGACGAGCAGGGCAAGGAGCAGGGCGGAAACCGTCAGCCGCAGGGCGGCGGACGCCAGGACCGTCAGCGGGACAACGGTCCGCAGGACGACTTCGACGACGAGGGTGGCCGCCGCGGCCGCCGTGGCCGCTACCGCGACCGCCGTGGCCGTCGTGGCCGCGACGAGGTCGGCTTCGGCAACGAGCCGCAGGTCTCCGAGGACGACGTCCTGATCCCCGTCGCGGGCATCCTGGACATCCTCGACAACTACGCGTTCATCCGGACCTCGGGCTACCTGCCCGGCCCGAACGACGTGTACGTGTCCCTCGCCCAGGTCCGCAAGAACGGCCTGCGCAAGGGTGACCACGTCACCGGCGCGGTCCGCCAGCCCAAGGACGGCGAGCGCCGCGAGAAGTTCAACGCGCTGGTCCGCCTCGACTCGGCGAACGGCATGGCGGCCGAATCCGGGCGCGGGCGGCCGGAGTTCAACAAGCTGACGCCGCTCTACCCGCAGGACCGCCTCCGTCTGGAGACCGACCCGGGCATTCTGACCACCCGCATCATCGACCTCGTGTCGCCGATCGGTAAGGGCCAGCGAGGCCTGATCGTGGCCCCGCCGAAGACCGGCAAGACCATGATCCTGCAGGCGGTCGCCAATGCGATCACCGTCAACAGCCCCGAGTGCCACCTGATGGTCGTCCTGGTCGACGAGCGTCCGGAAGAGGTCACCGACATGCAGCGGTCGGTCAAGGGCGAGGTCATCTCCTCGACCTTCGACCGCCCGGCCGAGGACCACACCACGGTCGCCGAGCTCGCCATCGAGCGCGCCAAGCGCCTCGTGGAGCTCGGTCACGACGTGGTCGTCCTGCTCGACTCGATCACGCGTCTGGGCCGTGCCTACAACCTGGCGGCGCCGGCCTCCGGCCGCATCCTGTCCGGTGGTGTCGACTCGACCGCGCTCTACCCGCCGAAGCGCTTCTTCGGTGCGGCGCGCAACATCGAGGACGGCGGCTCGCTGACCATTCTCGCCACCGCGCTGGTCGACACCGGCTCGCGCATGGACGAGGTGATCTTCGAGGAGTTCAAGGGCACCGGCAACATGGAGCTCAAGCTCGACCGCAAGCTCTCCGACAAGCGCATCTTCCCGGCGGTGGACGTCGACGCGTCCTCCACCCGTAAGGAAGAGATCCTGCTCAACGCGGAAGAGCTGGCGATCGTCTGGAAGCTGCGCCGGGTGCTGCACGCGCTCGACTCGCAGCAGGCCATCGAGCTGCTTCTCGACAAGATGAAGCAGACGAAGTCGAACGCCGAGTTCCTGATGCAGATCGCGAAGACGACGCCGACGCCGGGCAACGGCAACGACTAAGAGCTTCGCTCAGCGGTAGCACCGCTCAAGGGCCGCCCCCGTCACATCCGTGACGGGGGCGGCCCTTTGTGTGCTCCGGGGCGGGTTGTACGATCGCGCTCTTCATCCAACGTTCAACTCATCGCTCCCTGGGGGACTTGCGTGGACATATCTGTATCCGGCTCCGGCCGGCACCGTCGAAGACTCGGCAAGGTGCTGCCGGCCGCCGCGGCCGGGCTCGCGCTGATCGGCGCGGGCGCGTTCGCCGTCACCTCGTACGCGGGGGAGTCCGACACCGGCCGGGTCGTGCAGCCGCCGCCCGGCGCGAAGACCGCCGAGCCGGCGGCGTCGTCCCCGTCACCGAGCGGCGACAGGACCGTCACGCCCCGCATCATCGGCGGCACGGGAAGCGCCGCCTCCTGGATGGTGCAGCTCGTCTACAACGACCCCGCCGGCGGCTCCTACTTCGTCTGCGGCGGCACCCTGGTCGCGCCCAACAAGGTGCTCACCGCCGCGCACTGCCTGCACGACGAGAACGGCAACCGGCAGGACTGGGGCAAGTACGGCGAAGTCGCCGTAGGCACCAGCAAGAGCGTCACCGTCGCCGGCAACGGCGCCACGTACATCGACGTCACCCGCAGCTGGGTGCGTGACGGTTACGACCCCGACGCCATCACGAACGACGTCGCCCTGCTCACCCTCGCCAAGCCGGTCGCCCAGACCACGCTGGAGCTGGCCGGAGCGGACGACAGCGCGCTGTACGCCGCCGGCACGAACGCCACCGTGTACGGCTGGGGCCTCACCAGCTCGAACGAGGACACCGCCGACATCGCGTCCCAGCTGCAGAAGGTCACCCTGCCGCTGAACTCCGACGACGCCTGCACCCAGAACCTCGACCCGTACTTCCAGGCCGGGAAGATGATCTGCGCCGGACAGCTCGGCACCGGCGACGACAGCACCGGGAAGACCACGTGCCCGGGAGACTCGGGCGGCCCGCTCGTCGTGGGCGACAAGGTCGTCGGCATCGTCTCGTGGGGCATCAGCCAGGGCAAGCAGGTCTGCAACGTCTCCGGCACGTACGAGGCGTTCACCAAGGTCTCCACGTACCAGTCCAAGGTCCGTCCGCGCATCGACGACACCGACATCAGCCGCAACGGCAAGGCCGACCTCTTCGTCCGGGCGTCCTCCGGCGGCAAGGGGTACGTCAAGGAGTCCACGGGCAGCGGGTTCGCCACGCGCAAGACGCTGACCGGGTCCTGGAGCGCGTACAACCTGGTCCTCCAGGCCGACATGAACCGCGACGGGTACCAGGACTTCATCATCCGCCGCAGGTCCGACGGGGCCGTCTACTGGCGTCACCGGTCCGCGTCGAGCTCGACGTACACGGACACGAAGATCGCGAGCGACTGGGCGACGCGGAAGTTCGTCGTGGCGCCCGGTGACGTGACCGGCGACCGCTACCCCGACCTCCTGTCGGCGACCTCCGGCGGCACGCTCTACCTGTACCCCGGCAAGGGCGACGGGACGTACGGCACCCGGACCACCGTCGGCAGCGGCTACCAGGTCTTCAACTCCCTGCGCGGCAAGGGCGACTTCACCGGCGACGGCAGGAGCGACCTGATCGCCCGCGGCAGCGGCGGCAAGCTGTACCTCCTCAAGGGCACCGGCAAGGCGTCCGCGCCCTTCGAGGCCGGCGTGCAGGTGCGCACCTGGGACGGGTACAACGCGTTCGCGGCGCCGGGCGACGTGACCGGCGACGGCAAGGCCGACTACGTGGCGCGCACGCCCGGCGGCACGCTCTACCTGTACCCGGGCACGGGGACCGCCTCCTCGGAGATCTTTGCCACACGCATCAAGATCGGGACCGGCTACACGCAGTACAACGTATTCGGATAAACCCGCAGGTGAGAGCCGGGTGACCGGCTGTCGTCAGCACTCTCTGTGCCCGCCGCGAGCTCCGCGGCGGGCACAGCGCGTTGTGCAACCCTTCTTCCCGGTTTCCACGTCCCGCGCAAGAGGCGGACGAAGAGAAAGAGACGGACGAAGACGCGTCCGATCCCGCCTGACCCTGCAACCAGGGGGTAACCGGCCAACCGAGCAGCTGAGGACTGAGGAGCACATGCCCGACGAGAGCAGCCCCGCGACCACCGATCCGAGCCGCCCCACCCGCGGCGGCGGAGGCGGCGGCCGGCGGCGCAAGCCGCGCGCCAAGCGCAGCAAGGCCCTCGTCATCACGGCCTGCACCGCGGCCGGACTCGTCGTCGTGGCGGGCGCGGGCGCCGGCTTTCTGTACTTCAAGCTCAACGGGAACATCAAGGGCGTCGACATCAACGCCGCGCTCGGCACCGACCGCCCCGCGAACGTCGACAACGGCTCGATGGACATCCTGGTCCTCGGCTCGGACTCGCGCTCCGGCGCGAACGCCAAGTACGGCAAGGACGGCGGTGGCGCCCGCTCCGACACCGCGATGGTCGTCCACGTGTACAAGGGCCACAAGAAGGCCAGCGTGGTCTCCATACCGCGCGACACCCTCGTCACCCGCCCGACCTGCACCGACAGCGCCGGCAACACGGTCGCGGGCGGCGGCCAGCAGATGTTCAACACTGCGTACGAGGTCGGTGGCCCGGCCTGCGCCGTCAAGACGGTCGAGAAGATGTCCGGGATCCGCATGGACCACTACGTCGAGGTCGACTTCTCGGGCTTCAAGAAGCTCATCAACACCCTCGGCGGCGTCGACATCACCACCCAGCAGGCGATCAACGACGACAAGAGCCATCTGCACCTGGCGGCCGGCAAGCACACGCTCACCGGCGAGCAGGCGCTCGGCCTCGTCCGCACCCGGCACGCCGTCGGCGACGGCAGCGACCTGGGCCGAATACAGCTCCAGCAGGCCTTCATGAAGGCGCTGATCAACCAGATCAAGGACGTCGGCGTCTTCACCAGTCCCAAGAAGCTCTACGACCTCGCGGACACCGCCACCAGCGCCGTCACCACCGACTCCGAGCTCAACTCGGTCAAGGAGCTGGCCGGTTTCGCGGGCGGCCTCAAGGGCATCGGCGCCGGCGACATGAAGATGGTGACGCTCCCCGTCCAGTACGACCCCGCCGACCCCAACCGCGTACTCCCGCTGGAGAAGGCGGGCGTGAAGGTCTGGGCGGCCCTGAAGACGGACCAGCCCGTTCCGGCCTCCGCGATCAAGGACTCCGCCGGTGACAAGGGCGCCGCGGGCTCCGTCGTCACCAGTCACTAGACGCCGGACACCACTTCTCGGTGACCCTTCGGGAATAGTTGCGCCCCGACCCCGGTTTTGGGGGATACGGCCAGTCCTGGCAGACTGGTACGTCGGCCCCGGTTCACGCCCCCGCAATCCGCGGAAGCGACCCGGAGCCCTCCGAGATCATAGGAGACACCTTGAAGCGCGACATTCACCCCGAGTACGTCGAGACGCAGGTCAGCTGCACCTGTGGCGCGTCGTTCACCACCCGCAGCACGATCTCCAGCGGCACCGTCCGTGCCGAGGTCTGCTCCGAGTGCCACCCGTTCTACACGGGCAAGCAGAAGATCCTCGACACCGGTGGCCGCGTGGCCCGCTTCGAGGCCCGCTTCGGCAAGGCTGCTGCCGCCAACAAGTAGCGAGCCACTTGCGCCGGTCCACGGCCGCCCTTCGGGGCGGGCCGGGACCGGCGTGCTTTTTTGGTTGGCCGGGGACCCGGGGGTCTTCCCCGGCCGGCCGGTGGCCGTTCCCTTTCGCTGTACCTCACTTCAGGAGCCGGAGATGTTCGAGGCCGTCGAGGACCTCATCGGTGAGCACGCCGATCTCGAGACGAAGCTCGCGGACCCATCGGTCCACGCGGACCAGGCGAACGCGCGCAAGCTCAACAAGCGCTACGCGGAGCTGACCCCGATCGTCGCCACCTACCGCTCCTGGAAGCAGACCGGTGACGACATCGAGACCGCGCGCGAATTCGCCGCGGACGACCCGGACTTCGCCGCCGAGGTCAAGGAACTCGAGAAGCAGCGCGAGGAGATCACCGAGAAGCTGCGGCTCCTGCTGGTCCCCCGGGACCCCAACGACGACAAGGACGTCATCCTCGAGGTCAAGGCGGGCGCGGGCGGCGACGAGTCGGCGCTCTTCGCCGGCGACCTGCTGCGCATGTATCTGCGGTACGCGGAGCGCGTCGGCTGGAAGACCGAGATCATCGACGCCACCGAGTCCGAGCTGGGCGGCTACAAGGACGTCCAGGTCGCCGTGAAGACCAAGGGCGGCAACGGCGCGACCGAGCCCGGCCAGGGCGTCTGGGCCCGCCTGAAGTACGAGGGCGGCGTGCACCGCGTGCAGCGTGTGCCGTCGACCGAGTCGCAGGGCCGCATCCACACCTCCGCGGCCGGTGTCCTCGTGACGCCCGAGGCCGAGGACGTCGACGTCGAGATCCACGCGAACGACCTCCGCATCGACGTCTACCGCTCTTCGGGCCCCGGCGGCCAGTCCGTCAACACGACCGACTCCGCGGTGCGCATCACGCACCTGCCCACCGGAGTGGTCGCCTCCTGCCAGAACGAGAAGAGCCAGCTCCAGAACAAGGAGCAGGCGATGCGTATCCTGCGCTCCAGGCTCCTGGCGGCAGCGGTGGAGAAGGCCGAGGCCGAGGCCGCGGACGCCCGCCGCAGCCAGGTCCGCACCGTCGACCGCTCCGAGAAGATCCGTACGTACAACTTCCCGGAGAACCGCATCTCGGACCACCGCGTCGGTTTCAAGGCGTACAACTTGGACCAGGTGCTAGACGGTGAGCTCGACCCGGTGATCCAGGCCTGTGTCGACGCCGACTCGGCCGCCAAGCTCGCCGCCGCCTAAGCCACGCCAAAAAGACCAGCTCAGCCCCGGAGGATCAGCGTGCAGCAACATCTTGGGGGGCGACCCCCAAACCCCCGCAGCGTGCTGCTCGCGGAAGTCGCCCAGGCCACCCAGCGCCTCGCCGACGCGGGCGTGCCCTCGCCGCGCAACGACGCGGAGGAGCTCGCCGCCTTCGTGCACGGCGTGAAGCGGGGTGCGCTGCACACCGTCAAGGACGCGGACTTCGACGCCCGTTACTGGGAGGTCACCGCGCGCCGCGAGGCCCGCGAGCCGCTCCAGCACATCACCGGGCGCGCCTACTTCCGCTACCTCGAACTCCAGGTGGGGCCGGGCGTGTTCGTGCCGCGGCCCGAGACGGAGTCCGTGGTCGGCTGGGCCATAGACGCCGTACGGGCCATGGATGTCGTCGAGCCGCTCATCGTCGACCTGTGCACGGGTTCGGGAGCCATCGCGCTCGCCCTCGCGCAGGAGGTCCCGCGCTCCCGCGTGCACGCCGTGGAGCTGTCCGAGGACGCCCTCAGGTGGACGCGCAAGAACGTCGAGGGGTCCAGGGTCGACCTGCGCCAGGGAGACGCCCTGGAGGCCTTCCCCGAGCTCGACGGGCAGGTCGACCTGGTGGTCTCCAACCCGCCGTACATCCCGCTCACCGAGTGGGAGTACGTCGCCCCCGAGGCCCGCGACCACGATCCTGAGCTCGCGCTCTTCTCCGGTGAGGACGGGCTCGACCTGATCCGCGGCATCGAGCGCACCGCGCACCGCCTGCTCCGGCCCGGAGGCGTCGTTGTCGTCGAGCACGCCGACACCCAGGGCGGCCAGGTGCCGTGGATCTTCACCGAGGAGCGGGGCTGGGCCGACGCCGCCGACCACCCCGACCTGAACAACCGCCCGCGCTTCGCGACCGCCCGCAAGGCGATGCCGTGACGCGAAAGAATCAGCGCAGCATCAGCCGTCCCGGCAGGACCGGTCGGTCCGGCGGCTGCAGCACCAGCAGTTCCCGCATCTCTCGCATGGACTACGTGTACTTCGTGTACGAGGAGGCCCGCTAAATGGCTCGGCGATACGACACCAACGACGCGTCGGACCGTACGACCGGTCTGCGTGAAGCCGCGTCCGCCGTCCGCCGCGGTGAGCTCGTCGTGCTGCCCACGGACACCGTGTACGGCATCGGCGCCGACGCCTTCACCTCCGAGGCGGTCGCCGACCTCCTGGACGCCAAGGGGCGCGGCCGCAACATGCCGACCCCGGTCCTCATCGGCTCCCCGAACACGCTGCACGGCCTCGTCACGGACTTCTCCGAGATGGCCTGGGAACTCGTCGACGCGTTCTGGCCGGGCGCCCTCACGCTCGTCGCCAAGCACCAGCCGTCCCTGGCGTGGGACCTCGGCGACACCCGTGGCACCGTCGCCGTCCGCATGCCCCTGCACCCGGTCGCGATCGAGCTGCTCACCGAGGTCGGTCCCATGGCCGTGTCCTCCGCGAACCTCACCGGGCACCCCGCCCCCGAGGACTGCGACGCCGCGCAGGACATGCTCGGCGACTCCGTCTCCGTCTACCTCGACGGCGGCCCCACGCCCGGCATCGTCCCGTCCTCGATCGTCGACGTGACCGGGAAGGTTCCGGTGCTCCTGCGCGCGGGTGCCCTGACCGCAGAAGAGCTGCGCAAGGTCGTACCCGACCTCGAGGT
The DNA here is from genome assembly GCF_056432625.1 of Streptomyces sp. NPDC045026. NCBI lineage: Bacteria > Bacillati > Actinomycetota > Actinomycetes > Kitasatosporales > Streptomycetaceae > Streptomyces > Streptomyces sp. NPDC045026. The sequence goes on from NZ_JBWKIS010000003.1 coordinate 338,642, forward strand.
GGCGAATTGACAGCCCCTGAGACGGGGCGTGGCATAGGCAACGAGGACTCCTTCCGCATCCTCCATGTCAGCACCGGCAACGTGTGCCGCTCGCCGATCACCGAGCGGCTGACCCGGCATGCCCTGGTGGGAAGACTCGGCGACCCCCTCGTACGCGGCCTGATCGTGGAGAGCGCGGGCACCTGGGGACACGAGGGCGCGCCCATGGAGGCCAACGCCGAGACGGTCCTCGCGGACTTCGGGGCGGACGCCTCCGGCTTCGTGGGCCGGGAGCTCCTCGACGACCACGTGATCCGCGCGGACCTGGTCCTCACGGCCACCCGCGACCACCGCGCCCAGGTCATCTCCATGGGCCACAGCGCGGGCCTGCGCACCTTCACGCTGAAGGAGTTCACGCGCCTCGTCCAGGCGATCGATCCGGCCACGCTGCCCGACCCCCTCGACGGGGCGGCCGGCGGCGTGGTGGAACGCGCCCGCGCCCTGGTGCGTGCCGCGGCGGCTCTACGCGGGTGGCTTCTCGCGCCGAACGTCGAGGCCGACGAGGTGTACGACCCGTACGGCGCGCCTCTGCCCTTCTTCCGCTCGGTCGGCGAGGAGATCAGCGAGGCGCTGGAGCCCGTGGTGACGGCCCTCACGGGTGTCCCCGCCTGCCGCTGAACGCAGTACGGCGGCCACAGAAGTACTCACTCGTGCCTGAGTTTCGGGCGCTGCGGGCGGTGCGGGCCTACATTGGTTCTGAGGTCATCCCCGCGAGGCCCGGAGCCCAAGATGCCGGTCACCACTGAACAAGCCACCGCCGGTGCGACGTACGCGCACGCCGGCTTCGACATGCTGCGCCGGCAGGACCCCGAGATCGCCGAGATCATGCTCGGCGAGGCGGCCCGGCAGGCCACGTCGCTGCAGCTGATCGCCGCCGAGAACTTCACGTCGCCGGCCGTCCTCGCAGCCCTCGGCTCCCCGCTCGCCAACAAGTACGCCGAGGGCTACCCCGGCGCCCGCCACCACGGCGGCTGCGAGCTCGTCGACGTGGCGGAGCAGATCGCCGTCGACCGGGCCAGAGCGCTCTTCGGAGCCGAGCACGCCAACGTGCAGCCCCACTCCGGCTCCTCCGCGGTCCTCGCCGCGTACGCCGCCCTCCTGCGCCCCGGCGACACCGTCCTCGCGATGGGGCTCCCGTACGGCGGCCACCTCACCCATGGGTCGCCCGCGAACTTCTCGGGCCGCTGGTTCGACTTCGTGCCCTACGGCGTCGATCCGGAGTCCGGCCTCATCGATCACGACCAGGTCCGAGCCCTGGCCCGCGTACACCGCCCCAAGGCGATCGTCTGCGGCTCGATCGCCTATCCGCGGCACATCGACTACGCGGCCTTCCGGGACATCGCCGACGACGTGGGCGCCTATCTCATCGCCGACGCCGCGCACCCCATCGGCCTGGTCGCCGGGGGAGCGGCGCCGAACCCGGTGCCGTACGCCGACGTCGTCTGCGCCACCACGCACAAGGTCCTGCGCGGCCCCCGCGGCGGCATGATCCTGTGCGGGGCCGAGCTCGCCGCGCGCATCGACCGGGCCGTCTTCCCCTTCACACAGGGCGGCGCCCAGATGCACACGATCGCCGCCAAGGCCGTCGCGTTCGGCGAGGCGGCGACCCCGGCCTTCGCCGCGTACACCCATCAGGTGGTTGCCAACGCGAGGGTGCTCGCGGCCGCGCTCGCCGCCGAGGGCCTCGCGATCACCACCGGCGGCACGGACACCCATCTGCTGACCGCCGACCCCACGTCGCTGGGCGTCGACGGCCCGACCGCCCGGGGCCGGCTGGCCTCGGCCGGCATGGTCCTCGACACGTGCGCGCTGCCCTTCGGGGACGGGCGCGGCCTGCGTCTGGGCACCGCCGCCGTCACCACGCAGGGCATGGGCGAGCCGGAGATGGCGCGCATCGCGGTGCTCTTCGCGGGGGTGCTGCGGGACGAGGCCGATCCGCGTACTGCACGCGCGGAAGTGCGCGATCTCACCGGAAGATTTCCGCCGTATCCGGCCTAGACAGGGGTAGGCGGGCGAGGGTGGTCCGTCACTCGTGCAACCATCGTCGCTACCCGGCAGTCCTTCACCACATGCGCGCGAAGCTAGGGTGTGGGGCTGAGATGGCCAGCGATATCTGTGGGGAAGCCCGTGCGTGAATACCTGCTGACGCTCTGCATCACGGCCGCGGTGACATACCTGCTGACCGGCCCGGTGCGGAAGTTCGCGATCGTGGCCGGCGCCATGCCGGAGATCCGCGCCCGCGACGTGCACCGGGAGCCCACGCCCCGGCTCGGCGGGATCGCCATGTTCTTCGGCCTGTGCGCGGGTCTCCTCGTCGCGGACCACCTGACGAACCTCAGCCCCGTCTTCGAGATGTCGAACGAGCCGCGGGCGCTGCTCTCCGGAGCCGCCCTGATCTGGCTGATCGGCGTCCTGGACGACAAGTTCGAGATCGACGCCCTGATCAAGCTGGGCGGCCAGATGATCGCCGCCGGCGTCATGGTCATGCAGGGTCTGACGATCCTGTGGCTGCCGATCCCGGGTGTGGGCACGGTCTCGCTCACGCAGTGGCAGGGCACGCTCCTCACCGTCGCCCTGGTCGTGATCAGCATCAACGCGGTCAACTTCGTGGACGGCCTCGACGGCCTCGCGTCCGGCATGGTGTGCATCGCCGCGTCGGCGTTCTTCCTGTACTCGTACCGCCTCTGGTACGGCTACGGCATCGAGGCGGCCGCCCCCGCGACGCTGTTCGCGGCGATCCTGATCGGCATGTGCCTGGGCTTCCTGCCGCACAACATGCATCCCGCCCGGATCTTCATGGGCGACTCCGGATCGATGCTCATCGGCCTCGTCCTGTCCGCCGGCGCCATCTCCATCACCGGCCAGGTCGACCCGAGTCTGATGAAGCTGAACTTCGGCGGCACCCGTGACGCCACCCACGCGATGGTCCCGGTCTTCATCCCGCTGCTGATGCCGCTGACGATCATCGCGGTGCCGTTCGCGGACCTGGTCCTCGCGATCGTGCGGCGCACCTGGAAGGGCCAGTCGCCGTTCGCCGCCGACCGCGGACACCTGCACCACCGGCTCCTGGAGATCGGCCACTCCCACAGTCGCGCGGTCCTGATCATGTACTTCTGGGCGGCGCTGCTGTCCTTCGGCGCGGTCGCCTACTCCGTCCACTCGACGTCCATGTGGATCGTCCTGGCGATCGTCGCGCTGAGCTTCCTCGGTCTCGTACTGCTTCTGCTGCCGCGCTTCACGCCGCGCGCCCCGCGCTGGGCGGAGGCCTTCCTGCCGCCGCGCTACCGGCGCAGGCGGGCCGCGCGGGCGGCGGCCGAGGCGACTGAGGCGTCGCCGTCGTACACGGCGCGGGACGAGGCCGAGACAGCCGAGGACGCCGAGACGGGTGTGGCCGCACAGATGCCTGAGAGCGAACCCGCGCGCACGCCGATGCCCGCAGGAGTCAACGGGGCAACGGCCATTGGCCCCCGTTCGCGGTTCCTGGATCGGCGCAAGGCGGACTCGTCGCGCTGACGCTCGGGGTCAAAGCGCGTCAATACCAGACAAGTTGACCTCTGCCTTGCTCAGACGCGCGGATTACCTCTCACGTGTGACAGTGAGCACACTGTAGAGGTAAAGACCTCATCAAATAGTTTGTGATACCGTTCACGAGACCCGGGGACAGAGCCGAAGGACCGTAGTGCGACGGCCCATTGGCCCGAATTTCCCTCTCGGCCCCGGACTACGCTCGTCCATGACGACACCCTGCCCCCGTCCAGTTAGCGGAGCTGCCGCCATGCCCTCGAATGACGCACGGATCCTCCTCCAGGCCGTTGTGCCCACAGCCATTGCCGGCGCGATTGCCGCCGTGATCAGTGGTGTGCTCGCCGGCGGCAAGGGGGCGCTCGGCGCTGTCATCGGCACGGTGGTCGTCATCGTCTTCATGGGCCTCGGGCAGGTCGTCCTCCAGCGGACGGCAAAATCGCTTCCGCAGCTCTTCCAGGCGATGGGGCTGATGCTCTACGTCGCCCAGTTGCTGCTGCTTCTGATCTTCGTCGCCGTCTTCAAGGACACGACGCTGTTCAACCCCAGGGCCTTCGCCGCTTCACTCGTCGCCGCCACCGTCGTATGGATGGCCGCGCAGGCGCGTGCGCACATGAAGGCCAAGATTTTCTATATCGATCCCGACTCGGGCAAAGACTCCGAGAAGAGCGACAAGCCCGAGAATTCAGGGTCGTCCTCATGAGGGGTAGGGGCGGGATAAATGCGGGTTCGCGTTACTGCTATCGTCCGGTGCCAACTGCGGCACTGCGGGCGCGGGCATCTGAGCTGACGCCTGCTCGACTGCGAGGCTCACTGCCTGCCTGCCGCCCCCACATCCGAAACACCAGACCGGTGCCGATCCGCGGCTGCGCGCCGCAACGACACAACGAGGTTGCCGTACCTATGCGTCACGCCGAAGGAGCCTGTGGTGAGTGCTGACCAGACTGAGCTCGCCTTTGACTGGAGCTGTCGGATCATGTCCGACAACGGCTGCGGCTTTCCGGCTCCTGGCCTGCACTCGTTCCTCTTCAAGCCGCTGTTCACCGTCGGCGGGTTCGAGTTCAACAAGGTGATGCTGCTCGCTCTCCTGACGACGCTCGTCGTCGTCAGTGTCTTCTACGCAGCGTTCGGCAAGGCCAAGGTCGTCCCGGGCAAGCTTCAGATGGCCGTGGAGGCGGGGTACGACTTCGTACGCCGCGGAATCGTCTACGAGACGATGGGCAAGAAGGAGGGCGAGAAGTACGTCCCCCTGATGGTGTCGCTGTTCTTCTTCATCTGGATCATGAACATCTGGTCCGTGATCCCGCTGACCCAGTTCCCGGTCGCGTCGGTGTTCGCGTACCCGGTCGTGCTCGCGGCCGTCGTCTACCTGATCTGGGTGCCGCTGACCTTCAAGCGCCATGGTTTCGTGGGCGGTTGGAAGAACATCACGGGCTACGACAGCTCGCTCGGCCCGATCAAGTGGCTCGTCTCGTTCATCGAGTTCTTCTCGAACCTGCTGGTCCGTCCGTTCACGCACGCGGTGCGACTGTTCGCCAACATGTTCGCCGGTCACCTGATGCTGGTGATGTTCACCGTCGCCTCCTGGTACCTGCTGAACAGCTGGATGATCCCGGCCGCGGGCGTGTCCTTCGTGATGACCATCGCCATGATCCTCTTCGAGCTTTTCGTACAGGCGGTCCAGGCGTACGTCTTCGTACTCCTCGCCAGCACCTACATTCAGGGCGCTGTCGCCAAGCACCACTGAGTCTGTCCGTCCCGTCATACCCCCTGTCGTCCGGTGGCCAACCCCCACCGGTTCGTTAAAGAGAAGGAAGTAACGGCATGTCCGCGACCATCGAACTCGCCGCTGGCGTCTCCGGCTCCCTCGGTTCCATCGGCTACGGTCTCGCTGCCATCGGCCCCGGCATCGGCGTCGGTATCGTCTTCGGTAACGGCACCCAGGCCCTGGCCCGTCAGCCCGAGGCCGCCGGTCTGATCCGCGCCAACCAGATCCTCGGCTTCGCCTTCTGTGAGGCGCTCGCCCTCATCGGCATCGTTCTGCCGTTCGTTTACGGTACGTGACCTAACTCCTCACAGACCATTATTCGACGAAAGGCACTGATGTGATCGCCAACCTGGTGCAGCTGGCGGCCGAGGAGAAGCAGAACCCGCTTGTCCCGGCCGGCCCCGAGCTGCTTGTCGGCACCATCGCCTTCGCCATCGTTTTCTTCTTCTTCGCCAAGAAGCTCCTCCCGCGCATCAACAAGGTGCTGGAAGAGCGTCGCGAGCTGATCGAAGGCGGTATCGAGAAGGCCGAAGCCGCACAGACCGAGGCCCAGAGCGTTCTTGAGCAGTACAAGGCTCAGCTCGCCGAGGCTCGTCACGAGGCCGCGCGGCTGCGCCAGGAGGCGCAGGAGCAGGGCGCCACGCTCATCGCCGAGATGCGCGCGGAAGGCCAGCGGCAGCGTGAGGAAATCATCGCCGCCGGCCACTCGCAGATCGAGGCCGACCGCAAGGCCGCCGCTCAGGCGCTGCGCCAGGACGTGGGCCAGCTGGCCACCACTCTGGCCGGCAAGCTGGTCGGCGAGTCGCTCGAGGACCACGCTCGGCAGTCGCGCACGATCGACCGCTTCCTCGACGGACTCGACGAGACGGCGACGAAGGCCGAGGCTGCTCGATGACTGCCCACGGAGCGAGCCGCGAGGCACTCGCCTCCGCACGTGAGCGTCTCGACGCGCTGACCGACAGCACCTCGGTCGACGCCCGACAGCTCGCCTCCGAGCTTGCCGCGGTCACCGCGCTGCTCGACCGCGAGGTGTCGCTGCGTCGGGTCCTGACCGACCCGGCGCAGTCCGGTGAGGCCAAGGCCGAGCTCGCGGGACGCCTGCTGAGCGGCCAGGTCAGCGGCACGACCGCCGACCTGGTGGCCGGCCTGGTCCGCTCCCGCTGGTCCGCTCCGCGCGACCTGGTCGACTCCGTCGAGGAGCTGGCCAACATCGCCGAGCTGACCGCGGCGCAGAAGGCCGGCGAGCTGGACGACGTCGAGGACGAGCTGTTCCGGTTCGGCCGGATCGTCGCCGCGAGCACCGAGCTGCGCGCCGCGCTCACGGACCGTATCGCCACGGGCACGGCCAAGAGCGAGCTGCTGCGCAGCCTGCTCGGCGGTCGCGCCACGGCCGGCACGGAGCGTCTGGTAGAGCGCCTTGTGACCCAGCCGCGTGGACGTAGCCTGGAGATGGGACTCGAGTCCCTGTCCAAGCTCGCCGCGGAGCGCCGGGACCGCATGGTCGCCGTCGTCACCTCGGCGGTTCCGCTGAGCGATGCGCAGAAGCAGCGCCTGGGCGCCGCCCTGGCGAAGCTCTACGGGCGTCAGATGCACCTGAACCTCGACGTGGACCCCGAGGTCCTCGGCGGGATCAACGTGCAGGTGGGCGACGAGCTCATCAACGGAAGCATCGCGGACCGCATTGAGGACGCCAGCCGCCGCATGGCCGGCTAGCCGACTCGCACAACGTAGTAGTACCTACGGCCCTAGTTGGGCCGTGCAGAGGATTCCTGGGGGCTGACCCCAGACCCCCCAAGAAAACTTTCGGGCCCAACAAGGAGAGCAGGGAACCCAGATGGCGGAGCTCACGATCCGGCCGGAGGAGATCCGGGACGCGCTGGAGAACTTTGTCCAGGCGTACAAGCCGGACGCGGCCTCGCGCGAGGAGGTCGGTACGGTCACCCTTGCCGGCGACGGTATCGCGAAGGTCGAGGGCCTGCCCTCGGCCATGGCCAACGAACTGCTGAAGTTCGAGGACGGCACCCTCGGCCTCGCCCTCAACCTCGAGGAGCGCGAGATCGGTGCCATCGTGCTCGGTGAGTTCACCGGTATCGAGGAGGGCCAGCCGGTGCAGCGCACCGGTGAGGTGCTCTCCGTGGCCGTCGGCGAGGGCTACCTGGGTCGCGTCGTCGACCCGCTCGGCAACCCGATCGACGGCCTCGGCGAGATCGAGACCAGCGCGCGTCGCGCCCTTGAGCTGCAGGCCCCCACGGTCATGCAGCGCAAGTCGGTGCACGAGCCGATGGAGACCGGCTACAAGGCCGTCGACGCGATGACCCCGATCGGCCGCGGTCAGCGTCAGCTGATCATCGGCGACCGCCAGACGGGCAAGACCGCCCTGGCTGTCGACACGATCATCAACCAGCGTGACAACTGGCGCACCGGCGACCCGAAGAAGCAGGTCCGCTGCATCTACGTCGCCATCGGCCAGAAGGGCTCGACCATCGCCTCCGTGCGTGGCGCCCTGGAAGAGGCCGGCGCGCTGGAGTACACGACCATCGTCGCCGCCCCGGCGTCCGACCCGGCCGGCTTCAAGTACCTGGCGCCGTACACCGGTTCGGCCATCGGCCAGCAGTGGATGTACGAGGGCAAGCACGTCCTCATCATCTTCGACGACCTCTCGAAGCAGGCCGACGCCTACCGCGCCGTGTCCCTGCTGCTCCGCCGCCCGCCGGGGCGCGAGGCCTACCCGGGTGACGTCTTCTACCTGCACTCCCGCCTCCTCGAGCGCTGCGCGAAGCTCTCGGACGAGATGGGTGCCGGCTCGATGACCGGTCTGCCGATCGTCGAGACCAAGGCGAACGACGTGTCGGCGTTCATCCCGACCAACGTCATCTCCATCACCGACGGCCAGTGCTTCCTGGAGTCGGACCTGTTCAACGCCGGTCAGCGCCCCGCGCTGAACGTCGGTATCTCCGTCTCCCGAGTCGGTGGTTCCGCGCAGCACAAGGCGATGAAGCAGGTCTCCGGCCGCCTCCGCGTGGACCTCGCCCAGTTCCGTGAGCTCGAGGCGTTCGCCGCCTTCGGTTCCGACCTGGACGCCGCGTCGAAGGCGCAGCTGGAGCGCGGTCAGCGCATGGTCGAGCTGCTCAAGCAGCCCCAGTACCAGCCGATGGCGACCGAGGACCAGGTTGTCTCCGTCTGGGCCGGCACCACCGGCAAGATGGACGACGTCCCGGTCGTGGACATCCGGCGCTTCGAGCGCGAGCTGCTCGACTACCTGCACCGCAAGGAGCAGGGCCTGATGACCTCCATCAAGGAGGGCGGCAAGATGTCGGACGACACCCTGACCGCCACCGCCGACGCCATCGCGGACTTCAAGAAGCAGTTCGAGACCTCGGACGGGAAGCTTCTCGGCGAGGACGCTCCGGCCGCCGCCGGTAAGTGACGACGGAAGGGACCTGACTCATGGGAGCCCAGCTCCGGGTCTACAAGCGTCGCATCAAATCCGTCACCGCGACCAAGAAGATCACCAAGGCGATGGAGATGATCGCCGCCTCGCGTGTCGTCAAGGCGCAGCGCAAGGTGACGGCCTCCACGCCGTACGCGACCGAGCTCACCCGCGCGGTCACGGCTGTCGGCACCGGTTCGAACACGAACCACCCGCTGACGACGGAGCCGGAGACGGCGACGCGCTCCGCGGTGCTGCTCCTCACGAGCGACCGCGGACTGGCCGGCGCCTTCAACTCGAACGCCATCAAGGCCGCGGAGAAGCTGACCGCGCGTCTCGAGGCCGAGGGCAGGGAGGTCGAGATCTACATCGTCGGCCGCCGTGGTGTCGCCCACTACAACTTCCGTGAGCGCAAGATCGCGGAGCAGTGGACGGGCTTCACCGACGAGCCCTCGTACGCGGACGCCAAGAAGGTCGCGGGCCCGCTGATCGAGGCCATCGAGAAGGACTCGGCGGAGGGCGGCGTGGATGAACTCCACATCGTCTACACGGAGTTCATCTCGATGATGACGCAGTCGGCCGTTGACGGCCGTCTGCTTCCGCTCAGCCTCGAAGAGGTGGCGGAGGAGTCGAAGTCCAAGGGCGAGATCCTTCCGCTGTACGACTTCGAACCGTCGGCGGAGGACGTCCTCGACGCCCTGCTGCCGCGCTACGTCGAGAGCCGTATCTACAACGCGCTGCTCCAGTCGGCTGCTTCCAAGCACGCCGCCACGCGCCGCGCGATGAAGTCGGCCACCGACAACGCGGGAGACTTGATCAACTCGCTCTCCCGACTTGCCAACGCGGCCCGCCAGGCCGAAATCACCCAGGAAATCAGCGAGATCGTCGGCGGCACTGCAGCCCTGTCCGACGCGACCGCGGGGAGTGACAAGTAATGACGACCACTGTTGAGACGGCCGTTGCCACGGGCCGCGTCGCCCGGGTCATCGGCCCGGTCGTCGACGTGGAGTTCCCCGTCGACGCGATGCCGGAGATCTACAACGCCCTGCACGTCGAGGTCGACGACCCGGCCACCGCGGGCGCGAAGAAGACGCTGACCCTCGAGGTCGCCCAGCACCTGGGTGACGGCGTGGTCCGCACGGTCTCGATGCAGCCCACGGACGGCCTCGTCCGCCAGGCTGCCGTGACCAACACCGGCGCCGGCATCTCGGTGCCCGTCGGCGACGTGACCAAGGGTCGTGTGTTCAACACCCTCGGCGAGGTCCTGAACGACGACCCGTCGTCGGTTGCGGACGCCCCGCGCTGGACGATCCACCGCAAGGCCCCGGCCTTCGACCAGCTCGAGTCGAAGACCGAGATGTTCGAGACCGGCCTGAAGGTCGTCGACCTTCTCACCCCGTACGTCAAGGGTGGAAAGATCGGTCTGTTCGGTGGTGCCGGTGTCGGCAAGACCGTTCTGATCCAGGAAATGATCGTCCGTGTGGCCAAGCTGCACGACGGTGTCTCCGTCTTCGCCGGTGTCGGCGAGCGCACCCGTGAGGGCAACGACCTCATGGTCGAGATGGAGGAAGCCGGCGTTCTGGACAAGACCGCGCTGGTCTTCGGCCAGATGGACGAGCCGCCGGGCACGCGTCTTCGCGTCGCCCTGGCCGGTCTGACCATGGCGGAGTACTTCCGCGATGTGCAGAAGCAGGACGTGCTGTTCTTCATCGACAACATCTTCCGCTTCACGCAGGCCGGTTCCGAGGTCTCGACCCTGCTCGGCCGCATGCCTTCCGCGGTGGGTTACCAGCCGACCCTCGCCGACGAGATGGGTCTCCTCCAGGAGCGCATCACGTCGACCCGTGGTCACTCGATCACCTCGATGCAGGCGATCTACGTCCCCGCGGACGACCTGACCGACCCGGCCCCGGCCACCACGTTCGCCCACCTCGACGCGACGACGGTTCTCTCCCGTCCGATCTCCGAAAAGGGCATCTACCCGGCCGTGGACCCGCTGGACTCCACGTCCCGCATCCTGGACCCGCGTTACATCGCGCAGGATCACTACGACACCGCCATGCGCGTCAAGACGATCCTGCAGAAGAACAAGGACCTCCAGGACATCATCGCGATCCTCGGTATCGACGAGCTGGGCGAGGAGGACAAGCTCATCGTCCACCGTGCCCGTCGCGTCGAGCGCTTCCTGTCGCAGAACACCCACGCCGCCAAGCAGTTCACCGGCGTGGACGGTTCGGACGTGTCGCTCGAGGAGTCGATCACCGCGTTCAACGCGATCTGCGACGGCGATTACGACCACTTCCCCGAGCAGGCGTTCTTCATGTGCGGTGGCATCGAGGACCTGAAGGCCAACGCCAAGGAGCTCGGCGTCTCCTGATTCTGGCTTCTTCGGAAGCACAGACTCGTGGGAGAGGGGCGGGGGATACCCGCAGGGCGTGTCCCGCCCCTCTCCGTACGCCGACTAGACTTTGACCCAACACCCGGCAGCAACCGCCGGGTGGTGACCCGAGGAGCCCACCTTGGCTACTGAGCTGCACGTCGAGCTCGTCGCCGCGGACCGCAGTGTCTGGTCCGGCGAGGCCACCCTGGTCGTCGCACGCACCACGTCCGGCGACATCGGCGTCATGCCCGGTCACCAGCCGCTTCTCGGTGTGCTGGAGTCGGGCCCGGTGATGATCCGCACGAGCGACGGCGGGACGGTTGTCGCCGCTGTGCACGGCGGTTTCGTCTCGTTCGCCGACAACAAGCTTTCCCTGCTCGCCGAGATCGCCGAGCTTTCGGACGAGATCGATGTCCAGCGTGCGGAGCGGGCGCTCGAGCGTGCTCAGTCGGATGCGGACGCATCCGCCGAGCGTCGCGCGGACGTCCGTCTGCGTGCGGTGGCGACGCGCTGAGCCCTGGGGGCACCCCCAGGCCCTTTAGGCTATGGGGGAGCGCGGAGTGACATGACTCAGCCGCGGCCAGGACCGGAGAACTCCTCCGGACCGGGTCGCGGCTGAGGCGATCCTTGGTCAATTTTGCAGTTCCGTTATCGGATCCGCTGTCGGGCCCGTTATCAGATGAGGCGAGGAGGTCGGTACGAATGGTCCTCGTTCTTGTGCTGTGCGTGGTCGCGGTCGTCGTACTCGTATTGCTGGGGCTGTTCGTCTTCGGACTGAGGCGCCGGCTGATCCAGCGCTCGGGGGGCACCTTCGACTGCTCCCTGCGGTGGGACGTCGCCGAGGGTGGCGATGCCTCCGGCAAGGGCTGGGGCTACGGCGTGGCCCGCTACAACGGCGACCGGATCGAGTGGTTCCGGGTCTTCTCCTACTCGGTCAGGCCCCGTCGCACCCTTGAGCGCTCGGCGATCGAGGTGACGGGGCGGCGTGCTCCGGAGGGCGAGGAGGAGCTGGCTCTGCTCTCGGACGCGATCGTCCTCGCGTGCTCGCACCGCGGCTCGCGTCTCGAGCTGGCGATGAGCGAGGACGCGCTGACCGGTTTCCTGGCGTGGCTGGAGGCGGCGCCTCCCGGCCAGAGGGTGAACGTGGCCTGAGTCTTTGCATGGAGAAGCCGGGTGAACAGGGGGCGGCCCTGTTCACCCGGCTTCCGTCATGTGCGGCCCGGCGCTGCTACTTCAGGCCGCCGTCGATCGCGGTCACCAGCTCGCCGCCCGCGGTGTCACCGCTGAACTCCCAGAAGAAGGCGCCGCCCAGGTTCTGGCTCTTGGCCCAGGCCATCTTGGAGTTGATGGTCGCGGGGGTGTCGTACGACCACCAGTCGGAGCCGCAGTACGCGTACGCCGTACCGGCCACCGTCCCGTTCGCGGGGCACTTCGTCTTGAGGACCTTGTAGTCCTCGATGCCCTGTTCGTAGGTGCCGGCGGCGGGGCCTGTCGCTGTGCCGCCCGGCTCCTTCTGTGTGACGCCGGTCCAGCCGCGGCCGTAGAAGCCGATGCCGAGCAGGAGCTTGCTCGACGGGACGCCCTGGGCCTTCAGCTTGGCAATGGCGTCAGCGGAGTCGAAGCCCTGCTGCGGGATGCCGGGGTACGAGGTGAGCGGGGAGTGGGGGGCCGTCGGGCCCTGGGCGTTGAAGGCGCCGAAGAAGTCGTAGGTCATGACGTTGTACCAGTCGAAGGACTGGGACGCGCCCGCGTAGTCGTTCTTCTCGATCTTGCCGCCGGTGGAGGCGTCGGCCGTGATCGCCGCCGTCACCAGGTTGCTGGAGCCGAACCTGGCGCGCAGTGCGGAGGACAGCTTCTTCAGGGCGTCCTGGCCCGAGGTGTCGCAGGACAGGCCGCAGGCGTTGGGGTACTCCCAGTCGATGTCGATGCCGTCGAAGACGTCGGCCCAGCGCGGGTCCTCGACCAGCTTGTAGCAGGAGTCGGCGAACGCTGCCGGGTTCTGCGCCGCTTGCGGGAAGCCGCCGGACCAGGTCCAGCCGCCGAACGACCAGATGATCTTGAGGTTCGGGTGCTTGGCCTTCAGCTGGCGCAGCTGGTTGAACGCGCCGCGCAGCGGCTGGTCCCAGGTGTCGGCGACGCCGGAGACGGAGTTGGCCGCGGTGTACGCCATGTCCGTGTCGGCGTAGGAGTCACCCATGGTGCACTGGCCGTTCTGCACGTTGCCGAAGGCGTAGTTGATGTGGGTGACCTTCGCGGCGGAGCCGGAGGTCTCCAGGTTCTTCGGGAAGTATTGGCGGCCGTAGACGCCCCAGTCGGTGAAGTACCCCATCTTGACCTTGCCGCCGGGGCCCGGGTCGGTGCCGCCGCCGGTCGTGTGCACCCGGACCGAGCCGGAGGCGGGGCCGCTCTGGTCCGCGGTGTCGCGGGCCTGGACGGTGTACGAGTAGTCGGTGCCCGCGGTGAGCCCGGTGTCGGAGTACGAAGTCCCGGTCACCGTCGCGACCTTGGCGCCGTCGCGCAGGACGTCGTAGTTCTTGACGCCCTTGTCGTCGGTGGCCGCGGTCCAGTCGAGCTTGACCGAGGTGTTCGTGACGGAGGAGGCGGTCGGGGTGCCGGGCGCGGAGGGGGCCGCGTCACCGGGGACGTCACCGCCGTCGCAGGAGGCGCCGTTGAGCTTGCAGCCGGAGGGGGCGCCGGGGCCCGAGCCGTTGAATCCGAAGGAGATCGAGGCGCCGGGGGCGAGCGACCCGTTCCAGGAGAGGTTCTTGGCGGTCCAGTGGTCGGCGGAGTTGGTGACGGTGGCGTCCCAGGCCGAGGTCACCTTGGTGCCGGCGGGGAAGTCCCACTCGACGGTCCATGAACTGAGCGCCGTGGTACCGGTGTTCTTGACGGTCCACTTGCCTTCGAAGCCGGTGCCCCAGTCCTGGGTCTTGGCGTAGGTCGCGGTGGCGGTGCTCGCGGCGGCGGCCGCGTGGGAGGGGGTGGCGAGGCCGACGAGGGCGGCGGCCGGGAGCAGCAGGGTGGTGAGGCCTGCGACGGCTCTCTGTCTGAGTCTCAAGCGCAAGGGGTGCTCCTCGGGTGGTCCGGGGGACATGACGGGGGTGGAACCCTGCGCCGCCCGTGAGCATCGCCGTGCTGGTCGTGATGGTCATGTGCATGGTTGCGCTCACCGCAGTGCCGTGAGAATAGAAAGGTCTGGACCAGCGGTCAAGGTCTAAACCAATTACAGGAATTGGCCCCTCACAGCCCCAACTCCTGCGCCAGCACGGCCGCTTGCACCCTGCTGCGCAGTTCCAGCTTCCCCAGCATCCTGCTGACGTGCGTCTTCACCGTCGCCTCCGCCATCCCCAGCCGCACCGCGATCTCCGCGTTCGACAAGCCGTCGCCGAGGCAGGAAAGCACCTCCCGCTCCCGGCGCGTGAGGGTGTCGAGCCCCGCGGGCGCGGGCCCCGGCTCCGGGCGCACGGGCTTCGCCGCGAACTCGGCGATGAGCTTGCGGGTGACCGCCGCAGCGATCAGCCCCTCACCGCGCGCGACCGTGCGGACACCCTCGATCAGGTCCTTCGCCTCGGTGTTCTTCAGCAGGAAGCCGCCGGCGCCCGCGCGCAGCGCCCCGAAGACGTACTCGTCGAGGTCGAACGTCGTCAGGACCAGTACGTCCGCGAGCCCCTCGGAGACCACCTGGCGGGTCGCCGAGACGCCGTCGAGGCGCGGCATCTGGATGTCCATGAGGACCAGATCCGGCCGAAGTTCGCGCGCCATCGCCACCGCCTGCTCGCCGTCCGCCGCCTCCCCGACGACCTCGATGTCGGGGGCGCTGCCCAGGATCAGGACGAGCCCCGCCCGTACGGCGGACTGGTCCTCGGCGACAAGTACCCGGATCACCCGGTTCATTCGGACACTCCTTCGTCAGCCGGGCCGACGGGCAGCTCGGCCCTCACCAGCCAGATCTTGCTGCCGGGCCCGCTCTCGGGACCCGCCTCGAACGTGCCGCGCAGCAGAGCGCTGCGCTCGCGCATCCCGATGAGCCCGGCGCCCGAGCCGGGTGCGCGCGGACCGTCCAGATCCCCGTACGGGCTGGTCACCCGCACCGTCAGGGCGCCGTCGGTACGGTGGACGGCCACGGAGACGGTGCCGGGTGACGCGTGCTTGAGGGCGTTCGTGAGCGATTCCTGCACGATGCGGTACGCGGCCAGCTCGATCGGCGCGGGCAGGCCGCCGACGCCGTCGCCGACGGTGAGCGCGACATCGAGGCCGTTGGCGCGGGACTGCCCGACGAGGGCTCCGAGGCCGTCCAGCGTGGGTGCGGCGACGGGCTCGCCCTGGGAGTCTCCGCTGTCGTCCCGCAGGATGCCGATGAGGCGGCGCATCTCGGCGAGGCCCTCCACGCTGTTCTCGCGGATGACCGTGAGGGCCTGCTGTGTGGTCCTCGGATCGTCGAGCGAGAGCGCCGCCGTCGAGTGGATGGCGATCGCCGACAGATGGTTGGCGACCATGTCGTGCAGCTCGCGGGCCATCCGGGCGCGCTCGGCGACGACCGCCTGGGTGCGGTCCATCTCGGCGAGCAGCGCGGTCTGTTCGGCACGCAGCCGCGCGGAGTCGGCGGCCTCGCGGTGGTTGCGTACGAGGACTCCGGTGGCGGCCGGCGCGAACGACACGAGGCCGGTGACGACCCCGATCAGGAACGCCTCCGGCCGCCGGAACCAGGCCAGGAACCCCAGAGTCACCGCGATGGTGATCAGCGCCGTGGTCACCGGGATGCGGCGGGCGGCGGCCGGGGTGCCGTACAGGACGGCCGCGTAGACGAGGTCCGTGAACATCAGCGTCGTCGCGAGGCTGCCCGGCGTGAACTGGTCCGCGATCAGGACGAACGTGCCGAGGACCAGAGCGGTCTGCGGCGCGCTCCTGCGCAGCAGCTCCAGGCCCGCCATCGCGCAGAGCGGCAGCAGCAGCCAGCCACCGCCGAGGACCCGCAAGCCCTGGCTGTTGGTCAGGCCGAGCGCCCACAGCAGGAGTCCGCCGAGCAGCCCGACCGCCGCGATACGGACGTCGTCGCGGTGCGGGCGGGCGAAGGGCAGGGGCATGCCACCCATTCAATACGGCGGGACGGGGCCGCGCCTGCACCTGGCGGGCGGGCCCGCGCGACCGGTGTACATCGAAGGATGCAGTCCCGTTTCGTCACCGGCGACGACGATGGGCGGGCGCGGCGGCCCGACGCTGGAAGGAGACCACAAGCCGGACCACAAACCGGACCACCAGTCAGACCCACCGGTCGGACTACCAGCCCCGTCCCGAGGAGCCCGCCGTGATCGTCACGCTGATCGTCGCCTGCGAGATCGGCTTCTGGGTGCTGCTCGCCGCGGGACTCGCCCTGCGCTACGTGGCGAAGATGCCGCGCACGAGCGTCGGCGTCCTGCTGTGCGAGCCGCTCCTGGAGGTCGTCCTGTTCGTCGTCACCGCGATGGACCTCAAGAACGGGGCCGAGCCGGACTGGAAACACGGCCTCGCCGCCGTCTACATCGGCTTCTCGGTGGGGCTCGGCCACTCCACCGTCAAGTGGGTGGACGCCCGGGTCGCCCACCGCTTCGCCGGGGGACCGCCCCCGGTGAAGCCGCCGAGGTACGGGGCCGCGCGCGCCGCCCACGAGTGGCGGACGGCCGCGCGCTGGATCCTCGCCTGCGCCGTCGCGCTCGCCCTGCTTCAGGGCGCGATCTGGTACGTGGGCGGCGACGGGAACATCGGTTCGCTGCGGATGTGGCAGCAGAAGATGCTCTTCGTGATCGGCATCAACCTCGTGATCGCGCTCAGCTACACGCTGTTCCCGAAGAAGGCGCCCGCTCTCGACTGCTAGCGCTCGCCGCCCGGGACCCACAGCACGTCCCCGACCTCCTTGTTCGCCGTGCGCGCCAGGATGAACAGGAGGTCGGAGAGGCGGTTCAGATACGTCGCCGTCAGCGGGTTCATCGACTCGCCGTGCACCTCCAGCGCCGCCCACGTGGAGCGCTCGGCCCTGCGGACCACGGTGCACGCCTGGTGCAGCAGCGCCGCGCCCGCGGTGCCCCCGGGCAGGATGAAGGACCGGAGCTTCTCCAGCTGCTCGTTGAAGTGGTCGCAGTCCGCCTCCAGCTTGTCGACGTAGAACTGCTCGACGCGCAGCGGCGGGTACTTCGGTTCTTCGACCACGGGCGTCGACAGGTCGGCGCCCACGTCGAACAGGTCGTTCTGGACCCGTACGAGGACCTTCACGACCTCCTCGTCGAGCCCGCCGAGCGCGACCGCCGTGCCGATGACGGCATTGGCCTCGTTGGCGTCGGCGTAGGCGGAGATCCGCAGATCGGTCTTGGCGGTCCGGCTCATGTCGCCGAGGGCGGTCGTGCCCTGGTCGCCGGTCCTGGTGTAGATACGCGTCAGATTGACCATGGGGTCAGCGTAGTTACGCGGCCGCCCTGCGGAAGCCACGTGTGCCGACCGTCACGGCGAGCGCTGCCAGGGCGAGGGCGACCAGGACCCCGTACAGCATGTGCGCGGTCGCGTAGTGGCCGACGTACGCGTCGCGCATCGCGTCGACCGGATAGCGGATCGGCATGAAGTGCGACAGGACGTCGAGCCAGCCAGGCGCGAGCGCCATCGGCAGCATCAGCCCGGACAGGAGCATCGACGGCATCGAGACGGCGTTGACGATCGGGCCGAACTCCTGTGGCCGGTCGACCTTCATGGCCACCGTGTACGACATGGAGCCGAGGGCGACGGTCAGGAGCGCGACGAACGCGAACCCGATGAGGACGCCGGCCAGCGGCGCCCTCAGCCCCATCACCAGCGCGGCGAGGACGAGGAGGACCGCCTGGAGGACGAAGAGCACGGCGTCGCGCAGCACTCTCCCGAGCAGCAGCGCGAGACGGCTGACGGGGGTGACGCGCATGCGCTCCACCACGCCGTAGTTCTTCTCGATAATGATCGCGAAACCGGAGAACAGCCCGCCGAACAAGGCCAGTTGGAGCAGCAGCCCCGGCACGAGCACCTGCCAGGAGCTGCCGGCCGAGCCCAAGGGCACATCGGTGAGCAGCGGCCCGAAGAACAGCAGGTACAGCAGCGGCATCAGGACGCCGAAGAGCATCTGGAACTTGGAGTTGAGGGTCTGTCGGGCATAGCGCCCGAAGATCAGCGCGGTGTCGGAGAGCAGGGTCTTCATGCCGGTCCCGGTGTTCATGCCCGTCACACCGCCACGGGAGTCGTCGGTGCGGTCGCCGGGCCGCGCCCGGTGATCGCGAGGAAGGTGTCCTGGAGCGTCGCGTCGAGCGACCCGCCGTACGCCAGCTTGAGCGCGCCCGGGGTGCCCTCCGCGGCCACAACTCCCTTGTCCACGACGGCGATCCGGTCGGCGAGCGCGTCGGCCTCGTCGAGGTAGTGGGTGGTGAGGAAGACAGTCGTGCCGTGCTCGTCGCGCAGGCGCCGCACGAGGTCCCACAGATCGGCGCGGCCGGCCGGGTCGAGTCCGGTCGTCGGCTCGTCGAGGAAGAGCACCTTCGGGCGGTGCACGATTCCCATCGCGATGTCGAGGCGGCGCCGCTGCCCGCCGGAGAGCGCGGCGGTCCTGCGGTCGAGGAGCTCCGTGAGACCGAGGTCCTCGGCCAGCTCGCCGGCGCGCGCCACCGCCCGCGCCTTGGGCAGCCGGTACAGCCGCCCCTGGGTGACCAGTTCCTCCCGTACGGAGATGTTCGGGTCGACGCCGCCGGACTGGGCGACGTATCCGACCGCACGGCGCACGCCCGCCGGATCCGTCGCCAGGTCGCAGCCCGCGACGGTGGCGGCGCCCCCGGTGGGCGGGAGGAGCGTCGTGAGCATGCGCAGGGTCGTCGTCTTGCCCGCGCCGTTCGGGCCGAGGAGGCCGAGGATCTCGCCGGGCCGCACGGTCAGGTCGATGCCGCGCACCGCCTCGACGGGGCCGCGTGGGGTGGTGAAGGTCCGGGCCAGGCCGGACGTGCTGATGACTGCCATGGGTCCAGAAAAACAGAGTCACTGAAATTTTGCAATGTCCCCAAAATTCAAGTGAGCACAACGAAAGCTAGACTGGCCGCATGGCAGAGGGACTGCGTGAGCGCAAGAAACGGCTGGCCAGGCAGCACATCTCCGATGTGGCCACGGGCCTTTTCCTGGAGCGCGGCTTCGACGAGGTGACGATCGCCGAGGTCGCCGAAGCGGCCGACGTCTCCGTCAACACCGTCTACAACTACTTCCAGGCCAAGGAAGACCTGTTCCTCGACCGGGCCAAGGGCAGCGTGGCCCGGCTCTCCCGCTTCGTGCGCGGACGTGACCGGGGCGAGTCCGCGGCCGAGGCCGTCCTGCGCGAGCTGCGTCGCGAAGTCGTCGCCGTGTCGCCCGAGGTCGGCCTGATCGAGGGCTACGACCGCTTCATGAAGGTCATCGAGGGAGCGGCCGGACTGCGGGCCCGGCTCTGGTACATGCAGCAGGAGTCGCTGACCCTGCTCGAGGCGACGCTGCGCGAGGAGACGGCGGCGGACGACCGCGACACGCTGCCCGCCCTCATGGCCGGACAGATCAACTGGATCCACACGACGCTGCTTTCCCGCATCGCCGCCGAGATGATCAAGGCGAGGCCGGCCGGGGAGGTGTCCCGCGAAGCACTCGGCCTGCTCGACGAGATGGAGGGCCTCCTGGGTGAGCCGGTGCTCAACTACGCCGTACGCGACGCCTGATGGCCCGTCCGGTGTGATGTCCGTCATTCGAGACGTGACGCGCATTACTTCGCGGCCCCACGACCCCTCGCGGACGCTAATGTCCGCCGGAGAGACACGTGAACAGCGGTCAGCGGTCAGTTGCAAGTGGTACGCGGTCAGCGGGTAAGGGGAGTCGCACAGTGGCAGGGAAGCTCGCCGTCATCGGAGCCGGACTCATGGGGTCCGGCATCGCCCAGGTCTCGGCGCAGGCGGGCTGGGACGTCGTCCTGCGCGACGTCACCGACGCCGCCCTGGCCCGTGGCACCGACGGCATCAAGGCCTCGTACGACAAGTTCGTGAGCAAGGGCAAGCTGTCCGCGCAGGACGCCGAGGCCGCGCTCGGGCGCATCACCACGACCACCGATCTGGACGCGGTGGCCGACGCTGACATCGTCGTCGAGGCCGTCTTCGAGAAGCTCGAGGTCAAGCACGAGATCTTCCGGGCGCTGGACAAGATCGTCCGCGAGGACGCCGTGCTCGCCTCGAACACCTCTGCCATCCCGATCACGAAGATCGCGGCCGTCACGGAGCGCCCGGAGCGCGTCGTCGGCGCCCACTTCTTCTCGCCGGTGCCGATGATGCAGCTGTGCGAGCTGGTCCGCGGCTACAAGACGAGCGACGAAACGCTCGCCACCACGCGGGAGTTCGCCGAATCCGTCGGCAAGACCTGCATCGTCGTCAACCGCGACGTCGCGGGCTTCGTGACCACGCGGCTGATCTCGGCCCTCGTCGTCGAGGCCGCCAAGCTGTACGAGTCGGGCGTCGCCACCGCCGAGGACATCGACATTGCCTGCAAGCTCGGCTTCGGCCACGCGATGGGGCCGCTCGCCACCGCCGACCTCACGGGTGTCGACATCCTGCTGCACGCCACCAGCAACATCTACACCGAGTCCCAGGACGAGAAGTTCGCTCCGCCCGAGCTGATGCGCCGGATGGTTGACGCCGGTGACATCGGGCGCAAGAGCGGGCAGGGGTTCTATAAGCACTGATCCCTCGTCACCCCGTGGGTAACCCCACGGGGTGAATTCGGTATCGGTTCGCTTACAGACGGCAACTTCTGCGCCCCCGCGCCAGTCAGTTGCAGTGACATACCAAGAATCGCCGTACGACACAGAGACCACTGGAATCACCGCACACCAGCACTCTCGGGGAGCGCATATGCACATCAGGGGCGACCACGCCGGGCTGGTCGTCGGGGGCCGCCTCGACGTCCGCAGCGCGGCGGACGCCCGTACGGTCCTGCACACGGCCCTCGACGACGGCGTCGGCGACCTGGTGCTCGATCTGTCAGAGCTGGACTCGTGGGACGCGACCGGCCTCGGCGTCATCATGGGCGCCCACCGGCGGGCCGGACGCTGCGGCCGCAGGCTCGTGCTGCGCGGTGTGCCGCCCCAGATGCAGCGCCTCCTCGTGGCGACGCGGCTGCACCGCATCCTCGCCATCGAAGGCGGCATCGGGGTCGAATCGTTGCCCAGGGTGTGAATCGGGCGTTCCGGTATGCAGCACCCACAATCCTCACGAGACTGTGACGTCTCGGACGGGGCGGTACCCCGGCCGTTCGGCGATACTGACCCAGGTCTAGGGTTCGGTCGCCCGCGGATTGACGGACCCTCTCGCGGGCACCGGACCAGAAGCGACAGCGCAGTGTGCACAGGCCGGGAGGGGCAGTGGCGCACGACGCTTTTGGGGGGCTTTGACCATGGACCCGATGAACCGGGGACCGGAAGACTTCGGGCACGATCCGTACGGCGGGGATCCCTACGACCGCGCGGACCGTGGCCACCACGACGACGAGAGCGACACCCAGGCGAGCCGTCCGCGCCCGCCCAGGGATCCCCTCACTCCTGACTTCGGCCAGCCCGCACAAGGGCTGGCCCGCACCGTGCAGCTCGTGTCCGGCGACTTCCTGCTCACCGTCAACCCCGTCGACGGCAGCGAGATCGAGCCGTGCCCGCCGGGGGAGCGGCCGGGACGGCCCGTCAAGTACGCACCGGCGGAACGCGCCGAGATGGCCCGCGCCGCACGTCCGCCGCTGCCGGCCGGACCCCCGCTGCCCCGGCTGCCGCTCCTGGAGCGCCAGGAGGAGCGCGAGCGGCTCGTCCGGCTCCTGGCGCGTGGGCGTTCCGTGCGGCTCACCGGACCCTCGGGCTCCGGGCGCACCGCGCTGCTCGACACCGTCGCCGGGGACTGCGCGGACATCGCGCCCGACGGCGTCGTCCGGCTCTCAGGGCACCGCCGCTCGTCGAGCGACCTGCTGTACGACCTCTTCGCGGCCGTGTACAACGCGCCGCTGCACCGCCCCGACCGCGCCCTGCTCCTCGAACTCGTCCACGACATCGGCGCCGTGGTCGTCCTCGACGACCTCGAGTTCGGTGGCGCCGCGCTCGAAGAGCTCCTCGAAGCGACGCCCGAGTGTGCCTTCCTGGTCGCGGCCACGCCCGACGTCGCCGCGCCGGCCGCCGACTCGCACCTCGAAGAGGTCTTCCTCGGCGGCCTCGGCCGCGGCGGCGGCCTCGAACTCCTGGAGCGGTCCGTCGGCCGCGTCCTCACGGACGAGGAGGCGAACTGGGCCGGCGACCTCTGGTTCGAGTCGGAGGGGCTCCCGCTGCGCTTCGTGCAGGCCGGCGCGCTCCTGCGCCAGCGCGACCGGCTGCGCGCCGACCCGAACGCCTTCGACGAGTTCGGTTACTTCGGAGGCCCCGGCGCCCCGCCCGTCGACGCGCCCTTCGACGCCGAGGACGGCCACGACGTGCCGCTGCCCTCGCTCGCCGACGGCGCCGCGCCCGGCGCCCTGCTCGCGTCCCGGCTCAGCGAGTCGGCCCGCGCCACCCTGCGGTTCGCGGTCGCGCTCGGCGGCGAAGTGCCGCACCAGGCCCACCTGCCCGCCCTCGTGGGCGACACCCACGCCGACGCGGCCCTCGCCGAACTCGTCGGCTGCGCCCTCGTCACACCGGTCGGTGGCCGCTACCGCCTGGCCTGCGGAGTGCAGGACCAGCTGGCGACCGCGGGATACGCCGACGACGCCGACGGCCACGCACACACCGCCGCCCAGCACTACGCGTGGTGGGCCGGGCACCCCTCGGTCGGGCCCGAGCGGGTCGCGGCCGAGGCCCACGCGCTGCTCGCCGCACTGACCGTACTCGTCCCCGCCACGCCGCCGACCGCGCCGGACGCGCCGGACGAGACGACGGGCAGCGTCGCGGTGCTGCTCGCCCGTACCGCCGCGCCCGCGTTCGCCGCCGGGCTCAGCTGGACCGTGTGGGAGCGGTGCCTGCGGGCCGGCCAGGAGGCCGCGCGGCTCTCCGGCGAAGTGGCCGAAGAGGCCTATTTCCACCACGAGTTGGGCATTCTCGCGCTGCTCGGCGGGCAGCTCGACCGGGCCCGCGCCGAGCTGGAGGCCTCCATCGCCCTGCGCGGTGCGCTGGCCGACAAGCGGGGCACCATCGCGGGCCGCCGCGCCCTCGCCCTGGTCGCGGACCGCTCCGGCGGCGCGCTCCCCGGCGGGCGTACGGCGGCGGGCGAAGAGGTTCCCGCGGCGCGCTACGAGGAGTCGGCGTCGCCCCCCGGCGGGGTGCCGGCCGCCTTCGCGCCGCCCGCGCCGCCCCGGGAACCCGACACGCTGGTCTCCCGGCAGGCCGGTCACGGACCCGGGGGCAAGCCCGGCGGAGCCGGTCGTGCCGTCGTCACCGGCGCCCGGCGCAACCTCGTGGCCGTGGGCGCCGGAGCGCTCCTCGCGGCCGTCCTCGGCACCGTCGTGACGCTCGGCGCCACGTCGAACAACGAGACCCCGTCCGACAACGTCAACGTGAACCCGTCGGCCTCGCAGGGCGAGGACGGCGGCGACATCGGCGCCGACAAGGCGGACCAGGGCGGCGACGGCGCGGGCTCCACTCAGGGGCCCGCCGACCCGGGCAAGGACGGCATCCCGAACACGTCGGACGACCCGACGCCCAGCACCGGGCCCACGTCCGGCGAGAGCGGCAAGCCGTCGGACGAGCCGAGCGACAAGCCCTCAGACAAGCCCTCCGGCAAGCCGTCGGACAAGCCGACCACGTCGAAGCCGCCGTCGTCGAAGCCTCCGACGTCCAAGCCCCCGACGTCTCCGACGTCCAAGCCCCCGACGAGCTCCCAGCCGCCTCCGTCGTCGCCGTCCACCTCGCCGTCGTCCCCGGACACGTCGGACTCGGCGAGCGGTCCGGCGCCGAGCGCCAGCTCCGCGATGAGCAGCCCAGTGGACGGCGCGCCGGGTTCGCCCAGCGGGCCGGACGCCTCGGCGACGATCTGAGGGCCGTACGCACGCAGCACAGGACGAAGGGCCGGGTTCGCGGGAACCCGGCCCTTCGTCATGCTGTTCGACCGGTCAGAACAGGCGGAGCTTGTCGTCCTCGATGCCGCGCAGCGCGTCGTAGTCGAGGACCGTGCAGCCGATGCCGCGGTCCGTGGCCAGGACGCGCGCCTGCGGCTTGATCTCCTGGGCGGCGAAGATGCCGCGCACCGGCGCGAGGTGCGGGTCGCGGTTCAACAGATCGAGGTAGCGCGTGAGTTGCTCCACGCCGTCGATCTCGCCGCGCCGCTTGATCTCGATGGCGACGGTCGCGCCGTTGCCGTCCCGGCACAGGATGTCGACGGGCCCGATCGCCGTCTGGTACTCGCGGCGGATGAGCGTGTAGCCCTCGCCGAGCGTGTCGATCCTGTCGGCGAGGAGCTCCTGGAGGTGCGCTTCCACGCCGTCCTTGATGAGCCCCGGGTCCACGCCCAGTTCGTGCGAGGAGTCGTGGAGGACTTCCTCCATGGTGATGATGAGTTTCTCGCCCGCCTTGTTGATGACGGTCCAGATGCCGCTGTCGTCGCCCGTGCCCTCCTTGAGGGTGCAGGGCGGGGACATCCAGTTGAGAGGTTTGTAGGCCCTGTCGTCCGCGTGGATCGAGACGCTGCCGTCCGCCTTCACGAGGATCAGGCGGGGAGCCGACGGGAGATGGGCTGTGAGCCTGCCCGCGTAGTCCACGGAGCAACGGGCGATGACGAGACGCATGGTCGACAACGCTACTCGACGCGGGGTGGTCCACGCGATTCTCCCTCCCGTCACCCACCACCTCCCTTATGTCGAGTCCCTCCGAGTCGCCCCTTTTGGCCCGGGTTCGTTATTGGCCGGTTGTGAACCGACTGTGCCTGCGATCCCCTGTTGCGGGCCCCGGCAGTTGCTTACCGTATAAGCGGGAGGTCGCGACGCCTGTACGCAGCGTGTTCGTGGTCGTACGTCGTCGCGCGCTCCTTACCTGCCCGTCAGCCCCCGCTCCCCGTGGGGGTGCGAGAGGAGAACCCATGTCGCTCGACGTCTCACCGGCACTGTTGGAACAGGCCGAGCGAGGCGAGGTCGACGAAGCTGACTTCGTCGACTGCGTCCGGACCTCCCTGCCTTACGCATGGGAGATGATCAGCTCCCTGGTGGCCCAGCTGAAGGTCGACGGCGGAGACTTCGCCGACAACCAGACGCCTCCGCCGGACGAGCAGGCACGTGGGCAGCTGCTGCGTGCGCTCGCGAGTGACGCGATTCGTGGCGCGCTGCAGCGGCACTTCGGTGTGCGGCTGGCCTTCCAGAACTGTCACCGTGTGGCGGTGTTCCCACAGGACCCGTCGGTGGACGGCACGCTGGCCCGCTTCACCTCGGCCCGCAACCAGCTGTTGAACCAGTCCCCGGAACTCAGGGACTGCTGACGGCCGGTTGACGGCGGAATCGGATGGTCTGCCGCTCCGTGCGTGGGAGGTGCACAAGTACGGAGCGGTGGACTACGGGCCGCACGGCCGTTACGCGACTCAGCGGAGCCGGGGGAGTACCTCGGCGCCCAGCCTGCGCACGTTCTCCTCGGTGGCCGCGAGATCTCCGGAGCCCTCGACGAGCAGCGCGAACCGCGTGATGCCCGTGCGCTCCGAGGTCGCCGCGAGCCGGTCGGCGCACTGCCCGGGAGTCCCCACCGGGTGCAGCGCGCACAGCAGTTCCGTGTACGCGGCCGGGTCCCGCATGGACCGCGTGCGGCCGTCCACCGTCACATGGGCGTCGAGTCCCTGCTTCAGCCAGCCTGGCATCGCCTTGAGGAGCGTCTCCCGAGCCTGCGCCGTTCGGTCGCCGATCTGGGCCACTCCGGCCGAGACGTGCGCCGCGGCGTGGATCTCCTCCGGGCTGCGGCCAAAGGCCCGCGCGTGCGAGCGCCACAGGGAGACCATCTCGGCCTTCTCCTCGTCCCCGGAGTGCATGCCGAGCAGCATCGGAAGGCCGCGCTCGGCCGCGAGCCGCACGCTGTTCGGTGAGGTGCAGGCGACCACGACCTCGGGGCCCTCGGGGGAGTCGAGCGCCTCGTCGGGGCGCGGGACCACGGCGACCTCACGGAAGGCGAACCGTTCCCCCTCGGCCGCGACGTGGGGTTCGCGCAGCCAGCGCAGCAGCAGGTCCAGGGACTCCGGGAACCCCTCCTCGTACGCCTCGATGCCCGAGCCGAAGACCTCCAGGTCCACCCAGGGGCCGCCGCGTCCGACGCCGAGCGAGAAGCGGCCGCCGGACGTGAGGTGCAGCAGCGCCGCCTGCTCGCCGAGGGCGACCGGGTGGGCGGTCGGGAGCACACTGACCGCCGTGCCGACGCGGATGCGCCGGGTGCGGCCGAGCAGTAACGCGGCGAGCGTCACCGCGGACGGACAGGTGCCGTACGGCACGAAGTGGTGCTCCGCCAGCCAGACCGAGTCGAGACCGGCCTCCTCGGCCGCCTCGGCGGACCGCACCGCCCGGTGCAGCGCCTCCCCCTGCCCCTGGCCGGGGAACTGGGCCGCCAGTACAAAGGTTCCTACGCGCATCGCACTCCTGCCTTTCTTGGCGCCGACGCGAGACTCCCCCACGGGCATTAACGGCTGACAAGTGCCAAGGGCACGGCTTGCCATGGAGATTGACAGATTTTCCGGAGAACTCATGGGGGTGACGTTGTGCGGGTACCCGAGAGGCGTCCGCGTACGCTGGACGTGACCCCCAGTCCCCTGTGCAGGCACCTGCACAAGTCCTAGAGGAGAGCCGGTGTCCCCCCGCCGAAACCAGACGTCGCCCCGTCGCGGCGGCCGACCGTCCAGCCAGGCACCGGACGAGGAGCAGGGCAGCCGCTACGGCGGATTCGAGCGCACGGAGAGGTGGCAGGGCGAGGAGTGGAGCGTGCGCCAGGTTGCGGGCGCGAGCGCCGCCGGCAAGACCTACCGGTGCCCCGGCTGCGACCAGGAGATCCCCTCCGGCGTCGCGCACGTGGTGGCCTGGCCCGAGCACTCGGGCGTGGACGAGCGCCGGCACTGGCACAAGGCCTGCTGGAACGCGAAGGACCGCCGCACCACACGGGTGCAGCGGTCCAGGAACGCGCCACGCTACTAAGGGCTGACAGCACCAGCCCCTGAAGGCTCTACACGTCGCGCCGCTCCAGCAGCGCGAACGCGGCGATCACGGCCGCGGCCGTGACGCCGACCAGCAGCCACACCTGGGACCCGCCCGAGCTGTCCCCGTCCGCGCCGAAGATCTTGGCGAGGGCGTTGATGGCGTTGTACTCCTGCATCTTCTCGCCGAGCGTCCGCGTGCTGCGCGAGATCATCAGGAAGACCGGCAGGATCGACGGCAGCAGCACGATGCCGAGCATCGCGGTGATCGCGCCCGCCGAGTGCCGCAGCATGGAGCCCACGGCGAGGCCGAGGACGCCGAGCAGGGACACGTAGAGCCCGCCCTTGAGGACCGTGCCGCCCCAGCTCAGGTCGCCCGCGTCGGGGCCGCTGTGCATCGACGACGTGAGCAGGCCCACCAGGAGGATGGAGCCCGCGGAGACGGCGAACGAGACCGCGAAGAACACCAGGATCTTGGCGGCGAACACGCGGTAGCGCTGCGGCGACGCGGTGAACGTCGTGCGGATCATGCCGGTGCCGTACTCCGACGACGTCACGAGGACGCCCAGCGTGATCAGGCAGATCTGGCCGAGCAGCAGGCCGATGAAGGCCGGGAACGTGAAGGGCAGGTCCTGGTAGTTGAGGTCCTCGGTCTGCGCGGAGACGAACAGGCCGCCGCCGAGGACCAGGAACAGGAAGATGCCGAGCGTCCAGAGCGTGGAGCGCACGGACTTGATCTTCGTCCACTCCGAGGCGAGCGCGTGCCCCAGGTGGGTGCGCGTGACCGGGATGGGCGAGGTGTACGAAGTGCCGGGCGCGCCCTGCCAGTTGGGCGCGCTCTGCTGGGCGTAGGCCTGCGGAGCCGGCTGCGGGGACGGCGTCGTCATCGGTGGTCCTCGGGCTTGTTCAGGTCGGCGGGGGCAGGGGCGACGGGCGCCGGGGCGGCAGGCGCGGCAGTCGGCTGCTGCGGCGGCGCGGCGTACGGGTTCGGCCCGCCGGGGGCGGCCTGCGGCGGGGCGAACGGCTGACCGCCCTGCTGGGGCGGCGGCGGCGCGTACCAGTCCGGCTGGCCCTGGCCGGGCGCGGGGAGCTGCTGCTGGGGCATCGCGCCCGGCGGGAGCTGCTGCTGAAGACCGGCCCGCTGGTCGACGGTCGAGCGGTAGTCGACGGCGCCCTGCGTCATCCGCATGTACGCCTCCTCCAGCGAGGCCTGGTGCGGCGAGAGCTCCCACAGCTGTACGTCGGCGCCGTGCGCCAGATCGCTGATGCGGGGGAGCGGCAGGCCCATGACGCGCAGCGCGCCGTCCTGCTCGGGCAGCACCTGGCCGCCGGCCTCGGTCAGCGCCGCCGTCAGCTTCTCGCGCTGCTGCGGCTCCGTCTCCGGCGTGCGCACCCGCGCGAAGTCGGCCGAGTTGTGCGAGATGAAGTCCCGCACGCTCATGTCGGCGAGGAGCTGCCCGCGGCCGATGACGATCAGGTGCTCGGCGGTCAGGGCCATCTCGCTCATCAGGTGCGAGGAGACGAAGACGGTGCGGCCCTCGGCGGCGAGCGACTTCATCAGGTTCCTCACCCAGAGGATGCCCTCCGGGTCGAGGCCGTTGACCGGCTCGTCGAAGAGCAGCACCTGCGGGTCGCCGAGCAGGGCGGCCGCGATGCCGAGGCGCTGGCCCATGCCGAGCGAGAAGCCCTTGGAGCGCTTCTTCGCCACGTCCTGGAGGCCGACGACGCCGAGCACCTCGTCCACGCGGCGGGCCGGGATGCCGGACAGCTGCGCGAGGCAGAGCAGGTGGTTACGGGCATGCCGGCCGCCGTGCACCGCCTTGGCGTCGAGCAGGGCACCGACCTGGCGCGGGGCGTTGGGGAGCTTGCGGTACGGGTAGCCGCCGATGGTCACCTGGCCCGTGGTCGGCTGGTCGAGACCCAGGATCATGCGCATGGTCGTCGACTTGCCGGACCCGTTCGGACCCAGGAAGCCGGTCACCGTACCCGGCCGGACCTGGAAGGAAAGGTTGTACACGGCTGTCTTGGCGCCGTAGCGCTTCGTCAGGCCGACTGCCTCGATCATTCTCCGCACCCATCGAAAGGTTCAGGACATCGGGGCACACGCCCCCGTAAGGGTTAGGAGGTTATCGGGGCGCTGACGGTTCCGGCCAAGACCAGGCAAAGCCCCCGGGCCTGCCCGCGGCCCCTACGCGTCCCGCTTCTTGAGGAGTACATATCCGAAGATCAGGGCCAGGACCACCCAGATCACCATGATGCCGAGGCCGCCCCACGGCCCGTACGGGGTGTCGTCGTCGATCGGCGTCACCACCTGCATGATCTTGCTGCCGGCCTGGTCGGGCAGGAACCGGCCGATCTTCTTCGTCGCCGAGACGTTGCCCAGGATGTTCGAGATCAGGAAGAAGAACGGCATCAGGATGCCGAGCGACAGCATCGGGCTGCGCAGCATCGACGCGACGCCCATCGAGAACATGGCGATGAGGGTCATGTAGAGCCCGCCGCCGATGAC
Organism: Streptomyces sp. NPDC045026; assembly: GCF_056432625.1. Classification (NCBI taxonomy): domain Bacteria; kingdom Bacillati; phylum Actinomycetota; class Actinomycetes; order Kitasatosporales; family Streptomycetaceae; genus Streptomyces; species Streptomyces sp. NPDC045026. The sequence goes on from NZ_JBWKIS010000003.1 coordinate 368,423, forward strand.
GGCGCGCAGGACGCCAGGGTCGCCGATCTGCGCCCGGTGCACGCCCAGGACCGCCTGCCCGAGGAAGAACGCGATGAAGCTCGTGGCGAGGCCCACGACGAACGCCAGGACGGTGGCCACGGCGACCTTGCTGAACAGGAACGTCCCCCGCTGGGGGACCGCGGCGAGCGAGGTGCGGATCATCCCGGTGCTGTACTCGTTCGAGACGACGAGGACGCCGAAGACGATCATCGCGAGCTGTCCGAGACTCATCCCGGCGAAGCTGATGAACGTGGGGTCGAAGGACAGCCGCTCCCGCGCGGGCATGTTGTTGAACTCGTTCCTGGACAGGATCGAGATCAGCACGCCGAGCACGATCGTCAGGACGGCGGCGAGGCCGAGCGTCCACACTGTCGAAGCGACGGACCTGATCTTGGTCCACTCGGACCGGAGAACCTGGGTCGCGGCCATCTATCGGGCTCCCTTGTTCTGCGTACGGTCCCAGCCCTCGCCCCAGCCCTGCTGCTGGGGTGGTGGCGGCAGCCGGACGGGCGGCGACATCCCGGGCTCGTCGGTGTGCGCGTGGTACTCCACCGACTCCGCGGTGAGCTGCATGAACGCCTCCTCGAGCGAGGCCTGCTGAGGGCTCAGCTCATGCAGGACGAGATGGTGGGCGGCCGCGAGGTCACCGAGCTGCTCGGGGCTGACGCCGTCCACCTCGAGCGTGCCGTTGCCCGCCTCCACGACCGTGATCCCGGCCTCGTGCAGGACGTCGAGGAGCCGCTCCTGCTGCGGCGAGCGCAGTCGCACGTAACTGCGGGAGTTCTGCTGGATGAAGTCGGACATCGAGGTGTCGGCGAGGAGATGGCCCTGGCCGATGACGACGATGTGGTCCGCGGTCAGCGCCATCTCGCTCATCAGGTGCGAGGAGACGAAGACGGTACGGCCCTGGGCGGCGAGCGACTTCATCAGATTGCGGATCCAGTGGATGCCCTCGGGGTCGAGCCCGTTGACCGGCTCGTCGAACATCAGGATCCGCGGGTCGCCGAGGAGCGCGCCCGCGATGCCGAGGCGCTGGCCCATGCCCAGCGAGAAGCCCTTCGCCTTCTTCCTGGCGACGGGCGTCAGACCCACCGTGTCGAGGACCTCGGCGACGCGGGCGCGCGGGATGCCGTTGCTCTGCGCCAGGCACAGCAGGTGGTTGTACGCGCTGCGGCCGCCGTGCATGGCCTTCGCGTCGAGGAGGGCGCCGATGTACGTCAGTGGGTCCTTGAGCTGCGCGTAGTGCTTCCCGTCGATGCGCACGTCGCCGGCTGACGGGTTGTCGAGCCCGAGCATCATCCGCATCGTCGTGGACTTCCCGGCGCCGTTGGGGCCGAGGAACCCCGTGACGATGCCCGGCCTGACGGTGAACGTGAGGTTGTTGACGGCCAGCTTCTCGCCGTAATGCTTGGTCAGCCCCTCGAGCTCGATCATGCGGCAACGCTAGAACGGGACAAAGCCCCCTGCCACTGGAGCGGCAAGGGGCTTCGGTGTCCGACTTCGGTTGCTCAGCGGGTCTGCTGGGCGGGAACCCCACGCGAGATCGGCTCATCCTCAGCCGGGGCCCCAGCGGCAGCGACCGCCGCACCGGTGAGCGTCGCCAGCATCTCGCGCACGTTGGTGAGCTGCGCGTTGATCGAGTCGCGGCGGTTCGTCAGCGCGGCGAGCTCGCGCTCCGATTCCGAGCGGATCCGGTCGGCCTTGGCATTCGCGTCGGCCACGATGTCCTCGGCCTGGCGCTGTGCGGTCTCCACCGTCTGGCGGGCGCGGCGCTCGGCGTCGGTGCGCAGCTTCTCGGCCTCCAGGCGGAGCTGCTCCGCGCGGTGCTCGATCTCCGCGAGACGCTTCTCGGCCTTCGCCTGACGCGAGGCCAGGTCGCGCTCGGACTGCTCGCGGCGCTTCGCCAGGTTCGTCTCGAAGTCCGCGGCGGCCTGGGCGGCCTTGGCGCGGGTCTCCTCGAAGAGGGCGTCCGCCTCCTCACGCTTCGACTGAGCGTCCTTCTGGGCCTCGGAGCGCAGCGTGCCCGCTTCGTTCTTGGCCTTCTCGACGATCCGGACGCCCTCGTCCTCGGCCTTCGCCTTGCGCTCCGCAGCGAACGATTCTGCGTCGTTGCGCACCTGCTGGGCCGCCGACTCGGCGAGCTCGCGGTGCTGCTCGGCGGCGCGACGGGCCTCCTCGCGCAGGTCCTTCGCCTCCTCCTCGGCGAGGCGGAGGATCTTCTCGACGCGCGCGCCGAGGCCGGCGTACGACGGCTCGGCGTCGTTCACCTGCGCCTGGGCGTTCTGCGTCTCGAGGTGGAGCTCCTCGATGCGCTTTTCCAGAGCAGTGATACGAGCGAGAGCGCTGTCACGGTCGGAGACGAGCTTGGAAATGCGTTCGTCCACCTGAGCGCGGTCGTACCCACGCCGCACAAGCTCGAAGCCGTAGGGGGAAGTGTCGCTCATGGGGTTCCTGTCGAATGAGACCGGTGAGGTGATAGGGGGAATCCTAGGGGTCAAAGCGGCGTGTCATCGAGCAGATGCCCGTTTGATCTGGAGAATGACACCCCTTTTGAGTGGCTAACCGCAGGATGGCTTGCCAGCGGCAGCGCCGAAGGCCCTTACCGAGCACGCTCGTTGCCGTCCTGGCTACCCTTCCGACCCCTTGCCACCCGATCGGGTAGCTCCCGCGGCGGCTCCCGCCTTGACGGCACCGTCCTTGGTCCCGCCGCCACCGGACGGGGCCTCGAAGGACTCCAACGCCTCCAGAACGTCCTGGACTCGGGAGATCTCGGCGTTGATGTCCTCGCGCCGGCGGACCAGGACCTCCAGCTCGCGCTTGCCCTCGGCCACCGTCCGCTCGGCCTCCGCCTGCGCCTCGGACAGGACGCGCTCGGCCTCGCGGGTCAGCTCGTTCTTCTTCGCCCCGGCCTCCTTGAGCAGGCCCTCGGCCTTCTTCACAGCGGCGATCCGGACCTTGCTCGCCTCCGAACCCGCCTCCGAGACCATCTCCTTGGCCTTCGCCTGCGCCTCGGCGAGCTGCTCCTCGGCGGCCTTCACCAGCGCGTCGCACCGCTCGCCGGCCGTCTTCATGGCCTCGGCGGACTCGCGCCGCGCCCGCTCGTGCAGGTCGTCGATCTCGCCGGTGATGCGCTCGCGCAGCTCCTCGGCACGCTCCCTGATCGCCGTCGCGTCACGGCGTGCGCCGACGAGCAACTCGTCCGCGTCCGTACGGGACTTCTCCACCAGGGAGTTGCCCTCGACGGTCGCCTCGGAGACCAGCCGGTCGGCCTCCTTGCGGGCCGCGCCGACCATCATGTCGGCCTGCGACTCGGCGTCCGTGGTCGCCTTCAGCGCGGCCTGCTGCGCCTCGGACGTCAGCTTCTCGGCCTCCGAGCTCGCCTCCGTGATGAGCTTGTCGACCTGCTCGGCGGCCTCCGAACGGCGCTTGTTGGCGTCCTTGCGGGTCTCGTCGAGGGTCCGCTCGGCCTCGCCGCGCGCCGCGGACGTGAGCCGCTCCGCCTCGGCCGCCGCCTCTGCCTTGACGCGCTCCGACTCGCTGCGGATCCGCTCGGCGTGCTGCTGCGCCGCCCCGACCGTCTCGGCTGCTTCGGCGCGCAGCCGCTCGGCGTCCCCGGCCGCGTCCGCGATGAGCTTCTCGGCCTTGGCGACCGACTCGGCGCGTACCCGCTCCGCCTCGGTGCGGGTCTCGTTCGCGAGCTGTTCGGCCGCCGCGGTGGACTCCGCGTGCAGCCTGGCGGCCTCGGCGGTGGCGTCGCCGACGAGCTGCTCGGCACGCGCGACGGACTCCGAACGGACGCGCTCCGCCTCCGCGTTCGTCTCGTTCGTCAGGCGCTCGGCCGCCTCCGTGGCGTCGCCGACGCGCTTGTCCGCCGCGGCCGTCGACTCGGAACGGACGCGCTCCGCCTCGGTGTTCGTCTCGCGGGTGAGGCGCTCGGCCTCGCTCGTGGCCTCCGTGATGAGGGTGTCCGCCTGGGTGGCGGCGTCCGAACGGATCCGGTTGGCGTCCTCGCGGGCCTCGGCCCGGCTGCGGGACGCGTCCTGCTCGGCCGCCGCGAGCCGCTCGGAGACCTCCGTACGGACCCGCTGGGCGTGCTCCGACGCCTCGGACCGCATCCGCTCCGACTCGGCGATCGCCTCCGAAACAGTGCGCTCCGCAAGGGACTTGGCGGCCTCCGACTCGGCGGCGGCCTCGTCGCGCACGCGGTTGGCGTCCTCGGTGGCGCGCTCGCGCTCCGCGTAGGCGTCGGCGCGGACCCGGTCGGCCTCCTCCTGCGCCTCGCGCTTGGTGCGCTCGGACGCGTGCTCCGCGGCGCTGCGCAGGCCCGCGATCTCCTCCTGCGCCTGTTCCTGGAGCCCGGACACGGAGTCGCGCACCTGCTGCGCGGTCTGCTCGGCGGCGCCGACCATCTCGGTGGAGCGCCGGTCGGCCTCCTCCACGAGACGTACGGCCTCGGTCTGCGCCTCCTCGACACGGGCGCGGGCGACCGCGAGGAGTTCCTCGCTCTGCTCGCGGGCCCGCTCGCGCTCCTGGTCGGCCTCCTGGCGCGCGGAACCGAGGGTCTCCTCGGCCTCGCGGCGCCGCCTGGCGGCCTCCTCCTGCGCGGCGGACAGTGCCTCAGCCGCCTCCGTGGCGACCCGCTCGGCCGCGGCGGCGGCCTCCGCGCGCACCCGGTCGGCGCTCTCCTGCGCCTCCGACTTGAGCCGCTCGGCCTCGGCCGCGGCCTCGGACCGCAGCCGTACGGCGACGTTCTCCGCCTCGGCACGGGTCGCGGACGCGTCCGACGCGGCCTCGGTGCGCAGCCGGTCGGCCTCCGCCTCGGCCTGCGCCTGGAGCGTACGGATCCGCTCGGCGGCTTCGGCGCGCAGCCGCTCCGTCTCGTCCGCGGTCTCGCGGCGGATGCGCTCCGACTCGGCCCGCGCGTCGGTGAGCGCGGTCTCGGACGCCGTCAGGCGCTGCTCGGCCTCGGTGTGCAGCCGGGTCAGCTCCTCGGCGGCCTCCGACTGCCGGGCGGCGACCGCGCGCTCGGTGTCCTCTCGCAGCTCCTGCGCGGCCCGCTCGGCCTCCGCCTTGGTGGCCTCGGCCTGCTCGGCGGCCTCCTCGCGGTGCTGCTCGGCCTCGGCGCGGGTGCGCTCCAGGGTCTCCTCGGCCTGCTTGCGCAGATTCGTGGCGCGCTCGATGGCCTCGGTGCGGACCCGCTCGCTCTCGGTCTGCGCGCCGGCCCGCAACTCGTCCGCGTCCGCCTTCGCCTTGGCGAGCAGCTCCTCGGCGGTCCTGGCCGCCTCCTCGATCTGCTGGACGGCCTCCCGCCGCGCCTCGCTGCGGATCCGCTCGCCCTCGTCGACCGCCTCGGCCCGCAGCTGCTCGGCCTCGCCGCGCAGCCGCCGCGCCTCCTCCTGGAGCTCGACGGTCTTGGCGCGGTAGTCCTTGGTGTCGTCCTTCGCGGCGCCCTTGAGCTGCTCGGCGATGTCGTGCGCCTCGCCGCGCAGCCGGTCCGCCTCGGCCTCGGCCTCGCTGCGCAGCCGCTCGGCCTCCTCGGAGGCGGCCCGCGTGGTGGCCTTGGCGTCCTCGGACGCCTTGGTGAGCACCTCTTCGGCCGTACGGGCGGCCTTGGCGAGCTGGGAGGCGGTTTCCTCGGCCGTGACGTTGCGCGCCTTCTCGCCGGCCTCGGCGAGGATCTTCTCGGCCTGCTCCTTGGCGTCCGTGACGACCTGCTCGGCCTCGGACTTGGTGGACTCGGCTTCCTTGGTGGCCTCCGAGACGAGCCGGGCGACCTGCTCCTTGGCGGTGCGCGTGCGCTGCTCGTTCGCCGACTCGGCGTTCGCGAGCTGCTTGGCGGCGGCTTCCTTCGCCTCGGTGAGGACCTTCTCCGCGGACGTACGCGCCTCGCGCAGCGCCGTCTCGGCCTCGGACAGGCGCTGCTCGGCGGCGCGGCTCAGCTCGGCGGACTGGCGGCGGGCTGTGTCCGACTCGGTGGCCGTGGACGAGCGCAGCTGCTCGGCGTGGTCGGTGGCTTCCTGGGCCTGCGTGGACGCGGCGTTCAGGAGGCGCTCGGCGTCGGTGCGGGCGCGGCGCAGCAGAGCCTCGGCCTCGGCGCGGGCCGTCTCGGCGTCCGACGTCAGGCGCTGGCGGGCCTCGGTGGCGACCCGCTCGGCCTCGGCGCGGGCGGCGGCGAGCGCCTGGTCGGCCTCGGCGCGGGACTCGTCGACGAGCCGGCGGGCCTGCTGCTCGCTGCGGGAGCGCAGCTGCTCGGCCCACGCCACGTTCTCGTTGACATGTGCCTCGACGGTCTGGCGGCGCTCGGCCAGCTCCTGGTCGAGCTGCTGGCGGCGCGAGACGGCCTCGGCGTGCAGCTCGGACTGGAGCCGGGACTGCTGCTCGGCGTGCTCCTGGAGGATGCGCTGCGTCTGGGCGCGGGCGTCACGCAGCTCGCGCTCGGCGTCGGCGCGCAGCTGGTCGGCCTGGATCTGCGCGTTACGCAGCAGCTGCTCGGCCTGGTACCCGATGTCCCCGCCGTCGTAGGCAGGACGGGACGCGAGGTTGCGACGCGCCTCGTGCAGCTTGGCGCGCAACACCTCGACCTGGTAGCCCAGGTCTTCGGCGTGCTGGACCGCCTTCTCCCGCTCGGTCTTCAGCCGGTCCATCTCGGCCTCGAACCGCGAGAGATGGTCGGTCTCAGCCGGCCGCCGGCTGTCCTGGCTCTCGTAGCCCCGCACTGCGCGGTCCCATCCTTCCCCAAGCTCTCAACTGCGTTCGAGCAGGGGAGACCCCACTCCTGGTCGCAAGTCTCTCCAAGCGAGCACCGTCCATCCGCCGAACGGGGCCCCCGGGGAATGGTGTCAGATCAACGGCGGAGCATGGGCTGCTGCCCCGTCGCTCGCCCCCCGAAACCCGGACCCCGGCCCGCGGCCGTCCGCGTGACGGACGGCCGCCCCCAACCCTACCGGCCCAGATATACGGAGGTCAGTGCTCAGGTGACTCAACCGGTGCGGAAGTGACGAGTTCGGTCAGTACGCCGTGGCAGTCCTTGGGGTGCAGGAAGGTGATCCGCGACCCCATCGAACCGATGCGCGGCTCGTCGTACAGGACGCGTACGCCCTTGCCCCTGATGTCCTCGGAGTCGGCGTCGACGTCCGCGGTGCCGAAGGCGATGTGGTGGACGCCCTCGCCGTTCTTGGCCAGCCACTTCCCGACCGCGGAGTCCTCCCGGGTGGGTTCGAGGAGCTGGAGGTAGGAGGCCCCGCCGTCACTCGTCTCATTGATCTTGAGCATGGCCTCGCGCACGCCCTGCTCCTCGTTCACCTCGGAGTGGAACACTTCGAAGCCGTACGTAGCGCGGTAGAACTCAACGGTCTTGTCGAGGTCGAAACAGGCGATTCCGATGTGGTCGATTCGCGTCAGCATGCTGTAAGTGCAGCGCGGTCGGACATGGTTACGCAACGTGCGCGCGATCACACCGTCCGGCCGGTGACGTGCGGGGTACTGCTCAGTACATTCGAGTAAACCCTCGTTCACTCCTCATCTCCAAGGGGCCGTGCCTCATGTCTGGAACGACCGGTACCACCTCCGTCATCGTCGCGGGCGCCCGTACGCCCATGGGCCGACTGCTCGGCTCGCTGAAGTCCTTCTCCGGTGCCGACCTCGGAGGGGCCGCCATCAAGGCGGCGCTCGACCGGGCCGGGATCGGCGGAGACCAGGTGCAGTACGTGATCATGGGCCAGGTGCTCCAGGCGGGGGCAGGGCAGATCCCCGCGCGCCAGGCGGCCGTCAAGGCCGGCATCCCCATGAACGTGCCGGCGCTGACCATCAACAAGGTGTGTCTCTCCGGGCTCGACGCCATCGCGCTCGCCGACCAGCTGATCCGCGTCGGCGAGTTCGACGTCGTCGTCGCGGGCGGCCAGGAGTCCATGACGAACGCGCCCCACCTGCTCCCCAAGTCCCGTGAGGGCTACAAGTACGGCGCCGTCGAGATGCTCGACGCGATGGCGTACGACGGTCTGACCGACGCCTTCGAGAACATCCCGATGGGTGAGTCGACGGAGAAGCACAACACCCGCCTCGGCATCCAGCGCCCCGAGCAGGACGAGATCGCCGCGCAGTCGCACCAGCGCGCCGCCGCCGCCCAGAAGAACGGCCTCTTCGAGGCGGAGATCACCCCCGTCGAGATCCCGCAGCGCAAGGGCGACCCGGTCCTGTTCAGCAAGGACGAGGGCATCCGCGCCGAGACGACCGCCGAGTCGCTCGGCAAGCTGCGGCCCGCGTTCGCCAAGGACGGCACGATCACGGCCGGATCGTCCTCGCAGATCTCCGACGGCGCCGCCGCGGTCGTCGTCATGAGCAAGGCGAAGGCGCAGGAGCTCGGCCTGGAGTGGATCGCCGAGATCGGCGCCCACGGGAACGTGGCGGGCCCCGACAACTCGCTCCAGTCGCAGCCGTCGAACGCCATCCGGCACGCCCTCAAGAAGGAGGGCCTGGGCGTCGAGGACCTCGACCTCATCGAGATCAACGAGGCCTTCGCGGCCGTCGCCGTGCAGTCAATGAAGGACCTCGGCGTGTCCTCGGAAATGGTGAACGTCAACGGCGGCGCGATTGCCCTGGGTCACCCGATCGGGATGTCCGGCGCCCGTGTCGTCCTGCACCTCGCCCTGGAGCTGAAGCGGCGCGGCGGCGGCGTCGGCGCGGCCGCGCTGTGCGGCGGCGGCGGTCAGGGTGACGCGCTGATCGTGCGGGTACCCAAGGCGTAACGCCGCGGCGCGACCCTGCTGCTGTATGTCGGTCGGTACGGAAATTCACTGAACGGAGCTGTGATGCAGGACGTCTCCACCCTGGTGGCCCAGGCCAGGGAAGGCCGGCCCAGGGCCGTGGCCCGGCTGATCTCCCTCGTGGAGGGGGCGTCCCCGCAGCTGCGCGAGGTGATGGCGGCGCTGGCCCCGCTCGCGGGGCACGCGTACGTCGTCGGGCTCACCGGGTCGCCGGGCGTGGGCAAGTCCACGTCCACGTCCGCCCTGGTCAGTGCCTACCGGCGGGCCGGGAAGCGGGTCGGTGTGCTCGCCGTCGACCCGTCGTCGCCGTTCAGCGGCGGCGCCCTGCTCGGTGACCGCGTCCGCATGTCGGAGCACGCGTCCGACCCCGGCGTGTACATCCGTTCCATGGCCACGCGCGGGCACCTGGGCGGCCTCGCGTGGGCCGCGCCGCAGGCGATCCGGGTGCTCGACGCGGCCGGCTGCGACGTGGTCCTGGTGGAGACGGTCGGCGTCGGCCAGTCCGAGGTCGAGATCGCCTCGCAGGCCGACACGTCCGTGGTCCTGCTCGCCCCCGGCATGGGCGACGGGATCCAGGCGGCCAAGGCCGGAATCCTGGAGATCGGCGACGTCTACGTCGTCAACAAGGCCGACCGCGACGGCGCGGACGCGACCGCCCGCGAGCTCAACCACATGCTGGGCCTCGGCGAGTCCCGGGGCGCCGGTGACTGGCGCCCGCCCATCGTGAAGACCGTCGCGGCGCGCGGCGAGGGCATCGACGAGGTCGTCGAGGCGCTCGAGAAGCACCGGGCGTGGATGGAGGAGCGCGGTGTCCTCCAGGAGCGCCGCCTCGCCCGTGCCTCCCGCGAGGTCGAGACGATCGCCGTCACGGCCCTGCGCGAGCGCATCGCGGACCTCCACGGCGACCGCCGCCTCAGCTCGCTGGCCGAGCGCATCGTGGCGGGTGAGCTCGATCCGTACCGGGCGGCGGACTCCCTGGTGGAGGGCCTGACGGAGGCCTGAGCGGACGGTGGGGGCGGGGCTGCGCCGCGGTGTCATCCGTGGCCAACTCCCGCTCCCCGCTGTTACGTTGGACGCATGTTCCTTCTCTGTGTGTAGGGCACGACCCGACCGCGGCCACCGTCGAACGGTGATGTCGCGGTCCTCGGCGTCCGTGTGCCCTTCGTTCTGAGGAACTCCCACCCATGTCGTCGTACGCAGCGCTTCTGCGCGTTCCCCATGCCCGCCGTACCTTCGGCGCCGCCCTGCTCGGGCGGCTCTCGTACGGGACCCTGTCCCTGTCCCTGATGCTCGCGGTGAAGTCCGCCACCGGCTCGTACGCCGTCGCGGGCACGGCCATGGCGCTCTTCGGCGCCGCGAGCGTCTTCCTCTCGCCCCTGCGCGCGCTCCTCATCGACCGGTACGGGCCGCGCCGTGCGCTCCCGCCTATGACCGGGGCGTACGCCGTGCTGCTCGGCGTGCTCGCCGCCCTGACCTGGCGGCCGGGGGCCTCCGCCCTCGTGCTCGGTGCCGCCGCCCTCGCCGCGGGCGCGTGCACCCCGCCCCTCGGCCCGACCATGCGGACGGTGTGGAGTGAACTCGTCGGCAAGCGCGAGGGGCTGCTCCAGCGTGCGTACAGCCTCGACGGCGTGGCCGAGGAGCTGCTGCTCGTGTCCGGCCCGCTCATCGTGGGCGTGGTCGTGCAGTTCGCCCCCGCGGCGTTCGGCGTAGCCATCAGCGCGGTCCTGGTGGCCGTGGGAACGGCCGCGTTCGTGGCGTCCCCGGCCGTACGGGGCATCGCCGGCCGCGACACGGGGCGGCGTGGGCGGTCCGGCGGGGTCTCGCCGGTGCGCGGTCTCGCGCAGCCGGTGGTCGTCGCGGTGGGCGTCGGCCTTGCCCTCGGCGCACTCGACCTGCTCGTCCTCGCCTTCGCCGACGCCCGGCAGCACGCCGACGCGGTGGCCTGGGTGATGGCCGCGCTCTCGGCGGGCAGCGCGGTCGGCGGCCTCGTGAACGGCGCCGTCACCTGGTCCACTCCCGCCCGCACCCGGCTGCCGTTCCTCGCCGCGGGGCTCGCCGCCGCGCTGGGGGCGGCGGCGCTCGCGCCCGGCCTGGTGACGCTCGGCGCGGCGGCCGTGTGTGCGGGCCTCTTCGTCGCGCCCGCCCTGACGACCGCGTATCTCGTGGCGGACGAGGCGGCCGGCCCGGCGTTCCGCACCCAGGCCGGGGCCTGGGTCAACACGGCGGCGAACGCCGGCATCTCCGCCGGCACGGCGGGCGCGGGCCTCTTGGTGGCCCGCCTCCCGCTCGCGGCCTGCTTCGCCGTCGCCGCGGCGGCGCCGGTCGCGGCGGCGGTGTGGGGCGTACGGGGTGTGCGCGGCGCCCGTACGACGCCGGAAGCCGCCCCCGGGAACGGTGTCCCGGACGCGGCTCAGGAGACGGGCTCGGCGGCGCGCTGAACTGGCGTACGCCGAGCCGGGCTTGCCGACGCCGACGTCAGTCGTCGTCGCCGTGGTGGCCGTGGTCGTCGTCGGAGTCGTGACCGCGGCCGTGGCTGCCGTGGTCGTCACCGGTGTCGTGTGTGGCGGTGTTGTCGTGGCCGTGGTCGTCACCGGCGTCGTGTGTGGCGGCGTCGTCGCGGCCGTGGTCGTCGCCCGCGTCGTGCGTGGCGCGCGTCGCGTGGTCGTCGCGGCTGTCGTCGTCGCTGTCGTCGTGGGACGAGCGGTCTGGAGTCACCGCGCCGGTCCGGAGGTCGACGCGCCAGTCGGCGTCGGTGCCGTTCGCCGCCGTGGTCTCGGCCTCCCAGGCGTGGGCCGCGCCGTCGTCGTCGAGGTCGATCTCGGTGACGGTGCCCTTCGCGGCGGCGGCGCGGGCCGCGTCCTGCGCCGTCGTCTTCGCGCCCTTCAGGATGGCGGTGACGCGGGCGGTGTCGTCGTGGCGTGAGGTGTGCGAGCCGGTGACCTCGCCCGTGGCGGGGTCGACGAGGACGTCGTGCCACGTCGTGCCGTTCAGGACCTCGACCTCCCAGACCACCTGGTTGTTCTCGTCGTCGAGCTCGGCGGAGACCGCCGCGCCGGGCACCGACTTGAGGGCGGCGGCGATGGCGTCCGAGGCCGTCACCTTCGCGGCCTTCAGCTCGGTGACGTGCTCCGCGCGGTCGTCGTCGTGCCCGGCCGGCCCCGTCGACCCCGTACCCCGCGACACGGTCGACGTGCTGTCGTCGCCGCCCGAGACCGCGACGGCGGTCGCGGTGCCGCCGCCGATCAGGGCCACGGCGGCGATGTTGGCGATCACGATGTTGCGCTTCATGAGGGATCCTCCCCGAGACGTTCCCGGCCCACCGGACATCCGGTGCGCTTCGACGAGGACCACAGTGGCCGACCGATGCTGAAGCCCCGCTGAAGGATCCTGAAGACTTCTTCAGCTTCGCTTTGCGACCCTTGCCCGTATGCGCCTGCTCATCGTGGAAGACGAAAAGCGTCTGGCCCTCTCCCTGGCCCGGGGCCTGACTGCCGAGGGCTACGCCGTCGACGTCGTCCACGACGGCCTCGAAGGGCTGCACCGGGCGGCCGAGGGCGCGTACGACCTGGTCGTTCTCGACATCATGCTGCCGGGCATGAACGGCTACCGCGTCTGCGCCGCCCTGCGCGCCGCCGGCCACGACGTGCCGATCCTCATGCTCACCGCCAAGGACGGCGAGTACGACGAGGCGGAGGGGCTCGACACGGGCGCCGACGACTACCTCACCAAGCCGTTCTCGTACGTCGTGCTCGTCGCGCGCGTGAAGGCGCTCCTGCGGCGGCGCGGCACCGCGGGCGGTTCGTCCGTCCACACGCTCGGACCGCTGCGCGTCGACACCGCCGCGCGCCGCGTCCTGCGCGACGAGAGCGAAGTGCCGCTCACCGCAAAGGAGTTCGCGGTTCTGGAGCAGCTGGTGGTGCGGACGGGCGAGGTCGTCTCGAAGGCGGAGATCCTGGAGCACGTCTGGGACTTCGCGTACGAGGGCGACCCGAACATCGTCGAGGTGTACATCAGCACCCTGCGCAAGAAGCTGGGCGCGGAGCTGATCAGGACGGTGCGCGGGGCGGGCTACCGGCTGGAGGCGCCGCGATGAGGCGCCGGCTGTTCGGTTCCGTACGGGCCAGAGCCACGCTCGGCGCGACCCTCGTCGTCGCCGTCGCGCTCCTCGCCGCCGGCGCCTCCGTACTGCTCGCGCTGCGGTCCAACCTCACCGACCAGGCGTCGAGCGAGGCGGAGTCCTCCGCCCGCAAGGTGGCCGTGTCGATCGCGACGGGCACCGCGCCGGGCGCTCTCGACCTCCCGGACGGGGACGACACCCCGGTGCAGGTCGTCGACAGCGACGGCCGTCTCCTGGCGGCCAGTGAGGACCTGGAGCGGATCAGCGGGACCGGCTCCTCCGCCGTCAAACCGGTGACCCCGCCGGTCGACGACGACGGTGGTGATGACGACGACGGCGGCTCCGACCGTCATGGAGGCAAGGGCGGGGGCGGGGACGACGACTCGTACGCGTACGGGGAGATCGCCGACGACGCCGAGGGCAGCAAGGGGTCGGCCACTGTCGACGGGGAGACCCGGGACTACCGGTTCGCGTCGCTGGAGGTGAAGAACACCCGGCAGGGCGACCTCACCGTGTACGCGGGCGCAGCACTAGCCGCCGAACAGAGCGCCGTCGCCGTCGCGCTGACCGTCATGCTGATCGGCTTCCCGGTGCTGCTCGGCGTCGTCGCCGCGGTCACCTGGCTGGTGACCCGCAGGGCGCTGCGCCCCGTCGAGGGCATCCGCAGCGAGATGTCCGCGATCACCGCGTCGCAGGACCTGGCGCGCCGGGTGCCGGAGCCGGCCACGCACGACGAGGTGGCGCGCCTCGCGAGGACCACGAACGAGACGCTCGCCGCGCTGGAGACGTCCGTGGAGCGCCAGCGCCGGTTCGTCGCCGACGCCTCGCACGAGCTGCGCAGCCCCATCGCGTCGCTGCGCACCCAGCTGGAAGTGGGCGCCGCCCATCCCGAACTGCTCGACGTGGACGGGGCGGTGGCCGACACGGTGCGGCTCCAGGAGCTCGCCGCGGGACTCCTGCTGCTCGCCAGGCTCGACGCGGGGGAGCGGCCGGGCGGGGCGCGCGTCGATCTGGCGGCCCTGGCCGGCGAGGAGCTGTCGCAGCGCCCGGCGGGCCGCGTCGCGGTGCAGCCGCACCTCGAATCCGTCGAGGTGGCGGGCTCGCGCAGCCAGCTGGCGCGGGTGGTCGGGAATCTGCTGGACAACGCACAGCGTCACGCCGGGTCCCGGGTGGACATCGCCGTACGGGCCGAGGGGCCGTGGGCGGTCGTCGAGGTCGGCGACGACGGCGCGGGAGTGCCGGAGGCGGAGCGGGAGCGGATCTTCGAGCGGTTCGTGCGCCTGGACGACGCGCGGGCCCGGGACGACGGCGGGGCGGGTCTGGGACTCGCCATCGCCAGGGACGTCGCCGTGCGGCACGGCGGCGCCCTGACGGTCCGCTCGTCGCCCGCGGGCGGAGCGCTCTTCGAGCTCAGGCTGCCGGTGGCGCCGGAGGCCTGAGACCGGCGGACGGGGAAGGTCGGCGTTCCCCGTTCGCAATGGTCACGGTTTGCCGCGCTGCGAACGCAGGTGGTCGGCGATCGGGGTCAGCGCCTTGTGGAGGGCGTCGAGCTCCTCGGCGGAGATCAGATCCACGAAGTGCCGCCGTACGGATGCCACATGGTGAGGGGAGACCTTCTTCATGGTCTCCATGCCGTCCTCGGTCAGGACGGTGTAGAGGCCGCGGCGGTCGGACTCGCAGTTCTCACGGCGGACGAGTCCGGCGTTCTCCATGCGGGTGATCTGATGGGAGAGTCGGCTCTTGGACTGCAGGGTGGCGGTCGCGAGATCGCTCATGCGCATCCGGTGGTCGTCCGTCTCGGAGAGATGCACGAGGATGTCGTAGTCGTTCATCGTCAGGCCGAACGGCTGGAGGTCCTTCTCGAGCTGGTACGTCAGCATCCTGTTGACCTCTACGTGCGTGCGCCAGGCGCACTGTTCCTCGTCGGTCAGCCAGCGTGTGGCCGTCTCGGTCTCCATATATTGAGTCTACCTAAGAAGTTGAAATGCGAACGAAAGTGGGGGATGTGACGCCTCCCACCCCTTCGTGGCACAAAGGGGTCACGCGTTCGACGTCACACTCCGCAGATTACCGCTCACAGTCCGAAGCGACGCTGGAGGTCGCCGAGCTGTCCGGGAAGACGCGGTACCCCCGGCTGCTGCCCGGGCACCCCCTGACCCCCCGGCACGCCCGCCTGCCGCGGCACCGCGCCCGTCGCCTGTTCGGCCATCAACGTCTCCGTGGACTGCAGCAATACCGTCCCGGCGCCCACGAACTCGAACTGGTGCTCCTCCCCGGAGACGCCTCCGACGCCCGTCATCGCACGTAGACCGCCGATCACGCCCGTGAGATAGGCGTGGTCGTAGTGGTGACACGGTGACGGGCAGTCGGCCCAGCCGACCAGCGCCTGTGGATCAACGCGGATGGGCGGTTCCATGAAGACCACCGGGCCGCTCGAGGCCGCCACGAATTTGCCCGTGCCAATGAGTGTCAGGAAGCCGGGAACGATGGACTGTTTCAGCGCGAGAGTTGGCTGAAAAGCGAGCAGGTTGCCCGAGCGGATCGTCAGGTTCCCGTTCTCCAGGTCGTACGAATTCACGTCGAAGGCCCGGTCGGCGAGCAGCATCTTGCCCGAGCCCTCCGCCACGACCCAGTCGCTCGCGTGCAGCGGGGAGTGGAAGGACGTCCGCACGAGGCGGTCGAGGCGGCCGTGCCCGATCCCGTTGAAGTCGATGCGCCCGTAGTAGGCGATCATCTTGCCCTTCTGCAGGAACCAGCTGCTGCCCTTGAGTTCCACGCAGAACGTGTACGCGTTCACGTTGTCGTCGGCCGGCAGGGTGGCCGGGTCGAAGATCACGGGGGTGCTCACAGCTTCTCCTCCGAGGCCTGGACGTACACGGCGCCGCTGCCGCTGAGCTCCAGCTGGAACGCCTCGCCGGAGCCGCGCCCCACCATGTCGCGCCAGCCGAGGGCCGTGGACAGCTTGTTCCGTACGTCGCCGTGGTGCGCGACGTATGCCTGCGGGTCGACATGGACGGGGCGGCCCGGGGTGATCGGCAGCTCGATGACGCCGCCGTGCGCCATGACGGCGACCGCTCCGTGTCCCTTGAGGGTCGTGGTGAACAGGCCCTGGCCGGTGACCTGGCCGCGCACCATGCCCATGACACCGCCCTGCGAGCCCATGAACATCGTGCCCTGCTGAAGACTCCCGTCGAAGGCGAGCAGCCGGTCCGCCTCCACGTAGAGGGTGTCTCCGGAGAGGGCTATCACCTGGACGTGGTGGCCGCCGTGCCCGAAGAGGACCGTCCCGCTGCCGTCCACGGTCATCAGCGGCGTCGCCTCGTTCGCCACGCGGCGCCCGAGCATCGACATCACCCCGCCCTGGCCGCCCTGGATGCTGGGCGTGAAGGTCACGTCCCCCTTGTAGGCGAGCATCGCGCCGCGCTGGCTGTAGATCCGCTGCCCGGGGACGACCGTCGCCTCGACCATCTTCGAGTTGATCTCACGGAAGGGCATCTCACACGTCTCCCGCGATCGTGTTGCGCTCACTGGGCTGTACGTAGACCAGGCCGTCGCCCTCGAAGCGGATCTGGAAGGCCTCGCCGCCGCCCTCGCCCAGGAACGTGCGGAACGTGACGCCCGACTGGAAGGTCTGCCGCACATTCCCCTGATGTGCGACGTACGCGCCCGGGTCGACGGTCAGCGGAAAGTCCCGGCTGACGCGGAGCACCACCGCGGGGCCCTCGCTCATGATCGCGGCCTGGCCGTGGCCCTCGATGGTCGTCGTGAACAGGCCGTTGCCCTGGGAGGCGCCGCGCACGCCGGTGAAGGACGTGCCGGTGCGCAGGCCCGCGTCCGTGCAGAGCAGATTGCTCGACTCGACGAAGAGCTTGTCGCCCCGCAGGTTCACGACGCTGATCTCGCTCGCCCGGTCCGCGAACCAGCACGTGCCCTGCCCCTTCACCTCCATCACCGTCATCTCCTCGCCGGTGAGGCGGCGGGTCACCATGCCGCGGATGCCCTCGCCGCCGCCCGTCATCTTCTTGAACGCCATCCGGCCGTCGTACGCGACCATCGAGCCGTTCTTCGCCCTGACGCTGTCGCCCGTCATGTCGACGGCGAGCACTCTGCTGCCTTGAAGCCGGAACGTAGCCACGATGTGACGGTAATGGGCGAGATGCCCCCCGGGACAGGGGTCCCGCCCCTGAACGAACCCTGAGCGAACCCCATGACATCCCCGATGCCACAATGGGCAGCGCTTGTGCTTGCGTTCACAAGATCGAACGCCGGCCCCCCTCACCGCTTCTGCCGAAGGTGCCCCGTGGACATCAAGACCGCCTCCGCACTCCGCCGACTCCGCCTGGTCTCCGCCCCCGAGGCGGTCTCCTTCCTGCTGCTCCTCGTCTGCTCGGTGCTGAAGCGGACCACGGAGTTCGACGCCGTCCCGGTGATGGGCATGGTGCACGGCGTCCTGTTCATCCTCTACGTGCTCTTCTGGCTCGACGCGTGGAACCGCACGAAGTGGGGCGTGAAGACGGGCGCCCTCTACTTCGTCCTCTCCGTCCTGCCGACCGGCGGCTTCTTCGCCGAGCGCAAGCTGAAGCGTGAGGCGGAGGCCGCGGTCATCGCGTCCCGCGCCCGCCAGGAGAAGGTCGCGAGCGCATGATCGTCGCCTTCTCGGTCTCCCCGCTCGGTGTCGGCGAGGACGTCGGCGAGTACGTGGCCGACGCCGTCCGCGTCGTACGCGAATCCGGGCTCCCCAACCGCACCGATGCGATGTTCACCACCATCGAGGGCGAGTCGTGGGACGAGGTGATGGACGTCGTGAAGCGCGCCGTCGCCGCCGTCGAGGCGCGGGCCCCGCGCGTGTCCCTCGTCCTCAAGGCGGACATCCGCCCCGGTGTGACGGACGGCATGACGTCGAAGGTCGCGACGGTGGAGCGGCATCTCGCCGTGGAGTGACACCTGCTCGGAAACCGTCTTCCGCGTGCAGCCCCGGCCCGGGCGGGCCGGGGCTTTCGCGCGTCCGGGACCGAAGGGCGAGACGGGGCTGACCAGCATATGACCGGCCGGTAAGGTCTTGGGCGTGCCGAAGCCGCTCAGCCTTGCCTTCGATCCCATCGCCCGTGCAGACGAACTCTGGAAGCAGCGCTGGGGGTCCGTGCCGTCCATGGGCGCGATCACCTCGATCATGCGCGCGCACCAGATCCTCCTGGCCGAGGTCGACGCGGTCGTGAAGCCGTACGGGCTGACCTTCGCGCGGTACGAGGCGCTGGTCCTGCTCACCTTCTCCAAGGCCGGCGAGCTGCCGATGTCGAAGATCGGCGAGCGGCTCATGGTGCACCCGACCTCGGTGACGAACACGGTCGACCGCCTGGTGCGGTCCGGGCTCGTCGACAAGAGGCCCAACCCGAACGACGGGCGCGGAACGCTCGCCTCCATCACCGCCAAGGGCCGCGAGGTCTGCGACGCCGCCACCCGCGACCTGATGGCGATGGACTTCGGGCTCGGGGTGTACGACGCCGAGGAGTGCGGCGAGATCTTCGCGATGCTGCGGCCGCTGCGGGTCGCCGCCCACGACTTCGACGAGGCCTGACCCGCGCGAAGATCGCGCAAAACGGGCCGTTACGCTCGTATCCATGAAACGAAGCGTGCTGACCCGGTACCGGGTGATGGCCTTTGTCACGGGCGTCCTGCTGGTCCTGCTGTGCCTCGGCATGATCGCCAAGTACGTGCTCGGCATCGACGGCGCGGCGGATGTCACGCGCGTCGTCGCCATCGCGCACGGCTGGCTGTACGTGATCTACCTGGTCTTCGCCTTCGACCTGGGCTCCAAGGCGAAGTGGCCGGTCGGCAAGCAGCTGTGGGTGCTGATCGCCGGCACGATCCCGACCGCCGCGTTCTTCGTGGAGCGGAAGGTCTCCCGTGAGCTGGACTCCAAGGTCGCCGACGACGCCCCCGCCGTCGCCAAGGCCTGACGAACCGCGCCACCCCAACCGCCCGCACGATGTGCGGGCGGTTTGCCATCGACATTTACTAGGACGTCCTAGTAAATTTGAAGGCATGGGAAGCATGGACGCTGACGCCATCGAAGAGGGCCGCCGCCGCTGGCAGGCCCGGTACGACTCCGCCCGCAAGCGGGACGCCGACTTCTCGACGCTCTCCGGGGACCCGGTCGACCCGGTCTACGGGCCACGCCCCGGGGACACCTATGAAGGCTTCGAGCGGATCGGATGGCCCGGCGAGTACCCGTTCACGCGCGGCCTGTACCCGACCGGGTACCGGGGCCGTACGTGGACGATCCGGCAGTTCGCCGGGTTCGGGAACGCCGAGCAGACCAACGAGCGCTACAAGATGATCCTCGCCGCCGGCGGGGGAGGGCTGAGCGTCGCCTTCGACATGCCGACGCTCATGGGCCGCGACTCCGACGACGCGCGCTCGCTCGGCGAGGTCGGGCACTGCGGCGTCGCCATCGACTCCGCCGCCGACATGGAGGTCCTGTTCCAGGACATCCCGCTCGGGGACGTCACGACGTCCATGACGATCTCGGGCCCCGCCGTGCCCGTCTTCTGCATGTACCTCGTGGCCGCCGAGCGCCAGGGCGTCGACCCGGCCGTCCTCAACGGCACGCTCCAGACCGACATCTTCAAGGAGTACATCGCGCAGAAGGAGTGGCTCTTCCAGCCCGAGCCGCACCTGCGCCTGATCGGCGACCTCATGGAGCACTGCGCGGAGGGCATCCCCGCGTACAAGCCGCTCTCGGTCTCCGGCTACCACATCCGCGAGGCCGGCTCCACGGCCGCGCAGGAGCTGGCGTACACGCTCGCCGACGGCTTCGGCTACGTGGAGCTCGGCCTGTCGCGCGGGCTCGACGTGGACGTCTTCGCGCCCGGCCTCTCCTTCTTCTTCGACGCCCACCTCGACTTCTTCGAGGAGATCGCCAAGTTCCGCGCCGCGCGCCGCATCTGGGCCCGCTGGCTGCGGGACGTGTACGGGGCGAAGACCGACAAGGCGCAGTGGCTGCGCTTCCACACGCAGACCGCAGGTGTCTCCCTGACCGCGCAGCAGCCGTACAACAACGTCGTGAGGACCGCCGTCGAGGCGCTCGCGGCCGTGCTCGGCGGCACCAACTCGCTGCACACGAACGCCCTCGACGAGACCTTGGCGCTCCCCTCCGCACAGGCCGCCGAGATCGCGCTGCGCACGCAGCAGGTCCTCATGGAGGAGACCGGCGTCGCCAACGTCGCGGACCCGCTGGGAGGTTCGTGGTTCGTGGAGCAGCTCACGGACCGCATCGAGGCCGACGCGGAGAAGATCTTCGAGCAGATCAAGGAGCGCGGCCTGCGGGCCCACCCGGACGGGCAGCACCCCATCGGGCCCATGACCTCGGGCATCCTGCGCGGCATCGAGGACGGCTGGTTCACCGGCGAGATCGCCGAGTCCGCGTTCCAGTACCAGAAGGCGCTGGAGAAGGGTGACAAGCGGGTCGTCGGCGTCAACGCGCACCACGGGTCCGTCACCGGCGACCTGGAGATCCTGCGCGTCAGCCACGAGGTCGAGCGCGAGCAGGTGCGCGAGCTCGGCGTCCGCAAGGCGGCCAGGGACGACGCCCGCGTGCGCTCCGCCCTCGACGACATGCTGAAGGCCGCCCGCAACGGCGGCAACATGATCCCGCCCATGCTCGACGCCGTACGCGCCGAGGCCACCCTGGGCGAGATCTGCGGGGTGCTGCGCGACGAGTGGGGCGTGTACACCGAACCCGCCGGGTTCTGACGGGAGTTCGCGCCGGTGACACCTGGGGACTGACAGGTGTCACCCGGCGCTGGCCGGGTAGGCGCGGGCACGTCGATCGTCGCCTGCCTCTGGAGAATCCATGCGCCTGTCCGGGCTCAACCGCACCACCACGACCGTCGGATGCGCCGCCCTCGCCCTGCTCGGCGGGATGGTCCTCGGCGGATCCGGGGCGGTGAGCGCGAGTCCGCCGGCCGAGCCGAAGGTGCAGAACACCTTCGACCCGCTCGGCCCCGACGTACGCGCCGCGCAGCTCCCCTCCGGACGTACGGCCCACTACACCGACTCGGGCCCGCGCGACGGCGTCCCCGTCCTCTACATAGGCGGCACCGGGACCAGCGCGCGGGCCGTCCACATGACCGACTTCTTCCGCACCACGCGCGCGGACCTGGGCCTGCGTCTCATCTCCGTCGAGCGCAACGGCTTCGGCGACACCGCGTACGACCCCGCCCTCGGCAAGGCCGACTTCGCGCGGGACGCCCTCGACGTGCTCGACCGCCTAGGCGTGGAGAAGTTCAGGATCGTCGCGATCTCCGGCGGCGGCCCCTACGCCGCCGAACTCGCCGCCCGCGCGCCCGGCCGTGTCTCCGCCCTGCACCTGGCCGCGGCCCTGCCCCCGTACGGCGAGAAGCCCGCGTACTGCTCGATGTCCGACGACGCGCTCGCCGCGGCCCTGAAGGACTCCATCACCGACCCCCGCAAGTGGTGGGCGTTCCCCGACGACAGCCCCGTCAAGTCCATCCCGGGCTTCGCCGACACGGCGTACGAGGACGGCGCCCGTACCTACAACCAGCGCGGCCAGCAGGCGGATCCGGCGCCGCAGGTCCACGAGCAGAAGCTGTACTGCGAGCGGCCGGGCCCCGATCTGTCGAAGCTGACGGCCCCCGTGTACCTGTACGGCGGCGACAAGGACACCACGGTCCCGCCGGCCACGCTCGCGACCTGGCGCGAGCAGTTCTCCCCGGACCGCGTCACGGTCCGCACGTACGCCGACTCCGCGCACGACGTGCAGTACCGCCACTGGGACCAGATCCTCGTGGACCTCGCGGGACACGGGGACCGGACGGTCGTGTGCCGGGGCTCGCACACCCGCGTCCTGCCCGCGGACGAGGCGGACCGACTGGTCACCAAGAAGCGTGCCACGCTGGGCAGTTGCGCCTGGCAGAAGTGAGGGAACCTGGGCGGGCTACGCCTGTACGGACGCGAGTCCGCCCAGGAGCAGGGCCGTGAACCGGTCCACCCACTCCTCGTCCACCGGCTCCGCGCTCACCAGCGTGCGGTGCACCACGGCTCCCGCGACCACGTCGAAGATGAGGTCGGCGGTGCGGGCCGCGGCGGCCGGGTCGGGTTCGAGGGGGAGTTCGCCGCGCGCGTGGGCGCGGGCGCGGCCCTCCAGGACCAGGCGCTTCTGCCGGTCCACGATCGAGGTGCGGATGCGCTCGCGCAGCGGTTCGTCGCGCGTCGACTCGGCGATCACAGCCATCAGCGCCGTCTTGGTCTCCGGACGGTTCAGCAGCGCCGCGAACTGCAGGACCACGCCACCGATGTCCGCGGCGAGGCTGCCGCTGTCCGGGAGTTCGAGTTCGTCGAAGAGGACCGCGACCGCGTCCACGACGAGCTCGTTCTTGCCGGCCCAGCGCCGGTAGAGCGTCGTCTTGGCGACGCCCGCGCGGGACGCCACGTCCCCCATCGTGAGTTTGGACCAGCCGAGGTCCACCAGCGCCGCACGGGTCGCATCGAGGATCGCCGCGTCGGCGGTGGCACTTCGCGGGCGGCCCGTTCTCGGGAGGGGCGGGGGAATGCGGCTCTGCATGAAAGGGACCATACCGGCCGGTAGGGATAGCGCCGTGAGGCAGACCACAGCGAAGATCACCGGGGCCCCCTCCCCACGCAGTCCGCGCGAGAGTTACGCTACGACCCGTAGCGAAAGCGCGACAGATCTTGCGACAACCACGAGGCACCGGGTGGGGACCCGGCGCCGCACAGGCCCCTTCGGGCCGCAGAACGGCCCCTCTTGGGGCCGTGGATCACGTCCGCGACCGGATCCCTGACGGCACCCGCACTCCGGCGGGAGGCCGCGACGGGCGGTCCCGGCCCACAACACACCGCGGAAGGGGGAGGATGTACTCATGCAGCCACGGAACATGTCCATGAGCGGAGTCGTCGACCTCGCCGCGGTGAAGGCGGCCCAGGAGGCCAAGGCGAAGGCGGAGCAGGCGCGCGCCGAGTCCGCACGGCAGGGCGGCGGCGGGGCCGTCTCCCCGTCGAGCCTCGTCATCGACGTCGATGAGGCCGGTTTCGAGCGCGACGTCCTCCAGCGTTCGGCCGAAGTGCCCGTCGTCATCGACTTCTGGGCCGAGTGGTGCGAGCCGTGCAAGCAGCTGAGCCCGCTGCTCGAAGGCCTCGCGGCCGAGTACAACGGCCGGTTCGTGCTCGCCAAGATCGACGTCGACGCCAACCAGATGCTGATGCAGCAGTTCGGGGTCCAGGGGATCCCGGCGGTCTTCGCGGTGGTGGCCGGACAGGCCCTGCCGCTCTTCCAGGGAGCCGCGCCGGTCGAGCAGATCCGCGGGACGCTCGACCAGTTGATCCAGGTCGCCGAGGAGCGCTTCGGCCTGACCGGCATCACGGTCGACGCCGATGCGGAGGGACCTGCACCGGTCGTGGAGGCTCCGGCCGGTCCCTACGACGCTCTGCTCGAAGCCGCCGTCCAGGCTCTTGACGCCGGCGACCTCGCCGGAGCCGTCCAGGCGTACGAGAACGTGCTGAGCGACGACCCCGGCAACACCGAGGCCAAGCTGGGCCTGGCGCAGGCCGAGTTGCTCCTGCGGGTGCAGGATCTCGATCCGCAGAAGGTCCGTCAGGACGCCGCGGACCGGCCCTCCGACGTGGCGGCCCAGATCGCCGCCGCCGACCTCGACCTGGTCGGAGGCCATGTCGAGGACGCGTTCGGCCGACTTGTCGACACGGTGAAGGTCACTGCGGGCGAGGACCGGAACGCCGCGCGCGTGCGGCTGCTCGAACTCTTCGAGGTCGTCGGCTCCGACGATCCGCGCGTGACTACGGGCCGTGCGGCTCTGGCCCGGGTTCTCTTCTGAGCCGTTTCTGACCAGTTCCTAAACGCCGGGCGATGTGGCGCCCAGGTGAAAGTTCTGTCGCCACGGGTGCACAGCGGTCGCGCTTTGCCAAAACTTGGTAAAGGCGGCCGCTGTTACTTGGAGTAAGTCAAGGGCCATCTTCTGTCCGGTTACGCCCCTTCTTCCTCTGTTTTGGCAACTCGCTTGACACCACCCTGTGTTGTCGGGTGACACCATCGGGTCGTTGTTCGGTTATCCGTCCGTTACTAGCGAGTAACGAACCCCCTTGTGCCCGCGCCGAGAATGCACCACGATCGGCGACGCTCGGTCCTCATCCCGCAGTCCGACAGCCAATCGGGTCGCGGGGTTTCAGGGTCCCCACCGAGCAGGCCGGCAGCAGTGCCGCCGGCCTTGGGCAGGGGGGTCTCTGCTTCCCGGCAGGGCCTGTCCAGCAGGTTGCGCGTGACTGTCAGGTGCGACCAGTGGTGGTTGTCGCTCGGGGGTGATCGCCGGTGATTCGGGTGCCATTGCGCGCCCCCGAAACGGGCGCTCTCCTTCCCGAGGACGTAGCACTTCTCCCATCCCTGCCCGGCTGATCGCCCCAAGGGGTGCAGTCAGGGCCGGAGATGTACGTCCGAGAAGGAGGAAAGTCATGGAGTCCGTGGCTCGTGGCGGAACCAGATGGAAGCGGTTCGCCGTAGTCATGGTGCCGAGCGTCGCGGCGACTGCCGCGATAGGCGTCGCCCTCTCGCAGGGTGCGCTTGCGGCATCGTTCAGTGTTTCGGGTCAGTCGTTCAAGGTGACGGCCGACTCGCTCGACGGCACGGGATTCGTCCAGTACGGGGCGCTCGACAGCGGTAAGACGGGTACGCACCCGGTTGCCGTCGTCGGCCTCAACGAGGCGAAGATCACCAACCTGTGCCAGTCGGTCGTCGTGCCGGTGCCGGTCTTCGGTGACGTGTCGATGAAGCTCAGCGCGGGCGGTGCGGGCGGCCCCCGCGTCGAGGCGAAGAAGCTCTACATCGACGCCGATGACCTGCAGACCAACGCCACGTTCAAGAACATCGACATCGGCGTCGGTATCGACTCGACCACCAAGGGTCCGGGTCCGTCCAAGGGCGACAAGTACGTCCCGGACTCGTTCTCCCAGCAGGCCGACTCGGTGCACTTCGAAGATGTCAAGCAGCGCGCGTGGGCGACCACGGCCGGCACCTTCAAGCTCTCCGGCCTGCACATGCAGGTGCAGAAGGGCGCACACGAGTGCTACTAGGCCCCAGGGTCTAGTTCACTCACAGCGCTGAACGGCCGGGCGCGGGGGCGAACGGAAGCTCCGGGACGTCCCCGTGCCCGTATCCGACACGCACCATCACCACAGAACAACGCCATTCCCGAGGAGCTGTACGACATGAGCGCCGAAGCGCAAGCAGGGCTGGGCGACAGGCTCGGCCGGACGCGCCGATCGTTCCGAGGGTGGCGCGGTCAGCGCCCATTCTGGGGTGGTCTGCTGACGCTGCTGGGCGGCATTCCGATCATGTACTTCCCGTACGCGAATCTCACGCTCGGCTCGATGACCATCCGAATGTCGACGACTGCCGGCGCCGGTTCACTGATCATCGGCGTCCTGCTTGTGGTGCTCGGCCTGACGCTCTGGTTCCAGCCGATGTCCCGCATCTTCGCGGGCGTCGCGGCGATCCTGCTCGCCCTGGTCTCCTTGGTGGTCTCCAACTTCGGTGGCTTCGTCATCGGCTTCCTGCTGGCGCTGCTCGGCGGCGCTCTCGGCATCTCCTGGGGGCCCGCACGGGCCGCGAAGCAGGAGGCGGGCGGCGGGAAGTCCGCGGACGACGCGGACGCCCTGAAGGGCGAGACGGCAGCCTTCGACGCCTTCGGCGGTGCGTCGGACAATCTGTCAGGAACGAGCCCGAACGGTAACGACGTGACGAACGGGAGGCACCGTGCCGGCTGACGAGGTGCGTCACGAGAACTCTGCGGCAGAGTTCCGTGAGAGAACCGGGCCGCGGCATGCAGCCCCCAGAAAGCCGATGTTCACCAGGCTGCACATTCCCGCGGGCAAGGCCATAGCCATTGCGGCGATGCCCACCGCCGTGCTCATGGGCATGGGGCTGACCCCCACGCTCGCGCAGGCCAAGGACAATCCCACCAAGTTCTCGGCGGACGACTACAAGGCGTGCGCCGACGCGATCAAGGCGTCCGAGGACGGCAAGGACGGGACCGACGGCAAGGGTGACGAGTCCGCCTCGCCCACCCCGACGCCCTCGGCGTCCGCGGGCAAGGACGCGTCGGACGACAAGGCGGACTCGGGCGACAAGGCCGAGCCCACCCCGTCGCCCTCCGCGTCCAAGTCCTCGGACACCTCGGACGGTTCCTCGGGCGGCAGCACGGCCGGCACCAAGACGGCCACGCCCACCCCGGCGCCCTCCGAGACCAAGAACCCGCTCGACCCGCTGGGTGTCGGCGACGCGCTCAAGGACCTGCTGACGCCCAAGGAGAAGGAGTCGGCGACCCCGACCCCCTCGCCGTCGGCGTCCAAGTCCACGGACGTGGGCGGCACCGTCAAGGACACCGTCGACAAGGTCACCAAGCCCGTCACGGACACGGCGGACAAGGCCGGGGACGCGGTCAAGGACACGGTGGACAAGGCCGGCAAGGCCGTCGACGACGCCGCGGACAAGGCCACCAAGGTGGTCCCCACGCCGTCGCCGAGCGAGACCGGCGTGCCGGACAACTGCCCGGTCGCCACGGATGCCGAGGGCGACAACGAGCAGACCCCTGCTCAGGTCCCGAACGACTCGTGGCACCTGGAGGCCAGTTCGCTGACCCTCAAGGGTGCGGACTACCAGGGCGTCGTGAACGTGCGCACGCCCAACGGCACGATCAAGAAGGTCCTGAAGTACGTCATCTCGAACGGCACCGACATCGGTGACCTGCACCAGACGGTGGACGGTCCGGACGGCAAGACGTACCACGTCCAGGCCGGCAAGGGCACCACGTCCACCATCCGTGGCGGGACGACCACCATGTACACGGAGTCGATCTCGGGCAACCTCCTGGGCCTGATCCCGATCACGTTCGACGCCGAGCACCCGCCGCCGCTGAACATCCCGCTGATCTACTTCACGAACGTGAAGGTCAAGCAGGCCGGTCAGTTCGGCGGTGACCTGCACGTGCCGGGTCTCCACCAGTACCTCACCGGCTGAACCCGCTGCCGTACAGACGCCGAGGGCGCCCCCTGCAACAGGGGGCGCCCTCGGCGCAGTTCGGGGCGAGACGTCAGTCGCGCTCTCCGCCGCCCAGGTGGTGCACCCGGACCATGTTGGTGGTGCCGGGGACGCCGGGGGGCGAACCGGCCGTGATGATCACGGTGTCGCCGTCGTTGAAGCGGTTCAGCTTCACCATCTCGGCGTCGACGAGGTCGACCATCGCGTCGGTGTTGTCGACGTACGGCACGATGTGCGAGTCGACGCCCCAGCTCAGGGTCAGCTGGTTGCGGGTGCCCTCGTCCGTGGTGAAGGCCAGGATCGGCTGGGCCGCGCGGTAGCGGGACAGCCGGCGGGCCGTGTCGCCGGACTGGGTGAAGGCCACGAGGCCCTTGGCGCCCAGGAAGTCGGCGATCTCGCAGGCGGCACGGGCCACCGAACCGCCCTGCGTACGCGGCTTCTTGCCGGGCACGAGCGGCTGGAGGCCCTTGGAGAGGAGCTCTCCCTCGGCCGCGACGACGATCTTCGACATCGTCTTCACGGTCTCGATCGGGTAGGCGCCCACGGAGGACTCGGCGGACAGCATGACCGCGTCCGCGCCGTCCAGGATCGCGTTGGCGACGTCGGACGCCTCGGCGCGCGTGGGGCGGGAGTTGGTGATCATCGACTCCATCATCTGGGTCGCGACGATCACCGGCTTGGCGTTGCGGCGGCACATCTCCACGAGGCGCTTCTGCACCATCGGGACCTTTTCGAGCGGGTACTCGACGGCGAGGTCACCGCGAGCCACCATCACGGCGTCGAACGCCGCGACGACGCCCTCCATGTTCTCGACCGCCTGCGGCTTCTCCACCTTGGCGATGACGGGGACCCGGCGGCCCTCCTCGTCCATCACCTTGTGGACGTCCTGGACGTCGTCGGCGTTGCGCACGAAGGACAGGGCGACCATGTCGCAGCCCATCCGCAGGGCGAAGCGCAGGTCGTCGACGTCCTTCTCGGACAGCGCGGGCACGTTCACGGCCGCGCCGGGCAGGTTGATGCCCTTGTGGTCGGAGATGACACCGCCCTCGACGACGATCGACTTCACGCGCGGCCCGTCGACCTCAACGACGCGCAGCTCGACGTTGCCGTCGTTGATGAGGATCTGGTCGCCCTTGGAGACATCGCCGGGCAGACCCTTGTAGGTCGTGCCGCAGATCGACTTGTCGCCCGGCACATCGTCGGTGGTGATGGTGAACTCGTCACCGCGCACCAGCTCGACGGGGCCTTCGGCGAAGGTCTCGAGACGGATCTTGGGGCCCTGGAGGTCCGCGAGGACACCGACGGCGCGGCCGGTTCGCTCCGCGGCGGCCCGGACACGGTCGTACCGCCCCTGGTGCTCGGCGTGCGTGCCATGGCTGAAGTTGAAGCGGGCCACATTCATGCCGGCTTCGATCAGCGCAACGAGCTGCTCTTCGGAGTCGACGGCGGGGCCCAGCGTGCAGACGATTTTGGAACGGCGCATGGGGGCGATCCTATCGGTTTGTTTCGCTACGGAATATTCCGTCTGGCGGAATCTACAAATGGGCGGTGGTGCGCTCAGTCGTTGCGGTTCGCGGAGTCGTGCACGAGGGCGTAGGTCTGCTGCGCGATCTCCAGTTCCTCGTCGGTCGGGACGACGGCGACAGCCACCCGTGCGTACTCCGGCGAGATCAGCCGCGGTTCGTCGGAACGTACGGAATTGAGCTCGCCGTCGACCGCCAGGCCCAGCTCCTCCAGGCCCGCCACGGCAGCTTCGCGCACCGGCGCCGCGTTCTCGCCGACCCCCGCCGTGAACACCACGGCATCCACCCGGCCGAGCACCGCGTAGTAGGCGCCGATGTATTTCTTCAGACGGTGGATGTAGATGTCGAAGGCGAGCCGCGCCGCCTCGTCGCCCTCGTCGATGCGGCGGCGGATCTCCCGCATGTCGTTGTCGCCGCAGAGACCGAGGAGCCCGCTCCTCTGGTTGAGCAGTACGTCGATCTCGTCGGCGGACATGTTGCCCACCCGCATCAAATGGAAGATGACGGCCGGGTCCACATCGCCCGAACGTGTCCCCATCACCAGACCCTCCAGGGGCGTCAGGCCCATGGAGGTGTCCACGCACCGGCCACCGCGCACCGCCGACGCCGAGGCGCCGTTGCCCAGGTGCAGCACGATGACGTTGACCTCCTCGGGGGCCTTGCCGAGAAGCTCGGCCGCCCTGCGGGACACGTACGCGTGCGACGTGCCGTGAAAGCCGTAGCGGCGGATGCGGTGCTCGTCGGCGGTCTTCACGTCGATCGCGTAGCGCGCCGCCGACTCCGGCATCGTCGTGTGGAACGCCGTGTCGAAGACGGCGACCTGCGGCAGATCGGGGCGCAGCGCCGTCGCGGTGCGAATGCCCGTGAGGTTGGCCGGGTTGTGCAGCGGCGCGACGGGGATCAGCCGCTCGATCTCCGCGAGGACCGCGTCGTCGATGACGGTCGGCTCGGTGAAGAACATGCCGCCGTGCACCACCCGGTGGCCGATCGCGGCGAGTTCGGGGGAGTCCAGGCCCATCCCGTCGCGGGCCAGCTCCGCGGCGACCGCCTTCAGGGCCGCGTCGTGGTCGGCGATCGGGCCGTTCACCTCGCGCGCCGCGCCGCCGTCCCCGGTCAGCGGCGTGTGCTTGAGGCGGGACGTCTCCTCGCCGATGCGCTCGACCAGGCCCGCGGCGAGCCGGGCGCCGCTCTCCATGTCGAGCAGCTGGTACTTCAGCGACGAGGAACCGGAGTTGAGGACGAGAACTCGGCTGGCCAGGGGGGCCGAGCGAAGCTCGTCAGGCAGGGCGGTGGTGGGCGACGGGTGGGAGGTCACAGGTGCTTACCTCTTCGTAGGGGTCAGGAGGCCGGCGTCTGGGCCTGGATCGCCGTGATGGCGACCGTGTTGACGATGTCCTGCACGAGCGCGCCGCGCGACAGGTCGTTGACCGGCTTGCGCAGACCCTGCAGGACCGGACCGACGGCGATGGCGCCTGCCGAACGCTGCACGGCCTTGTACGTGTTGTTGCCGGTGTTCAGGTCGGGGAAGATCAGCACGCTGGCCTGGCCCGCGACCTGAGAGCCGGGCAGCTTGGTCGCCGCCACCGACGGCTCGACCGCCGCGTCGTACTGGATGGGGCCCTCGATCTTCAGGTCGGGCCGCCGCTCGCGCACCAGCTCCGTGGCCCGGCGCACCTTGTCGACGTCCGCGCCCGAACCCGACGTTCCCGTCGAGTACGACAGCATCGCGATCCGCGGGTCCACGCCGAACTGCTCGGCGGTGGCCGCCGCCTGGGCGGCGATGTCGGCCAGCTGCTGAGCGTCCGGGTCCGGGTTCACCGCGCAGTCGCCGTACACGAGGACCTTGTCGGCGAGGCACATGAAGAAGACGGACGACACGATGTCGGCGTCCGGCTTGGTCTTGATGATCTCGAACGCGGGCCGGATCGTCGCGGCCGTCGAGTGCACGGAACCGGACACCATGCCGTCCGCGAGACCGCCCTGCACCATCAGCGTCCCGAAGTAGTTCACGTCCGCCACGACGTCGTACGCGAGCTCGACCGTGACGCCCTTGTGGGCGCGCAGTTGCGCGTACTCGCCGGCGAACCGGTCCCGCAGCTCGGACGTGGCCGGGTCGATGATCTGCGAGTCCACCAGGTCGACGCCCAGGTCGGCGGCCTTCTTGCGGATCTGCTCCGCCGGGCCGAGCAGCGTCAGGTCGCACACCCCGCGGCGCAGCAGGACGTCCGCCGCGCGCAGGACGCGCTCCTCGGTGCCCTCGGGCAGCACGACGCGGCGCTTGTCGGCGCGGGCCCGCTCCAGGAGCTTGTGCTCGAACATCATCGGCGTGACGCGGTCGCTGCTGGGCGCCGAGACGCGTTCCAGAAGACCGGCCGTGTCGACCCACCGCTCGAAGAGGCCGAGCGCCGTCTCCGCCTTACGGGGCGTCGCCGCGTTCAACTTGCCCTCCATGGCGAACAGTTCACCCGCCGTGGGGAAGGAGCCGCCCTGCACCGCCACCACCGGCGTGCCGGGCGCGAGGCGGTCGGAGAGCGTCAGGATCTCCTCGCCGGGCCGCTCGTCGAGGGTCAGCAGGACGCCGGCTATCGGCGGGGTGCCGGCGCTGTGCGCGGCGAGGGAACCCACCACCAGGTCCGCGCGGTCCCCGGGCGTCACGACCAGACAGCCCGGCGTCAGCGCCTTGATGAACGCCGGCAGCATCGCGCCCCCGAACACGAAGTCCAGCGCGTCGCGCGCGAGCCCCGCCTCGTCGCCGAGCAGCACCTCGCCGCCGAGGGCCTGCGCGATCTGGGAGACGGTCGGCGCGGACAGGGCGGGCTCGTCCGGCAGTACGTAGGTGGGCACCGGGAGATGGGCCGCCAGGCTGTCGCGTATCTCCTCGCGGTCCTGCGCCGCCACCCGGTTCACGACCATCGCGAGCACGTCGCAGCCGAGGACCTCGTACGCGCGGTACGCGTTACGGGTCTCGGCGTGCACGGACTCCGGGGTCTGCTTGCGGCCGCCCACCACGGGGATGACGGACGCCCCGAACTCGTTCGCGAGGCGGGCGTTGACGGCCAGCTCGTCGGGGAGCTGCGTGTCGGCGAAGTCCGTGCCGAGGACGAGGACGACCTCGTAGTCGCGGGCGACTTCGTGAAAGCGGTCCACGAGGCGTGAGACCAGTTCGTCGGTGCCCTGCTCGGCCTGCACGGCCGACGCCTCGTGATAGTCGAGGCCGTAGACCGTCGCCGGGTCCTGGGAGAGGCGGTAGCGCGCCCGCAGCAGATCGAAGAGCCGGTCGGGACCGTCGTGGACGAGCGGGCGGAAGACGCCCACCCGGTCGACCTGCCGGGTCAGGAGCTCCATGACTCCCAGCTCCACGACCTGCCGGCCGTCACCCCGGTCGATCCCGGTCACGTACACGCTGCGCGTCACGCGTGCTCTCCCTTTCTTTCGTCGGACGGGCAGCAGAGAAGGGGGCCTCTGCCGCAGAGTTTCGGCCGCTGAACCGGCCTCTGATGAAAGTCGTAGCCGTGCCCTCTTGACAATACCTCCGGGGGTAGCTAGGTCGCCCGCCGGACAAAGGCCCTGGTCCGGGGGCCGAAAGGCCCCGGAGCGCGCGCCCCGCGGGCCTGTGCGCCCCGCCGGTGACCCGCATCGCCCCCACGGCCGTGAAAGAATCGCAACGGCTCACAAGTCTCAACAGCGAGCAGGAGACACGCACGATGCGTATCGGAGTTCTCACCGCCGGCGGCGACTGTCCTGGCCTGAACGCAGTGATCCGGTCGGTCGTGCACCGCGCCGTCACCCACCACGGCGACGAGGTGATCGGCTTCGAGGACGGGTACGCGGGACTGCTCGACGGCCGCTACAGGACCCTCGACCTGAACGCCGTGAGTGGCATCCTCGCCCGCGGCGGCACCATTCTCGGCTCCTCCCGGCTCGAGCGCGACCGCTTCCGCGCCGCCTGCGAGAACGCCAAGGAACTCGCCACCGAGATCGGCTTCGATGTCCTCATCCCCATCGGCGGCGAGGGCACGCTGACCGCTGCCCGGATGCTCGCCGACGCGGGCCTGCCCGTCGTCGGCGTCCCGAAGACCATCGACAACGACATCTCCGCCACGGACCGCACCTTCGGCTTCGACACCGCCGTCGGCGTCGCCACGGAGGCCATGGACCGGCTGAAGACCACCGCCGAGTCCCACCAGCGCGTCATGGTCGTCGAGGTGATGGGCCGGCACGCGGGCTGGATCGCCCTGGAGTCCGGCATGGCGGGCGGCGCGCACGGCATCTGCCTGCCCGAGCGGCCCTTCGACCCGGCCGACCTGGTCAAGATGGTCGAGGAGCGCTTCGCTCGCGGCAAGAAGTTCGCCGTCATCTGCGTGGCCGAGGGCGCGCACCCCGCCGAGGGCACGATGGACTACCAGACCGGTGCGATCGACCGGTTCGGCCACGAGCGCTTCCAGGGCATCGGCACCGCCCTCGCGTTCGAGCTGGAGCGCCGCCTCGGCAAGGAGGCGAAGCCGGTCATTCTCGGCCACGTCCAGCGCGGCGGCACCCCGACCGCGTACGACAGGGTCCTCGCCACGCGCTTCGGCTGGCACGCCGTCGAGGCGGCGCACCGGGGCGTCTCCGGCCGCATGACGGCGCTGCGCGGCACGGAGATCGAGATGGTCCCGCTCGCCGAGGCCGTCGCCGCCCTGAAGACGGTGCCGAAGGACCGTATGGACGAGGCGGAATCGGTGTTCTAGGGCGCACGGCTCGTCCTACGAGGTGGGCATCCTCGACCAGAACTCGTCGAGGATCCCGTCGAGGAACTCCCGCCCGGCCTCGCCCGATTCGCGCCCCGAGCCGCCGCCCCAGGTGAGCGTCGCGGCCATCAGCGCCTGGTACTCGAGCTGCATCTCCTGGAGCGCTTCCTCCAGTTGACTCTTATCCACCGGGACCAGCTTGACGATCGGGCGCGTGTACGCCTGCCAGCGCGTGGTCACCGCGCTGCGCAGAAGGTCCGCCAGCTGCTCGTCGCGGCCCGTGACCGTCGCGAAGTTCTGCGGCGCGAGGCCGAGCACCTCGGCGAGGACGGCCGACTGGCGCTCGTTGCCGCGCCACTCGCCGGTCTCCTCCATCCGCAGATACGAGTGGATCTCCACCCCCACCGTGCGCGCCACGTCCTCCGGCGCCATGCTGCGGGCCATCCGGTGTTCACGCAGCGTCCGTGCCGCGCCGATGAGCTCACCCGGCGAACACCACAGAGCACCCGCGAGCGCGGTCAGCTCCGCCGACGTCGGCGAGGTGAGCCCACGCTCCCAGGCGATGATCGTGTCGGGCGTGACGTGATGCTGGCCGTACGAGGCGCGCATGCCGTAAGCGACATGGCCGGGCGCCATGCCCAGGGCCTCTCGGAGGTGTCGGGCGGCCGGAGCGTTGAACGGCGGGGCGGAGTCGCTTGGGTGCACGGGCAAACGGTAGGGGCGGGGGAGGCCGGTGGCTACGGTCTGTTCGCACCGGGTTACGTGTCGTAGGAACCTACGGTGACGAGACTCCCGGTAACCAAATCCGTATACTCCTTGTATGCAACCCTGGGGGCAGTCGTGACGTCGGGACGGGACAAGGCATACGCGTTTCTCAAGGAGAACGTGCTCGCCGACCCGGACAGGCAAGGGGAGTTCCTCTCCGAGCAGGAGCTCGCCGACCGGATCGGCGTCTCCCGCACCCCGATCCGCGAGGCGCTCCTGCTGCTCGCCGCCGAGGACCTCGTGCGGCTGGTCCCCAAGCGCGGGGCGCAGGTCGTACCGCTGTCGGGGCGGGAGATCACCGAGCTGATGGAGCTGCGCGGCATCGTCGAGCGGTACTCGGCGGAGCGGATCATCGCCGAGGGCAAGGCCCCCGTGTCCGAGCTGACCGCGCTGCTCGTCCGCCAGCGCACGCTCAGCGGGGCCGAGCATGCCAAGGAGTTCATCGCGGTGGATCACCTCTTCCACGCGACGATCGTGGCGGCGGCGGGCAACGCCCTGCTCGACCGCCACTACGACGGGCTCCGCAGCCGGCAGATCCGGGCCGGGGTGGTGGCGCTGTTCAACCAGCACGGCCGGCAGGAGTCGGTGCTCCACGAGCACGAGGCGATCCTCGACGCGATCGCCTCCGGCGACCGGCAGGCCGCGTGCACCGCGATCGACAGCCACTTGGAGTCGACGCTCAAGGTGCTGCTCGCGGGATAGCGGGCCTGCCGGTGGTCCGTCTCGCCGTCACAGGCTCCGGCGGTTGGCCAGTACCGGGATGGAACGGCGCACCGAGGCGACCTCGTCGAGGTCCAGGTCCGCCACGAGCAGCCCCGGTCCTTCCTCGAGGCGCTGCCGTACGGTTCCGTCGGGGCCGACGACGGCGCTGTGGCCGATGCCGGTGGGGGCGTTCGACGCGGCGGGGACGCCCGAGGCCGCCGGGTCCGCCTGGTCCACGGCGGCGAGCCAGAGCGTGGCGTCGAGCGCACGGGCGCGGATCAGCAGCTCCCACTGCTCACGCTTGCCCGGTCCCGCGCCCCACGAGGCGGGCAGTACGGACACCACCGCGCCCGCGTCGGCGTGGGCCCTGAACAGTTCGGGGAAGCGGACGTCGTAGCAGGTCGCGAGGCCGATGCGGGTGCCGTCGACGTCGAAGGTGACGACCTCGGACCCGGGTGCCACGGTGT
Organism: Streptomyces sp. NPDC045026; assembly: GCF_056432625.1. Taxonomy (NCBI): domain Bacteria; kingdom Bacillati; phylum Actinomycetota; class Actinomycetes; order Kitasatosporales; family Streptomycetaceae; genus Streptomyces; species Streptomyces sp. NPDC045026. The sequence goes on from NZ_JBWKIS010000003.1 coordinate 403,593, forward strand.
CGGACTCGGCGAAGCCGAAGGCGTCGTAGAGATGGATCTTGTCGTAGGCCGCCTCGACGCCGGGGCCGGTGGCGAGCAGGGTGTTGGCCACCTTGCCGTCCGGGGCGGGGGTGAACATGCCCGCGACCACGACGAGTTCGGCCTCCTTGGCGATCTGGCGCACGGCCGTGGCCCAGGGGCCGTCGAGCGGCTCGGCCAGCGGCGCCAGCGGGGTCCCGAAGCAGGCCATCGCGGCCTCCGGGAAGACGACGACGCGGGCGCCCGCGTCCGCCGCGAGACGGGTCTGTTCGCGCAGGAGGGCGAGGTTCCCCTCGGGGCGGGGGCCGGTGGTGATCTGGCTCAGCGCGATACGCATGAGACGTCCTCCTCGTGTGGGGTGCCGGAATTCGGGGGTGCGGTCAGGGCGCCGCGGACGCGGCGGGGGAGCGGACCGGCTCGCCGCCGAGCAGCTCCTCGTCACTGCGGTCGCCGTCGCGGCCGAGGCACAGTCCGGCGATCGTGACGATCGCGGTGCCCGCGACGTAGAGGGCCAGGGGGATCCACGAGTCGTACGCGTCGAGCAGCGCCGTGAACAGCAGGGGCGCGACGGCGCCGCCGATGACACCGGCCAGCGTGTACGCGAGCGAGGAGCCGGTGTAGCGCAGGCGCGGGGAGAACTGCTCGGCGATGAAGGCCGCCTGCGGCCCGTACATCGCGGAGTGGAAGACCAGGGCCACCACGACGCCGAGGGCGAGCAGCGGCCAGTTCCCGCCGCCGATCATCGGGAAGAAGAGGAACGGCCACACGCCGGCGGCCGCCGCCGAGACCCCGTACAGGACACGGCGGTTGACGCGGTCGGACAGGGCTCCGGCCAGCGGGATGAGGAAGACCTGGAGCGAGGAGCCGATGAGGACGGCGGCCAGGGCGGAGCCGCGGGACATGCCGAGCTCGCCGGTCGCGTAGGTCAGGACGAAGACGGTGAACAGCGCGTACAGGACGTCCGGGGCCACGCGGCTGAGGATCGCGGCCGCGAGCGCGCGCGGGTGCGTCGTGAAGACCTCGCGGATCGGGGCCTCGGGGCGCTGCTGCTCGGCCTCCATCGCCTTGAAGACGGGGGTTTCCTCGAGCTTCGCGCGGATCCACAGGCCGAAGAACACGAGCACCCCGGAGAGCAGGAACGCCACGCGCCAGCCCCAGGACGTGAACTGAGCCTCCGTCAGGAGTGCGCCGAGGGCCGCGAGTACGCCGTTGGCGAGGAGGTTGCCGACCGGCGGGCCGATCTGCGCGGCCGAGGCGTAGAAGCCGCGCCGGCGCGGATCGCCGAACTCGCTGGAGAGCAGCACCGCGCCGCCCCACTCGCCGCCGACGCCGACGCCCTGGGCGAAGCGGAGGATCACGAGGGTGATCGGCGCGGCCACGCCGATCGTGGCGTACGACGGAAGCAGGCCGATCGCGAGGGTCGCGGCCCCGATCAGGACGAGGGTCGCGATCAGGACCTTCTTGCGGCCGAGCTTGTCGCCGAGGCGGCCGAAGACGAAGCCGCCGAGCGGGCGCGACACGTAGCCGACGGCGTACGTGGAGAACGCCAGCAGGGTGCCGGTGGCGGGGTCCTCCGAGGGGAAGAAGACGTCGCCGAAGACCAGCGCCGCCGCGACGGAGTAGATGGCGAAGTCGTACCACCCCAGTGCGGTTCCGGTCAGGCTGGCGAAGAAGGCGCGGCGGACCGCGGACCCGCCGAGCGGGGTCTTTTCCGTGCTCGTGCTGGTGTGGTTCACGACGTCCGTCCCTGAGGTTCCTGGGTTGAGGCTAACTGTCGACCTTCCGGCATACTTCTTGTATACAGGTCGTATGCGCAAGCCTTCCGCGCAAAGTTAACCTCCCCGATATCGCGAACGATGTGGAGAAACCCCATGGCGCTGCTGACTTTCGAACTGCCCGACGGCACCACCCGCAAGGTCGACGTCGTGCAGGTGCTCAACGCCGGGTACGCCGGGCGCAGCCAGGACGACGTGGCCGCGCACGTGGCGGAACTCGCCGAGCTGGGGGTGCCCGCGCCCTCCGTGACCCCCGCGCTCTACCCCGTCTCCCCCTACCTCGCCCAGCACACCGAGCAGGTCCGCGTCCAGCACGGGCGCACCTCCGGCGAGGCCGAGTGGGCGCTGGTCGTCGACCAGGACGGCGACCTGCTCCTGACGGCCGCCTGCGACCACACCGACCGCGAGCTGGAGGTGCACGGCGTGGCATGGAGCAAGAACGCGAGCCCCGACGTCCTCGCCCGACGCGCCTGGCGCCTCGCCGACGTGCAGGAGCGCCTGGACGACCTGACCCTGCGCGCCTGGGTGACCCACGACGGGCAGGAGACCCTCATCCAGGACGGCACCCTGGCCGAGCTGCTCACGCCGGCCTACTGGGCCGACGTCCTGCGGGAGAGGGGTGACCTGGTGCCCGGCACGGTCCTGATCTCCGGCACCATCCCGATGGCCGAGGGCGTCGACCAGTTCGCCTCCCGCTGGCGCGTGGCGCTGACCGACCCGGCCGCGGGCGACACGATCGACCTGGCGTACGACGTGGTCAGGATGCCGGTGCCGATCGGCTGAGCGGGCGGCCGGTCCGCCGGTCGGTCAAGCCGTGCGCGAGGGTGCGGCCGGTCAGCCCTTGACCGCACCCCCCAGTGCGAATCCTCCGCCGAATTTCCGGGCCACCAGGATGTACAGCAGGATCACCGGCGTCGAGTAGATGATCGAGAAGGCTGCGAGCTGGCCGTAGACGACGGTTCCCCGGTTGCCGAAGAAGTCGTTGATGCTCACCGAGGCCGGCATCTGTTCGGGGGTGAGCAGGAGCATGAAGGGGACGAAGAAGTTTCCCCACATCATGACGAAGGAGAAGACGGTGACCACCGCCACTCCCGGGCCCATCAGGGGGAGCACGATGCGGATCAGGGACTGGAACGAGGACGCTCCGTCCGTCCAGGCCGCTTCCTCCAGCTCCTTGGGGACTCCGTCCATGAAGTTCTTCATCAGCCAGATGGCGAACGGGAGTTGGGACGCCGCGAAGAAGAAGATCGTGCCCTGCATCGTGTCGATCAGGTTGACCTGCACGAAGAGCGCGTACACCGGGACCATGATCGCCGTGATGGGCAGGCAGGTCGCGAACAGGACCGTCGCCAGGAACGGGTTGTTGAAACGGGAGCGGTAGCGGGACAGCGGGTACGCCGCGAGAGCCGCGCTCGCCACCGTCAGGAGGGTCGCGCCGCCGCACAGGAGCAGGCTGTTGAGCAGCGGCGTGAAGGTGATGTCGGGGGTCAGGACCGCGTCGAAGTTGTCCAGGGTGACGCCGTCGGGGATCTTCACCTGGAGATTCGCGTGCGTGTCGAGCGCGGAGAGGATCACCCACGCCAGCGGCAGGACGAACGCCGCGGCGACGATCAGGAGTCCGGCGTCGGCCGCGAGGCGGTGGCGGACGGTGCGGGGTGAGGACACTCAGGCCTCCGAGCGCAGCAGGCGCATATAGACCAGCGAGAACAGCGAGCCGACGACCAGGAGGAGCAGGGCCACCGCCGTGCCGTAGCCGATCATGCTCTTCTGGAAGGCCTGCTCGTACATGAACAGGGGCAGGGTCTGGCTGCGGTTTCCGGGGCCGCCCCGGGTCATCACCCAGATCAGGCCGAAGACGGACAGGGTCTGCAGGGTGTTCAGCATGAGGTTCGTGGCGATGGAGCGGCGGATCATCGGGAGCGTGATGTGCCACATGCGGCGCCAGCCGCCGGCGCCGTCCATCTCCGCGGCCTCGGTGATCTCCTTGGGTATCTCGCCCAGCGCCGCCGAGTAGACCAGCATGGAGAACGCCGTCCCGCGCCAGACGTTCGCGAACGACACCGCGAGGATGGGCAGCGTGAACAGCCAGTTCTGGGTGGGCAGATGGAGCCAGTCCAGGATCGCGTTCAGTGTGCCCTCGCGGCGGAAGAACGCGTAGAGGAGGAAACCGGCGACGACCTCCGGCAGCACCCACGCGCAGACCACGACCGCGCCCGTGACCGTGCGGACCGTCTTCGACGCGCGCTGCATCAGCGCGGCCAGGGCGAGGCCCAGCGTGTTCTGGCCGATGAGGGAGGACAGGACCGTGAAGACGAGGGTGAGCCAGACCGCGTTCAGGAACGCGTCGTCCTTGAACGCGGCCGTGAAGTTCTTGAAGCCCACGAAGGAGGAGTGGGCCTGGCCCGTCAACTGCAGGTCCGTGAAGGCGATGTAGGCGCAGTACGCGATCGGCCCGGCGAGGAAGAGCAGCAGCAGGACCAGGGAAGGGGCCAGGGGCAGGGCGCGTGTCAGGGGGCGGCGTGCACCGCCCCGCCCCGGCCTCACCTGAAGATCACCGCGTGAAGGGGGCTGGGGCAGGGGCTGTGTCACGGGGCGGCGGACACCGCTCGGCCCCACCTTCACTTGGTTGTCACCTTGCCGTCCGTCGCCGTCTTGAGCTGCTCGTCATAGGTGCTCGCGGCCTTGTCGACCGAGCTGTCGCCCGTCGTGACCGACTCCATCGCCTCCTGGATCGCCGTGGAGACCTTCGGGTACGCCGGGTACGCGGGCCGGTAGTGGGTCGACGCCACCAGGTCCGTGAAGAACTTGATGCCGGGCTGCGCCTTCATGTACGCCGGGTCGGCCGCGACGTCCTTGCGCACCGCGATGCCGGAGTTGGCGATGTACCACTTCTGGGCGTTGGCCTTGGTCTGCATCGTCTTGACGAACTCGAAGGCCAGGTCGGGGTTGGACGCCTTCGACGGGATCGCCCACGTCCAGCCGCCCGACATGCTGACCTTGCCCGGCGCCTGGCCGTTCTGCGTCGGCATGGCCGCGAGGCCCAGCTTCTGCGACCACTCGGGCCACTCGTGGCCGCTGCCCTTCAGCCAGTCCTGCGGCAGCCAGGACCCGTCGAGGTTGATCGCCAGCTTGCTCTTGGGGAGCAGCTCGCCGCGGACCCGGGTGCCGATGTTCGGGTCGAGGGCGTCCGAGACGTCCGGGCCGAGCTTCTCGCCGTAGACCGTCTTCACGAAATTCAGCGCGTCCTTGAACGGCTTGCCCGCGGTGATCCACTTGTTGGACGACCTGTCGTACAGCGGGTCCGCGGCACCCGACCCCGCTCCGGTCCCGTACAGGAGCATCTCGAAGCCCTGCATCGCGGACTGCTCGCCGCCGGGCTTGCCCGTGTAGACGTTGAGCGGGGTGACGGAGGGGACCTTCTTCTTGATCGTGCGGGCCGTGTCGAGGACCTCGTCCCAGGTCTTCGGCTGCCAGGGCGTCTTGATGCCGGCCTTCGCGAAGATGCCCTTGTCGTACCAGAGTCCGCGGGTGTCCGTGCCGTCCGGGACGCCGTACGTCTTGCCGTCCTCGGCCTTGGCCGCGTTCTTCGCCGTGTCGATGAACTGGTTCCAGTCGGGCCACTTGGCGAGATAGGAGTCCAGGGGCTTGAGATAACCGCTGGTGATGTCCGAGTTGATGAGGAACGTGTCCTCGTAGACCAGGTCGGGTGCCGTCTTCGGGGAGCGCAGCATCTGCTGGAGCTTGGTGTAGTACTCGGAGTCCGGCGCCTTGATCGGCACCAGTTCCACCTTCTTGCCGGGGTGCTCCTTCTCGAACTGCTTCTTCATCGACGCCAGGTACTTGTCCATGACACGTATCTGATTGTCGGTCGACTGCTTGTAGGAGATGCGGACGGTGTCCGGGTCGTCCCCGGAGCCGCTGCTGCAGGCCGTCAGGCCGGTCGCGGCGACGAGCAGAGTGGCGCTGAGGAGCACGGGAGCAGTGGGGCGCACGGGCACGACCTCCTACGGGCCGCCGCCGGCCGGCTTGCCGAGCGGGGCTGCCCGGTGAACGTACGGGCGGGGTCGGACCAAGGTCAATCCCCGTGCAGGGGTGGCAGGTTGACCAATGGTCTAGTCCGCTACTGGTCCGCGGTGAGCCAGCGGTAGTGCAGTTCCGGTCGGCCCACCTGGCCGTACTGGGGGCTGCGGGCGGCGCGGCCCGAGTCGACGAGATGCTCCAGGTAGCGGCGGGCCGTGATGCGCGAGATGCCCACGGACTCGGCGGCCGCCGCCGCGGTCAGACCCTCCGGGGCGGCGCGCAGCGTCCGCGTCACGCGCTCCAGGGTCGGCGCGCTCAGTCCCTTGGGCAGGGCGGCCGGAGTCGGTGCGCGCAGGGTGGCCAGGGCGCGGTCGACCTCGTCCTGGCCGCCCGCCTCTCCCGCCGCCGCCCGGAACTCCGCGTAGCGCACGAGCCGGTCGCGCAGCGTCGGGAACGTGAAGGGCTTCAGCACGTACTGCACCACGCCGAGCGAGACCCCCTCGCGGACCACGGTGAGGTCGCGCGCCGAGGTCACCGCGATCACGTCCGCGTGATGGCCCGCCGCCCGCAGCGAGCGCGCCAGCTGCAGACCGTGGCCGTCCGGGAGGTGCAGGTCGAGTAGGAGCAGGTCGACCTGGGTGCGCTCCAGGGCGCGGTGGGCCTCGGCGGCCGTGTGCGCCTTGCCGATCGCGGTGAAGCCGGGGACCCGGTTCACGTACAGGACGTGGGCGTCGGCGGCCACCGGGTCGTCCTCGACGACCAGGACGCGAATGGTGCCGCCGGCGGTGCCGGGGTCTGTCACGCGGTGCCTCCCGTGGGCGTGGTCGCGCTCGTGCGCTGGAGTGGCAGGACGACAGTGAACTGTGCGCCGCCCGTGGGGGATTCGGCCAGGGTCAGGGTGCCGGAGTTGCGGGCGACGGACTGCTGGACGAGCGCGAGACCGAGGCCGCGGCCGCCGGGCCCGGCCGGCTTGGTGGACCAGCCCCGCTCGAAGACCGCGTCCGCGTGGCCGTCGGCGACACCCGGGCCCGTGTCCGTGACCCGGAGCAGCAGGTTGTCGTCCTGGGCGCGGGCCGTGACCGTCACCTTCGCGTGCGGCGAACCCTGGGCCGCGTCGACCGCGTTGTCGAGCAGGTTGCCGAGGATCGTCACGAGATCGCGGGCCGGCAGGGTGGGCGGCACCAGGCCGTCGTCGATGCGGCTGTCCTCGGAGATCTCCAGCTCCACGCCGTGCTCGTTGGCCTGTGCCGTCTTGCCGAGCAGGAGCGCGGCGAGCACCGGCTCGCTCACGGCGGCGACGACCTGGTCGGTGAGGGTCTGCGCCAGTTCCAGCTCGGCGGTCGCGAAGTCGACCGCCTCGCCGGCGCGGTCCAGCTCGATCAGCGAGACGACGGTGTGGAGCCGGTTCGCGGCCTCGTGGGCCTGTGAGCGCAACGCCTGCGTGAAGCCCCGCTCCGAGTCCAGCTCACCCATGACCGCCTGGAGTTCGGTGTGGTCACGCAGGGTCACCACGGTGCCGCGCCGGTCGCCGCTGGACACGGGCGAGGTGTTGACGACGACCACGCGGTCGGTGGTCAGGTGCACCTCGTCGACCCGGGGCTCCGCCGCCAGGAGCGCGCCCGTGAGCGGGGTGGGCAGGCCCAGCTCCGCGACGTTGCGCCCGACCGTCTCGTCCCCGACGCCGAGCAGCTCGCGCGCCCCGTCGTTGATGAGCGCGATCCTGCGCTGCCCGTCCAGCATCACCAGACCCTCGCGCACCGCGTGCAGCGCCGCCTGGTGATAGGCGTGCATGCGGCTCAGCTCGGTGGCGTTCATCCCGTGGGTGTGCCGCCGCAGCCGGGCGTTGATGACGTACGTGCCGATGCCGCCGAGGACGAGGGCGCCGGCCGCGACGCCGGCCAGCGCCAGCACCTGGCCGCGCGCCTGGGCGCTGATCTCCTCGACCGTGATGCCCGCGCTGACCAGCCCGACGATCCGGTGCCCCGACACGATCGGGGTGACCACGCGCACGGACGGGCCGAGCGTGCCCGTGTACGTCTCCGAGAAGGTCCGGCCCCGCAGGGCGGGCCCGATGTGGCCGAGGAAGCGCTCGCCGATGCGGCGCTCGTCGGGGTGCGTCCAGCGGATGCCGTGCGGATCCATGATCGTGACGAAGTCCACGCCGGTGTGGCGCTGGACGTCGCTCGCGTACGGCTGGAGCGTGCGGGTCGGGTCACCGCTCCCGGCGATCGCCCCGCGCACGGAGGGCGCGTCCGCGACCGCGCGGGCCGCCGCCGTGGCCTGGCGCGTGGCGGCCTCCTCGGCCTGCCTGCCGTCGCTGATGTACGTGAAGAGCGCGCACCCCGCGACCACGACGGCGACCAGGACGACCTGCATCGCGAAGAGCTGGCCGGCCAGGCTGCGGGCACGTGGCAGGAGGGGGAAGCGCATGGGCCCAGTCTGCCTCTCGGTACAGGTGCGAACGTTCAAACGTGAACTACTTGAACGTATAAGCGCGAACTAAATGAACGGAAGGGTGACGGCCCTCACAAGCCGGGAGATAGTCACCGTGATTCGCCAGACGTGAGCCGCACGCATGGCGCGTACGTGCAGGTTTCCCGTACGCAGTTGCAGGTTTCCCGTACGCAGTACGCCAGACACCGTCGTCAGGAGACACCCGTGGCCGAGACCCAGGTGGCAGCCGCCACCAAGAGAGACCGCACCCACTATCTGTACCTCGCCGTCATCGGTGCCGTCCTGCTCGGCATCGCGGTCGGCTTCATCTGGCCGGACTTCGCCAAGGAGCTCAAGCCGGTCGGCACCGGCTTCGTGAACCTGATCAAGATGATGATCTCGCCGATCATCTTCTGCACGATCGTGCTCGGCGTCGGGTCCGTACGCAAGGCCGCCAAGATCGGCAAGGTCGGCGGGCTCGCGCTCGGCTACTTCCTGGTGATGTCCGTGGTCGCGCTCGCCATCGGCCTGGTCGTCGGCAACATCCTGCACCCGGGCGACGGCATGCACCTCACGCAGGCCGTGAAGGACGTCGGCCACACCGCGGCGAAGGACGCCGCCGAGGGCCCCGTCGACTTCGTCCTCGGGATCATCCCGACGACTCTCGTGTCGGCGTTCACCCAGGGCGAGGTGCTCCAGACGCTCCTGGTCGCGCTCCTCGTCGGCTTCGGGCTGCAGGCCATGGGCCGCGCCGGTGAGCCGGTCCTCAAGGGGGTCGAGCACATCCAGAAGCTGGTCTTCCGCGTCCTCGGCATGATCATGTGGGCCGCGCCCGTCGGCGCCTTCGGCGCGATGGCGGCCGTCATCGGCGAGACCGGTGTGGACGCCCTGAAGGCCCTGGCCACGATCATGCTCGGCTTCTACGTGACCTGCTTCCTGTTCGTCGTGGTGGTCCTCGGAACCGTGCTGCGCCTGGCCACCGGCTACAACCTGTTCGCACTCCTGAAGTACCTGGGCCGCGAGTTCCTGCTGATCCTGTCCACCTCGTCCTCCGAGTCCGCGCTGCCGCGGCTCATCGCGAAGATGGAGCACCTGGGCGTCAGCCGTCCCGTCGTCGGCATCACCGTGCCGACCGGGTACTCGTTCAACCTCGACGGCACGATGATCTACCTGACCATGGCCTCGCTGTTCATCGCGGACGCCATGGACCAGCCCCTCGGCATCGGCCAGCAGATCGGCCTGCTCCTGTTCATGATGATCGCGTCGAAGGGCGCCGCGGGCGTCTCGGGCTCCGGCATCGCGGTGCTCGCCAGCGGACTCCAGTCGCACAAGCCGGCGCTCGTCGACGGCGTCGGCCTCATCATCGGCATCGACCGCTTCATGAGCGAGGCCCGCGCCCTGACCAACTTCGCGGGCAACGCGGTGGCGACGCTCCTCATCGGTACGTGGACGGGCGAGGTCGACAAGGACCGCGTCGCGCGCGTGCTCGCGGGCGACCTGCCGTTCGACGAGCGGACGCTTGTGGACGACGGGAGTGGTGACGCTGCCGCTGTTCCTGATCAGCGGGGTGAGGGCGAGAAGGAGCTGGCGAAGGCCTGAGCGCTCCGCTGGGTTCGCGGGTGAGGAATCTGCGGGCCGGCCCTGGGCTGGTCGCGCAGTTCCCCGCGCCCCACGGGGTGGCGTGGGCCTGTGTGAAGCTGCGGGTCGGTGGGGGCTGGTCGCGCAGTTCCCCGAGCCCCTGACGGGGCGCCCGTGGTGGGGCGTGTGGCGGCGCCCTAGTTGAGTCCCGCCACCAGTTCGGTGGCGCGTGAGGCGGGTACGCCTGCCGCGGTCAGTACGGTGACCGCGGCGGAGCGGCCCGCCTCTTCTGCTGGGATCAGCCCGTCGTTGACCGCTTCGAGCAGTCCGAACAGCACCTGCTCATGGACGTACGCGAGGGCCGGCGGCGGCAGGGGAGAGGTGAACTCACCTGATTCCAGGCCCTGTCGGAGCAGTTCGGTGCAGCTGTCGCGGACCGGGGTCAGCCGGGCGCGGATGCCCTCGACGGTGACGGCACGCTGCGCGAGGGCGACCAGCAGGCGGTAGCGGTCGGCGACCTCCCACACGGCGAGGAACGAGCGGGCCACGGCCTCGGCGGGGTCGGTCACCCCCGCGCGGCCCTCGGTCTGGGCGGCCTCGACCGCGACGACGGCGTCGTCCACCAGCGCGGCGACGAGCGCCTCGCGGCTGGGGAAGTGCCCGTAGACCGTGCGCCGCACGACGCCCGCGGCCCTGGCGATCTGGTCCATGGACGCGTCCGGGTCGCGCAGCAGCTCGGCGAGGGCGACGTCGAGGATGCGGCGGCGGTTGGTGTCGGCTCGTCCTGAAGTCACGCGCCCATTCTGCACCCCGGCCCCCACCCCGTTCACGTGTGGTTTTGCACAGCACTGTGCAATGACGTAAATTGCACAGTGTTGTGTAATTGCACGCTGCTGTGCAATGTCCGTGAACGCGCGGACACGTGAACTCGTGGACTGTGGGGCCGAGCGCCCCGAAGGGTGGCAGGGGAATGCGCCTCGTCATGAAGGAACCGGTCGAGGGGATGGACCGGCCGTACGCCCGTCGCTGGTGGGCCCTGCTCGTGCTGTGCCTGAGCCTGCTGATCATCGTGATGGCGAACACCGCCCTCACCGTCGCGGCGCCGGACATGACCAAGGACCTCGGCCTGACCAGCGCCGACCTCCAGTGGGTCATCGACGGCTACACCGTTCCGTACGCGGCGCTGATGCTGCTGCTCGGCGCGATCGGCGACAAGTACAGCCGGCGCGGGGCGCTCATCCTCGGCCTCGTCGTCTTCGGCGGGGGCGCCGTCGCAGGCTCGCTCGTCGACAGTTCCACCGGGGTCATCGCGGCCCGCGCGGTGATGGGGGTCGGCGCGGCCATGATCATGCCCGCCACGCTGTCGCTGCTCGCGGCCACCTTCCCGCGCGCCGAGCGCGCCAAGGCCATCGTGCTGTGGACCGCCACCGCGGGCCTCGCCATCGCCGCCGGACCCCTGGTCGCCGGCGCGCTCCTGCGCAACCACGGCTGGTCGTCCACGTTCCTGATCAACGTGCCCGTGGCCGCCGTCGCCCTCGTCGGCGCCCTCGTCCTCGTACCGCCGTCCAAGGCCGCGCACCAGCACCGCATCGATTACGTCGGAGGCCTGCTCTCCGTCGTCTGGGTCGGCGCTCTCGTCTACATGATCATCGAGGGGCCGCACTTCGGCTGGGGCGCCAAGGCGATCGGCGCCGCGGTCGTCGCGGGCGTCGCCCTGGTGGCATTCGTCCTGTGGGAGCTGCGCCACCCGCGCCCGGTCCTGGACGTCCGCCGCTTCACGGACCGCCGCTTCTCCGGCGCGAACCTCGCCGTCGCCCTCTTCTTCCTCGCGGTCTTCGGCGCCTTCTACTACCTCACGCAGCACCTCCAGTTCGTCCTCGGCTACGACGCGCTGGCCACCGGCATCCGCATGCTGCCGCTGGCCGGAGCGGTCTTCGTGGGCTCGGCGCTCACCGGGTACCTCACCCCGCGCATCGGCATGAAGGTCACGGTGACGGCCGGGATGGTCGGCGGCACGGCGGCCCTCGCGCTCCTCACGCGCATCGACGCCTCGTCGACGTACGGGGACTTCGTGCTGCCCCTCGCCATCCTCGGCCTCGCGATCGGCCTCGCGCTCTCGCCGTGCACCGACGCGATCATGGGCTCGTTCCCCGAGTCGGAACTTGGCGTCGGCGGCGCGGTCAACGACACGTCGCTCGAACTCGGCGGCTCGCTCGGCATCGCCCTCCTCGGCTCGGTCCTGGCCGGTTCGTATTCTTCGCAGCTGGCGGACAACACGGCCGGATCGAAGCTGCCCGCCGACGCGCTGAGCACCGCGCAGGACTCGGTCGGCGCGGGCTACGCGGTGGCCCACGGCATCGGGGACCAAGCCCACAAGGCTGCCGCGAAGGCGGCGGGCGCGACCAGCCCCGAGCAGGCGGCCCAGTTCAAGGCGCAGGCCGAGCAGCTCGCGGGCGGCGCGAAGCAGATGGCCGACGCGGTGGGTTCCGCGTTCTCCGACGCCGTGGCGCACACGAGCGTGGTCGGCGCGGTGATCCTGGGCGTCGGGACGGTGCTGGTAGCGGTGCTGCTGCCGCGCCGTGCGCGGGGAGCGGCGGAGCCGGACGCAGCGGAGCCGGGCACCGAGGATGCGGCTGGAACCGCCGAACTGGTGGGCAGCGAAGGCTAGTTACCCGCTAAGGGCGGCGGTGGGTTGCTGGTCGATGTGTCGGACCCGTCGCCCGTCTTCCCGGTGGCGGATCCCCGCTTGGAGGGCGAGCGCGGTCGGGGCCTGACGGTCGTACGTCAACTGGCCCTGGAACTGGACTGGTTCCTGCGCCCGGACCTCGGCAAGACGGTCCGGGCGCGGCTGGTGCCCCATGCCGTGTGGCCCGGGCGACCGAGTGCAGCGGCGGCCGGGATCCCGGCCGCACGGTCAGCCCCGGTCGCCAAGGTCCAGGCGGTCCAGCAGGCCGGCGTCGGTGAAGGCGGCGACCAGTTCGGCACGGCCCTCGGTGAAGTGCGCCCAGCTGTCGTAGTGGACGGGGACCACCCGGCGGGCACCGAGGATCCGGGCGGCGTCGGCGGCCTGTGCGCTGTCGAGGACGAGCGTCGCGCCGTCGAAGAGGACAGGGATGCGGGGAGCCCCGGCGAACAGGACGGCGGTGTCCACCGGGCCGAACCGATCGGCGATCTCCTTGACCAGGTCGAGCGAGGCGTTGTCGCCGCTGACGTAGACCGTGGGCAGGCCCTGCCCGGTTAGGACGAATCCGACGACCTGGCCGCTGATCGGTTCGACCTCCTCGCGTGCGCCGGGCCCATGGACGGCGGGCACGCCCGTGACCGTGACGGTGCCGCCATCGGTGCGGTCCAGGTCGATCGACTCCCAGTCGGCCAGCCCCTTGGCCCCCGCCCCCAGGCGCCGTCCGCCCCCGGGCGTGGTCAGGGTCAGCGGGACGTCGGCGAGCAGGGCCCGGCCGGAGCCGTCGAGGTTGTCGGGGTGCTCGTCGTGGGAGAGCAGGACCACGTCGATGCGGCCGAGTCCGGCCGGCGCGGCAGAGGAGGGCGCCGTCTTGGTCAGCCGTCCGCCGGGCACGTCGTAGTCGCGGGGCGCGTCGAAGGTCGGATCGGTCAGGAACCGCAGGCCGCCGTATTCGAAGAGGGCGGTCGGGCCGCCCAGGACGCGGATGGGGATCTGCTCGGTGGTCGTGGTCGTACTGGCGTCAGCCATCAAAACCTCACGGATAGGAAGCGAGTGATCCGTGAGAAACGATAGTCCTGTCTCACGGATGAAGGCAAGCCGTACCATGACAGTCATGAGCGAGACCCTGACCGCGGAATCCATGCCGCCGCCCGCGCCGGGGGCGGAGGATTACCTCGCCCTCGACTTCGTCAACAGCGCCATCGCGTTGCCCGGTGGGCGCTTCATCGATTTCCTCGGCACCCCCGCGTCCGCGAATCGGTGGCTCACCGAACACGGCCTCGCGCCGGCCGACGCCGGGGTGCAGGAGATGTGCGCGGCGCAGCTGCGCTCCCTGCGCGAACACCTCAGGGCGTTGTTCGCCGCCCGGGTCGCCGAACTGCCCGCCCCGCCCATGGCGCTGTCCGCCGTCAACGACGCGATGGGCAAAGCCCCCGCAGCCGCCCTGCTCTACTGGGACGAGGAAAAGGGCCCCTACCGCGCGGTGCCCTGTCCCACCGACGAGATCCTCGGCCGCGCTCTCGCGACCCTCGCGGCCGACGCGGCCGACCTCCTCACCGGCCCCGACGCCGACCGCCTCACCGGCTGCGGTTCCACCCCCTGCAACCGCTACCTGCTGCGCCACGGACGCCGCCACTGGTGCTCCACCCGCTGCGGCGACCGTGCCCGTGCCGCCCGCGCCTACGCCCGGCGCACCCAGCCGAAAGCAGACTGACGAACCCCGTGGCTGGCCTTTCCGTCGGCGTCAACGTCTACCGTCGAGGACATGCGCATCGGAGAGCTGGCTGAGCGGGCGGGGACGACCACGCGGACGCTGAGGTACTACGAGTCGCGCGGGCTGCTGCCCGCGCGGCGCGGAGGCAACGGCTACCGCACGTACGACGACGCGGACCTGCGGGCCCTGCGGCAGATCAGGACGCTCCAGGACTTCGGGTTCGAGCTGGAGGAGACCCGGCCGTTCGTGGAGTGCCTGCGGGCCGGGCACCCGGAGGGTGACTCGTGCCCCGCCTCGCTCGCGGTGTACCGCCGCAAGCTCGGTGAACTCGATGCGCTGATCGGTGAGTTGACCGCCGTACGGCAGAAAGTCGGCGCGCAGCTGGAGCGCGCCGAGGAGGCCATGGACGCGCTGGCGGGCGAGGACCCGTCGCCGCGCTGCGAACTGGGAGGGTGAAGTGGGTACGGATCTGAGGGATGTCACGGACGCGGACTTCGGCGCGGAGGTGCTGGGGGCCGGGCGGCCGGTTCTGGTGGAGTTCACCGCCGAGTGGTGCGGGCCGTGCCGGCAGCTCGCGCCGGTGCTGCGCTCCATCGCGGACGAGGAGCGGGACCGGCTCGACGTCGTGGTGATCGACGTGGACCGCAACCCGGAGACCGCCGTGCGTTACGGGGTGCTGTCGATGCCGACGCTCATGGTCTTCAAGGACGGCGAGCCGGTGTGGTCGCGGGTCGGGGCACGCCCGAAGCGGCGACTGCTGGAGGAGCTGGCAGAGGTCGTCTGATCGCGCCGGGTCGGCGCGGGGCTGTTGACCGGGCCGAATAGCGGCCGTGAAATCCCCGGGGTGCAATTGGATCCTGCCAGGGGGTATATTCGGTGTTTCTGTGTGCCCACAGAAAAGGCCCCTCACGAGGGGCCGAATAACCACACCGTACCTGGCAGGGAGCCGCTTTGTCAACCCGTGAAGCGCGTGAAATCGCTGAATTGAAGAAAGAGCAGGAATTCATCGACCGGCTTTACGCGCGCGTCGATGTGCTGCGCGGCGACGCCGCGGAGTCGGTCTCGGACGCCCTGACACCGGTCGGCACCGGCCAGCAGGCGCGGCTCGAAAGGGATCTCCTCGTCGTCGAGCGTTCCGGCCTGCTCGCCGCGCTGAACGCGGTCGACGGTTCGCTGTGCTTCGGGCGGATCGATCTCACCGAAAAGGCGGGCGGCGCCGCGCATCACATCGGGCGCATCGGAATTCGCGAGGAAGACAGCGAACACACCCCGATTCTGATCGACTGGCGCGCGCCGGTCGCCCGCCCCTTCTACCTCGCGACCGGTCACACGCCGATGGACATCAGGCGGCGGCGCCACCTCACCACCGAGGGCCGCACCGTCACCGAGCTGCACGACGAGATCCTCGACCTGGGTGACGAGGAGCGCACCGGGTTCGAGGACCCGACGGGCGACGCCGTGCTGCTCGCCGCCCTGAACTCGGCCCGTACCGGCCGCATGGGCGACATCGTGCAGACCATCCAGGCCGAGCAGGACCGGATCATCCGCCACTCGCACCGCGGCGTGCTCGTGGTGGAGGGCGGCCCGGGCACGGGCAAGACCGCGGTGGCGCTGCACCGGGCGGCGTTCCTGCTGTACGAGCAGCGCGAGCTCCTCGCCAAGCGGGCCGTGCTCATCGTCGGACCGAACCCCGCGTTCCTCGGCTACATCGGCGAGGTTCTGCCCGCGCTCGGCGAGACCGGTGTGCTGCTCGCCTCGCTCGGCGAGCTGTTCCCCGGCGTGCACGCCACCGCCGAGGACACCCCGCACGCCGCCGCCGTCAAGGGCGCCGAGGCCATGGTGGACGCCCTCGCGCTCGCCGCCCGCGACCGGCAGCAGCTCCCCGAGCCCGGCGCCCCGTTGATCGTCCGGCACGACGACGGTGACCTGGTCCTCGACTGGGAGATCGCCTACGAGGCCCGGCAGGCCGCCCGCGACACGCTCCTGCCGCACAACCTCGCCCGCCCCCACTTCGCCTTCCGGATCATCGACGCGCTCACCGCGCAGCTCGCGGAGCGCATCGGCGCCGACCCGTACGGCGGGCCCAACTTCCTCGGCCCCGACGACCTCGCCCAGCTCGGCAAGGGCGTCGCCTCCAGCATCGAAGTGCACGCCGCCATCGAGGAGTTGTGGCCGCAGCTCACCCCGCAGGGCCTGGTCGCGGACTTCCTGGCCGAGCCCGTGCACCTGGCCGACGAGGACGCGGGGGCGATCCGGCGGGACGTGACGGGACCGGCGGACTGGACCCCCGCCGACGTTCCGCTCCTCGACGAG
Source organism: Streptomyces sp. NPDC045026 (assembly GCF_056432625.1). NCBI lineage: Bacteria > Bacillati > Actinomycetota > Actinomycetes > Kitasatosporales > Streptomycetaceae > Streptomyces > Streptomyces sp. NPDC045026. Next base: position 420,124 of record NZ_JBWKIS010000003.1, read on the forward strand.
GCCGCCGAGCTGCTCGGCGTCGACGACAGCGCCGAACGCGCGCTGGCCGAAGCGGCGCGGCAGGAGCGGATCGGCTACGCGCAGGGCGTCCTGGAACTCTCGCGCGGCTCCGAGACGTACGAGTTCGAGGACGAGGAGGACTCCGAGGTCCTCGCCGCGCACGACATCGTCGACGCCGAGCGGGTCGCCGACTGGTACGAGGAGGAGGACCACCGCAGCGCCGCCGAGCGTGCCGCGGCCGACCGGACCTGGGCATTCGGGCACATCATCGTCGACGAGGCGCAGGAGCTGTCGCCGATGGCGTGGCGGCTGCTGATGCGGCGCTCGCCGACGCGGTCGATGACGCTGGTCGGCGACCCCGCGCAGACCGCTGAGGAGGCCGGCGTCGGATCGTGGGAGAAGATCCTCGCGCCGTACGTCGAGGACCGCTGGGAGCACACCCGGCTCGGCGTCAACTACCGCACCCCGTCCGAGATCATGGACGTGGCGGCGGCCGTGCTGCGCGCCGAGCACCCCGGCTTCGAGCCGCCGTCCTCGGTCCGCTCGACGGGCGTGCGCCCCTGGGCGCGCGAAGCCGACGACGTCGTGCAGGCCGTGGCGGAGGAGGCCGTCGCCGCGACGCCCGAGGAGGGGCGGCTCGCGGTGATCGCCCCCCGTCGGCTGCACGCGGCGCTCGCCGCCGTGCTGCCGGACGTCGTGGCGGGCGGCGAGCCCGACCTCACCAAGCACCTGGTGCTGCTCGACCCCCGGCAGGCCAAGGGGCTCGAGTTCGACCGCGTACTGGTCGTGGAACCCGGCGAGTACGGCGTCAGTGACCTCTACGTCGCGCTGACCCGGGCCACCCAGACCCTCGGCGTCGTGCACGGCGGGGAGCTGCCCGAGTCGCTGCGCGGCGTGCTGAGGGCTGTCCCGGTCACGCAGGCCTGAGCCACACCGTCGCGAGCGGCGGGAGCGTGAGCCGGACACTGGCCGGACGCCCGTGGGCACCCTGGGCGTCCGGCTTGACCGGGTCCGGGTTGCCGACGTCGCCGCCGCCGTAACGGGCCGCGTCGGTGTTGAGGACCTCGTGCCAGGCCGGTACGTCCTCGGGGGCACCGAGCCGGTACTCGTGGCGCACCACCGGCGAGAAGTTGGACACCGACATGAGCGGGCTGCCGTCGGCGGCGCGGCGCAGGAAGGCGAAGACGTTGTCCTGCGCCGCGTCACCGACGATCCACTCGAAGCCCGCCGGGTCCATGTCCCGCTGCCAGAGCGCGGGTGCGTGGCGGTAGGCGGCGTTCAGGTCGCGTGTGAGGTCGCGGACGCCGCGGTGGTCGGGCTCCGCAGGGTACGACGGGTCGAGCAGCCACCAGTCCGGGCCGTGCGCCTCCGACCACTCGGCTCCCTGCGCGAACTCCTGCCCCATGAACAGGAGTTGCTTGCCCGGGTGGGACCACATGAAGCCCAGGTAGGCACGGTGGGTCGCCCGCTGCTGCCACCAGTCGCCGGGCAGCTTGGAGACCAGCGCCTTCTTGCCGTGGACCACTTCGTCGTGCGAGATCGGCAGGACGTAGTTCTCGCTGTACGCGTAGACCATCGAGAACGTCATCTCGTCGTGGTGGTAGCTGCGGTGGACCGGGTCGTGGGACACGTAGCCGAGCGAGTCGTGCATCCAGCCCATGTTCCACTTCAGGCCGAAGCCGAGACCCCCGAAGCCGCCCGGTCCGATGTGGTGGGTCGCCCGGGTCACGCCGTCCCACGCCGTCGACTCCTCGGCGATCGTGACGACGCCGGGGACCCTGCGGTACAGCGTCGCGTTCATCTCCTGAAGGAACTCGACCGCGTCCAGGTTCTCCCGTCCGCCGTACTCGTTCGGGGTCCACTGCCCGTGCTCGCGCGAGTAGTCGAGGTACAGCATCGAAGCCACGGCGTCGACGCGCAGGCCGTCGATGTGGAACTCCTCGCACCAGTACACGGCGTTGGCGACCAGGAAGTTGCGGACCTCCTTGCGGCCGTAGTCGAACTCGAGGGTGCCCCAGTCGGGGTGGGCGGCGCGCAGCGGGTCCTCGTGCTCGTACAGGGTGCGGCCGTCGAACTCGGCGAGGGCCCAGTCGTCCCGCGGGAAGTGGGCCGGCACCCAGTCCATGAGGACGCCGATGCCGGCCTGGTGCAGCGCGTCGACCAGACACCTGAAGTCGTCGGGCGTGCCCATACGGGCCGTCGGGGCGTAGAAGCCGGTGACCTGGTAGCCCCACGACCCGCCGAAGGGGTGCTCGGCCACGGGCATCAGCTCTACGTGCGTGAATCCCAAGTCGGCTACATAAGCGGGGAGTTGGGTGGCGAGCTGGCGGTACGTGAGCCCTGGGCGCCAGGACGCGAGGTGGATCTCGTAGACCGAGAAGGGGGCCTCGTGCGCGGGCGGCGTGCCACGGCGGGCCATCCACTCGTCGTCGTGCCAAATGTGGTGCGAGGCGTCGATGACGGAGGAGTTGGCGGGCGGGACCTCGGTGCGGCGGGCCAGCGGGTCCGCGCGCATCGTCTTCGAGCCGTCCGGGCGGGTGATCTCGAACTTGTACAGCTCACCCTCGCCGAGGGCCGGGACGAAGAGCTCCCAGATCCCCGTGGAACCGAGCGAGCGCATCGGGAAGCCGGTGCCGTTCCAGTAGTTGAAGTCGCCCACGACGCGCACCCCTTGGGCATTGGGCGCCCAGACCGTGAAGCGGGTGCCCGTGATGCCCTGATGCGTCATGGGGTGCGAGCCGAGCGCCTGCCACAGCTGCTCGTGCCGGCCCTCGCCGATCAGGTGCAGGTCGAACTCGCACAGGGCGGGCACCAGCCCGTACGGGTCCGGGGACTCGTGCTCGGCAGCGCCCTCGTAGGTGGCCAGGAGGCGGTAGTCGGCCGGGGGCGCGGGCAGGTCCACGAGGCCCGAGAAGAAGCCGTCGCCGTCGTCGTGCAGCCGGACCCTGAGGCCGTCCGCGACGACCGTGACCGCGCGGGCGTACGGGCGCAGCGCCCGGAACGCCGTGCCGGAGGGCGTGGGGTGCGCGCCCAGGGTGGAGTGCGGGTCGTGGTGGGTGCCGGCGAGGAGGCGGTCACGGTCTGCGGCGGGGGTGGGGGCAGGGGCGGCGGTGACGGGTGTGGGAGGTGTGGAGCGGGAGGGGTCGTGCGTCACGGGGTGGCCTCCTGGCTCGGTGTGGACATGGGGTGCTGCGGTGCCGCGTCCGCGTCTTTGGGGCGGGGGCGCGGCAGGCCGGAGGCCTCCGTGGCGAGGCGGTCGATCGCGGACAAGGGGATCGACAGCCAGTCCGGGCGGTGATGGGCCTCGTAGACGGCTTCGTAGACCGCCTTGTCCGTCTCGTAGGCGCGCAGCAGGACCGGGTCCGTCCGCGGATCGTCGCCGGCGGCCTGCGCATAGCCCGCGCAGTACGCGTCCCGGCACTGGCGCGCCCAGTCCGGCGCCCAGGGCCGGCTGGTGCGGGCCGCGTAGTCGAAGGAGCGCAGCATGCCGGCCACGTCGCGGGCGGGCGGGTGCGGCAGCCGGCGTTCGGGCAGGGGGCGGGACGGCTCGCCCTCGAAGTCGATGACCGACCAGGCGCCGGCGGGCGAGCGCAGGCACTGGCCCAGGTGCAGGTCCCCGTGCACGCGCTGGGCGGTGCGGGGGGTCGCGTCGGCCGCGAGGGCGTCGAAGGCGGTGTGCAGCGCGGGCGCGTAGGGATGGAGGGCGGGCACGGCCTGGACCGCCTTGTCCAGGCGGTCCTTCATCGACCGGGCCAGCTGCACCGTGTGGGCGCGGCCCAGGGTGACCGTCGGCAGGGCGTGCGCGAGGGCGAGGTGGATCTCCGCTGTCGCGCGGCCCAGTTCGCGGGCCTCGTGGCGGAAGTCCTGCCCCTTGGACAGTTCGCCGAGCGCGAGGTCCCAGCCGTCCGTCGCGCCCGTGAGGTAGGGCTGGAGCAGGCCGAGCGAGAGCGGGTCGTCGTCCGTCGTCTCGAACCACGCCACCGGGGCGAGCGCGCGTCCGCAGCCCTCGTCGGCCAGCGCGCGCTGGAGTTCCAGGTCCGGATTGAGGCCCGGCGTCACCCGGCGGAACACCTTGAGGATGAACGTATCTCCGTAGATGACCGACGAGTTGGACTGCTCCGCGTCGAGGGGGCGGGGAGCGAGGCCCGGCGGGATCGGCGTCTCGCCGTCGTGCGCGAAGCGGAGTCCGTCCAGGCGGCCCGGGTGGCGCAGCCGCTCCAGGAGGAGGTCCGTCAGGCGGGGGTCGAGCAGGGCCTCGTAGACCGTGCGTCCGGCGAGGGGGCCCTGCGTGACATGGCCGATGAGGGCCGGCGCCAGGTACGGGGGCAGTGACTCCCTTACGCCCAGCAGGAGTTGGTACGTGTCCTGGGTGGGCTCGATGCGCACAAGGGCGTGGATCAGGCCCGGCTGGCGTGCCGTGACCGGCAGCAGGTCCGTCGCGGCGAGCAGGGTGAGGGCGGGTGCTGTTCTGCCCGCGAACCAGCGTTGCCGGGGCAGCCACGCGCGCAGGGGCGGGTCCAGCGAGGCGAGCAGTTCGGGTCGCGCGGTCGGGCCGGTTCGGGTGACGGCATCCGGCATGGCGTCACGTCCTTTCCCCGGGGCGGGCCGCGACTGGGTGCGGGGCGGCGTCCCGGAAATGCGGCAGAGGCAGAACGAGCGGGACGTGTCGGGGTGTGTGGTGATGGGTGCCCAGGGAGGGGCGGCGGAAACCGGCCCTCCCCGGGCGGCGTTCAGGCGTCCTTGCGCAGCCGGAACCAGTAGAAGCCGTGACCTGCGAGGGTGAGGAGATATGGCAGTTCACCGATGGCCGGAAAGCGCACCCCGCCGATCAGCTCGACCGGGTGGCGGCCGGTGAAGGCCTGGAGGTCGAGTTCGGTGGGCTGGGCGAAGCGCGAGAAGTTGTGCACGCACAGGACGAGGTCGTCCCCTTCCTCCCCTGATGCGGGGGCCTCCCGCAGAAAGGCGAGCACCGCCGGGTTCGTCGACGGGAGTTCCGTGTACGAGCCGAGGCCGAACGCCGGATTCTGCTTGCGGATCTCGATCATCCGCCGGGTCCAGTGCAGCAGTGACGACGGCGAGGTCATGGACGCCTCGACGTTGGTCACCTGGTAGCCGTAGACCGGGTCCATGATCGTGGGCAGGGAGAGGCGGCCCGGGTCGCTGGAGGAGAAGCCCGCGTTGCGGTCCGGGGTCCACTGCATCGGTGTGCGGACGGCGTCGCGGTCGCCGAGCCAGATGTTGTCGCCCATGCCGATCTCGTCGCCGTAATAGAGGATCGGCGAGCCCGGCAGAGAGAGCAGCAGAGCGGTGAAGAGCTCGATCTGGTTGCGGTCGTTGTCGAGGAGGGGCGCGAGGCGGCGGCGGATGCCGATGTTGGCCCGCATGCGCGGGTCCTTGGCGTACTCCGCGTACATGTAGTCGCGCTCTTCGTCGGTGACCATTTCGAGCGTGAGCTCGTCGTGGTTGCGCAGGAAGATGCCCCACTGACAACTCGACGGAATGGCAGGGGTCTTGGCGAGGATTTCCGAGACCGGATACCGCGACTCCCTGCGCACCGCCATGAAGATGCGCGGCATGACCGGGAAGTGGAACGCCATGTGGCACTCGTCGCCGCCGGAGGCGTAGTCGCCGAAGTAGTCGACCACGTCCTCGGGCCACTGATTGGCCTCCGCCAGCAGCACCGTGTCCGGATAGTGCGCGTCGATCTCCTTGCGGACCCGTTTGAGGAGCTCGTGCGTGGCCGGCAGGTTCTCGCAGTTCGTCCCTTCCTCGGCGTAGAGGTAGGGCACGGCGTCGAGCCGGAAGCCGTCGATGCCGAGGTCCAGCCAGAAGCGCAGGGCCGAGATGATCTCCTCCTGGACGCGCGGGTTCTCGTAGTTGAGATCCGGCTGGTGGGAGAAGAAGCGGTGCCAGTAGTACTGCTTGCGCACCGGGTCGAAGGTCCAGTTGGACGCCTCGGTGTCGACGAAGATGATCCGCGCGTCCTCGTAACTCTTGTCGTCGTCGGCCCAGACGTAGTAGTCGCCGTACGGCCCTTCGGGGTCCTTGCGGGACTCCTGGAACCACTCGTGCTGGTCGCTCGTGTGGTTCATGACGAAGTCGATGATCACGCGCATCCCGCGCTGGTGCGCGGCGTCGACGAACTCCACGAAGTCGGCCAGGTCGCCGAACTCGGGCAGGACGGCTGTGTAGTCGGACACGTCGTAACCGCCGTCCCTCAGTGGGGACTTGAAGAACGGTGGCAGCCACAGGCAGTCGACGCCGAGCCACTGGAGGTAGTCCAGTTTCGCGGTGATGCCCTTGAGGTCGCCGACTCCGTCGCCGTTGCTGTCCTGGAAGGAGCGGACGAGGACCTCGTAGAAGACGGCGCGTTTGAACCAGTCGGGATCGCGGTCCTTGGCGGGGGTGTCCTCGAAGGTGTCAGGGACGGGTTCATTGACGGTCATGGTGTGGGTGACCCTCCGATCAACGGTGAGGACGGTCGCAGGACGGTGAGGATGTGCGCGGGCGTACGGCCCGGCTCGAGGCGCACATAGTTGGCCCTGCCCCAGTGGTAGGTCTCACCGGTGAGCTCGTCGCGCATCGGTGCGGACTCGTGCCAGCCGAGTCCCAGTTGCGGCATGTCCAACGACACCGTCGCCTCCTGGGTGTGGTGAGGGTCGAGGTTGGCGACCACCAGAACCGTGTTCGAGCCGTGCGCTCCCGCGACCGCCTTGGAGTACGCGATCACCGTGTCCTTGTCGGTGTGGTGGAAGTGCACGTCACGCAGCCGGCGCAGGGCGGGGCTGCGGCGCCTGATGTCGTTGAGCCGGGTGATGAGGGGGGCGATCGAACGCCCCTCGTGCTCGGCCGACTCCCAGTCGCGCGGCCGGAGTTCGTACTTCTCCGAATGCAGATACTCCTCGCTACCGGGCCGTAGCGGGGCGTTTTCGCACAGTTCGTAGCCGCTGTAGACGCCCCAGGCGGGGGAGAGCGTGGCGGCCAGGACCGCGCGCACCTCGAACGCGGGGCGCCCGCCGTTCTGGAGGTAGGCGTGCAGGATGTCCGGGGTGTTCACGAAGAAGTTGGGACGCATGTACGCGGCCGTGTCCTTCGCCAACTCCGTGGCGTACTCGGTGAGTTCCTGCTTCGAGTTGCGCCAGGTGAAGTAGGTGTACGACTGCTGGAAGCCCGCCTGCGCGAGGGTGCGCATCATCGCGGGGCGCGTGAACGCCTCGGCCAGGAAGATCACGTCGGGGTCGGTGCGGTTGATCCCCTTGATGACCCGCTCCCAGAAGACGACGGGCTTGGTGTGCGGGTTGTCGACGCGGAAGATGCGTACGCCGTGGTCCATCCAGAAGCGCAGGACGCGGGTCGTCTCCGCGATCAGTCCCGGCATGTCCTGGTCGAAGGCGATCGGGTAGATGTCCTGGTACTTCTTCGGCGGGTTCTCGGCGTACGCGATCGTGCCGTCCGGCCGGTGGTGGAACCACTCGGGGTGCTTGTCCACCCACGGATGGTCGGGCGAGCACTGGAGCGCGAAGTCCAGCGCGATCTCCAGGCCCAGGTCCGCGGCCCGGCTCACGAACGCGTCGAAGTCGTCCAGGGTGCCGAGATCCGGGTGGATCGCGTCGTGACCGCCCTCCGGCGAGCCGATCGCCCAGGGGACTCCCACGTCGTGCGGCCCCGGGGAGAGCGAGTTGTCGGGGCCCTTGCGGTACGTGGTGCCGATGGGGTGGATCGGCGGCAGATAGAGGACGTCGAAGCCCATCGCGGCGATGGCCGGCAGGCGCTTCGCGGCGGTGTGGAACGTGCCGGACACCGGCGGCTCCCCCTCGCGCACGAGTGCGCCCTCCGAGCGCGGGAAGAACTCGTACCACGCGCCGTACAGCGCACGCTCGCGCTCCACGAGGAGCGGCAGCGGGTCGGAGCCGGTGACCAGCTCGCGCAGCGGGTGGCGGGTCAGGACCTCGTCGACCTTCGGGGTGAGCGCGGCGGCCAGGCGGGCCGCGGCCGGGCGCCCGGTGTCCCGGAGTGCGGCGGCGGCGCGCAGCACCGTCTCGCGCTGCCCCTTGCGCTGCGGTACGCCCTCGGCGGCGCGCTCGTACAGCAACGCGCCTTCCTCCAGGACGAGTTCGGTGTCGATGCCCGCCGGGACCTTGATCTGCGCGTGGCGGCGCCAGGTGGTGACCGGGTCGCCCCACGCCTCGACGAAGTAGGTCCAGCGGCCCTGCGACGTGGGCGTGATCTGCGCGCCCCAGCGGTCGGTGCCGGGGGCCAGTTCGCGCATCGGGGTCCATGGGCCCTTGTGGCCGCGAGGCGAGCGCAGCACCACGTTCGCGGCGACCGCGTCATGGCCCTCGCGGAAGACGGTGGCGCTGACCTGGAAGGACTCGCCCGCCACCGCCTTGGCGGGCCTGCGGCCGTGGTCCACGAGGGGCTGGACGTCCAGGACGGGGATCCGTCCGAGCGTGGTGGCGGCGGAGGTGACAGGTGGGCGCCGCCGGCCCGGTGGTTTCTGTGATGTCGCGCTTCTGGCCGACTGCTTCGCCGGTTCCGTGTGCGGCTTCGGCGAGGGACTCTGTGCGGGCATGACCGCTCCTGACCGCGGGGGTTCGGCTTGCGGAAACGGGGGTGACGACGAGGGTCGCGCAGTGTGTACCGGGGGAGCCTTCCACGGTCGCAGGGCGGGCAATCCGGCGCTTTGTTAACTACTCGCGCGTAAGCACACAGACAAGCCCGGCCCCGCCGCGAACGACGGGACCGGACCATGAACTCACCTTTCGATTACGGGTTGTTGACCTGGAGCAGCTTGTTCGGTGAGCCGGGCTGGGTGTCCGTCACCCGGCCCGTCGCCGCGCGCCCCGTCAGCGCCCGGCTCACCTCGGCCGGGCCCGCCGAGGGGTGGCCGGACAGGTACAGCGCGGCCGCACCCGCCGCGTGCGGCGACGCCATCGACGTACCGGAGAAGGTCGCCCTCCCCGTGTCGCTCGCGTACGACGCCGAGGTGATGTCGACGCCTGGCGCGAACAGGTCGACCCGGCTGCCCCAGTTCGAGAAGTCGGCGCGCCGGTCCGTGCGGTCGGTCGCGCCGACCGTGATGGCTTCTTTTACGCGGGCCGGCGAGTACAGGCTCGCCGGGAGGCCGTCGTTGCCGGCCGCGACCGTGTACGTGACGCCGGAGGCGATGGAGTTCCGCACCGCCGCGTCCAGCTGGGCGTTGGCGTAGCCGCCGAGGCTCAGATTCGCGACGGCCGGTTTGCGCGCGTTCTTCGTCACCCAGTCGATGCCCGCGATGACCTGGGCGGTCGTCCCGGAGCCCGCGTCGTCGAGCACGCGCACCGCGACCACGTCCGCCTTCTTCGCGACGCCGTAGCCCGCCCCGGCGACGGTTCCGGCCACATGCGTGCCGTGGCCGTTGCCGTCCCGGGCGGTCGCGTCGCCGTCGACGAAGTCCCAGCCGTAGTGCGCCCGGCCGCCGAAGTCCCGGTGCGAGATCCGGATGCCGGTGTCGATGACGTACGCCGTCACGCCCGAGCCCGCGGACTCGGGCCAGGTGTATGACTTGTCGAGCGGCAGATCGCCCTGGTCGATGCGGTCGAGCCCCCAGGACGGCGGGTTCTTCTGCGTGTGGTCGAGCGAGACCCGCGAGTCCTGGACGACCGCGGCGACCGACGGATCGGCCGCGAGCCTTCTGGCCTGGGTCTCGCCCGCCCGTACGGCGTACCCGTTCAGTGCAGTGCTGTAGGTGTGGCGTATTTTCGCCCCGTACTTCTCGGCGAGGCCCTTGCCCGTGCCGGACGGTGCCTGCGTTCCCCCCTTGAGCGTCACGATGTAACTGTCCGCGACGGCGCCGGGCTCACCGGCGCCGAGTATCCGTCCCAGCGGGGGCGCGGCATGCGCGGGCAGCGTGCCGGCCGAGAGCACCGCTGCCGTGGTCGCGGCGATGAGCGCGCCCGACCGGCGCAGCCGCCTCTTGCGCGTCGGATTCATGTCGTGAGTTCCCCTCCTCGACTCGGCGCGCGAGGACCGGAGTTGCGCGGCCGCCGGTCCTGACGGCCGGGAATCCACGCACACCGCTTGGCAGCCTCTCGTGCGGTGTCAGGCCCTACAAGACCGCATGAGGGGGCGGAATCGGCCATATTGCCCGTGGGGGACCGATGGCGGATGCTGCGAAGGCTGCGGCGAAAACCGGACTTCCTCCGGCCGGTACGCGGGCGGTGGCGCAGCGCGACCGGGAGCGGCGCGACGCACCGGGTCATCCTCATGGCGTACGACCGGCGCACCGGCCCGCTCCCCGTCAAGGACCCCCACGATGCGCCGAGATGTCCGTGAACCGGGTGCCGACGCGACCCCGTGCGCCGTGGTAGCCGGAGCCCGGTGGCCGTACCGTCGGAGTGACAGCCGGGGGCCGCTCGACGGAGCGCGTCCTCCTCGCACGTGTGCGCGTATGCCCGCCGCGTCCCCCTACAGAGGTGAGAACGTGAAGGCCATCCGTCGATTCACCGTCCGTCCCGTCCTGCCCGAGCCCCTCGCCCCCCTCCAAGAGCTGGCCCGCAACCTGCGCTGGTCCTGGCACACCGGGACGCGTGACCTCTTCCAGGCCGTGGACCCGGCGCGCTGGGCCGCGGCCGACGGGGACCCGGTGAGACTCCTCGGCGCCGTGCCGCACGCGCGGCTCGCCGAACTCGCGACCGACGAGGGGTTCCTGCGCCTGCTCGGCGAGGCCGCGGACGACCTCAGGTCCTATGTGGAGGGCGACCGCTGGTACCAGACGCAGATGCGGAGCGGCGGCCTGCCCGCCGCCATCGGATACTTCTCGCCCGAGTTCGGCATCACCGCCGCCCTGCCCCAGTATTCGGGCGGCCTCGGCATCCTCGCCGGCGACCACCTCAAGGCGGCCAGCGACCTCGGGGTGCCGCTGATCGGTGTAGGACTCCTCTACCGGCACGGCTACTTCCGGCAGTCCCTGTCCAGGGACGGCTGGCAGCAGGAGCACTATCCCGTGCTCGACCCGCACGAACTGCCGCTGACCCCGCTGCGCGAACCGGACGGCACCGACTGCCGCGTCGCGCTCGCCCTGCCCGGCGGCGGCCGGCTGCTCGCCCGCGTCTGGCAGGCGCAGGTCGGCCGCGTGCCCCTGCTGCTGCTCGACTCGGACGTCGAGGAGAATGGCCCCCGTGAACGCGACGTCACCGACCGGCTCTACGGCGGCGGCAGCGAGCACCGGCTCCTCCAGGAGATGCTGCTCGGCATCGGCGGGGTGCGGGCCGTGCGCGCGTACTGCCGGCTCACCGGCCATCCCGAGCCCGAGGTGTTCCACACGAACGAGGGGCATGCCGGTTTCCTCGGGGTCGAGCGGATCCATGAGCTGGCCGGACACGGCGTGGACTTCGACGCCGCCATCGAAGCCGTACGCGCCGGGACCGTCTTCACCACGCACACCCCCGTCCCCGCCGGCATCGACCGCTTCGACCGGGAACTCGTCGCCCGCCACTTCGGCCCCGGCGCCGAACTCCCCGGCATCGACGCCGCACGCATCCTCGGCCTCGGCATGGAGACGTACGCGGGCGGCGACCCGAACGTCTTCAACATGGCCGTGATGGGCCTGCGCCTCGCCCAGCGCGCCAACGGCGTCTCCACCCTGCATGGCAGGGTCAGCCGCGAGATGTTCTCGGGCCTGTGGCCGGGCTTCGACGCGGAGGAGGTCCCCATCACCTCCGTCACGAACGGCGTGCACGCGCCGACCTGGGTGGCCCCCGAGGTCCTGCGGCTCGGCGCGCGCCACGTCGGTGAACAGCGCACCCTGGACGCGCTCGCCGTCGCCGGATCCGACCGCTGGGACGCCGTCGCCGACATCGCCGACCAGGACATCTGGGACCTGCGGCGCGAGCTGCGCGGCCGTCTGGTGGAAGAGGTCCGCGAGCGCCTTGCCGCGTCCTGGCGCCAGCGCGGCGCGGGCGCGGCGGAACTGGGCTGGATCGACGGGGTGCTCGACCCCGACGTCCTCACCATCGGCTTCGCCCGCCGCGTCCCCTCCTACAAGCGGCTCACCCTGATGCTGCGCGACCCGGAACGGCTCAGGCGCCTCCTCCTCGACCCGGACCGGCCCGTCCAGATCGTCGTCGCGGGCAAGGCACACCCGGCCGACGACGGCGGCAAGCGCCTCGTGCAGGAGCTGGTGCGCTTCACCGACGACCCGCGCGTGCGCCACCGCATCGTGTTCCTGCCGGACTACGGAATGGCCATGGCGCAGAAGCTCTACCCCGGCTGCGACATCTGGCTCAACAACCCGCTGCGTCCCCTGGAGGCCTGCGGGACGTCCGGCATGAAGGCCGCCCTGAACGGCTGTCTCAACCTCTCCGTCCTCGACGGCTGGTGGGACGAATGGTTCACGCCCGACTTCGGCTGGGCGATCCCCACCGCGGACGGCACCGCGACCGACGAGCAGCGGCGCGACGACCTGGAGGCCGCGGCCCTCTACGACCTCGTCGAGCGCAGGGTTGCGCCCCGCTTCTACGAGCGCGGACCCGAAGGGCTGCCCGACCGCTGGATCGAGATGGTCCGCCGCACCCTCACCCATCTGGGCCCGAAGGTCCTCGCCGGGCGCATGGTCCGCGAGTACGTCGAGAAGCTGTACGCTCCCGCGGCCCGCTCGGGCCGCGCGCTCACCCCCGAGGCGGCGAGCGAACTCGCCCGGTGGAAGTCCCGCGTCCGCGCGTCCTGGCCCCGGGTGGCCGTCGACCATGTGGAGGCGTCCACGGCCACGGCCGAGCTCGGCGCGACGCTGGTGCTGCGCGTGCGGGTGGCGCTCGACGAGCTCGGTCCCGAGGACGTCGAGGTCCAGGCGGTGGCCGGCCGCGTCGGCTCCGACGACCGCATCACCGACGCGACGACGGTGGCCCTCAAGCCGGCCGGCGGCCCGGACCTGGACGGCCGCTGGGCGTACGAGGGCCCGCTCTCCCTCGACCGCACGGGCCCCTACGGCTACACGGTCCGTATCCTGCCCGCCCACCGGCTGCTCGCCTCGCCGGCGGAGACGGGCCTGGTGACCGTCCCGTCGGATACGGCGGCGGAAGCGGCGGGGGTGCTCTTGCGGTGACGATGCGCTGAGGGCAGCCGGGTGGTCTGGCGGTCGGGTGGCCGGGTGGTCGGCGGCGTCGCGGGTCTCGGCGAAGATGGACCCATGACCGAGATCCAGACGCCCCGCCTCCTGCTCCGCCGCTGGTCCGAAGACGACCTCGTGCCCCTGTCCGAGATCCAGGCGGACTCGGAGGTCATGCGCCAGGTCGGCGACGGCGGCCCGCGCGACCTGGAGCGGACGGCCGAGGACATCGAGCGCTGGGAGGAGGAGTGGGACGAGGAGGGCTTCGGCCCGTTCGCCGTCGAACTCCTCGCTTCCGGCGAACTGGCCGGCGTCGTCGGCCTCTCGGTGTCCGAGCTGCAGCCCGGCATCGAGATCAACTGGTGGCTCGGCCGCCAGTTCTGGGGCCAGGGCTACGCCTCCGAGGCCGCCCAGGCCACCTTGGAGTTCGCCCTCCAGGACCGCGGCGTCGACCGGGTCGTCGCCCTGATCCGTCCGGGCGACACGGGCTCGGAGAACGTCGCCCGCAAGCTCGGCATGACGGAGGGACACGAGTTCGCGCACCCGAAGCTCGGCTTCGCGCTCCAGGTGCACGAGATCGACCTCACGGAATACGAAGGCTGACGCCTGACGCGCGAAGGGGCGGCACCCGGCGGTGCCGCCCCCGACCTGCTTGTCCCTTACGTCACTTGACGTTGACCGCGGCCCACGCCCGGTCGACCGCCTTGTACTCCGCCGAGTCGGCGCCGTACAGGTCGGACGCCGCGCTCAGCGTGCCCTTGCGCGCGCCTGCGTAGTCCGTGTTCGTCGTGAAGTACGACGTCAGGGCCTTGAACCAGATCTGCTCGGCCTTGTCGCGGCCGATGCCCGCGGCCGGCTGGCCGTCCGCGGTCGGGGAGTCGTACGAGACCCCGTTGATCTCCTTCTTCCCGCTGCCCTCCGACAGGAGGTAGAAGAAGTGGTTGGCGATGCCCGACGAGTAGTGGACGTCGACGTTGCCCGCGCCGCTCTTCCAGTTGTCCAGGGACGCGCCGTCCTTGCTCGGCTTGTCCATGTAGCGCAGCGGGGAGCCGTCGCCGTTGATGTCGATCTTCTCGCCGATGAGGTAGTCGCCGACGTCCTTCGGGTTGTTCGCGTGGAACTCGACCGCGGTACCGAAGATGTCGGACGTGGCCTCGTTCAGGCCGCCGGACTCACCGCTGTAGATGAGGCCCGCGGTCGCCGCGGTGACGCCGTGCGACATCTCGTGGCCGGCCACGTCGATCGACGTCAGCGGCTTCTTGTCGCCCTCGCCGTCGCCGTACGTCATGCAGAAGCAGCTGTCGTCCCAGAACGCGTTGACGTACGCGTTGCCGTAGTGGACCCGCGAGTACGCGCCCTTGCCGTCACCGTTGATGCCGCTGCGGCCGTGCACGTCCTTGTAGTAGTCCCACGTGACCTGGGCGCCGTAGGCGGCGTCGACCGCGGCCGTCGCCGCGTCGTTGGTCGTGCCGTCGCCCCACTTGTCGTCGGCGTCGGTGAACAGCGTGCCCTTGCCGGACGACCCGTGCTTGAGGTCGTACGTGCTGTGGCCGCCGCGCTCCGCGTCCGTGAGGGCGTACGAGGAACCGGACTTGGTGGAGCCGACGGTCACGCTGCCGCTGTACTGGCTCTCGCCGGCGCCGGTGTGGATCGCGTCCCACTCGAAGATCTTCTTGCCGGTCGCGGCGTCCGTGACGACGTGCAGCTTGCGCGGCGTGCCGTCCTTCTGCTTGCCGGTGACGACCTTCTCGTAGGCGAGGCGCGGGGTGCCCGACGCCGCCCAGACCACCTTGCGGGCGCCCTCGGGGGCGGCCTTGAGCGAGGCGGAGGCCGTCGACACGGCGATTCTCTTCGAGGTCGCGCGGGTGACGCCCTCGGACTTGCCGGCCTTGGACTCGTGGACGACCAGGTCGCCGCCGAGGACCGGGAGTCCGTCGTAGGTGCGCTCGTAGCGGGTGTGCGTCGCGCCGTCGCGGTCCTTGACCACGTCACGCACGACGAGCTTCTCCTTGGAGCCGAGGTTCAGCTCCTTCGCCGTCTCGGCCTTCTTCGCGTCGGCGTCCTTGAGGAGGCCGGCGTGGGCGGCGCCCGAGAGCTTCATGGGCGCGGCGGCGGGCGTCGCGTCGGCGACGGGCTGCGCGGACGCGCCGGTGGTCATCCCGGCGGTCAGGAGGGCCCCGGCGGCAACGGCGGTGGCAATGGCCAGAGTCGAACGCTTCTTGGTGAAGCGCGATATGTGGGGGGTCACGCAAGCTCCTTGTGTGTGGGGTAAGAGAGCTGTGTGGTGCTGAAAAGCCGTGTGGTACTGGAATTGCTGGTGTTGCGTGGGGAAGCGTGCCAGTTGAGGCTTGTACATGTCAGGGGGGCGATCAGAGGTTGGCTGGAAATCGTCCGTTGAGCGATGCTCCTTGTACGTATTGCGAACGGAACATGAACGGGCGCGCCGTCCCGGGGAGTTCACTCACCCGGGGCGACGCGCCCAGACCGTGCGGGCCGAACAGATAATGACCGGACCGGAGTTACCGGTGTGTGCGGTCTACGGGAAGGTGAGCTTCCAGCTGTTGATGTAGCCGGTGTCCTGCGCGGCCACGTCCTGGACCTTCAGCTTCCAGGTGCCGTTGGCCACCTCGGAGGAGGCGTTGACCGTGTAGGTCGCGTTCACGTTGTCCGCCGAGTCGCTGCCGCTGGAGTTCTTCAGGCGGTACGTGGACCCGTCCGGGGCCACCAGGTCGACGACCAGGTCACCGCGCCAGGTGTGCACGATGTCCACGGCGACCGAGAGGTTGCTCGGCGCGTTGCCCGTGCGACCGGTCACGGCGATCGACGAGGTGACCGCCGCGCCGGCGTCCGGTATCGCGACGTCGGCCGTGTTCTCGAACGAGGTGCCGCCACCGCCGCCACCGGAGCGCGAGCCGACGGCTATGCCGGCCCAGGCGTCCTGTACGGCCTTGTACTCGGTGCTCGTGGTGCCGTAGAGCTCACCGGCCACCGCGAGCGTGCCGGTGCGCGCCGCCGCGTAGTTCGTGGTCGAGGTGAACTTCGTGGTGAGGGCCTTGAACCAGATCAGCTCGGCCTTGGCGCGGCCGATGCCGGTGACCGGAAGACCGTCTGCCGTCGGCGAGTTGTAGCTGACGCCGTTGATGACCTTGGCGCCGCTGCCCTCGCTGAGCAGGTAGAAGAAGTGGTTGGCGGGACCCGACGAGTAGTGCACGTCGAGGTTGCCGAGCCCGGAGTACCAGTTGTCCGGGGACGTGCCGTCCCTGCTGGGCTTGTCCTGGTAGCGCAGCGGGGTGCCGTCGCCGTTGATGTCGATCTTCTCGCCGATGAGGTAGTCACCGACGTCCTTGGTGTTGTTGGCGTAGAACTCGACCGCGGTGCCGAAGATGTCGGACGTGGCCTCGTTCAGACCGCCGGACTCACCGCTGTAGTTGAGACCGGCCGTCGCGGCGGTGACGCCGTGGGTCATCTCGTGGCCCGCCACGTCGATCGCGGTGAGGGGCTTGAGGTTGCCCTCTCCGTCGCCGTACGTCATGCAGAAGCAGCTGTCGTCCCAGAACGCGTTGACGTACGCGTTGCCGTAGTGCACCCGCGAGTACGCGGCGACGCCGTCGCCGTTGATGCCGGTGCGGCCCTGCACGTTCTTGTAGTAGTCCCAGGTCTCCGCCGCGCCGTAGTGGGCGTCCGCGGCCGCGGTCTCGGTGTTCGAGGCGCTGCCGTTGCCCCACACGTCGTCCGTGCCCGAGTAGAGCGTCCCGGTGCCGGACGAGCCGTGGTTCAGGTTGTACGTCTTGTGCCCGCCGCGCCCGGTGTCGTTGAGCGTGTACGACGATCCGGACAGGGCCGTGCCGAGCGTCACGGTGCCGCTGTACTGCGTGTTGCCCGTGCCGTTCTCGATGCCCTGCCACTCGTACAGCTTCTTGCCGGTCGCCGCGTCCGTGACGACGTGCAGCTGGTTCGGCGTGCCGTCGTCCTGGAGACCGCCGACCACGGTCTCGTACGCGAGGGTCGGCTTGCCCTGCGCCATCCACACGACCTTGCGCGGCGCGCGGTCCGCCGCGGTCTTCTTCGATCCGTCGGCCGTGGCGGCCTTGACCGCCTGCCGCTCCGCCGTGGCCGGCTTGACCGCCGCGGTGGTGGCGACGCCCTTGAGCGCCGACTTCGCGGCGCGCGTCACGCCCTCGGTCTTCCCGGACTTGGCGGTGTCGACGACCAGGTCACCGCCGAGGACGGGCAGCCCGTCGTAGGTGCGCTCGTAGCGGGTGTGCGTGGTGCCGTCACGGTCCTGGAGGACGTCCCGTACGACGAGCTTCTCCTTGGCGCCGAGGCCGAGGTCCTTGGCGGTGTCCGCCTTGGTGGAGTTGGCGTCGCGCAGCAGCTCCGCGCGCTTGGCGGGGGAGAGCTTCGCGGGGAGTGCGCCGGGGTCGGCGCCCTTCGCGACGGCCTGGGCGGCCGCCGCAGCCGGCTGGACGTCCGCCGAGGCCATGCCGCCCGCCTGGACGGCGGCGGCGAGCAGGGCGGTGACCGCGGCGAGCGCGCCGTAGGCGGTCGCCCTCTTGCGGGAGGCGGATCTGTGGGAGGTGTCGGACGTTCTCAAGGCTGACTCCTTCTGCGGGCCGCGGATCGCACGGCCGGGGAAGACCGGACGGCGAATGACCGTCCGGGCAGAACAAGGCAGAACAAGGCAGAACAGGGTGGTACGTGGTGCTGCGAAGTGGCACGAGGCGTTACGAGATGGAACTGCGAAGCCGGGCACAACTGGGCACATCGGGGCACAACAGGTCGTGCTGCAGTTCACGAACGGGCCGCGCCAGTTCGGCTGTGGGACAGCTGTGCGAGACCGAGGGAAGAGTGGCAGCAGAGAGCGTTGTCTGTCAGGAGCGCGTCAGGAGGTTGGCCGGAAATGGTCCGTTGCCCGGAGGTTCACGTTCGATATACGGAGCCGTTGCCCGGGTGCGGAGGGGCCGCGTCCGGGCCGCCGCTCAGCCGACCACGCTCTCCCGCCAGGCACGATGCAGATCCGCGAACGCTCCTGTACCGCAGATCAGTTGGTCCGGAGTGCCGTCCTCGGTGATCTGCCCGTGTTCCATGACCAGAACGCGGTCGGCGATCTCCACCGTCGACAGCCGGTGCGCGATGACGACCGCGGTACGGCCGCGCAGCACCGTGTGCATCGCGCGCTGCACCGCCCGCTCGCCGGGGATGTCCAGGGAGCTCGTCGCCTCGTCGAGGATCAGGACCGCCGGGTCGGCGAGCAGCGCGCGTGCGAACGCGACCAACTGCCGCTGCCCGGCTGAAATTCGACCCCCGCGTTTGCGCACATCCGTGTCGTAGCCGTCCGGGAGCGCCGTGATGAAGTCGTGCGCGCCGATCGCCTTCGCCGCGCGCTCGATCTCCTCGCGGCTCGCATCGGGCCGCCCGATCGCGATGTTCTCGGCGACCGTCCCGGAAAACAGGAACGCCTCCTGCGTCACCATCACCACGCCCCGCCGCAGCTCGGCCGTTCCCAGGTCGCGCAGGTCGACGCCGTCGAGCAGGACCCGTCCCGCCGAGGGGTCGTAGAAGCGGGCCAGGAGCTTGGCGAGCGTCGACTTCCCCGCGCCCGTCGAGCCGACGACGGCGACCGTCTGCCCCGCGGGCAGAGTGAGGTCGAAGAGGGGGAGCACCTCGCCGCCGGTGCGGTAGCCGAAGGAGACCTGGTCGAAGATGACCTCGCGGCCCGGCCGGTCACCGGCGAGTCCGGGCAGTGTGCTCGGCGACGACGGCTCCGGCACCGTCGGCGTCTGGTGCAGCAGACCCGCGATCTTCCGCAGCGAAGCGGCCGCGGACTCATAGGAGTTGAGGAACATCGCGAGCCGGTCGATGGGGTCGTACAGGCGGCGGATGAACAGCACGGCGGCCGCCAGGACACCCAGTTCGAGCGTGCCGTCGGCGACGCGGTAGGCGCCCCACAGGACCATTCCGGCCACCGCGGTGTTCGCGAGGAGGCGGGAGCCGACGACGTAGCGCGCCATCTCCAGCATCGCGTCGCCGTTGAGCCGCTCGTGACGGTGGTTCAGCCCGGCGAAGTCCGCGTCGTTGGCGCGCTCGCGGCGGAAGGCGCGCACCGGCCTGATCCCGTTCATCGTCTCGGCGAACTTCACGATGACGCGCGCGATCGCGGAGGACCGCACCGCGTACACCCGGGCCGCGCGCCGCCGGTACAGCTGGATCAGAACGGTGAGCGGCAGGAACGACAGGGCGGCCACGGCCCCGATGCCGACGTCGAGCCAGAGCAGCATCGCCGTGATGTACACGGAGGCCAGGACGATGTTGATGAGTTCCTGGAGCCCCTCGGCGAGCAGCTCGCGCAGGGACTCGACGTCCGTCGTCGCCCGGGAGATGAGCCGCCCCGACGTGTAGCGGTCGTGGAAGTCGACGCTGAGGGCCTGCGCGTGCCGGAAGATCCGGCCGCGCAGGTCGAGCAGCACGTTCTGGTTCACCCGCGCCGACACCTGCACGAACGCGAACTGGAGGAGGGCGGAGCAGGACGCCGCCAGGAGATAGCCGACCGCCACCGCGATCAGCGGGCCGTGGTCGCTCGCACGGAACGCAGGCACCGCACGGTCGATGGCGTACGCGACGAGCAGCGGCCCCACCTGCACCGCGGCCTGCCGGAGCAGCAGACACAGCACGGCCAGCCACACGGTGCGCCGGCACGGCGCGAGCAGGGAGCGCAGCAGCGTGCCGGTCGCTCCCTTGGGGGTGGGCAGGTCGTCCTGGTCGAAGGGGTCGCCGGGCGAGGGGAGCCGCAGTTCCCCGCCGTCGTCGCTGACGTCTCCGTCTTCGGCCGCCGGATCCCGCGGCGTACGGTCCGGCCGGGTCGTCGTGGTCATCGCGTGCCCTTCCCCTCTGGCCCGTCTTGCCCGTCCTCTTCGATCCCGGTCTCCGGGTCCGCACCGGACATGAGATGCCGGTACTCGGCGTTCGCGCGCAGCAGCTCCTGGTGCGTGCCCACGGCGGTGATCCGGCCGCCCGACAGCAGGGCGACGCGGTCCGCGAGCAGCACCGTCGACGGCCGGTGCGCGACGACGAGCGCCGTGCTCGCGGCGAGCACCTCCCGCAGGGCCGCCTCCACCAGGGCCTCCGTGTGCACGTCGAGCGCGGACAGCGGATCGTCGAGCACGAGGAAGCGCGGACTCCCCACGACCGCGCGGGCGAGTGCGAGCCGCTGCCGCTGCCCGCCGGAGAGGCTCAGCCCCTGCTCGCCGACCTGCGTACCGGCCCCCTCCGGCAACGCCTGCACAAACCCCGCCTGTGCGACCCCGAGCGCCCGGTCGAGCTGCGCCGCGTCCGCGCCGGCCGCCCCCATCAGCACGTTCTCCGCGACGGACGCCGAGAACAGCGTCGGCTCCTCGAAGGCCACGGAGACGAGGGTGCGCAGCTCCTCGCGCTCCATGGAGACGATGTCCCGCCCGTCGAGCGTGATCCGCCCGCCGGTGAGCTCGTGCAGCCGGGGCACGAGCGCGGTCAGGGTCGTCTTGCCGCTGCCGGTCGCCCCGACGAGCGCCATGGTCTCCCCGGACCGCACCTCCAGATCGATCGAAACGAGGACGGGCTCGGACGCGTCGGGGGCGTCCGGATAGCGGAAGCGGACCCCTTCGAACCGCAGCCCGCCCGCGGTGTCCTGCGGGGCGGGGGCGCCCGCCGCCGGGACCTCCTCGCTCTCCTGCGGCGCGTCCAGGACCTCGAAGATCCGGCGGGTCGCCGTCGCCGCCTCCTGGCTCATGGCGACCAGGAACCCGATCGAGTCGATCGGCCAGCGCAGGGCGAGCGCCGTCGACAGGAAGGCCACCAGCGTCCCGGCGGACAGCTTCCCGTCCGCGACCTGCACGGAGCCGAGCACCAGCGCGGCCCCGAGCGCCAGCTCCGGAAGCAGCGTGATCACTGAGAGGACCCCGGCGAGCAGCCGCGCCTTGGTGAGCTCGATCCCGCGCAGCGTGCGCGACAGCTCGCGAAAGGCCCGTGCCTGACTGCGGTGCCGCCCGAACCCCTTGATGATCCGGATCCCGAGAACGGACTCCTCGACCACGGTGGTCAGATCACCGACCTGGTCCTGGGCGCGGCGCGAAGCCGACGCGTACGTCGACTCGAAGCGGTAGCAGAGCACCATCAGCGGCAGCGCGGGCGCCAGCAGGATGAGCCCGAGCCCCCAGTCCTGCGCGACGAGCAGCACGAACCCGGCGACGATCGTCACGCCGTTGACGATCAGGAACGTCAGCGGAAAGGCCAGGAACATCCGTACGACCATGAGGTCGGTCGTCCCGCGTGACAGCAGCTGCCCCGAGGCCCACCGGTCGTGGAACGCGACGGGCAGCCGCTGGAGATGGCGGTACAGATCCGCCCGCATGGCCGCCTCCACCCCCGCGAGCGGTCGCGCCACCAGCCACCGTCTCAGCCCGAACAGCAGCGCCTCGGCGACCCCGAGCGCCAGCAGCACGCCCGCGCCCAGCCACACCCCGCCCGGGTCATGGTCCGTGACCGGCCCGTCCACGATCCACTTCAGGACGACGGGGAAGACGAGCGACAGACAGGAGGCGACCACGGCGACCGCCGCGGCCCCGGCCCAGCGCGCCCGCACCGGCCGTACGTAAGGCCACAGGCGCAGCAGCGTGCGCACGGCGGACTGCTCCGCCGCCGGGGCGAGTTGGTCGGGGTCCGTGGCCGGTGCATGCGTAGTGGGCATCAGGAGTGAGACTACGGATCGGCACTGACAACGCCACCGGGTTTTCCGGCGATCGGGCTACGGCGCCACGGCCGTCCCCTCAGGAGTCGTAGCTCCGTATCAACCGATCGGCTGATGCCCTTTCGAGCGCGTTGGGCGATGCCCGGGAGGGTCCCGCGCGGGGATTCTCGGAGCATGACCACGACACACAGCGCAGCACGGGGCGAGCGGCCCCTGATCGAGGTCGCCGGGCTCCGCAAGGTCTACGCCGGGCGGGCCGTCGTCGACGACCTGTCGTTCACCGTCGGGGAGGGCGAGATCTTCGGCATCCTCGGCCCGAACGGCGCCGGCAAGACGACCGCGGTCGAATGCGTCGAGGGGCTGCGCGTCCCCGACGCCGGCCGCGTCCGCGTCGCGGGCCTCGACCCCGTCGCCGACCACGACCGCGTCACCGAAATCCTCGGTGCCCAGCTCCAGGAGAGCGAACTCCAGGCGAAACTCACCGTCCGCGAGGCGCTCGAACTGTACGCGGCGTTCTACCCGAACCCCGCCGACTGGCGCCCCCTGGCCGAGCGCCTGCGTCTCACCGACAAGCTCGGCACCCGGTTCGCGAAACTCAGCGGCGGCCAGAAGCAACGCCTGTTCATCGCGCTCGCGCTGATCGGCAACCCGCGGGTCGTCGTCCTCGACGAGCTGACGACCGGCCTCGACCCGCGCGCCCGCCGCGACACCTGGCAGCTCATCGAGGACGTCCGCGACAGCGGCGTCACCGTCCTGCTCGTCACCCACTTCATGGAGGAGGCACAGCGCCTCTGCGACCGGATCGCCGTGATCGACAAGGGCCGGATCGCCGCGCTCGACACCCCGGCCGGGCTGATCCGCCAGGCCGCGGGGGCCACCGTCATCTCCTTCACGCCGTCCGCGCCGCTCGACGAGCGCGAGCTGGCCGGGTTGCCGGGGCTCGCCTCCGCCGACCACCGGGACGGACGGGTCACCCTCACCGGCAGCGACGAGACGGTCAACGCCGTGCTCACCCTGCTCGCCCGCCACCACATCACCGCCCACCAACTCCGCGTGTCCGACGCCACGTTGGACGACGCGTTCCTCGATCTGACGGGAGCCGGTCAGTCATGAGCACCGCCACCGCTGTCCCCGCGCGCCGGCCGAGCGCCGACGCCGCCGTCCTGAAGGCCGAGGTCCGCCTGTTCCTGCGGGAGCCGGGCGCCCTCTTCGGGATCGCGGTGTTCCCGCCCGCGCTGCTGGTCATCCTCGGCTGCATCCCGGCCTTCCGCGAGGCCGACTCCGGGCCCGACGGCCTGCGCCTCATCGACGCCTACGTCCCCGTCACCGTGCTGCTGCCGCTGATCGTGGCGGGCCTGCAGGCGATGGCCCCGGTCATCGCCGGGCACCGCGAGCGCGGCATCCTGCGCCGGATGTCGACGACGCCGGTGCGGCCGCGCGCGCTGCTCGGCGCGCAGATGGCCATCCACGGTGTCGCCGCGCTCCTGTCCTCGCTGCTCTCGCTCGCCATCGGGCGGATCGCCTTCGACGTACGGCTGCCGCAGCAGGCGGCCGGCTATCTGCTGGCGCTCGTCCTCTCGGCGGTCGTCGCCCTGGCGCTGGGCGCGCTGGTCGCCGCCCGCGCCCGCACGCAGAAGGTCGCCGGTGCCATCGGCTCGGCCGTGTTCTTCCCGAGCATGTTCTGCGCCGGGGTGTGGCTGCCGGTGCAGTCGATGCCGCACACGCTGGCGAGCGTCGTCGAGCTCACGCCGTTCGGTGCCGCGTCCCAGGCCATGAGCGAGGCCGCCGCCGGTGGCTGGCCCTGGTCGCACCTGGCCGTGCTGGTCGTCTGGGCGGTGCTGCTGTCGGGTGCCGCCGCCCGCTGGTTCCGCTGGGAGTGAGCCGATGACCGCAGGTGCGGCCGTGCAGACTGGGTGCATGACGACGGCAACGGACCAGGGCAGCGCAGCCGCCGAGGCGGCCAGGACGGTCGCGGAGCGCTGGGCCAACTTCCACCGCTACGGCCCCTTCGGCCTGCTCGTCGTCGGCGTCGTCCTGTCCGTCGCGACGGCCGACGTCGTCGGCATGGACCGGACCGACTGGTACGTCTTCTGGCCCCTGTCCGCCGGCGCGCTCGCCCTCCAGCTGTGGTGGAGCCGGGCCATGCGCACCAGGCCGGGCCCGACCCCCGCCGGTGTCTTCTACTACTGGGTCCGCTGGGCCATCGCCTTCGTCGGTTCCCTGATCAACCCGTTCTACGTGTTCTACGCGGCCTGCGGCTACTTCGACGTCGAGCGCCTGCTGCCGCGCCGCCAGGTCAGGCCGGGCCTGTTCGCCGCGATCGTCGTCGTGGCGGGTTCCCAGTCCGGCGGCCTGCCGCCGGACAACTCGGCCGGCTGGGTCCTGTTCGGCGGGCTGCTGGCCGTCAACTCCGTCCTGGTCGGGTTCATGGGCCACATCAACAACAAGGAGAAGGAACAGGCCCGCATCCAGATCGAGACCATCGCCGAACTGGAACGCACGAACACCGCGCTCCAGCAGGCCCTGGACGAGAACGCCCAGCTCCACACCCAACTCCTCGTCCAGGCACGGGAAGCGGGCGTCGCCGACGAGCGCCGCCGCCTCGCCGCCGAGATCCACGACACCATCGCGCAGGGCCTGACGGGGATCATCGCCCAGCTCCAGGTCGTCGCGGGCACCGCCGACCCGGCCCAGGCCCGCCAGCACCTCGACCGCGCCGCCGACCTCGCCCGGCACAGCCTCGGCGAGGCCCGCCGCTCCGTGCACAACCTCTCCCCGGCGGCCCTGGAGAACGCCTCCCTGCCCGAGGCGCTGAAGAAGACCGTCACCGAGTGGTCCCGGCGCACCGGCGTACGCGCCGAGTTCACCGTCACCGGCACCACGGAGCAGCTGCACGAGGAGATCGAGGCGACCCTCCTGCGCATCGCCGAGGAGGCCCTGTCGAACGCGGGGCGGCACGCCCACGCCGGACGGCTCGGCGTCACGCTCTCCTACATGGCAGGCGAGGTCACCCTCGACGTACGCGACGACGGCCGCGGCTTCGACCCCCTGGAGCTGCCCGCCCGCACGGGTACCGGCGGCTTCGGCCTCGACGGGATGCGGGCCCGCGCCGAACGCATCGCGGGCGCGCTGACGGTCGAGTCGGAGCCGGGCGGCGGCACGGCCGTCTCGGCTCGCGTACCGTTGGTGCGCCATGACCAGTGACTCCGTCATCTCCCTGCTGATCGTCGACGACCACCCCGTCGTACGGGACGGCCTGCGCGGCATGTTCGAGTCGGCCGGCGACTTCACGGTCCTCGCCGAGGCGTCGAACGGCGTCGAGGCCGTCGAACTGACCGCCCGCCTCGACCCGGACGTCGTCCTCATGGACCTGCGCATGCCCGGCGGGAACGGCGTGGACGCCATCAAGGAACTCACCCGCCGGGGCGCCCGCTCCCGCGTCCTCGTCCTCACCACGTACGACACGGACTCGGACACGCTGCCCGCGATCGAGGCGGGCGCCACCGGCTACCTCCTCAAGGACGCCCCGCGCGAGGAGCTGTTCACGGCCGTACGCGCCGCAGCCGACGGCCGCACCGTGCTGTCCCCGGCGGTCGCCTCCCGTCTGGTCACCGCGGTCCGCACCCCGGCCGCCCCGGCCGACGAACCCCTCTCGGCCCGCGAGCGCGAGGTCCTCGCCCTGGTCGCCAAGGGCACGTCGAACAAGGAGATCGCCCGCGTCCTGTTCATCAGCGAGGCGACCGTGAAGACCCATCTCACCCATGTCTACGGCAAGTTGGGCGTGAAGGACCGGGCCGCGGCGGTCGCCGTGGCGTACGACCGGAAGATCCTCGGCTAGCGGCTGGGGCCCTCCCCGTTGTCGGAGGGCAGCACCCGCAGCAGCAGCACCGTCCGGCCCGGCACGGTGATCACCGCCCCCGCCGCGTGCGTCACCGCCGGCGCGTCCCGCTGCCCCTCCAGCGACGTGTCCACCACGACCTCGTACGCGCGTGCCCACGGCCCGCCGGGCAGGACATAGCTCTCCGGGCGGTCCCCGGCGTGCAGGACCGCGAGGAAGCTGTCGTCCGTCACGGGCGCGCCCAGCGCGTCGCGGCCCGGGATGTCGCGCCCGGAGAGGTACATCCCGAGCGTCGCCGCCGGCGCGTACCAGTCCCGCTCCGTCATCTCCGTGCCGCGGGCCGTGAACCACGCGAGGTCCCGCAGCCCGTCCGCCGAGTGCGCGCGCCCGGAGAAGAACGCGCGCCGCCGCAGCACCGGATGCGCGTGCCGCAGCGCGATGAGCCGCGAGGTGAGGTCGGACAGGGCCCGCCAGCCCGGTTCTTCGAGGAGCGACCAGTCCACCCAGCTGATCTCGTTGTCCTGGCAGTACGCGTTGTTGTTGCCGCCCTGCGTGCGTCCCAGCTCGTCACCGGCGACGAGCATCGGCACCCCGGTGGACAGCAGCAGCGTCGTCAGCAGATTCCTCAACTGCCGCCGTCGCAGGGCGAGTACGTCCTCGTCGGCCGTCTCGCCCTCCACGCCGCAGTTCCAGGCGCGGTTGTCGTCGGTGCCGTCGCGATTGCCCTCGCCGTTGGCCTCGTTGTGCTTGCGGCCGTACGACACCAGGTCGCGCAGCGTGAACCCGTCGTGGGCGGTGACGAAGTTGACCGACGCGTACGGGCGCCGCCCGCCCCACGCGTACAGGTCGCTCGACCCGGACAGGCGGTAGCCCAGGTCCCGCACGTCCGGCAGGGCGCCGCGCCAGAAGTCCCGTACGGCGTTGCGGTAGCGGTCGTTCCACTCCGTCCACAGGGGCGGGAAGGCGCCGACCTGGTAGCCGCCCGAGCCCACGTCCCAGGGCTCCGCGATCAGCTTCACCCGCCGCAGGACCGGGTCCTGCGCGATCACCGCGAGGAACGGCGACAGCATGTCCACGTCGTGCATCGAGCGGGCGAGCGCCGCCGCCAGGTCGAAGCGGAACCCGTCCACGCCCATCTCCGTCACCCAGTAGCGCAGGGAGTCGGTCAGCAGGCGCAGCACGTGCGGCTGCACGACGTGCAGGGTGTTGCCGCAGCCCGTGTAGTCCGCGTACCGGCGCGCGTCGTCCTGGAGGCGGTAGTAGCCGCGGTTGTCTATGCCCTTCAGGGACAGCGTCGGGCCCAGCCCGCCCGCCTCCGCCGTGTGGTTGTAGACCACGTCGAGGATGACCTCGATCCCGGCCGCGTGCAGCGCCCGCACCATCCGCTTGAACTCGCCGACCTGCTGGCCGCCGGTCCCCGACGCCGAGTACGCCGCGTGCGGGGCGAAGTACCCGATGGAGTTGTAGCCCCAGTAGTTGTGCAGTCCGCGCCGCAGCAGGTGGTCCTCGTGGGCGAACTGGTGCACAGGGAGCAGCTCGACGGCCGTCACCCCCAGCTTCACCAGATGCTCCACGGCCGCGGGATGCGCGAGCCCCGCGTACGTCCCCCGCAACTCCTGCGGGATCCCCGGGTGCAGCTTGGTGAACCCCTTCACATGCAGCTCGTAGATCACCGAGTCCGCCCACGGCGTCTTCGGACGGCGGTCGTCGGCCCACTCGTCGTCGGGCGCGTCGTCGTGGACGACCACCCCCTTGGGGACGAACGGCGCCGAGTCCCGGTCGTCTCGCACCGTGTCGGCCACGTGCTGCTCGGGCCAGTCGCGCACATGGCCGTACACCTCGGGCGGCAGGCCGAAAGTGGAGTAGTCGCCGTCCACGGCGCGCGCGTACGGGTCGAGGAGCAGCTTCGCCGGGTTCCAGCGGGCGCCGGTCCACGGGTCCCAGCGGCCGTGCACGCGGAACCCGTACCGCTGCCCCGGCAGCACGTCCGGTACGAAGCCGTGCCAGATCTCGTGCGTCAGCTCGGTCAGCGGGGCGCGCCGCTCGCGGCCCGCCTCGTCGAAGAGACAGAGGTCGACCGACTCGGCGCCGCCCGCCCAGAGCGCGAAGTTGGTGCCCGCCGTGCCGTCGGGTCCGACCCGGAAGCGCGCGCCCAGCGGGGTCGGGGCGCCCGGCCACACCGGCTCGACGGGCGGCGGCCGCTCTCTCGTGCGGCGGCCCTTCCTTCCGGTCGCGGAGCGCGCCTGCGGAACCCCCGCGGGCCGTTCCACCAGGGCATCCTGTGGTGCCTCCTGCTCGGGTGCGCTCGCCACCTGTCATGCCTCCCGCGGCTCGGTCGGGCCGGCGCCACCGGCAGGGGAAGGGCGTGCGGCGTCCCGGCCGCGGCTCCCCGTCGCGTCGTCCTCCCCAGTGTTCTGCCCAGAGCTTGGGTCGCACTCACGTTTCCCCGACGGGGTGACGGTCGTTGAGCAGGCGTGAGAACTGATGTGAGACGCGCAGGGGCCGCGCTGGCCGCCGTACTGACCTGGGCGGTGGTGCTGACCGGAGTCACCGGATGCAGCGCCACCGACTCTCTGTTCGGCAAGCCGCGGTCCCCCGAGGAAGCGATCAGAGTTGTCCCGGCAAACGGGGCGAAGAACGTACGGACCGATCGGCCGATGGAGGTGAAGTTGCCGGACGGCCGCCTGGAATCGGTCAAGGTCAAGAAGTTCCAGGACGGACAGGAGACCCTGGTACCCGGCCGGATCGACGACGACGGTACGCGATGGCGGCCGACCGCGCGGCGGCTCGCGGGCGCCGCAAAGTTCACCGTGGACGTGGTGGCGGTCGACGAGGACGGCCACCGTTCGGCCCGCCACACCACCTTCACGACGTCCGTCCCGGACAAGCGGTTCGTCGGCTACATGACGCCGGAGAACCGTTCCACCGTAGGCACCGGCATGATTGTCTCGCTCGAGTTCAACAGGCCCATCGAGAACCGTGCCGCCGTCGAACGAGCCATCCACGTCACGGCGAAGCCCGCCGTGGACATCGCCCCGCACTGGTTCGGCAAGTCCCGCCTCGACTTCCGGCCGCGCGCCTACTGGGAGCCGGGCACGAAGGTGACGGTCGATCTGGGGCTGCGCGACGTGGAGGGCGCCCCCGGCGTCTACGGCATCCAGCACAAGAAGATCGGCTTCACCATCGGCCGTAGCCAGATCAGCACGGTGGACGCGGCCGACGACACGATGGAGGTACGCCGCAACGGCGAACTCCTCGACACCCTCCCCATCACCGCCGGGGCGGCCAAGACGCCCACGTACAACGGGAAGATGGTCGTCAGCGAGATGCTCGAGGTGACCCGGATGGACAGCCGCACCGTCGGGTTCGGCGGCGAGTACAACGTCCCCGAGGTGCCGCACGCCATCCGGCTGACGACGTCGGGCACGTTCCTGCACGGCAACTTCTGGACGAAGTACGCCTTCGGCGAAAGCAACATCACCCACGGCTGCGTGGGGCTGCCCGATGTGAAGGCCGGCGACGCCGACGCATCGGACACACCCGCCGCCTGGTTCTTCGACCGCACTCTCATCGGCGACGTGGTCGAAGTGGTCAACAGCACTGACAAGACCGTCGCTCCCGACAACGGCCTCGGCGGCTGGAACATGAACTGGAAGGACTGGACCGCGGGCTCCGCCGCCGGCTGATCCCCGCGCGGCCGGCCAACCCGCCCCCCGCCCCGCGCCCTGCCCCATGCCCCCTCAAAGCCCCACCAGTTGGGACTGAACGGTGACATACGTGGGGATCCATAACCGCAGGTCGTGTGGTTATCTTTCGCAGTGCGCGCCAGGACGCGCTGGGGTGGGGGCCTGACCGGCCTTGCGCGAGGGGAGATCAAGATCGTGAACGGGCGACGACCGATAACGGCGGCTCTGCTGGGGGCCGCTCTGCTGCTGGCCACGGCATGTGGCGGAGGGGGCAGCGGTTCGGGCAGCGACGGCAAGGGCGGCGACTCGGGCAAGGCGGACACCAACAAGCCGTCCCAGGCCGTCGTCGCCATCGCACCCAAGGACGGTGCGGACGGCGTGGCCACCAGCGGTGACCTCCGGATCACCGCCGACAAGGGCAAGTTGACCGAGGTGAAGGTCGCCGACACCAAGGGCAACCCGGTCGAGGGCAAGATCGTGGACGGCGGGGCCGGCTGGACCCCCGCCCACCACCTGGCCGCCTCCACCAAGTACAAGGTGCACGCGGTCGCGAAGGACTCCGAGGGCCGCGAGTCCGCGAAGGACGTTGCGTTCACGACGCTGGTCCCGAAGAACACGTTCGTCGGCCAGTTCACGCCGGAGGACGGCTCGAAGGTCGGCGTCGGCATGCCGTTCTCGGTCCACTTCACGCGGGGCATCACGCACCCGGAGGACGTGGAGAAGGCCATCGAGATCAAGACGGAGCCGTCCGTGCCGGTCGAGGGCCACTGGTTCGGCAACGACCGCCTCGACTTCCGCCCCGAGAAATACTGGGCCGCGGGCACCGAGGTGACGGTCAAGCTCAACCTCGACGGCGTCGAGGGCCGGCCGGGCGTCTACGGCAAGCAGGCCAAGACCGTGAAGTTCACGATCGGCCGCAGCCAGGTCTCCACGGTCGACGCCAAGACGCACATGATGACCGTGAAGCGCGACGGCAAGACGATCAAGAAGGTCCCGATCACCACGGGCAAGCCGGGCTACTCCACGTGGAACGGCCAGATGGTCATCAGCGAGAAGCTCACGGTGACCCGTATGAACGGCGAAACGGTGGGCTACGGCGGCGAGTACGACATCAAGGACGTGCCGCACGCGATGCGCCTGACGACGTCCGGGACGTTCATCCACGGCAACTACTGGGGCGGCGGCGCCTTCGGTAACTACAACGCCAGCCACGGCTGCGTGGGCCTGCGCGACGTGCGCGGCGGCTACGACAGCAAGGTGCCCGCGGCCTGGTTCTTCAACAGCTCGATGATCGGTGACGTCGTCGAGGTGAAGAACTCGCAGGACCGGACGGTGGCCCCGGACAACGGCTTCAACGGCTGGAACATGTCCTGGGAGAAGTGGAAGGCCTGACCCGCCCGTACATGGAGAGGCCCGGCGCACTGTGACCAAGTGCACCGGGCCTCTCCCGTTAACGCGCACTAACCTGCTGTCCATGACTGCCCACCTCGAAGTCGCCGAAGGCGTCGGCACGATCCGGCTCGACCGGCCGCCGATGAACGCTCTGGACGTCGCCACCCAGGACCGCATCAAGGAACTCGCCGAGGAGGCCTCGCGCCGCGACGACGTACGCGCCGTGGTCGTCCGCGGCAGCGACAAGGCATTCGCCGCGGGCGCGGACATCAAAGAGATGCAGGTCATGGACCATGCGGCCATGATCGTGCGCTCCCGCGCCCTGCAGGACTCCTTCACGGCCGTCGCGCGCATCCCCAAGCCGGTCGTCGCCGCGGTCACCGGCTACGCGCTCGGCGGCGGCTGCGAACTCGCGCTGTGCGCCGACTTCCGCATCGCCGCCGACGACGCGAGGCTCGGCCAGCCCGAGATCCTGCTCGGCCTGATCCCCGGCGCGGGCGGCACGCAGCGCCTCGCGCGCCTGGTCGGCCCCTCCAAGGCGAAGGACCTCATCTTCACCGGCCGCCAGGTGAAGGCCGAAGAGGCCCTCGCCATCGGCCTGGTGGACCGTGTCGTGCCCGCCGCGGACGTCTACGAGCAGGCGCACGCCTGGGCCGCGAAGCTGGCGAAGGGGCCGGCGCTCGCGCTGCGCGCCGCGAAGGAGTCCATCGACGTGGGCCTGGAGACGGACATCGACACCGGTCTCGCGGTCGAGCGGAACTGGTTCGCGGGCCTGTTCGCCACCGAGGACCGCGAGCGCGGGATGCGGAGCTTCGTCGAGGAGGGCCCGGGCAAGGCCAAGTTCCTCTAGCGGGTGCGCAAAGCTCGCGGAGATGACCCGTATCAACTTCCCCTGATCCACTCGCAGTTGGCGGGACGTCTCACCGCCGTCCCTCGTTGGAGCGGTTTATCGCAGCCTTAAGGGAACCTTAAGGGCGTCGGGGACGCCGCGGTCGGTGATCTGGCCGAATCGGGCGATCGTCGCAGCTCAGCGGGCATGCGGCAAGGGTCTAACTGTCAGTGTCATATGCCAAACCGTCCCCCCGGAATGGAAGGTTCCGGGGGGCTTATTCGGCAGGAACGGCCCCGGAACCCGCTCTGGGCAGCCATGATGGGGGCATGGCGGGGCTGGAGGGTATCGAACAACCGCGGAGGCACGGGAGTGCGACCGCGGCGCGCTGGTCGCCTGCGGTTGAGGACGAACGGGCTCTGAAAGCACTGGAGTTGTTCGGGAATCCGGCCGAGGCGGAGGTCCCGCTGCCGTCGCGACCCGAGTCGGCGGCGACCGCGCGCAGGCTCGCCCAGGTGGTCGTCCTGCGGCACTGGGGGCTCTCCCCGAAGATGACCGAGGACGTCGTGCTGCTCGTCTCCGAACTCGTCGGCAACGCGGTGCGGCACACGGGGGCCAGGATCTTCGGATTACGCATGGTCCGCAGGCGCGGCTGGATCAGGGTCGAGGTGCGGGACCCCTCGCGCGGCCTCCCCTGTCTGATGCCCGTCCATGAACTCGACATCAGCGGACGCGGGCTCTGCCTGGTCGACAAGCTCTCCGATCGCTGGGGCGTGGACCTGCTGCCGCGCGGCAAGACCACCTGGTTCGAGATGCGGGTCGCCGACCGCTGAGTGTGGCTGGCCGGGGGTGCACGAAAGCCCCCGTTTTCGCCTTGTGGGGCGCCGCGGGGGCTTTCGTGGAGCGCCGTGGAAGGTGGGGGGTGTTATCCACGGCCGCTGTTGACGACCGAGCCCGGGTCAATGGGGGTCGTGTTCCCGACTATGGCAGACCTCGGCCCCTCAGGCCAAATGAATCCTCGGTGATGTGGGCCACGGGCCTGGTAAATGAAGATTTATTTATGCCCCCGTCCAGTATTCGTTAAGACCCTCGGGTCGGTAAGCACCTTTTGTCCCTTATCGTCCTTAAATGGGGCGGGTGACCACGACCGACCGCCGCGGAGCCCTCCGCTTCGGCGCCGGACTCACCGCCGCCGCCCTCACCACCGGCTGCTCCACCACCGCCCGCGACCCGGTGGCCGCCGGGCACTCCGCGAGCCCGGCCCACCCCGCGAGCCCGGCCCACCCCGCCCGCGCGGCCCCGGCCGCCCCGGCACCCCGCCGCTTCCCCGGGCAGCCCGTCCAGATCGACCACGGCCCCCGTGACCACCCCCGCGTCGCCCTCACCTTTCACGGCCAGGGCGACCCGGCCATCGCGTACGCGCTCCTCAAGGAGGCCGAGCGGGCCCACGCCAAGGTGACCGTCCTGGCCGTGGGCACCTGGCTCGACGAGCACCCCGCCGTGGCCCGGCGCATCCTCGATGGCGGCCACGACCTGGGCAACCACACCCTGAACCACCGCGACATCAACACGATGTCCGAGGCCGAGGCACGCGCGGAGATCACCGGCTGCGCGGACCGCCTGCGCCGGCTCACCGGCTCCATCGGCACCTGGTTCCGGCCCTCGCGCACCCAGCGGGCGACCCCGCTCGTCGAGAGCCTGGCCCGCACGGCCGGCTACCCGCACGTCCTGTCGTACGACGTCGACTCCCTCGACTTCACCTCGCCGGGCGCCGCCGAGGTGACCCGGAAGGTCACCTCGGAGATCCGCGAAGGCTCGGTCGTGAGCCTGCACTTCGGTTACGCGGACACGGTCGCTGCGCTCCCTGCCCTGCTGGAAGACCTCGACCGCCGCGGCCTGGCCGCGGTGACCACCACGGAGCTGCTGACATGACACCCCGCCGCACCCGTACCACCGCCGCACTGATCGCCGCCGCCACGGTCCTCGCGGCCCTCGCGGGCTGCGGCACCGACGCCAAGAAGCAACGGGCCACCGAGGCGCTCGGCACGCACGGCGTCAAGGCCGTCAAGCCGAAGCCGAAGGCGAAGCCGGTCGTGCAGAGCCTGCCCGGCATGCCACCCGTCCTCGACCCCAAGGACCTCTACGCCGCCGACCGCCCCAACAAGCTGTCGCCGGTCGTCAAGGACTTCCCGTCCCGCATCTACGTGCCCAACAGCGAGTCCGACACCGTCTCCGTCATCGACCCCAAGACGTACGAAGTCATCGAGACGATCCCGGTCGGCGGCGAGCCGCAGCACGTCGTGCCGTCCTGGGACATGAAGACGCTGTGGGTCAACAACGACAAGGGCAACACGCTCACGCCGATCGACCCGAAGACAGGCAAGGCGGGGAAGACGGTGGAGGTGCACGACCCGTACAACCTCTACTTCACGCCCGACGGCAAGTACGCCATCGTGATGGCCTCGCTCGACCGTGAGCTGGTCTTCCGTGACCCGCACACCATGAAGCCGCTCAAGACCGTGCCCGTCAGCTGCTACGGCGTCAACCACGCCGACTTCTCGGCCGACGGCCGGTACTTCATCGTCTCCTGCGAGTTCAGCGGCGAGCTCCTCAAGGTCGACACGGCGAAGATGAAGGTCGTCGCCCAGGAGCGGCTGCCCTTCGCGGGCGCGATGCCGCAGGACGTCAAGATCTCCCCGGACGGCAAGACGTTCTACATCGCCGACATGAAGGCCAACGGCGTCTGGATCCTGGACGGCAAGAAGTTCACCACCCCCAAGCTCCTGCCCACCGGTAAGGGCGCCCACGGCCTCTACGTCAGCAGGGACTCCCGCGAGATGTACATCTCCAACCGCGACGAAGGCACCATCTCCATCTTCGACTTCACGAAGAACGAGCTGACCAAGAAGTGGGCGCTGCCGGCCGGTGGCAGCCCCGACATGGGCGGCGTCTCCGCCGACGGCAAGATCCTCTGGCTGTCCGGCCGTTACAACGCCGAGGTGTACGCCATCGACACGCGAACGGGGAAGCAGATCGCCCGCATCCCCGTCGGGTCCGGCCCGCACGGCCTGGCCGTGTACCCGCAGCCCGGCCGCTACTCGCTCGGCCACACCGGCATCTTCCGTTAGGGCCTCTCGTTCGGATCATGCCGGGCTGATCCGAACAAAAGACCCTAGGACAAGACCTACCGGGGCGCGATGAACAGCGCCTCCGCGCCGACGGGACGGTAACCGGCCGCCTGGAACGCCCGCACGCTGCGGGCGTTCCCCGGGGACTGCTGGGCCCACACCGGCCTGCCGCCTGGGACCAGATGCCGGGCGGACACCGCCAGGAGCCGGCCGAGGCCCCGGTGGCGCGCCTCCTCGTCGACCTCGACCGCCGTCTCCCAGCGGCCCGCGACGCCGCGTCCGAGGACCAGCACCCCGCCGTCCGCCGCCCACATCCGCACGTCGTCGCGGCGCACCCGCGCCCGGACCACCCGCGGGTGGTCCGGGTCCGCGATCTCCTTCAGCGCCAGCGGCGGCCCGCCCGGCAGCGCCGGGGCCACCGTGAGCAGGTCCGTCGTGTCATGACGGCGCCCCGTCCGCTCCATGAGCGCGCCGAGGAACCGCGGATTCATCGTCGCCGCCAGCGGATCGCAGTCCAGGCCGTGCAGCGTCTCGTGCACCCACTCCGGGTCCTCGTCCGTGAACACCACGGAGTGGGCGGTGAAGGACAGCACCCCGGCGTCCCGGTGATCCGCCTGCGGCACGACCGTCGTGCCCCCGTCCGGCGGGGGGAAGACTCCTCGCGCCGCGGCGTCCAGAATGTCCCGCACAGTGCCCGGCATGACGTTTCCCCTCGGCTCGCTTGAGTCTCCACCCGCTGGAAGGTCCAGACTCCTCCACATGATCGACGACGGCCCGCGGCTGCTCACCATCGGGCAGCTGTCCCGGCGCACCGGCCTGTCGGTGCGCACCATCCGCTACTGGTCCGACGTGGGCGCCCTGCCGCCCGTCGGACGCAGCTCCGGCGGCTACCGCCTGTACGACGCCCAGTCTCTCGCCCGGCTCGAACTCATCCGCACTCTGAGGGAGTTGGGCCTGGGCCTGGACGACGTACGGCGGGTGGTGGAGGGGGAGTCGGACATCGCGACCGTGGCCGCAGCGCACGTGGCGGCGCTGGACGCGCAGATCCGCTCGCTGCGGCTGAGCCGGGCCGTCCTGTCGACCGTCGCGAAGAGGAACTCGAGCGCAGAGGAGATGGCCCTGATGAACAAGCTTGCACGCCTGAGCGCCGCCGAGCGCAAGCACATCGTCGACGACTTCATGGAGCAGACCTTCGGCGGCCTGGACGCCGCCGACCCGGACATCCGCACCCGGATGCGGGTCATGGTTCCGGAACTGCCGGACGACCCGACGGCCGCGCAGGTCGACGCGTGGGTCGAGCTGGCCGAGCTGATGCAGGACCCGGACTTCCGGGCGCACATGCGCAGGATGATCGAGTTCAACGCCGCCGACCGGGGGCCCGACGTGCCGCCGGGCAGCTCGCTGTGGTTCATGAGCCGCCTGGTGCAGCTCGCCGGGGAGGCACGGGAGCGCGGCATCGCTCCCGAGTCGCCGGCGGCGAAGGAGGTGCTGCGGGGCCTGCTCGGCGCCGACGCCGACCTGGCCGCCGTACTGGAGCGCATGGAGGCCGCGGCCAACAACGACGTGGCCCGGTTCCGGGACCTGGTGTCCCTGGTGCGGGGCCTGGAAACGCTGCCCCGGCACAACGAGGAGTTGGCTTGGGTGGTCGCCGCACTGCGCGCTCGTACAGCCAGTTAATCTGACCCCCGTCAGTGTTACAGCAAGAAGGGGTGGACCCGGTGGCGGACATCGAGGAAGCACGCAAGGCGTTCCAGCGGTTCGACGCGGACGGCGACGGCTTCATCACGGCGGCCGAGTACAAGAGCGCGATGGCTCAGATGGGCGACTTCAACGTCACCGAGTCGGTCGCCGAGGCGCTCATCGCCCGGCAGGACGCCAACGGGGACAAGGTCCTCTCGTTCGACGAGTTCTGGGCGAACCTGAGCAAGGCCTGAGCGCTGAGACCCCAGTCACGTCCGCGAGTCCCGGCGCCCGAGGTGCCGGGACTCGCGGACGCTTCGCTGCTCACCCTCCTCGGGCTCGGCCCCGAGGAGGACGCCGTCTACCGGCTTCTGGTGGACCGGCCGGACAGCGAACCGGCCGCCCTGACCGGCCCGGGGACCGTGCCGGACGACATCGTCCGCGCCCTCGGCCTCCTCGTGGAACGCGGCCTCGCCAGCGTCGAACACCGCGACGGCACCGTCCGCTACCGCGCCGCCCACCCGTCCTCGCGCTCGGACCGCTCCTCGAATCCCGCCGTGCCGCGCTGCATCGGGTCGAGTCGCTCGTCGGCGACCTGGCGGAACGGCACCGCTCCGCCCAGTCGTACGCTCGGGACCACGAGCCCATCACGCTGGACATCGGCAACGGGGGAGTGCACTACAACTCCACCATCGTCGGCGGCGCCCTGTGGGACATCCGCAAGAACCTCGACCCGAAGCTCGCGGACCGCATCGTCTACCGCTCCGCGCAGAACTACCTCACGCCGCTGTCCGGCTTCACCGACATGCGCAACGCGGTCACCCTCGCGGCCAAGTCCCTGAAGGTCTCCAAGGCCGACCTCGCCACCATCGCCAAGGCCTTCGACGCCCACGGCATCGAGCGGGGCTGGGAGCAGAAGGGCGGCACCCACGACGCCACCACGCTCGCCGGCAACGTGCTGCCCGCGTACGAGGTCTACGGCGGAGCAGTCGACGAGCAGGCCGCGCAGATCGACGGCGACGTCTACGCCATCGGTCACGGCGACGCCGTCGCCTGGGGCGCGGGGTCGGCCGGCTTCGGTATCACCGTCGGCCGCTTCGACAAGAAGCACCAGCACGAACTCGCCCAGAAAGACGCCTACTTGCTCGACCCGTCCCTCGACGGCGGCCGGATCGTCTTCACCCGGATCACCGCCGACGGCATCGGCGTCTACGGCGCGGGCGACAAGGGCCAGGGCCCGATCAGGAAGATCGTCGACACCCCGGACGCCGACGAGACCGAGCCGGTCACCGACCACGGGGCGCTCGCCTACATCCGCACCACCGCCGACGGCGAGCAGGACGTCATGCTCCGCAAGGCCGACGGCACCACCGTCGACGTGACGCCCGAGGCCGGCACCAAGGCCGCGCACCTCGCCATGAAGCACGGCACGATCGCCTGGGCCGGTGGTGACGGCACCTGGGTGTACGTATACGACATCGCCACGGGCACCACGCAGAGCAAGCGGATCGCCAGCCCTCTGTTCAGCTACGTCTCGGACCTCCAGATCACCTCCGACCGTGTCTTCTGGCGTGAGACGGGCGGCTTCCTGATCCCCAGCACCAAGTTCATGTCGGCGCCGCTCGGAGACCTGTCCAAGGCGGCGAAGCTGAGCAAGCCGTCGAGCGCGTACATCGCCCAGTTCTCGGTCACCGACGACTACTTCGCGTATGCGTCCTACGACGCCTGGGGCGCGATCGGTTCCTGGACCGGACCGATGAAGGCGCAGGTCGCCAGGACCGCGGACATCGTCGCGGGGACCGGTGTCTACACCCGCGTCTCGTGCTCCTCCGTCGCCCAGCTGGCCCCGTCCCTCGGTGACGGCCAGCGGATCGCGTGGCTGGACACGAGCGCCGCGGCGACCGACGTCGTGACCAGGAAGACGTTCGCGGGCACCTGCGAGTAGCCCGGCCCGACCGTCCTCGCGGGGGCGCCCACCGGAAGTCCCGGCGGGCGCCCCCGCTCCGCTACGCCGCCGTCACCGCCCGGTTCACGGCCGCCAGGACCGCCTGGACCGACGCCACCAGCGGCGAGGGGTCACGGCCCGCGCCCCACGCCGTCACGCCGTCGACCCGGCACTGTGCGTACGCGGTGGCCTCCTCGCCGCGCGTGTCCTCGGTGAAATCGACGACGTCGACGCCGACCCCGGCCGCGGCGAGCGCGTCCACGAACGCGGAGAGCGTCCCGCCGCCCCGCCCCTCGAAGTCGCCCGTCCGGTCGCCCACCTGGAGGGTGCACACGAACCGGTGCGCCTGCCCCTCGCCGTCCGTCGACCACGCCGTCAGGGACACGTGCCCGGCGCCGCGCCCCGGCTCCAGATAGGTCGCGCGGAACAGCTCGTACAGGTCCTTCGGACTCGCCTCGTGCCCGCTGTCGTCCGTGGCCTCCTGGACCACGCGCGCGTACTCGGGCCGCATCCTCGCCGGCAGGTCGACGCCGTGGTGGGTGCCGAGCAGATAGGCCATCCCGCCCTTTCCCGACTGCGAGTTGACGCGGATGACGGCCTCGTAGCTGCGGCCCACGTCGGCCGGGTCGATGGGTAGGTACGGCACGTCCCAGCGGGCCTCCCGCGCCGGGACCCCGGCCGCGGCGGCGGACGCCGCGTGATGCGCGAGGCCCTTGCTGATCGCGTCCTGGTGCGTCCCGGAGAAGGCCGTATAGACGAGGTCGCCGCCGTAGGGGTGGCGGGGATGGACGGGCAGCCGGTTGCAGCGCTCGACCACCTCCCGTACGGCGTCGATGTCGGAGAAGTCGAGCATCGGGTCGACGCCCTGTGCGTACAGGTTCATGGCCAGGGTGACCAGGTCGACGTTGCCGGTGCGCTCGCCGTTGCCGAAGAGGCAGCCCTCGACGCGCTGGGCGCCCGCGAGGACCGCGAGTTCGGCGCAGGCGACGCCCGTGCCGCGGTCGTTGTGCGGATGCACGGAAAGGATCACCGAGTCACGGCGGGACAGGTTCCTGTGCATGTACTCGATCTGGTCCGCGTACACGTTCGGTGTCGCGATCTCGACCGTCGCGGGCAGGTTGTGCGTGACCGGCCGGTCGGGGCTCGCGTCCCACAGCTCGGTCAGGCCGTCGCAGATCTCCAGGACGAAGTCCGGCTCGGTGACGTTGAAGGTCTCCGGGGCGAACTGGAAGCGGATGTGCGCGCCCGGCCGGGCGTCCGCGAGGCGCGCCATGTGCGCGGCGGCGTCCCGTACGGTCTCCCGCACCTGCGCCCGGTCGCGGCCGAGCACGACGTCGCGCCAGACGCGGGAGGTCGGGATGTACAGGTGGACGACCGCGCGCGGCAGGCCGTCGATCGACGCGAAGGTGCGCTCGATCAGATCGCGCCGCGCGGGCGTGAAGACGACGGGCGTGACGTCGTCGGGGACGGCGCCCGACGTCACCAGGTGGCGTACGAAGTCGAAGTCGGTACGGCTCGCGGACGGGTAGCCGACCTCGATCTCCTTGAACCCCATGTGGACGAGCAGGTCGAAGAAGCGGCGCTTGCGGCCGGTGTCCATCGGTTCGGCGAGCGCCTGGTTGCCGTCGCGCAGGTCGACGGGGACCCACAGGGGCGCCCGCTCGATCCGGGCGCCCGGCCAGCTCCGCTCCCGCACGGGGACGTCGACGCGGTCGTGGTGCGGGCGGTAGCGGTGGTACGGCATGGGGCCCGGCTGCTGCGGGTTCCAGTCGTAGGCGGTGGTCATGGGGTGACGTGTCCTTCGGCTCGGTCGGACGACGACCGGCAGCACGGCATCCCGCGGCGGGGTGCCGGTCGCGTCAGGCCCCGCCGCGGCAGCCGAGAAGAAGGAGACCGCAGAAGATCATGAGCAGTAGGCTAGTCACAGCTCAGGTCCTCAGACAAGTACTTTGGGAAAGTCCGGCGCGGCCGGGGGATAAAGTCTCCGCGTTCGCGCGGTGTTCAAGACGAGCAGCGGTGTTCACATGCCGTATTCACATGCGGTGTCGCATGCGGTGTTCAAAGAAGAGCAGGTGATTCCCGTGGCGCTCGGTGCGCTCCGTCCCAGCCCCCTGGTCGAACAGGCCGCCGAGCGGCTGCGCGAGCAGATCGCGTCGGGGCACTGGCCGGTCGGCACCAAGCTGCCCGGCGAGACGACCCTCGCCAAGGAACTCGGCGTCGGCCGCTCCACGGTCCGCGAGGCCCTGCGCGCCCTCGCCGGCGCCGGACTCGTCCGGGCCCGCCAGGGCGCGGGCGTCTTCGTCACCGCCGACCGGCCCGTCGACGACTGGCCCGCCCGGCTGCGCGCCGCGGCCGTCGCCGACGTCTACGAGGTCCGCGTCCTGATGGAGGTCCAGGCCGCGCGCC
Organism: Streptomyces sp. NPDC045026; assembly: GCF_056432625.1. Classification (NCBI taxonomy): domain Bacteria; kingdom Bacillati; phylum Actinomycetota; class Actinomycetes; order Kitasatosporales; family Streptomycetaceae; genus Streptomyces; species Streptomyces sp. NPDC045026. Next base: position 460,834 of record NZ_JBWKIS010000003.1, read on the forward strand.
TCGCCGCACGCCGCCGCACCCCCGAGGACGTCGCGGCGATGCGCGGCGCGCTCGACGTGCGCAGGGCGAAGGCGCAGGAGGGCGGTGCCGCGTTCGTGGACGCCGACATCGCGCTCCACGCGGCGGTCGTGGCCGCCGCGCACAACCCCGTACTCACCGACCTCTTCGCCGAGTTCGCGCCCGCCCTGCGCCAGGGCCTCATCGACCTGCTCGCCCTCGTCGACGTCCGCGCCGCGGAGGCCGGCCACGGCGAGGAGGCGCACACCGCGCTGGTGGACGCCGTCGTGTCGGGCGACGAGGACACCGCGGAGCGCACGGCCCGGGAGGAACTCGCCGTGATGCAGGGCAAGTTGGCCCGCCACAACTAGACGTGTCCAGATGTGTCCGACGCCTTCTTGGTCCGGGATGACCCGAATGGCGGCGGTCCGGAATACGTCCGCGGGACCACCGGTTGAGCGCCGTGTCACCCCGCACGCACATCCGGAAGGGCACGACATGAAGATCGGCATCATCGGCGCCGGCAACATCGGCGGCAACCTCACCCGCCGTTTCACCGCGGTCGGCCACGACGTGTCCGTGGCCAACTCGCGCGGCCCCGAGACCCTGCGCGACCTCGCCGAGGAGACCGGTGCCACGCCGGTCACCGTCGCCGAGGCGGCCCGCGGCGCCGACGTCGTCGTGGTCACCGTCCCCATGAAGTCGGTCCCCGGCCTGCCCGACGGACTCCTGGACGACGCGCCGGAAGGCGTCACCGTCATCGACACCGGCAACTACTACCCGCAGCAGCGCGACGGCCGCATCGCCGCCATCGAGGAGGGCCTGCCCGAGAGCCGCTGGACCGAGCTCCAGATCGGCCACCCGGTCGTCAAGGTCTTCAACGGCACCTACGCCCACGACCTCCTCGACAAGCCGCGCCCCAAGGGCGACGCCGAGCGCATCGCCCTGCCCGTCGCCGGCGACGACGAGGCGGCCAAGACGGTCGTACGCGGCCTGCTCGACGGGATCGGCTTCGACTCGGTCGACACGGGCGGCCTCGACGATTCCTGGCGCCAGCAGCCCGGCACCCCCGTCTACGGCCTCGCGGCGGACGCGGACACCGTCAGGAAGGCCCTGGCCGAGGCGTCCCCGGGGCGTACGGCGGAGTGGCGCGCCTGAGTCTGAGTCACCGGGTGCGAGGGCGCGTCACGGGGTGGCCCAGTCCCGCAGCGCGCCCTTGCTCGTGAAATCGGCGACGTCCTTGTCGTGAGGGCTGTCGGTGTACTGGTGGAAACGCCACTCCGCCTTGATGCGCGGCTTGCCCGACGTCGTGTAGTCGGCGATCCAGAGCCCGTCACCCGCATAGGACGTCGTGTCCACGTTCAGCCAGAAATTCCTGTTCGTGTAGAGCAGGACCCGGTGATGGGGGCGCAGGCGCTTCACCTCGCGGATGAAGCGGTCCTTCTCCGCGTTGCTCGCGTGGGTGCCCTCCCCGGTCGTCTCCCAGTCCACGGCGAGCAGCTCCCCCGACTTCTCCGGGGCCTTGCTGACGAAGTATTCGGCCTGGGCCGTGAGGTTGCCCGGCCACAGGAAGTGGTAGAACCCGACGACGCAGCCCCCGTCACGGGCCAGTTTCGTCTGCGAGGTCAGGCGCGGATTGACGTACGAACGCCCCTCCGTCGCCTTGATGAAGACGAACGACAGACCATCCGTGTCGAACGTGGACTGGTAGGAGCTGACGTCGATACCGCGGAGCATGCTGGCCTCCTGGTCGGTGGGGCGACTGGTCGGTGGGGCGACGAGGTCGAAAAACCATCGTCCCCGATCCGGTGCCGTCGGGGGACCCCTTTTCGCACGTTGATCCGTCTGTGCGGTGAGCCGCCGCCAGGACGTTTCGGCGGCCGCAGTCTTGGAACACGCTTTACATGGCTCCGCGGAACTGCCGGAGCCGTGTGGATGTCTGACAGGGAGCTGGGCCCGATGGGGGGCATGGGGTGAATCGGAGAGTGGGGCAGGTCGTGGGACGGCGCAAGGGCGGAATACGGATCGCGCTCGTGACGGTCGCGGTGCTGGTGGGCGCGAGCGCCTGCGGCGGCGGCAGTGGCGACAAGGCAGCGGGCGGGAACGACGGGAAGGAGGCGGGGAAGCCGGGCGCGAGCGCCAAGCCCTCACCGGCGAAGCCGAAGGGCCCGCCGATGCTCCTGGAGACGATCACTCCGCTGAGCGACGCCAAGGTCGGTGTGGCGATGCCGATCTCGGTGGTCTTCACCAACCCGGTGGCGGCCAAGGCGCGCGCCTCCGTCGAGAAGCACATGAAGGTCAGCACCTCGCAGCCGGTGGCCGGCGCCTGGCACTGGTTCGGCGACAAGCGCGCCGACTGGCGGCCGAAGACGTACTGGCCCTCCGGTACGAAGGTGAAGGTCGACGCCGACATGAAGGGCGTCAGCAACGGCAACGGCCGCTACGGCGTGCACAGTTACACGCACTCGTTCACGGTCGGCGACGACGTCCGGGCCGACGTCTCCGTCACCGGCCACACCATGAAGGTCACCAAGAACGGCCAGGCCGTGCGGACGCTGTCGATCAACGCGGGCAGCGCCGAGTACCCCACCTGGAACGGCACGATGGCCGTCATCGACAAGCAGGAGAAGGTCCACATGACCTCCTGCAGCGTCGGCATCAGCTGCAACAAGGGCAGCGCCAACTACTACGACCTGACGCTGCCCTGGGACGTCCACCTGACCCAGTCCGGCACGTACGTCCACTACTCGACCGGTGACCCGAACCCGGGCAGCGGCTCCGCCCGTGGCTCGCACGGCTGCGTCCACCTGTCGCTGGCCGACGCCAAGTGGTTCTACGGCCAGGTCAAGCAGGGCGACCCCGTCACCATCACGGGCTCACCGCGCGCCAAGGCTCCGGCCGACAACGGGTACGCGGCCTTCAACCTCAGCTGGGACCAGTGGCTCGCGGGGAGCGGTTCGGGGGAGGGCACGACGGCGACCCTGTGACCGCCGCCGCCCTCAGCCCCCGCTGATCGTCAGCACTCGATGATGTTGACGGCGAGGCCGCCCCGCGCCGTCTCCTTGTACTTGACGGACATGTCGGCGCCGGTCTCCTTCATGGTCTTGATGACCTTGTCGAGGGAGACGTGGTGGCGGCCGTCGCCGCGCAGCGCCATGCGGGCCGCGGTGACGGCCTTCGCGGCGGCCATGCCGTTGCGCTCGATGCAGGGGATCTGCACGAGGCCGCCGACCGGGTCGCAGGTCAGGCCGAGGTTGTGCTCCATACCGATCTCGGCGGCGTTCTCGACCTGCTCGGGGGTGCCGCCGAGGACCTCGGCGAGCGCGCCCGCGGCCATCGAGCAGGCGGAGCCGACCTCGCCCTGGCAGCCGACCTCGGCGCCGGAGATGGAGGCGTTCTCCTTGAAGAGCATGCCGATGGCGCCAGCGGAGAGCATGAAGCGGACGACGCCCTCCTCGTCCGCGCCGGGCACGAAGTTGATGTAGTAGTGCAGGACCGCGGGGATGATGCCCGCGGCGCCGTTGGTCGGCGCGGTCACGACGCGGCCGCCCGCGGCGTTCTCCTCGTTGACGGCCATCGCGTAGAGGGTGATCCACTCCATGGCGCGGGCCGTCGGGTCGCCCTCGGCGCGCAGCTGGCGGGCCGAGTTCGCGGCGCGGCGGCGGACCTTGAGGCCGCCGGGCAGGATGCCCTCGCGGGACATGCCGCGCGAGACGCAGGCCTGCATGACGCGCCAGATGTCGAGGAGTCCGGAGCGGATCTCGTCCTCGGTGCGCCAGGCCTTCTCGTTCTCCAGCATCAGCGCGGAGATGGACAGGCCGGTCTCCTTGGTGAGGCGGAGCAGCTCGTCGCCCGTGCGGAAGGGGTACTTGAGGACCGTGTCCTCGGGCACGATCGGGTTCTCGCCGGCCACGGCATCTTCGTCGATGACGAAGCCGCCGCCCACCGAGTAGTACGTCTTCTCCAGGACGAGGGCGCCCTCGTGGTCGTAGGCGAAGATCGTCATGCCGTTGGCGTGGTACGGGAGTGCCTTGCGGCGGTGCAGGACCAGGTCCTCGTCGAAGCTGAACGGGATCTCGTGGACGCCGAGCAGGCTGATCTTCCCGGAGGTCTTGATCGCTTCGACGCGGTCGTCGGCCTTCTCCACGTCGACGGTGCGGGGCGAGTCGCCCTCCAGGCCCAGCAGGACCGCCTTGGGGGTGCCGTGGCCGTGTCCGGTGGCGCCGAGGGAGCCGTAGAGCTCGGCGCGTATCGCGGCGGTGTGGGCGAGCAGGCCCTCGTTCTTGAGGCGGCGCGCGAACATGCGGGCCGCCCGCATCGGGCCGACCGTGTGGGAGCTGGACGGGCCGATGCCGATCGAGAACAGGTCGAAGACCGAGATGGCCACGGGGGAACTCCTAGGTGGGTTTCGGTGGACGCCGTTGTCTGCCGGGGTCGTGCGCAGGGTGCTGCTGGGGGCGGTGCATGGGGCGGGGCACCGCTCTCACTGTCCAGTGTGCGCGGTGCCCCGAACTTTCATACGTACAAATGCGTACGAAACTACTTCAGGCCGGGGTACAGGGGGTATTTGTCGGCGAGGGCGGTGACGCGGGTCTTGAGGGAATCCGCGTCGTACTCCGGCTTGAGGGCCTCGGCGATGATGTCGGCGACCTCGGTGAAGTCCTCGGCCTGGAAGCCGCGGGTGGCCAGGGCCGGGGTGCCGATCCGCAGGCCCGAGGTGACCATCGGGGGACGCGGGTCGTTGGGGACCGCGTTGCGGTTGACGGTGATGCCGACCTCGTGGAGGCGGTCCTCGGCCTGCTGGCCGTCCAGCTCGGACTCGCGCAGGTCGACCAGGACCAGGTGCACGTCGGTGCCGCCGGACAGCACGTTCACGCCGGTGGCGCGGGCGTCGTCCGAGGTCAGGCGGGCGGCGAGGATCTGGGCGCCCTCGATGGTGCGCTGCTGGCGCTCCTTGAAGTCCTCGCTCGCGGCGACCTTGAAGGAGACGGCCTTGGCGGCGATCACGTGCTCCAGGGGGCCGCCCTGGAAGCCGGGGAAGACGGACGAGTTCAGCTTCTTCGCGAAGTCCTTCTTCGCGAGGATGATCCCGCCGCGCGGCCCGCCGAGCGTCTTGTGCGTGGTGGAGGTGACCACGTCCGCGTACTCGACCGGGTTGGGGTGCAGCCCGGCCGCGACGAGGCCGGCGAAGTGGGCCATGTCGACCCACAGGTAGGCGCCGGTCTCGTCCGCGATGCGGCGGAACGCGGCGAAGTCGAGCTGGCGCGGGTAGGCGGACCAGCCCGCGATGATCACCTTGGGGCGGTGCTCCTTGGCGAGGCGCTCGACCTCGGCCATGTCGACCAGGCCGGCCTCGTCGACGTGGTACGCGACCACGTCGAACTGCTTGCCGGAGAAGTTCAGGCGCATGCCGTGGGTGAGGTGGCCGCCGTGGGCGAGGTCCAGGCCCAGGATCGTGTCGCCGGGCTTGGCGAGCGCGAAGAGGGCGGCCTGGTTGGCGGAGGCGCCGGAGTGGGGCTGGACGTTGGCGTACTCGGCGCCGAAGAGGTCCTTCACCCGGTCGATGGCGATCTGCTCGGTGACGTCGACGTGCTCGCAGCCGCCGTAGTAGCGGCGGCCGGGGTAGCCCTCGGCGTACTTGTTGGTCAGGACCGAGCCCTGGGCCTCCATGACGGCGACCGGGGCGAAGTTCTCCGACGCGATCATTTCCAGCGTCGACTGCTGACGGAGCAGCTCGGCGTCGACCGCGGCGGCGACGTCCGGGTCGAGCTCGTGCAGGGGGGTGTTCATGAGCGACATGGTCGTGGTGTCCCTAGTTGCCGGAGCCGGAGAACGCGTCGTACTCGTCCGCGGAGAGCAGGTCCTTCGGCTCTTCCGAGATGCGGACCTTGAACAGCCAGCCGCCCTCGAACGGGGCGGAGTTCACCAGCGACGGGTCCTCCACGACGTCCTGGTTCGCCTCGACGACCTCGCCGGTGACCGGGGAGTACAGGTCGCTGACGGACTTGGTCGACTCGAGCTCGCCGCAGGTCTCGCCCGCGGTCACCGTGTCACCGACCTCGGGGAGCTGGGCGTAGACGACATCGCCGAGCGCGTTGGCCGCGAACTCGGTGATGCCGACCGTCGAGACGCCGTCCTCGGCGCCCGACAGCCACTCGTGCTCCTTGCTGTAGCGCAGCTGCTGGGGGTTGCTCATGATCTGAATTCTCCTGTACGCGGGTGGGTGCTGCGGAACGAGAGGGGTGTGCGCTGGGTTACTTCCGGCGCCCCCTGTGAGGACGGTCGGGCTACTTCTGGCGCTTGTAGAACGGCAGCGCCACGACCTCGTACGGCTCGTGGGCGCCGCGGATGTCCACGCCGACGCCCTCCGTGCCCGGGGCGGCGTGTGCCGCGTCCACGTAGGCGATGGCGATCGGCTTGCCGAGCGTGGGGGAGGGGGCGCCGGAGGTGACCTCGCCGATCACCTGGCCGTCGGCGACCACGGACATCCCGGCGCGCGGCACCCGGCGGCCCTCGGCGATCAGACCGACGAGCTTGCGCGGCGGAGCGGTCTCGGCGCGCAGGGCCGCGGCCTCGAGCGCCTCGCGGCCCACGAAGCGGCCCTCGTTGCCCGTCTTCTCGAACTTCACGACGCGGCCGAGACCGGCGTCGAACGGGGTCAGCGCCGTCGTCAGCTCGTGCCCGTACAGCGGCATGCCCGCCTCCAGGCGGAGCGTGTCACGGCAGGAGAGGCCGGCGGGGACGAGGCCCACCGGCGCGCCCGCGTCGGTCAGCGCCTGCCACAGCTTCTCGGCGTGCTCCGGGGCGACGAACAGCTCGAAGCCGTCCTCGCCGGTGTAGCCGGTGCGGGCGATGAGGGCCGGGACGCCGGCGACGGTGCCGGGCAGGCCCGCGTAGTACTTGAGGCCGTCCAGGTCGGCGTCCGTGAGGGACTTCAGGATGCCGGGGGACTCGGGGCCCTGGACGGCGATCAGCGCGTAGGCGTCGCGGTCGTCACGGACCTCGGCGTCGAAGCCGGCGGCGCGCTCGGTGATCGCGTCGAGGACGATCTGCGCGTTGCCCGCGTTGGCGACGACCATGTATTCAGGAAGACCGGCGTCGTGCTCGCCCAGGCGGTAGACGATCAGGTCGTCGACGATCCCGCCGTCCTCCTGGCAGATCATGGTGTAGCGGGCGCGGCCGGGGCCGATCGTGGACATGTTCCCGACGAGGGCGTAGTCCAGGAGGTCGACGGCCTGCGGCCCGGTGACGGTGATCTCGCCCATGTGTGAGAGGTCGAAGAGGCCCGCCTTGGTGCGGACCGCGAGGTGCTCGTCGCGCTCGCTGCCGTACCGCAGCGGCATGTCCCAGCCGGCGAAGTCGGTCATCTTCGCGCCCAGCGAGCGGTGCAGGGCGTCGAGGGCGGTCTTACGGGGGACGTTGCTCATGAGTGGTGCTCCAGGATCCCAGGCATGACAGACGAGGGCGATGGTCTTCCTCCCCATCTGTCATCGGAACCTGAGAGGTTCGCCGGCGCCACACGTACGGGTGGTCGCGGCTTGCACCTTGGGTGGAGCGGCCGAGGGCCGCCCGCTTTTCAGATATGCCTCGCCCGCGCGGTACGGGGCCTGAGAGATTCAAGGGAGGAACTTGCTCCTTCGGCGCCCCCGGGGACGCGTAGGCGTCCGGGGAGCTCTCCCGCGCGGATTCAAGCGGCCGGTATGCAGTTGGTCGTGCTCTTGGCGCGCACATCATTGCATGCCGACCGTACGGGGAAACCACTTGTACGGCATTACCGTCTCTTTACACTTGGCGGGCAAGGGTGGCGTGACCGGAGCGGGGAGGACGATCACGGTGCACAAGGCAGTGGCGGGTGCGTACGCGGCGACAGGGGTCGCGCAACGGGCGGTGTCCCGCCCCGGGCCGTTGGCAGGGCGCGGTCCCGTCGTCAGGGATCTGCGCGGCAGGCGCGGGCGTACCCCGCGCCGTCTCGGCTTCGCGCGGGGTGACCTGATCGTGGTCTCGGGGCTCCCGGGCAGCGGCAAGTCCACGCTGATGAGCCGCGTGGTCGGCGGCGGGGGAGCCGTGCGTATCGACTCGCAGGACACCCGCGACCGCTGGGCGGCCCGGCTGCCACGGCTGCTCCCGTACGCCGTGTACCGCCCGCTCGTACGGCTCGCGCACTTCGTCGGGCTGCGGCGGGCCCTGCGCTCGGGTGGCAGCGTCGTCCTGCACGACTGCGGCACGCAGGCCTGGGTGCGGCGCTGGCTGGCCAGGGAGGCCGGGCGGCGCGGCGCGGATCTGCACCTGATGCTGCTCGACGTCGACGCGGACACGGCGCTCGCGGGCCAGCGGGACCGCGGCCGCGGGGTCTCGCGCTACGCGTTCGCCCGGCACCGCCGCGCGGTCGCGGTCCTGGTGCAGTCGGCCGAGCGCGGTGACCTGCCGTGGGGCTGCGCGTCCGCCGTGCTGCTCGACCGGGACGCGACGGATGTGCTGAACGGGATCGGGTTCGAGGGGAGTTGAGCGACCGTGACCCTCTGTGCGCAGGTGGATGCGGAGGGTGCCGTGTCACTTGTACGCGCTAGGGTTCGGCCGCAGACAGAGCGGTTCCAGAGCGGGTGGTAGGCACATGGACATTCCGGCGCAGGCTCACGCACACCCGTACGGCGGGTGGCCGGCCAACGAGCTGGAGGAGGTGCTCGCCGCCTCCCTCGGGGTCGGCTCGGCGGGCGGACGGATCGTCGAGGTCCTCGGGCGCAGCCAGGTGTGGATACCGCTGCCCCAGGGCGGCGGGCCCGGCAGCCCGAACCTCGACCTGCCGACGCTGGAGATCGAGGGCCAGGCCTATGTGCCCGTCTTCAGCTCGGAGGAGCAGTTCCTCGCGGTCGTCGGCGACCGGATGGGCTGCACGGTCGCGCCGGCCGTCGAGTTCGCGCGCGGGCTGCCCCCGCAGGTCGGGATCGCGGTGAACCCGGACGGCGCCGTCGGCATCCCGCTCCCCCCGCCCGCCGTCGCCGAGTTGTGCAAGTCGGGGCGTACGCCGCTGGACGGGCCCGCCGCGGGCGGCCGGGTCAGCCTCTACGAGCCCGACTGGCAGGAGGACCCGGTCGACTTCCTGGCCGCCGTGCGCGAGGAGTTCGAGGCGGCAGGCGTCGTGCTCACCGCCCGCCGCTGCCTCGCCAGCGTCGAGGGCGGCGACCCGCTCCTCTTCGTCGGCGTCGAGGTGTCGCAGTGGGAGGGTCCCGCGCGCAACCTGCCCATGGACGCCCTGGGCCGCGCCCTCGGCCGGGCCCCGGCGCCCTGGCCGGTGAACCTCGTCCTGCTCGACATCACCCAGGACCCGGTCGGTGACTGGATGCGCGCCACGCTGCGGCCGTTCTACACGCAGGGTCACTGAAAGCCCGGCGCCGGTCCCCGTTCGGGGACGGCACGGGAATGCGGTCGACCGCGCGTACGTCAAGTCGGTGTCAGGATCGCCGCTTAAGCTGGTTTCATGACCTGTCTGGGCGGTCCCGCCGCGGGGAGCGGGTCGAAATCGTCGGGTACGTCACGAAGGGGCGGTTACGGGTGAGTGCGTCGGGCACGGCCGCGGCCGGTCAGGTCGAGCACATGCTGCGCCAGGTGACGCCGGGGCGTTACGACGCCTACGAGGCGCTGCTCAACGCGCTCGCGGACGCGGGCACCGGCCAGGTGTGGATGCTGCTCTGGCACGGCCAGGCCGGATCCCCCGACGCGCAGTACGGGAACATGGAGGTCGAGGGCTTCTCGTACGCCCCCTGTGTCACCTCCGCCCAGGAGCTGTCCGCCTCCGGCTGGAGCCGCGCCTACGAGGTCGTCGGCGGTGTCGACGCGGCCCGCACGCTCTACCCCGACCACTACGGCCTCTGGCTCAACCCGCACGCGCCCGGCGGCGGCGTCGGCATCCCGTGGCTCGACCTGCGCCGGATCGCGGGCGGCCTCGACCGTCAGCCCGCCGGGCCCCTGCGCCTGAGCGACCCCGCCATCGAGATCCCGCAGTTCTACGCCCTGCTCACGCAGAACGCGCACCGCACCACCGCGATCCGCTCGCTGCGCCGCGCCTGGGTCCAGCCCACGCTCGGTGCGCCCTATCTGGCGATCGGCCTCGATGTGTACGACACGTCGCCGGTGTCCGTGGACGCGGTGCGCGCGATGATGCAGCAGTCGGTCGTCGCCGTGCCCGAGGGACTGCCCGTCTCCACGGTCGCGATGTCCGACGAGCACGACCCCGTCGCCATGTGGCTGCGCGCCAACGCCCGCCCGTTCTACGACCGCGAGGCCCACGCGGCCCCGGCCGCGCCCGCCCCCGCCGCGGGGTACGGGTACCCGCCGCCGCACGGGACGTACTGAAACCGTTCACCGCGGGCCCTCGCTCCAACTGCCGCCGGAGACATCCGGGTTGACCCGGCCCCATTCCGCCCCGTTTTAGGGTGAGTCGGCGCAGCACCCGGGCATTCTCGCCACATCGGTCACCGTGTCGTATTCCGGACCCGACGCGGCTCTGCCGGGTCGGCGTGAATTGTCCGCTCAGCCGGTTCCCGCGTCCGCATAATGCACGCCTGCCGCCTCATCACGGTTGCGCAACCTTTCACGGGGAAGTCTGGCGGCTGGTCGCAAGCGCATTGAAGACTCCCTGCAGACACGGGGTTTCGACTCTGTGTACGAGCTGAACGGTCAACTGCGGGGCCATGCCTCCGGACTGTCCAGCGCGCGAGACAAGATCAAGCCGCTACCGCGGCGGGCGTGGGCCGGCCACAGTCGGCCGAGAGGGGTCAACCACACCGTGACCGCACCGATCGAGACCACTGGGGCCCAGGCCGAGGTGCAGCCCGAGGCTGTGCTCGCCGGCACCAAGGGGCAGCAGATCGAGGGGCGTTCCCTCGGGCGTATCGCCTGGAACCGCTTCAAGAAGGACAAAGTCGCCGTCGCCGGCGGCGTCATCGTCATTCTGCTCATCCTCATCGCCGCCTGCGCGCGCCCCCTGCAGCACCTCTTCGGCCTCGACCCGAACACGTTCCACCAGGACCTCATCGACCCCACCTCCTCGCTCCCCAAGGGCGGACTGGGCGGTATGAGCGGTGACCATCCCCTCGGTGTGGAACCGAAGTTCGGCCGCGACATCCTCGCGCGCATCCTCGAAGGCTCGTGGGTCTCCCTCGTCGTCGCCTTCGGCGCGACCGTCCTGTCGAACGTGATCGGGGCGGTCCTCGGTGTCGTCGCCGGGTACTACGGCGGCCGGGTCGACTCGATCATCAGCCGCTTGATGGACACGTTCCTGGCGTTCCCGCTGCTGCTGTTCGCGATCTCGATCTCCGCGACCCTGCAGGGCGGCGCGTTCGGCCTGAACGGGCTTCCGCTGCACATCTGCGTGCTGATCTTCGTGATCGGATTCTTCAACTGGCCGTATCTGGGCCGGATCGTGCGCGGCCAGACACTGGCGCTGCGCGAGCGGGAGTTCGTGGACGCGTCCCGCGGAATGGGGGCACGCGGCCCGTACATCCTGTTCCGGGAACTGATGCCCAACCTGGTCGGCCCGATCATCGTCTACTCGACGCTGCTGATCCCGACGAACATCATCTTCGAGGCGTCGCTCAGCTTCCTGGGCGTGGGCATCCAGCCGCCGCAGGCCTCCTGGGGCGGCATGCTCAAGGACGCCGTCGACTACTTCCAGGTCGATCCGCAATACATGATCGTTCCGGGTCTCGCCATCTTCGTCACCGTGCTCGCGTTCAACCTGCTCGGTGACGGTCTCCGCGACGCCCTCGACCCGCGCAGCCGCTGACCCAAGGCCGCACCGAGAGCTCCACAAGTTTCCGACAATGGAGGGGATTCCGACCATCATGCGAAGGTCATCTATCGCCGCGGTCGCGGCCATCGGCAGCGTGAGCCTGCTGCTCGCCGGCTGCAGCAAGGCCGACGACGGCTCGGGCGACAACAACAAGTCGGCCGGTGCGAACGCCGCCACGAAGGATTTCGTCAACGCCTCGACGAAGAAGGGCGGCACGGTCACCTACGCGATGTCGGACGTCCCCGACTCGTTCGACCCGGGCAACACGTACTACGCGTACATGTACAACTTCAGCCGGCTGTACGCCCGCCCGCTGATGACGTTCAAGCCCGACGCGGGGGAGAAGGGCAACACGCTCGTCCCCGACCTCGCCTCGGCCCCCGGCAAGTCGTCGGACGGCGGCAAGACCTGGACGTACACGATCCGCAAGGGTCTTGAGTACCAGGACGGCACGCCGATCACGTCCAAGGACGTCAAGTACGCCGTCGAGCGCTCGAACTTCGCGCGTGACGTGCTGTCCCTCGGCCCGAACTACTTCCAGCAGTTCCTCGCGGGCGGTGACAAGTACAAGGGCCCCTACAAGGACAAGAGCGACAAGGGCCTGAAGTCCATCGAGACGCCGGACGACACCACGATCGTCTTCCATCTCGACCGGCCCTTCCAGGAGTTCGACTACCTGGTCGCCACCCCGCAGACCGCGCCGGTGCCGAAGGCCAAGGACGACGGCATCGACTACGTCAAGCACATCGTGTCCTCGGGCTCGTACCAGTTCCAGAGCTACCAGGAGGGCAAGCAGGCCGTCCTGGTCCGCAACAAGAACTTCGACCCGAAGTCCGACCCGCTGCGCAAGCAGTACCCGAACAAGATCGTCGTCGACCTGAAGGTCAACCAGCAGACGATCGACAAGGACCTGCAGTCCGGCGACACCCTGATCGACCTCCAGGGCAAGGGCGTCGACACCCAGACGCAGGCGCAGCTGGTCAACGACAAGTCGAAGATGGGGAACACGGACAACGCCTACGGCGGCCGTCTCGTCTACGCGGCGATCAACACCAAGCTGAAGCCGTTCACGAACGTCGACTGCCGCAAGGCCGTCGAGTACGCCATCGACAAGGTCTCGGTGCAGACCGCGCAGGGCGGTCCCATCCGCGGTGACGTCGCCACGACCGTGCTGCCCCCGGACATCACGGGCTACGCCAAGGAAGACGTCTACGCCACCAGCGGCAACAAGGGTGACGTGGCCAAGGCCAAGGACGCCCTGAAGGCCTGCGGCGAGAAGAAGATCAACACGACGATCACGGCGCGCAGCGACCGCGACGACGAGGTCTCCGGCGCCCAGGCGCTGATCGAGTCGCTGAAGAAGGTCGGCATCAACGCCAGCCTGAAGCAGTTCCCGTCGGGCAAGTACTTCACCGACTACGCGGGCGTCCCGAAGTTCAACCAGAAGAACAACGTCGGCATCATGATGATGCAGTGGGGTGCCGACTGGCCTTCCGGCTACGGCTTCCTGCAGCAGATCCTGAACAGCAAGGCGGTCGGCGCCTCCGGCAACACCGCCCTGTCGGAGCTCGACGACAAGAAGGTCGACTCCCTGCTCGCCCAGGCCATCGGAGCGCCCGACGAGGCCACCCGCAACAAGCTGTACGCGCAGATCGACAAGCAGGCCATGGATGACGCGGCGCTCGTCCCGCTGACCTACTTCAAGGTCCTGCTGTACCGCTCGCCGTACGCCACCAACCTGGTGTCCACGGCCGCCTTCAGCGGGCAGTACGACTACCTCAACATCGGCACCACGAAGAAGTAGCAGCCCCGGAAGGCAGGTGAAGGCATTGGTGCCCGCGGGCCGCACGGTCCGCGGGCACCAGCGCCGGTCCCCGTGATCTCGTACATCATCCGCCGGCTGATCGCGGCAGTGATCCTGTTGCTGGTCGTCACCGCGGTTACGTTTGGCATCTTTTTCCTGCTGCCGAGAATGGCCGGCCAGACCGCCGACCAGCTCGCGCAGCAGTACATCGGCAAGAGTCCCTCGGCCGCGGACATCGCGGCGGTCAAGCACAACCTCGGCCTGGACGAGCCCGTTTATCTTCAATACTGGCACTTCATCAAGGGGATCTTCGCGGGGTCCACCTACGACCTCGGCCCCACCACGGTCCACTGCAACGCGCCGTGCTTCGGCTACTCCTTCAAGAACCACGTCGCGGTGTGGCCCGAGCTGACCGACCGGCTGCCCATCACCTTGTCCCTGGCCGCCGGTGCCGCGGTCATCTGGCTGCTGTCCGGTGTCACGGTGGGTGTGATCTCGGCGCTCAAGCCCGGATCGTTCTTCGACCGCGCGTTCATGGGTGTCGCCCTCGCCGGTGTCTCGCTGCCGATCTTCTTCACGGGCCAGCTGGCACTCCTCGTCTTCACCTATCAGATCCCGATCTTCGGTCGTACCTACGTACCACTCACGGAGAACCCGGCACAGTGGGCCAACACCCTCTTCCCTGCCTGGTGTTCACTCGCTCTGCTGTACTCCGCGATCTACGCCCGGCTGACCCGCGCGGGCATGCTGGAGACGATGAACGAGGACTACATCCGCACCGCGCGCGCCAAGGGTCTGCGCGAGCGCACCGTGGTGGGCCGGCACGGCCTGCGAGCCGCACTGACCCCGATCATCACCGTGTTCGGTATGGACGTCGGTCTGCTGCTCGGCGGCGCCGTGATCACCGAGAACGTGTTCTCCCTGCACGGCATCGGTGAGTACGCCGTCCAGGGCATCACCGACAACGACCTGCCCAAGGTCCTCGGCGTGACGCTGCTCGCCGCGTTCTTCGTCGTCCTCTGCAATCTCCTGGTGGACCTTCTCTACGCCGCCGCCGACCCGCGGGTGAGGCTCTCGTGACCGAACTGTCCAAGACCGGTGCCGCCGTGGGCGAGCCGGTGGCCGCGGGCCCGGCCAAGCCCCCGACGGCCTTCCTCGAAGTGCGCGACCTCAAGGTGCACTTCCCGACCGACGACGGTCTGGTCAAGTCCGTCGACGGGCTCAGCTTCAAGCTGGAGAAGGGCCAGACCCTGTCCATCGTGGGCGAGTCCGGGTCCGGCAAGTCCGTGACATCGTTGGCGATCATGGGGCTGCACCGGCTCGGCGCGCGCGGCAAGAACGTGCAGATGTCCGGCGAGATCTGGCTCGAGGGAAAGGAGCTGATCGGGGCCGCCCCGGACGACGTGCGCCGGCTCCGCGGCCGCGAGATGGCGATGATCTTCCAGGATCCGCTGTCCGCGATGCACCCGTACTACACGGTCGGCAGCCAGATCGTCGAGGCGTACCGCGTCCACAACGACGTGACCAAGAAGGCCGCGCGCAAGCGGGCCGTCGAACTGCTCGACCGCGTGGGCATCCCCGAGCCGGCCAAGCGCGTCGACAGCTACCCGCACGAGTTCTCCGGCGGAATGCGCCAGCGCGCGATGATCGCGATGTCGCTGGCGAACAACCCGCAGCTGCTCATCGCGGACGAGCCCACCACTGCGCTCGACGTCACCGTCCAGGCGCAGATCCTCGACCTGATCAGGGATCTGCAGAAGGAGTTCGAGTCCGCGGTCGTCCTCATCACCCACGACCTGGGTGTCGTCGCCGAGATCGCCGACCAGGTCCTGGTCATGTACGGCGGACGCTGCGTCGAGCGCGGCCCCGTCGACAAGATCTTCGCCGAGCCGCAGCACCCGTACACCTGGGGTCTGCTCGGATCGATGCCGCGCATCGACCGTGAGCAGACCGAGCGGCTCATCCCCGTCAAGGGCCAGCCGCCGTCCCTCATCAACATCCCCTCGGGCTGCGCCTTCCACCCGCGCTGTCCGTACGCGGACCTGCCCAAGGGCGGCATCACCCGCACCCAGCGGCCCGAGCTGCACGAGGTCGGCAGCGACCACTTCTCCGCCTGCCACCTCTCGCCGGAGGACCGTACGCGGATCTGGACCGAAGAGATTGCGCCGAAGCTGTGAGTGAGCCCGTGAGCGAGACGAAGAAGGCATCCGCAGGGGACACGGCGGGCACCGGGGCGGCCACCGAGACGGCCACGGTCCCCGCGCAGGCGGCGTCCCCCGAGGACCGGGAGGTGCTGCTCAAGGTCGAGGGCCTGGTCAAGCACTTCCCGATCAAGAAGGGGATCCTCCAGCGGCAGGTCGCCGCGGTGAAGGCCGTCGACGGGATCGGCTTCGAGGTCCGCAAGGGCGAGACCCTCGGCGTCGTCGGCGAGTCCGGCTGCGGCAAGTCGACCATGGGCCGGGTCATCACGAAGCTGATCGAACCCACCGGCGGCAGGATCGAGTTCGAGGGCCAGGACATCACGCGCCTCGGCACGCGGGGCATGCGCCCGCTGCGCCGGGACATCCAGATGATCTTCCAGGACCCGTACGGCTCCCTGAACCCCCGGCACACCATCGGCTCGATCGTCTCGGCGCCGTTCCGGCTCCAGGGCGTGGAGCCCGAGGGCGGGGTGAAGAAGGAGGTCCAGCGCCTCCTGGAGCTGGTGGGCCTCAGCCCGGAGCACTTCAACCGCTACCCGCACGAGTTCTCCGGCGGCCAGCGCCAGCGCATCGGCATCGCCCGCGCGCTCGCGCTCAAGCCGAAGCTGGTCGTGGCGGACGAGCCGGTCTCCGCGCTCGACGTGTCGATCCAGGCGCAGGTCGTCAACCTCATGGACGACCTGCAGTCCGAGCTCGGCCTGACGTACGTGATCATCGCGCACGACCTCTCCGTCGTCCGCCATGTCTCGGACCGCATCGCGGTGATGTACCTCGGCAAGATCGTCGAACTCGCCGACCGCACCTCGCTGTACGAGGCGCCGATGCACCCGTACACCAAGGCCCTGATGTCGGCCGTGCCCGTCCCCGACCCCAAGCGCCGGGGCGCCAAGAGCGAGCGGATCCTGCTCAAGGGCGATGTGCCCTCGCCGATCTCGCCGCCGAGCGGCTGCCGCTTCCACACGCGGTGCTGGAAGGCGACGGAGATCTGCAAGACGTCGGAGCCGCCGCTGCTCCAGCTCGCCCCCGGACGCCAAGTGGCCTGCCACCACCCGGAGAACGCCGAGGACCAGGCCCCGGGCGACACCAAGCTGCTCGCGGTCGCCAAGGAGGCGATCGAGGTGGTGACGCTGGCGCCGACCGAGGCGGATGACGCTCCACAGGAGCTGACGAAGGAGCTGACGAAGGAGCCGGCCGAGGGGTCGGTTACGGAGGCTGCCGATGCTCCCGAGGCGGTGGCTCCCGAGGCGGCTGCCGACGCCGGTGAAGACAGTGACGTACAGCCGGTGGACGATGCGGGTGACGCGGACGGGGCGGACGAGGCGCAGGGGTCGTCCGGCAGTTAGCGGGAATTTGACCGAGCAGGTCATGTACACGCCCTGACGGGAGAGTGCAGAGTCTGCGTGTCCGTCACATCGGAACACGCGCGAAGGGCGACTCATGGCACTCTCCCGTTCGGCACGTCTGGCGTCAGTCGTGACAGCGGCCGCCTCGTTCTGTCTGATCGCCGCGGCCCCGGCCCCCACCCCGGGCTCGGACGGCATCGGCGACCCGTACTTCCCGCAGCTCGGCAACGGCGGCTTCGACGCCACCCACTACGACCTGAACGTCTCCTACGATCCCGCGACCGACCGCCTCGACGGCGTCACCACCGTCACCGCGCGCGCCACCCAGAACCTCTCCTCCTTCGACCTCGACCTCCAGAAGCTGACCGTCACGTCCGTCGAAGTGAACGGCAGACGCGCCCAGTTCACGCGCTCCGGCGACGAGATACGCGTCACCCCGCGCGACGCGATCCGCGACCACCGCACCTTCTCCGTCACGGTCACCTACGGCGGCGTCCCGGAGGCGCTCAACGGCCCCATCGTCTTCGGCTCCGACTACGGCTGGATGAAGACCGACGACGGTGTCTTCGTCGCCTGCGAACCCAACGCCGCCTCCACCTGGTTCCCCTCCAGCGACCACCCTTCCGACAAGGCGACGTACGACATCCGCATCAAGGCGCCCAAGGGCCTGACCGGCGTCTCCAACGGCCGGCTCGTCGACACGTACGACGTCCGGGGCGGGCAGACTGTGCACCACTGGCGCGAGTCCCGGCCGATGGCGACCTACCTCGCGACCGCCTCCATCGGGAAGTTCGACGTCAAGACCGGCCGGACCCCCTCGGGCATCCCGATCTACGTCGCCATCGACCCGGTCCTGAAGAACAGCAACAACGTCGACGTGTACGGCGTCACCGCCGAGGTCACCGACTACTGGTCGCAGGTGTTCGGCCCCTATCCGTTCGAGGAGACCGGCGCGGTCGTCGACGACATGCCGCAGGCGGGCTTCTCCCTGGAGACGCAGTCCAAGCCGAGCTACTCCGCCGTCCGTTCCGAGGGCACGATCGTGCACGAGCTGGCCCACCAGTGGTTCGGCGACTCCGTCTCGGTGCGGCAGTGGAAGGACATCTGGCTCAACGAGGGCTTCGCCAGCTACGGGCCCTGGCTGTGGAACGAGCACAAGGGACGCACCAGCGCCCATGACTCCTTCCTCGCCGCGTACAACTCCGTCCCCGCCACCTCGTCCTTCTGGCAGAGCGTCATCGCCGACCCGCAGCGCGACACCATGTTCAACAGCGCCGTCTACAACCGCGGCGCGATGACGCTCCAGGTCCTTCGCGAGCGGATCGGCGACAAGGACTTCTTCAAGCTCCTTCGCACCTGGACCTCCACACACCGCTACGGCAACGCGCAGACCGCCGACTTCATCCGCCTCGCCGAGAAGGTCTCCGGGCAGGACCTCGACGGCCTCTTCCGGACCTGGCTCTACACGAAGGGCAAGCCCGCGCTGTAGGCCATGTGCCGTAGGCCACGCGCTGTAGGCCACGTGCCATGCCTGGCCCGGGGCGCGTCCGGCGGTGCGTAAGAATGTCGGGTGCTTCTGGAACTCTTCACCCCCTCCGTCCAGCATTGGCTGGACCTCGTCGGGATCTTCGTCTTCGCGATCTCCGGCGCTCTCCTCGCGGTCCGCAAGAACTTCGATGTCTTCGGCATCGCCGTTCTCGCCGAGGTCACCGCGCTGGGCGGAGGGCTGTTCCGCGACGTGATCATCGGTGCCGTCCCGCCGGCCGCGTTCACCGACCTCGGTTACTTCCTGACCCCGCTGTTCGCCGCGGGCCTGGTCTTCTTCCTGCACCCCGAGGTGGAGCGCACCCAGGTCGCGGTGAACATCTTCGACGCGGCGGGTCTCGGCCTGTTCTGCGTCACCGGCACGGTCAAGGCGTACGACTACGGTCTCGGGCTCACGGCCTCCGTGGCGCTCGGCCTCACGACCGCCGTGGGCGGCGGTGTGCTGCGCGACATCATCGCCAACGAGGTCCCGTCCCTGGTCCGCTGGGACCGTGACCTCTACGCGGTACCGGCGATCGTCGGCTCGACGATCATCGTCCTGTGCATCCGCTTCGACGCGCTGTCCGCGTTCAGCAGTGGTGTCGCGGTGATCACTGCGTTCGTGCTGCGGCTGCTCGCGATGCGCTACCACTGGCGCGCGCCGCGGGCCTGGCACCGCAGGTCGTCGGCGGCGGAGGTACCGGAGGAGACACCCTGACCTGGGCTTATGATGATCCCGGATTAAAAAGCTACCGCTTAGTAGTTCGCTGTTGTACCGTACCTGCATGGCACAGGTATCGTCCGCCGCGCAGGCGGTCATCGGCGACAGTGAGTTCGACCGCGACACCGCGGTCACCCGGCGCGAGCCCGGTGTGTACGACATCGACCTCTCGGCCGGCTGGACGATCATCAGCGCCGTCAACGGCGGCTATCTGCTGGCGGTGCTCGGCCGCGCCCTCGGCGACGCGCTGCCGCACAGCGACCCGTTCACCATCTCCGCGCACTACCTGACCGCGTCCCGGCCCGGCCCCGCCGTGATCAGGACCGACGTCGTACGCACCGGCCGCACCCTCTCCACCGGCCAGGCCTCCCTCTTCCAGTACGACGACGAGGGCGCCGAGGTCGAGCGGATCCGCGTCCTCGCCTCCTACGGCGACCTCGACGCGCTCCCGGACGACGTCCGCACCACCGCGAAGCCCCCGCACCTCCCGCCGGTCGAGCAGTGCTTCGGCGCGCAGGACGGCCCCACTCCGATCAAGGGCAGCTCCGCCATCACCGAGCGGCTCGCTCTCAAGCTCGACCCTTCGACGCTCGGCTGGGCGCTCGGCTCGCCTTCCGGCAAGGGCGAGATGCGGGCCTGGTTCGGCCTCGCGGACGGGCGTGACGCGGACCCGCTCTCCCTGCTTCTCGCGGTGGACGCGCTGCCGCCGACCGCGTTCGAGATGGGCCTGACCGGCTGGGTCCCGACGGTCGAACTGACCGTCCACGTCCGCTGCCGCCCCGCCCCCGGCCCGCTGCGCGTCTCCATCACCACCCGCAACCTCGCGGGCGGCTTCCTGGAGGAGGACGCCGAGGTCTGGGACAGCGAGGACCGCCTGGTGGCCCAGTCCCGGCAGCTCGCGCGCGCGAAGCTGAGCTGAACGGGGCGGGGCGGCGGGGCCGGGTGGGCCGAGCCCGACGCCGTGGCCTGCTGGTTCAGCCGGGCAGCGAAAGCCCGTTGAGGATCACTTCGGCCACGCCTTCGGTGTAGAGCCGCACTCGGGTCTCCTCCGTCGACGTCAACTCCGGGTTCATCATCGAGGCGAGCGCCATCCGGCCGTTTGGAACCGACTGGCCCGCGGCCCCGGAACCCACGGTCGTACGCAACATCGACAACCTCACCGGCTTCGACGGCTTCACCGAGGACGAGCTCCGCGGCGTGGAACGAGACAACGCGCTCAGGCTGCTTCCCCGGTTCGCCTGACAGGGGTCATGGGAGTACACGGGGGCCGTGGGAGGGCGGGGTGTAGCGGGTGACGCCCGCGAGCGGCTCCCGATCGGCCGTGCTCGCCCGCTGTGCCGCCGCGATCACCGGCGTCTACGGTCCGCTCCCAGGAACTCCGCAAGGGCGCCGGTCAGTTCGGCCGGGGCGTCCTCCTGTACGAGGTGCCCCGCGCCCTCGATCAGCCGCAGTTCGGCGCCGGGGATCAGCTTGGCCAGCTCGTGCCCGCGCGCGACCGGGATCCAGGTGTCCTCCGTGCCCCAGCAGATCAGTGCGGGCAGGTCCAACTCCCCGTACCGGCCCTGGATCTCGTCGGTGAAGCGCTGGTCGTTCTGCTCGATCTGGCGGTAGAACGCGGGCTGTCCCTCGGGTGTGCACCAGGGGGCGACCAGTCGGTCGAGGGTGGCCGGGTGCAGGCCCCGGTGGCTTGCCGAGCTGATGTACTCGCGCACGAGCGCCTCGTGCAGGGCCGGCGGGAGCTGGGCGAACACGTCGGCGTGGGCGCCGAGATGGCGGTACGTGGGGGAGCCCCACGGGGCGAGGGCCACCGGGTCGACGAGCGCGAGCCGCTCGTAGCGCGCACCGTGCACCAGCCGGGCGCGCAGGGCGACACAGCCGCCGAAGTCATGGGCGACCACGGCGGGTTCGGCGCCGGGCCGGTCCAGGCCCCAGTGGCCGAGCAGCTCGGTCAGGACGCGGGCGTGGGCGGCCAGGGAGACGTCCTGCCCGTCGTGCTTGGCCGAGGCGCCGTACCCGGGCAGGTCCCACACGTACACGCGGTGCCGGGCGGCGAGCGCGCGGGCCGGGCCGCGCCAGACGTACGAGGAGAAGGGCGTGCCGTGGACCAGGACGACCGGCGGCGCGTCCGTCGGGCCGAGCGCGGCCCAGGCGACGTCACCGGACGAACTGGCGTAGGAGCGGTCGGGATTCCAGTCGGCGGTCATGCCGTTCAGGCTAGGGCGTGTGCCGGCCCGGGGCGCGGGGAGTTGGGCGCCGGATGTCGCCGGTGGCCGGGGCAGGCCACCGTGGGCGGCCTCAGTCCAGCCAGTGCGCCCGGCCGAGGTTGACGAGGCGCAACTGCCGTGTGGCGACGTCGATCGCCGCGTCCATGCGCTCCGGCGGGGTCTCCAGGAAGACGGACGCGGTCATCACCATGTGCTCGACGTAGTGCCATGCCAGCATCCGCAGGTCGTCGCGGCTCCAGCCTTCGGACACGGGGTCCGCGGCCAGTCCCTCGGCCACCTCTTCGGCGAACCGCGCGAGCTGCCCGCCGATGGCGTCGCGCACGCGCTGGACGCCGCCGTGCCGCTCACGCGCGATGAACCGCACGTGGGAGGGGTGCGTGCGGACCAGACGGGCGATCAACTCGACTGTCTGGCCCAGACGTTCCTCGTTGCTGCCCGTCGTGGTCAGCATCGTGGTGATCATCTCGTGCAGGCTGCCGAGCGCCTCCTCGACGAGCGCGACGCCCAGCTCGGCCGTCGAGTCGAAGTGCCGGTAGAACGCGGTCGGCGCGACCCCGACGGCCCGGGTGACCTCGCGCAGCCCCAGGCTGGACAGGCTCTGGTCCTCGAGCAGCTCCAACGCCGCGTCGAGCAGCGCCTGTCGGGTCTTCTGCTTCTGGGCCTGCCGGATGCCGAGAGTGTGACTCATGCCATGCAGTTAACACTTGTTCTCTGTAATCCGGAAGCCGCGTGCGCGCTAGACTCATGAGTCAGTGAACGGTTGTAATCCCAACTGTCACCGACCCGACATGAGAGGCACTCATGCTGTTCCTCGTAGCCGCCCTGCTTCTGCTGGGCGTCGCGCTGGGCTCCGTGGCCCACGCGCCTCTTCCCGTCACTCTCGTCGCCGCCGCCGTCATCGGTGTCTGGCTGGTCGTCTTCGCCGTGCGCGAGCGGACCGCCCGGCGACGCCAACAGCACTGATCCATCGGCCCGATCAAAGATCCATCAGCCTGATCAAAGAGGGGGTACCACCAATGCACATCACCGCTGACACCCACGCCGACACCGTGGCCGCGACGGCCTCTGCGGAGCAGCCCCGCACGGGTGCGCGCGACGCCGACGGAATGGCCGTCGCCTCGTTCGTCCTCGGTCTGCTCGGACTGCTCGTCCTCAACCTCTTCCTCGGCCCCATCGCCATCGTGCTCGCCGGCCTCGCCCTGTGGCGCGGCACCGCCCGCCGTGGCCGTGCGCTGCTCGGACTCGGGCTCGGCATCGCCGACCTGGCGGTCCTCGCGGCATTCGTCGCCGCAGACCACACGCTGTCCTGGAGCCTCACGGGCTGACCTCTGCGACGCCCGCCGTGGGTCGGGACCCCACGCGGCGCTGAGCACCGGGACCGGGGCTCGTAGAATCGAGCCCACCATGGCTTACCTCGACCACGCCGCGACCACTCCGATGCTCCCGGAGGCCGTCGAGGTGATGACCGCCCAGCTCGCCGTCACCGGCAACGCGTCCTCGCTGCACGCAGCGGGCCGACGCGCCCGACGCACCGTCGAGGAGTCCCGGGAGACCCTCGCCGAATCCCTCGGCGCCCGCCCCAGTGAGGTCGTCTTCACCTCGGGTGGCACCGAGGCCGACAACCTCGCGGTGAAGGGCCTGTACTGGTCCCGCCGCGACGCGGACCCCGCCCGCACCCGCGTCCTCGCGAGCCCCGTCGAACATCACGCAGTCCTCGACGCCGTGCACTGGCTCGGCGAACACGAGGGCGCCACCGTCGAGTACCTGCCCGTCGACGCGTACGGCCGCGTGCACCCGGACGCCCTGCGCGAGGCGATCTCCCGCAACCCCGACGACGTGGCCCTCGCCACCGTCATGTGGGCGAACAACGAGATCGGCACGATCCAGCCCGTCCGTGAACTCGCCGACGTGGCCGCCGAGTTCGGCGTCCCGCTGCACGCCGACGCCGTCCAGGCCTACGGTCAGATCCCTGTCGACTTCGCCGCCTCCGGCCTCGCCGCGATGACCGTCTCCGGCCACAAGATCGGCGGCCCGTACGGCATCGGGGCGCTTCTCCTGGGCCGCGAGTACACCCCCGTACCCGTGCTCCACGGCGGCGGACAGGAGCGGCATGTGCGCTCCGGGACGCTCGACGTGCCGGCCGTCGCCGCCTTCGCCGTCGCCGGGCGGCTCGCCGCCGAACGGCGCGAGCGGTTCGCCCGCGAGATCGGCGGCCTGCGTGACGACCTGGCCGACGCCGTGCGCGCGGCCGTCCCCGAGGCGATCCTCGGCGGCGACCCGGCCCCCGGCGGCCGACTGCCCGCCAACGCCCACTTCACCTTCCCCGGCTGCGAGGGCGACTCCCTGCTGCTGCTCCTGGACGCGCAGGGCATCGAGTGCTCCACCGGCTCCGCGTGCACGGCCGGTGTGGCCCAGCCCAGCCACGTCCTGCTGGCCACCGGCACCGACCCGGACCTCGCCCGCGGCACCCTGCGCTTCTCCCTGGGCCACACGTCGACCGAGGCGGACGTCGCGGCCGTCGCGGGCGCGATCGGACCGGCGGTGGAGCGGGCCAGGACGGCCGGGCTGAGCTGACGGCCTCTGAGCTGAGCTGAAGGCCGGGCTCGGCTGACGGCCGGGCTGGGCCAGGACGCCCTACGCCTACGCCTTACGCCTACGCCTTACGCCTTGGCCGTGCGCCCCTCTTCATGGGCGCGCTTCACCAGGCGCATGTACCGGTCCCAGTCCCAGTGCGGGCCCGGATCGGTGTGGTCCGTGCCGGGCACCTCGACATGGCCGATGATGTGCTTCCGGTCGACGGGTATCCCGTAGCGCCTGCATATCCCGGCGGTGAGCCGCGCTGAGGACGCGTACATGGCGTCCGTGAAGTCGGCCGGGCGGTCCACGAACCCCTCGTGCTCGATCCCCACACTGCGCTCGTTGAAGTCCTTGTTCCCCGCGTGGAACGCCACGTCCAGCTCGCGGATCATCTGCGCTATGTGCCCGTCCTTGCGCACCACGTAGTGCGCGGCCGCCCCGTGCCACGGGTCCTTGAAGACCTTCAGCGTCCCCTGATAACTGCCCTGCGTGACATGGATGATCACGCGGTCGATCGTGTAGTCGGCCGGGCGGTCCGCCCGCCGCCAGTTCGCCGCCGCCGCGGCCACCCACTCCGCGCCCCTGAAGTCGACCTCGCCGGCCTTGCGCGGCTTGTCGATGCCGGGCATCTGCCACCACATGTGCGCCAGGTCGCTGCGGGCGAGCAGGCCCACGCCGACGGCTGTCGCCGCGCCTCCGATCAGCAGCGTCCGCCGGCTGACCCCCCGGTCACCGTCGCGCTTCGCGCGGCCTTCGGTCTTCTGCCGCGACTTTCCCTGTGCTCCCACGACCCGCCCCCGTTCACGTCGTACGAGATCCACAACGGATACTCGCGGGATTCGGTTCCCACAGCCCCGTACCCTGTTAGAGCTATGACTTCGCAGACCCCGCAGAGCACCCGCCCCCTCCGCGTCCTCGCCGCCATGTCGGGCGGCGTGGACTCCGCCGTCGCCGCCGCCCGCGCGGCGGAAGCCGGCCACGACGTGACGGGCGTCCACCTCGCCCTCTCCGCGAACCCGCAGTCGTTCCGCACGGGAGCCCGCGGCTGTTGCACCATCGAGGACTCCCGCGACGCCCGCAGGGCCGCCGACGTCATCGGCATCCCCTTCTACGTCTGGGACCTCGCCGAGCGGTTCCGCGAGGACGTCGTCGACGACTTCGTCGCCGAGTACGAGGCCGGGCGCACCCCGAACCCGTGCCTGCGCTGCAACGAGAAGATCAAGTTCGCCGCGCTCCTCGACAAGGCGCTCGCCCTCGGCTTCGACGCGGTCGCCACCGGCCACTACGCGAAGGTGGTCGAGCTCACGGACGGCACCCGCGAGCTGCACCGCGCCTCCGACATGGCCAAGGACCAGTCGTACGTCCTCGGAGTGCTCGACGACCGCCAGCTCGCGCACGCCCTGTTCCCCCTCGGCGACACGGTCACGACGAAGGACGAGATCCGCGCGGAGGCAGAGCGGCGCGGCCTCGCGGTCGCCAAGAAGCCCGACTCGCACGACATCTGTTTCATCGCGGACGGCGACACCCAGGGCTTCCTGGCGTCGCGCCTGGGCAAGGCCGAGGGCGACATCGTCGACGAGACGGGCAGCAAGGTCGGCACGCACGAGGGCGCGTACGGTTTCACGATCGGCCAGCGCAAGGGCCTGCGCATCGGCACCCCGGCCCCCGACGGCAAGCCGCGCTACGTCCTGGACATCTCGCCGGTGAACAACACGGTGACGGTCGGCCCCGTCGACTCTCTCGACGTCACGACCCTCACGGCCATCAAGCCCCGCTGGTGCGGCACGGCCCCCACGGGACCGGGCACCTACACCGCTCAGCTGCGCGCCCACGGCGAGGAGACGCCGGCGACGGCGGAGCTGGTGGACGGCACCCTGACCGTCACCTTCGACGAGCCCGTGCGCGGCGTAGCCCCCGGCCAGGCCATCGTGCTCTACGACGGCACGCGCGTGGTCGGCTCGGCGACGATCGCGACGACCACGCGCGCGAAGACGGCTGCCTAGCCGCTGAAGACGGCTGCCCAGCCGCTTACGGGGTGGCGCCGGCCTACGCCGAGAAGAAGTCGGTGAGCAGCGGACCGAGCGCGTCCGGATCCACCGCGTGGGTCTGGCCGTTCAGCGTGCGGTACGTCCCGTCGGGCACCGCCTCCGCCACCTCCCGCGCTGCCTCGTGCATCCACGCGGGGCTCGCGCCGCCGGCGACGGCGAGCACCGGCACGGTGACCGAGGCCAGCCGCTCCCGCGGCACCAGTCCGTCACCCATCACGGCGTCGTCGTAGGCGAGCGTCGGCGCGACCGCCTCCATGTCCGGCCACCAGGGGGCCCGCCGGGCGCTCGCGATCATCTCGGCCGGTGCGCCGGTGAGCGACATGAACAGCTCCACCGCGTCCCCGTTCCGGCCGTCGGCCAGCAGCTCGGACAGCTGTTGCGTGTACGCCGCGCGCTCCTTGCCGCCCCCTTCGTCGACCGCGAACGGCGGTTCGTACACGGCGACTCGGGTCACCGAAAGCCCGCTCGCCGCTGCCTCCAGGGCCAGCGCCGCACCCGACGACATGCCGTACAACGCCGCACTGCCGCCCACCGCGTCGATGAGCGCCGCGATGTCCTCCACCTCGCGGGCGACCGCGTACGGGGCCGTGTCACCGCTCGCGCCGCGGCCCCTGCGGTCGTACGGGACGGGGCCGAGGCCGCCGGTGATCCGAGCGGCCAGCGGCTCCATCGACGAGCCCGCCGACAGAGCGCCGCTCACCAGGATGACCGCCGGGCCCGCGCCGGTGCGCCCGTACGCGACGGCCGTCCCGTCGCGGGAAATCGTCTTCTTGTCCATGCGGGTGAAGACTGCCGCGCCCGGCGGAACTCATCGAGCGACGCGCCGCGCGGTCAGGAGGCCTCCACCTCGTAGAAGCAGAGGTGGTCCTTGATCTCGGCCACGTCCGGCTTCGGGTCCGGGTACGCCCACACCAGGTCGGGGGCGTCCGGCAGGGACCAGTAGGACGCCGTTCCCTTGAAGGGGCAGTACGTCTGCGTGTCGGACGGGGTCAGGAGGTCCGTGCGGACGTCCGCCGGCGGGATGTAGTAGCGCACGGGACAGCCCGTCTCGCGCAGCAGCAGCGGGCGGGTGCTCTGCGCCAGCACCACCCCGCCGTGGACGACGCGTACGGCACCGGTGCCCTGCTCGATCGTGATCGTGTGTCCATCAGCCATACCTTGGACAGCACCGGAACGGGCGCCGTTCTTCCCCCCGTACGGTAGGACGCATGAACATCTGCGTCTTCCTCTCCGCCGCCGACCTCGCCGACCGCTACACCCGCCCCGCCCGTGAGTTCGCAGAACTGCTCGGCAAGGGCGGGCACACGCTCGTGTGGGGCGGTTCGGAGAGCGGTCTCATGAAGGTCGTCGCGGACGGCGTGCAGGAGGCCGGAGGGCGCCTCGTGGGCGTCTCCGTGGACTTCCTGGCCGCCGAGGCGCGGACGAACGCCGACGAGATGGTGATCGCCCGTGACCTCGCCGAACGCAAGGCGCTGCTCCTGGAGAAGGCCGACGCCGTCGTGATCATGGTGGGCGGCGCGGGCACGCTCGACGAGGCCACCGAGATCCTGGAGCTGAAGAAGCACGGCAAGCACACCAAGCCGGTCGTCCTGCTGAACACGGCCGGTTTCTACGACGGCCTCAAGGAGCAGTTCCGCCGCATGGACGAAGAGGGGTTCCTGCCGCTGCCGCTCACCGAACTCGTCTTCTTCGCCGAGGAGCCGGTCGGCGCGCTGGCCTACCTGGAGGAATCAGTAGGCACGCTCTAATGCGAGCATGGCCCGTATGGCAACACATGTGATCACCGGGGCCGGATCAGGTATCGGCGCGGCCGTGGCGCGCCGTCTGCACACACGCGGGGACGGACTCGTCCTTCACGCGCGCGACGCGGCCCGCGCGAAGGAACTCGCGGCCCAGTTCCCCGGCGCGGGCACCCTCGTCGGAGACCTCGCCGACCCGGACAAGCTTTCCTGGGCGTTCTCGCACCAGTCGCTGCCCGACCGGGTGGACTCGCTGCTGCACATCGCGGGCGTCGTCGACCTCGGCCCCGTCGGCGAGCTCACCCCCAAGACGTGGCGTCACCAGCTGAACGTGAACCTGGTCGCCCCCGCCGAGCTGACCCGCCATTTCCTGCCCCAGCTTCGCGTCGCCCACGGCCACGTGATCTTCGTCAACTCCGGTGCGGGCCTCAGCGCGCACGCCGACTGGTCCGCGTACGCCGCCTCCAAGCACGGCCTGAAGGCGCTCGCCGACTCCCTGCGCCAGGAGGAGCACGGCAACGGCGTGCGGGTCACCTCGGTCTACCCGGGCCGCACGGCCAGCGCCATGCAGGTCAAGGTGCACCAGCAGGAGGGCAAGCCGTACGACGCCGCCCGCTGGATCGACCCCGAGTCGGTCGCCACGACGATCGTCATGGCCCTCGACCTGCCGCGCGACGCCGAGGTCAACGACCTCACGGTGCGTCCGGGCCGCTAGCTCCTTCCGAGCCTCGGTCCACCTGCGCTTGAGCCGGCCCCCGCCCTGTTACGTACGCTTCGCGGGTGAGCGAAAACAGCAAGTTCAGGCCGGGGCCCGCCACCGGGGTCGGATCCATGCCCGGTGGCGACGCGCGCGAGGCGGCCAAGACGGTCACCGGCAGTGTCGAGGAGTTCCCGTATCTGGCGGAACTGCCCGCACGCGGCCCCGGCGCCGACATGATCGGCCGGACCGCCGGACTGCTCGTCGAGCTGTACGCGCGCGTGGAGCCCAGCGGCTGGCGGCTCGGCGACCGGCCCGGCCGCGACACCCGGCGGGCCCGGTCCTGGATGGGCGAGGACCTGGACGCCCTCGAGGAGTTCACCCAGGGCTACCAGGGGCCGTTGAAGGTGCAGGCGGTCGGGCCCTGGACGCTCGCCGCCGCCCTGGAACTGCGCAACGGCGAGGTCGCCCTCTCCGACGAGGGCGCCTGCCGCGACCTCGCCGGCTCGCTCGCCGAGGGCCTGCGCCTCCACCTCGACGACGTGCGCCGCCGCGTCCCCGGAGCCGAGATCGTGCTCCAGCTCGACGAACCGTCCCTCATCGCCGTACTGCGCGGCCAGGTCAAGAGCGCCAGCGGATACCGCACCCACCGCGCCGTCGACCGCCAGCTCGTGGAGAGCACGCTCCGCGAGGTCGTCTCCGTCCACGACGGGCCCGTCGTCGTGCACTCCTGCGCCCCCGACGTCCCGTTCGCCCTGCTGCGCCGCGCGGGCGCCGACGCCGTCTCCTTCGACTTCTCGCTCCTCACCGAGCGTGACGACGACGCGATCGGTGAGGCCGTCGAGGCCGGCACGCGGCTCTTCGCCGGTGTCGTGCCGGGCACGGACAGCCCGTTGTCAGACCCTGCCGGTAGCGTCATGGGAGTCAGGACGCTGTGGCGCAGGCTCGGGCTGAATCCCGGCTCCCTCGCGGAGTCGGTCACGGTCACTCCGGCGTGCGGTCTCGCGGGGGCCTCTCCCGCGTACGCGCGCGCCGCGCTCGCCCACTGCGTCCGGGCGGCGAGATCACTCGCGGACAACCCAGAGTGACGGGTCGAGATCCGCACAGGGACAAACGGGAGGACGAGACGGTGGCCGGCGAACAGCAGCACGCACAGCCCGCAGAGGTGCCCACGACGGCACGGGAGCAGCACGCGCAGCTCGCCGAGCAGATCGAGGAGCACCGCTTCAGGTACTACGTGAAGGACCAGCCGGTCGTCAGCGACGGCGAGTTCGACAAACTCCTGCGCTCCCTGGAAGCGCTGGAGGAGCAGTACCCCGAGCTGCGCACACCCGACTCGCCGACCCAGAAGGTCGCGGGCTCGTACGAGCCGGTGTCCACGTCGTTCACGGCCGTCGAGCACCGCGAGCGCATGCTCTCCCTCGACAACGCCTTCGACGACGCCGAGTTGGCCGCCTGGGCGGACCGCGTCGCCCGGGACGTCGGCACGTCCGACTACCACTTCCTGTGCGAACTCAAGATCGACGGCCTCGCGGTCAACCTCACGTACGAGGACGGCAGGCTCACCCGCGCCGCCACCCGTGGCGACGGCCGCACCGGCGAGGACATCACGCCCAACGTGCGCACGATCGCGGAGATCCCCCACCGCCTCAAGGGCGACCGCGTCCCGGCGCTCGTGGAGATCCGCGGCGAAGTCTTCTTCCCCATGGAGAAGTTCGAGGAGCTCAACGCGCGCCTGGTCGAGGCCGGCGACAAGCCCTTCGCCAACCCGCGCAACGCGGCGGCGGGTTCGCTGCGCCAGAAGGACCCCCGCGTCACCGCGACCCGCCCGCTCCACATGGTCGTGCACGGCATCGGCGCCCGCGAGGGCTTCGACATCGACCGCCTCTCCCAGGCCTACGAGCTGCTGCACGAATGGGGCCTGCCCACCGCCCGGCACAACAGGGTGGTCGACAGCATCGAGGGCGTACGGGAGTTCATCGCCCACTACGGGGAGAACCGCCACTCCATCGTCGAGCACGAGATCGACGGCGCCGTCGTCAAGCTCGACGAGATCCCCCTCCAGGGCCGCCTCGGCTCCACCTCGCGCGCGCCGCGCTGGGCCATCGCCTGGAAGTACCCGCCGGAGGAGGTCAACACCAAGCTGGTCAACATCCGCGTGGGCGTGGGCCGCACCGGCCGTGTCACGCCGTACGCGCAGGTCGAGCCGGTCACGGTGGCCGGATCCGAGGTCGAGTTCGCGACCCTGCACAACCAGGACGTCGTCAAGAAGAAGGGCGTCC
Source organism: Streptomyces sp. NPDC045026 (assembly GCF_056432625.1). Taxonomy (NCBI): domain Bacteria; kingdom Bacillati; phylum Actinomycetota; class Actinomycetes; order Kitasatosporales; family Streptomycetaceae; genus Streptomyces; species Streptomyces sp. NPDC045026. Next base: position 491,780 of record NZ_JBWKIS010000003.1, read on the forward strand.
TCATCGGCGACACCGTCGTCCTGCGCAAGGCCGGCGATGTCATCCCCGAGATCCTCGGCCCGGTCACCGACCTGCGGGACGGCAGCGAGCGGGAGTTCGTCATGCCCGCCGAGTGCCCCGAGTGCGGCACCCCGCTGCGCCCCATGAAGGAGGGCGACATCGACCTCCGCTGCCCGAACGCCCGCTCCTGCCCGGCCCAGTTGCGCGAGCGCCTCTTCTACCTCGCGGGCCGCAAGTCCCTCGACATCGAGAACTTCGGCTACGTCGCGGCGGCTGCCCTGACCAAGCCCCTGGTGCCCTCCGAGCCGCCGCTGGCCGACGAGGGTGACCTGTTCGACCTCACCATCGAGCAGCTCCTGCCCATCAGGGCGTACGTCCTCGACCAGGACAGCGGACTGCCCAAGCGGGACCCGAAGACCGGCGAGGAGAAGATCGCCACGGTCTTCGCCAACCAGCAGGGCGAGCCCCGCAAGAACGCCCTGTCCATGCTGGAGAACATCGCGGCGGCCAAGGAACGGCCCCTCGCCCGCGTCATCACCGGCCTGTCCGTCCGCCATGTGGGCCCCGTCGCCGCCGAGGCGCTGGCCCGCGAGTTCCGCTCCATCGACCGCATCGAGCAGGCCACCGAGGAGGAGCTCGCCGCCACGGACGGCGTCGGGTCGATCATCGCCGCCTCGCTCAAGCAGTGGTTCGCGGAGGACTGGCACCGCGAGATCCTGCGCAAGTGGCGGGCCGCCGGGGTCCGGATGGAGGAGGAGGGCGCCGGCGAGGACCAGGGCCCGCGCCCGCTCGAAGGCCTCACGGTCGTCGTCACCGGCACCCTCGAACACCACACCCGAGATGGCGCGAAAGAGGCCCTGCAGAGCAGAGGGGCCAAGGTGACGGGCTCCGTTTCCAAGAAGACCTCCTTCGTCGTAGTGGGGGACAACCCGGGCTCCAAGTACGACAAGGCGATGCAGTTGAAGGTTCCGGTTCTGAACGAGGACGGGTTCGCCGTGCTGCTCGAACAGGGGCCGGACGCGGCGGCGGACGCGGCGCTTCCGACCGAGGAGTAGCGGTTGAAGGCCACCCGTTCAGCGCATACCAGATGCATACGGGTGGCCGGGGCGCATTCGGGCAACCGTGGGCGACCGCTGCCCCTGGAAGCCTTCTGCGGCCTACTGTTGAGGGGTGCGCCTGCCGTGCCCGGCTGCGGATGGGGCATCCCGTGCCCACGGCGGGCACGGGGCAGAGAACGAGGACGCGGTACCGCTGACGGAAGTCGTCCGCATCGGATCGCGTGGCGTGGGCACCGCCGGCTGTGAGAGGGACGGGAATGGAACCGACCGAGAGCGCCGCTCCGGACTCACGGCTGCGCACGCGCTGGCGCGTGTGGCGAGGCACCGCGAGCACGGCGCCGGCCGCGCGCAGCGTGCCGCGGCCGGACGAGACGAACCAGTCCGGTCAGACGGACAACACCACCGGTGAGACGGGCCGGGGGGACGGGCGCCCCGCGGACGACGGCCGTGGCGGGAGCGAGAGCGGTGGTCCGGTGAGCGGGAGCGGTGGGTGGCGCGCGGCGTTCGCGATCCGCGGCGCGGGGCGTACGCGCCGTCGCGCTGCGCCGGGCGAGAGCGGACGGAGCGGCTCTCCCGGCTCATCGGCCGGATCCATGGCGCCCGCGCCCGGCTGGCCCGCGTCCGGTTCGAACGGGGGCGCGGGGATCGGCGCGTACGGCGTCACCGGATCCGGTGCGGTGGCGTCCGGTTGGCCCGCCCCGGGTTCGAACGGCGGGGCGGGCATCGGTGCCATCGGCGGTGCCGCGTCCGGAGCGGCGGTGAGCGGCGGGACCGGCTGGACCGGGCCCGCCGCTGACGGTGGTTCCGGGTGGACGGGCGCCGACCCGGGAGACGCGGGCGGCTGGCCGCACCGCGCGTACGGGGGCTTCGGTGCGGCCTTCGGTGCGGAAGGGGACGGTCGGGAGCGCTCCTGGCTCGGCGCGCTGCCCATGCTGCCCCTCGCCCTCGTCGCCCTCGCCTCCGCCGTGCTCGGCACCGGCTTCTACCGCGCCTTCACCGGCAGTCACGCGCTCTTCCCGTCCGGCGCCGCCGGCTGGTCCCTCGCCGTGCTGACCGGCATCATCGTCGGCCACCTCGTCGCGCTCGGCCGCGACCGCTGGTGGGGCGGCACCGGCTCGGGCGCTGCCTTAACGCTCGCGGTCCTGCTGCTCTACGGCTGGGTGCCCGCCGGCATGGTCAGCCTCACCGTCGTCGTCCTCGTCGGCATCGCCCGCCGGCACCGCTGGCGCCAGGGCATCCTGCACGGCGCGGTCGACATCATCGGGATCGGCACCGGGGCCCTCGTGCTCGCCGTGTTCGGCCAGGTCCCCTCCGTGGAGTCCCCCTGGAAGCCGGAGACCTGGACGGTCCTCAACGTCCCCGAGGTGGCGCTCGTCGCGGCCGCCTACCTCACGGTCACCCGCAGCCTGCTCTGGTCCGTCCACGCGCCGCGCGCCTCAGGACTGCCGACCGTCGCCCGCACCGCCCTGGTCCGGCAGGGCCTCGTCGGCGTCGCGCTGCTCGGCATCGCCCCGCTGATCTGCGTGGTCGCGATCGCCCTGCCCGTGCTGCTGCCGCTGTTCGCCGTCCCGCTCATCGCCCTCGACTCGACGCTGTGGATCGCCCGCGCCCGCGCCGAGGAGCAGCTGCGGGACCCGCTCACCGGGCTGCCCAACAGGCAGTGGCTCCTGGAGCGGACCTGGACCGCGCTCGACGACGCCGAGCGGATCGGCGCGCGCAGCGCCCTCATGCTGATCGACATGGACCGCTTCCGTTCGGTCAACGACACCCTCGGCCACCTCGCCGGGGACCGGCTCCTGCTCCAGATAGCCGACCGGCTCCGGATGGCCCTGCCCCGCGGGGCGGAGGCCGCACGCCTCGGCGGCGACGAGTTCGCCGTACTCCTGCCCGTGGCCGACTCCACGACGTCCGCCACCCGCGTGGCGCGCACGCTGGTCGCCGCCCTCGGCTCCCCGCTCGACCTGGACGGACTCACCCTGGTCCTGGAGGCCAGCGCCGGACTCGCCGTCTTCCCCGACCACGCGCTCGACGCCGAAGGGCTGCTGCGCCGCGCCGACGTCGCCATGTACCAGGCGAAGCGCGACCGTACGGGCGTCGAGGTGTACGAGTCGAAGCGGGATTCCAACACCCCCGACCGCCTCGGCCTGCTCGGCGATCTGCGCCGCGCGCTCGACGCGGGCGACGTGGAGGTGCACTACCAGCCGAAGGTCCGCTTCGACGGACAGGTCGCCGGCCTCGAGGCGCTGGTGCGCTGGGTGCACCCCGAGCGGGGAAAGGTCCCGCCGGACGAGTTCATCGCCATCGCCGAGTCGTCCGGACTCATGCCCCATCTGACCGAGTACGTCCTGGAGACGGCGCTCGCGCAGGTCGCCCGGTGGCGGGCGCAGGGCCTGCGTGTGCCGGTCGCGGTGAACGTGTCGCCGAGGGACGTGCACACCCCGGGATTCGCCGGCGCGGTCGCCGCGCGGCTCGCCCGGCACGGCGTCCCCCCGGGCGCCCTGCAGCTGGAGATAACCGAGCACGTCCTGCTGGAGGACCCCCAGCGCGCCGCCGACACCCTCGCCGGGCTCACCGGGCACGGCGTGAAGATGTCGCTCGACGACTTCGGAACCGGCTACTCCTCCCTCGTCCACCTGCGTCGCCTCCCGGTCAGCGAGCTGAAGATCGACCGCTCGTTCGTGGCCCGCCTCGCCGTGGACAACGAGGACGCGGAGATCGTCCGCTGCACCGTCGACCTGGCGCACTCGCTCGGCCTGCTCGTCGTCGCCGAAGGCGTCGAGGACGACGAGACCTGGGAGCGCCTGCGCGACCTCGGGTGCGACGCCGTGCAGGGCTGGCTGGTCGCCGCCGCGATGCCGCCGGACGAGACGACGGCGTGGCTGCGGGCGCGCGGGTCCCGCGGATGGCAGCGGCCCTCCGTCCTCGCCGCCGAGGCCGAGGACCAGTCGTCGGGACAGACCGTCAACTGAGCCGTACAGGGGTGACGGGGGGCGTCAGGACCTCCGAACGGGAAACCGTTTAGGGGGCACGGCACCGTGCCCCATAGGATTGGGGCCAGTCGTCCCATTCCCGTCTGTCGTGCGACGCCCGGCACGCACGCTCGCCGCGTTGCCGAAGCGTCCACGTGGCTCCGCCACGAGGACGCTCCGGCGCCTTGCGATCGCACGCACCGGACGACGCACGACCCGCCCTTCGGGCGGACGACGGGAATGGGACGACTGGCCCCGGCCCAAACCACACTCACTCACCCCAGAGGATCGCTGCATGCCTGGCATCACGCGCGAGGAGGTCGCACACCTCGCACGGCTGGCGCGTCTGGAGCTGAAGGACGAAGAGCTCGACCACTTCGCCGGACAGCTCGACGACATCATCGGCGCGGTCGCCCGCGTCTCGGAGGTCGCCGACCAAGACGTACCGCCGACCTCCCACCCGCTCCCGCTGACGAACGTCATGCGGGCGGACGAGGTTCGTCCGTCGCTCACCCCCGAGCAGGCGCTCTCCGGCGCCCCGGCCCAGGAGCAGCAGCGTTTCAAGGTGCCGCAGATCCTGGGGGAGGACTAATCACCATGACGGACAGCAACATCATCAAGCTCACCGCCGCCGAGATCGCCTCGAAGATCGCCGCCGGCGAACTCACGGCCGTCGAGGTCACCGAGGCCCACCTGGCCCGGATCGAGGCCGTCGACGAGAAGGTGCACGCCTTCCTGCACGTCGACCGTGAGGGCGCGCTCGCGCAGGCCCGCGCCGTCGACGCCAAGCGCGCCGCGGGCGAGAAGCTCGGCCCGCTGGCCGGCGTCCCGCTCGCGCTGAAGGACATCTTCACCACCGAGGGCATCCCGACCACGGTCGGTTCGAAGATCCTCGAAGGCTGGATCCCGCCGTACGACGCCACCCTGACGCGCAAGCTCAAGGAAGCCGACGTCGTCATCCTCGGCAAGACCAACATGGACGAGTTCGCCATGGGGTCCTCCACCGAGAACAGCGCGTACGGCCCGACGGGCAACCCGTGGGACCTCACCCGCATCCCCGGCGGCTCCGGCGGCGGCTCCTCCGCGGCCCTCGCCGCCTACGAGGCCCCGCTCGCCATCGGCACGGACACCGGCGGTTCGATCCGCCAGCCCGCGGCCGTCACCGGCACCGTCGGCGTCAAGCCGACCTACGGCGGCGTCTCGCGCTACGGCATGGTGGCGTTCTCCAGCTCCCTCGACCAGGGCGGCCCCTGTGCCCGCACGGTCCTGGACGCGGCGCTCCTGCACGAGGTCATCGCCGGCCACGACCCGCTCGACTCGACGTCCATCGACGCGCCGGTCCCGCCGGTCGTCGAGGCCGCTCGCAACGGCTCGGTCCGGGGCATGCGCGTCGGCGTCGTCAAGCAGTTCTCCGGCGAGGGCTACCAGGCCGGCGTCGTCCAGCGCTTCAACGAGTCGGTCGAGCTGCTCACGTCGCTCGGCGCCGAGATCGTCGAGCTGGACTGCCCGACCTTCGACCTGGCCCTGTCGGCGTACTACCTGATCGCGCCGTCCGAGTGCTCGTCCAACCTGGCCCGCTTCGACGCCATGCGCTACGGCCTGCGGGTCGGCGACGACGGCACGAAGTCGGCGGAGGACGTCACCGCCCTCACCCGTGAGGCCGGCTTCGGCGACGAGGTCAAGCGCCGCGTCATCCTCGGCACGTACGCGCTCAGCTCCGGCTACTACGACGCGTACTACGGCAGCGCCCAGAAGGTCCGCACCCTGATCACCCAGGAGTTCGAGCGGGCCTTCGAGCAGGTCGACGTGATCGTCTCGCCGACGACGCCGACCACCGCCTTCCCGATCGGCGAGCGTGCCGACGACCCGATGGCGATGTACCTGGCCGACGTGTGCACGATCCCGACCAACATGGCGGGCAACGCAGCCATGTCGCTGCCCTGCGGCCTCGCGCCGGAGGACGGCCTTCCGGTCGGGCTGCAGATCATCGCCCCCGCCATGAAGGACGACCGGCTGTACAAGGTCGGCGCCGCGGTCGAGGCCGCCTTCGTGGAAAAGTGGGGCCACCCGCTGCTCGAGGAGGCTCCGTCGCTGTGAGTGCCATGGCAAAGAAGGCCAAGAACTTCAAGAAGTCCAAGACCGGCGCATACGTGTCGATTGCGACCACTGCTTTCGGCGCGATCAGTGTCGCGAAGCAGGCGAAGCTGGCCCGCAACGACCACGACACCCTGCGGCTCATCGACGCCGCGGTGTCCGCCGCCGCCATCGTTACCGGCCTGGCGATCCTCTACCGGGAGCTGAAGCGCCTGGGCGACGACGACGTCCTGCTGGGCTGAGAGGGAAAGTCTCACCGTGACCGTCACTGAACTGATGCCGTACGACGCGGCACTCGCGACGTACGACCCCGTCATGGGCCTCGAGGTCCATGTCGAGCTGGGTACGAAGACGAAGATGTTCTGCGGGTGCTCCACCGAGCTGGGCGCCGAGCCCAACTCGCAGACCTGCCCCACCTGTCTCGGCCTGCCCGGCTCCCTCCCGGTCGTCAACGCGATCGGCGTCGAGTCGGCCATCAAGATCGGCCTCGCGCTCAACTGCGAGATCGCCGACTGGTGCCGCTTCGCCCGGAAGAACTACTTCTATCCGGACATGCCGAAGAACTTCCAGACCTCCCAGTACGACGAGCCCATCGCCTTCGACGGCTACCTCGACGTACAGCTGGAGGACGGCGAGATCTTCCGCGTGGAGATCGAGCGCGCCCACATGGAGGAGGACACCGGCAAGTCGCTGCACGTCGGTGGCGCGACGGGCCGTATCCACGGCGCCTCGCACTCCCTGCTGGACTACAACCGCGCCGGCATCCCCCTCATCGAGATCGTCACCAAGCCGATCGAGGGCGCCGGGGAGCGTGCGCCGGAGGTCGCGAAGGCGTACGTCGCCGAGCTGCGCGAGGTCATCAAGGCGCTCGGCGTCTCCGAGGCCCGGATGGACAAGGGCCAGATGCGCTGCGACGTGAACCTGTCGCTGCGCACCAGCCCCGAGGTGCCCATGGGCACCCGCAGCGAGACGAAGAACGTCAACTCGCTGCGCTCCGTCGAGCGCGCGGCCCGCTACGAGATCCAGCGCCACGCGGCGGTGCTCTCGTCGGGCGGGTCGATCGTGCAGGAGACCCGGCACTTCCACGAGGAGGACGGCTCCACCACGGCCGGCCGCATCAAGGACAACGCCGAGGACTACCGCTACTTCCCCGAGCCGGACCTGGTGCCGGTGGCGCCCGCCCGCGCCTGGGTGGAGGAGCTGCGCGCGGAGCTGCCCGAGATGCCGCGCGTGCGCCGCAACCGGCTGCGCGAGGAGTGGGGAGTCTCCGAGCACGACATGCAGTCCATCCTCAACGCGGGCGCGGTCGACCCGATCGTCGCCACGATCGAGGCCGGCGCCGACTCCGTCTCCGCCCGCAAGTGGTGGATGGGCGAACTCGCCCGTAACGCCAACGAGTCGGGCACCGCGCTCGACGAGCTGCCCATCACCCCGGCCCAGGTGGCCCGGGTGGCGGCGCTCGTCTCCGCCGGCGACCTCAACGACAAGCTGGCGCGCCAGGTCATCGAGGGTGTCCTCGCGGGCGAGGGCGACCCGGACACGGTCGTCGAGAAGCGCGGCCTGAAGGTCGTCTCGGACGAGGGTGCGCTGTCCACTGCCGTGGATGACGCGATCGCGGGCAACGCGGGCATCGCGGACAAGATCCGCGGTGGCAAGGTCCAGGCGGTCGGTGCGCTGGTCGGCGCCGTCATGAAGGCCACCCGTGGCCAGGCGGACGCGGCGCGCGTCAAGGAGCTCATCCTGGAGAAGCTGGGCGTCTCCGAGGGCTGAGGGTTCTTGCGGGGGCTGAGGCGGTTCCTTCGGGGCTCCGCCCCCGTACCCCCGCGTCCTTTGGCCTCAAACGCCGGCCGGGCTGAGATGCCCGGTCGGCGTTTGCCGTGGGGAGTACGAATTCTGGAGTCGCACGTTGAGCACCATCCCCGCCGAATTCCTCTCCGTCGCCCTCCTCCTGTGCATCCTCGGCTTCGCCGTGGTGCGTCCCCGGCAGCTGCCGGAGGCCGTCGTCGCCGTGCCCGCCGCGGCGGTCGTCGTGGCGGTCGGCGCGGTGTCGCCCGCGCACGCGTGGGCCGAGACGCGGGAGCTGCTGCCGGTCGTCGGATTCCTCGCGGCCGTCCTCGTGCTTGCTCAGCTCTGCGCCGACGAGGGCCTGTTCAAAGCCGCGGGCGACGCGATCGCGCGCGCCTGCAAGGGCAGTCCGCGCCGCATGCTCGGCGGGGTCTTCGCCGCGGCCGCCGTGATCACGGCCGTACTGAGTCTGGACGCCACCGTCGTGCTGCTCACGCCGGTCGTCCTCGCCACGGCCCGCCGGATCGGCGCGAGGCCGCGCCCGCACGTCTACGCGAGTGCCCACCTCGCCAACTCCGCCTCGCTGCTCCTGCCGGTCTCGAACCTCACCAACCTCCTCGCCTTCACCGCGAGCGGACTCACCTTCGCGCGGTTCGCGGGCCTGATGGCGCTGCCGTGGCTGGGCGCGATCGCCGTCGAGTACGCGGTGTTCCGGCGGTACTTCGCCGCCGACCTGGCGGCGCCCGCGCACGAGCCGGACGCCGAGGAGCCGCCCGGCCTGCCCGTGTTCACCCTGACCGTCCTCGCCCTGACACTCGTGGGCTTCGTCGTCACCTCGTTCGCCGGGATCGATCCGCTGTGGGCGGCGATCGCCGGCACGGCCGTCCTCGCGGCGCGGGCGCTCGGGCAGCGGCGCACGACCCCGTTCGCGCTGGTGAAGTCGGCGCACCCGTACTTCTGCCTCTTCGTCCTCGCGCTCGGGATCGTGGTCAAGGCGGTCGTCGACAACGGGCTCGGGGACGGCATCGACCGGCTGCTTCCCGCGGGCTCGTCGCTGCCCGCGCTGCTCGCCGTCGCCGGGGTCGCGGCCCTGCTCGCCAACCTGATCAACAACCTTCCGGCTGTTCTCGCGCTGCTCCCCGTGGCGGCGGCCGCGGGTCCGGGACCGGTTCTCGCGGTGCTCATCGGCGTCAATCTCGGCCCGAACCTCACGTATGTGGGCTCGCTCGCCACGCTCCTGTGGCGCCGCATCGTCCATGCCCACGATGTGCATCCCGAGCTCGGCGACTTCACGCGGCTCGGCGTGCTCACGGTCCCGGCGATGCTGGTGGTGTCAACGGTCGCGCTCTGGGCGGGACTTCAGGTGCTCGGCTGACTCAGCTGACTCGGTTTGTGAGTAAGGCCACGAAAGAGACAAAAGATCACTTCTTGCTGTAAGAGTGGTTTGCCATTGCTCATGTGTCTTTGCGGGCTGTTCCCGGTGAAGATCCACAAACCCTGGGAGCACGTCCGTGGCAGCACTCGCACGATGGTGTGCACGGCACCGCCTCGTAGTCGTCCTGCTGTGGCTCCTCGCCCTCGGCGGCACGAGCGCGGCAGCGGCCGTCGCGGGCTCCTCGTACTCGAACGACTACGAGGCACCGGGCACCGAGTCGGGACGCGCCACCCAGCTCCTGAACGACGGGTTCCCCGGCCTCGGCGGCGACAGCGACACCGTCGTGTGGCACACGGACGGCAGCATGGTCCGCGCCGCCGACGTGAAAGAGCGCATGACCCGCACGCTCGACAAGATCGAGCACCTGCCCGGCATCGCCGCCGTCACCGGCCCGTACGACCAGCAGGGCACCGGACAGATAAGCGCCGACGGACGCACCGCCTACGCCACGGTCACCTTCCACGAGCAGTCCGGCGACATCGCCAAGGCGGACGCGCAGCGCCTCGTCGACACCGCCAAGGCCGCCGAGAAGAACGCCCCCGACGGACTTCGGGTCGAACTCGGCGGCAGCGCCGTGGCCCTGACCGAGTCCACCCAGGGCCATGTCGCCGAGATCGTCGGCGTCGTGGTCGCCGCCGCCGTGCTGCTCGTCGCCTTCGGCTCCCTCGCGGCCAGCGCCCTGCCGATCGCCACGGCGCTCGTCAGCGTGGGCACAGCCGTCTCCGCCATCGTGCTCCTCGGCCATGTGATGACCGTCGCCGACTTCGCCCCGATGCTCGGCATGCTCGTCGGCCTCGGCGTGGGGATCGACTACGCGCTGTTCATCGTGACCCGGCACCGGCGCGGCCTGAAACAGGGCCTGTCCGTGAACGCCGCCGCCGAGCGCGCCGTCGCCACCACCGGACGCGCCGTCGTCTTCGCCGGCGCCACCGTCTGCATCGCGCTCCTCGGCATGCTGATCCTGCGCCTCAGTTTCCTCAACGGCGTCGCGATCGCCGCGTCCCTGACCGTGCTCCTCACCGTCGCCGCGTCCGTCACACTGCTGCCCGCGCTCCTGTCGTTCATCGGCATGCGCGCACTCAGCAGGCGCCAGCGGCGCAGACTCGCCGAACACGGGCCCGAACCGGAGCTGCCGACCGGGCTCGCCGCCCGCTGGGCCGTCTTCGTGGAGCGCCACCCACGTCTCCTCGGCGGCGTCGCCCTCGGCGTGATCACGGTGCTCTCGGTGCCCACGCTCTTCCTGCACCTGGGCACGTCCGACCAGGGCAACAACGCGTCGTCGTCCACGACCAGGCAGGCCTACGACCTCCTGGCCGACGGTTTCGGGCCAGGTGTGAACGGGCCGCTGACCCTCGTCACCCCCATAGACGGCGCCGGCGACCAGGTGGCCGTGAGCCGTCTTGAGTCCATGATCGGCTCGGCCGAGGGCGTCTCCTCCGTGACCCCCGCGACGTACAACGACAGCGGCACCGCCGCCTTTCTGACCGTCGTGCCGAAGTCCGCGCCGCAGTCCCAGAGGACCAGCGAGCTCGTCGACCGGCTGCGCAGCGACGTCATCCCGGCGGCCGAGAAGAACACGTCCCTCGACGTGCAGCTCGGCGGAGTCACCGCCAGCTACGACGACTTCGCCGATGTCATCATCGGCAAACTGCCGCTGTTCGTGGGCGTCGTCATCGGGCTCGGCTGCGTCCTGCTGCTCCTGGCCTTCCGCTCGATCGGCATCCCCCTCAAGGCCGCCGCGATGAACGTCGCGGCGGTCGCCTCGGCCTTCGGCGTGGTCGTCGCGATCTTCCAGTGGGGCTGGGGCAGCGAAATGCTCGGCCTCGGCAGAGCGGGCCCGATCGAACCCTTCCTACCCGTGATCATGGTTTCGGTCCTGTTCGGGCTCTCGATGGACTACCAGGTGTTCCTGGTCAGCCGCATGTACGAGGAGTGGCTGGAGAGCCGCGACAACCGGCGGGCCGTCCGCGTCGGGCTCGCCGAGACCAGCCGCGTCATCAACTCCGCGGCCGTCATCATGATTTCGGTCTTCCTGGCCTTCGTCCTCAGTGGCGACCGGGTCATCGCGATGTTCGGCATCGCGCTGGCCGCCGCCGTGGCCCTCGACGCGTTCGTCCTGCGCACGCTCCTGGTGCCCGCCCTCATGCACATGCTCGGCGGCGCCAACTGGTGGCTGCCGAAGTGGCTGGACCGCCGGCTGCCCCGCATCAGCATCGAGCCGCCCGAGCGCCGCGAGGCGCATGCGAGTATTTCCGGACAGCGCCCGGCCGCGGACGACGCGCTGGTGGACGCTCTGGTGAAGGCCCGAGCCGAGGAGCGGAGGCGCGATGTACACGATCTCCCTGGGTGACGACGGCGCGGAGCTGCGGCCCCTTGAGACGTGGCACGCCGAGCAGTTCCTCGCCCATCTGGAGCGCGGCCGGGAGTTCATCGGGCAGCACATCGCGTTCGGCTCGGACATCAAGGACGTCGCCTCGGCCCGAGACCTGCTCAGGTCCTACGCCGACAAGCGCGCCGCCGACAGCGGAAGCCTGCACGGCCTCTGGCTGGACGGGACACTCGTCGGCGGCCTGCTGTTCCGGATCTTCGACGCGGAGGGCGGCAACTGCGAGATCGGCTGCTGGCTGGAACCGGCGGGCGCCGGACGGGGCCTCGTCACGCGCGGCGCCCGCCTCCTCATCGACTGGGCGGTCCACGAACGCGGCATCCACCGCGTGGAGTGGGTCGTCTCCTCCGAGAACGGACCCAGTCTGAACGTGGCGCGCCGGCTCGGCATGCGGCGGGACGGGGTGCTGCGCGCGGCGGGCTCGCACAACGGCGTCAAGCAGGACCTTGAGGTGTGGTCGGTGCTCGCGCCGGAGTGGCGCGCGAGCTGATTCGCCGGGTCCGTCCCATGACTCGGTGGACCGGGGATTCGCCGGCCGGGGATCCGTTGGCCGGGGCTCCGTCGGCCGGGACTCCGGAGGCCGGGGTCAGCTCGCCGGTTGTGAGGGGGGTGACTTCGGGGCGGGGGAATCTGCGCCCGACGGTGGGGTGCGCGGCGTGGTCTTCATGTCGCCGGCGCCCGTGCTGCCCGCGTTCCGGGTGAACCAGCCCTCGGTCTCCGGGTCGTACATCACGAACCTGTTCACCGGCTGCGCCGCGGGCGACACGACGACCACGTCCGACGACTTGTAACCGGACCAGGCCTTGCCCTCACGCTTCACCGACCCCTGCAGAGGCACCGGCGCGAGCAGCGGATTCCCGCACGAGCACCGCACGCGCGGCTCGCCGCGGTCGTTCACGAGGACGGCCGTGCCGGACTGGAGAACCGACTGGAACGTGGTCGCGGCGCCGTCGCGGAAGCCGTGATTGGTGACCCGGGTGTCGAGGCGGAGCCGAACCGGTGTCAGTGACCGCAGATAGGCGGGGACTCCGGACGGGTCGATACCGAGGACCGAGGCGAACGCCTTGCTCTTGTCCGGCTCCGCGCCCAGCGCGGAGATCTGCTTCTCCACGTCACAGCTGGAGACGTTGCGGGTGCCGCCGTACAGACCGGCGGCGGAGCCCTCGACTCCCCGTACGACGTTCGCGCTCTGCGACGAGCCGTCGCCGGGCGCGCTGGGCAGCGTGGTCGGAGTCGTCGCGGTGGCACCTTTGCGGGTGCTCGACCCGGTGTACGGGTCGGGGCCGGACGAGTCGGCGCTCTGGAGGAAGAGCTTGCCGCCGGCCGTGGTTCCGCCCCTGCCTCCACCACCGCCGCCGGAGCTGGTGAGGACGATGGTGAGGACCACCGCGGCGACGATCAGGACACCGAGCCCCACGAGCTTCTTGGGCGTGAACCGCCACCAGGGGCGATCGGGTCCCGGTCCCTCCGGTGGCGGGGTCCCACTCGGCGGGGGCGGGCCGCCGGGGGGTGGGGTGTCGCCGGGATCGCCGCCTGTTCCGCCGGGGCCGCCGCCCGTTCTGCCGGAGCCGGAGCCGGAGCCGGTGTCGGTGCCTTCGCCGGACGGCCCGCGCTCGCCGTCGTTGGGGTGCTCGGACGGCGGCGGGGGTACGGACGCGGGCCGGGTCGGGCCCGAGAGCGGGCCGGATGGGGGGCCGGTGGGGCGGCCGGGCTCCGTCGGTCGGTCACTCACGGGCGCTTCTTCTCACCGTAGGAGGCAGGGGACGGGACGGGGGAGGGCCCGCCTCTCGGTCCGGTGGCCGGGTCCCTCTGTCCCGCTACCTCCACATTGTGTGCTCCGTGCTCGTACGCCTCGCAAGCCGAACTCGTACGGCCCGTAAGCCGGCGCGGTCGGCCCTCCCGAGGGGCGGACCGCCGGGCGTCTGCCTAGCGTGGCCACGTGAGTGAACAGGCATCCGACGGCCCGACCGGAACCAGGCGCAGCGCGAAACACGGCTGGGCCGCGGCCCTCGTGGCGGTGCTCGCCGGGCTCGTGGCCATGGTGGTCACGGCCTCCCTCGGCCTGTGGGCCGCGGGTGCGACCGGGCTCCCCGGGAGCGCCTTCCCCCGAGTGGTCGCCGCCGTCGTGGTGATGGCGGCCGGCGGCTCCGTCGAACTGGACGGAAACGCCGGGGACCTCGCCCGGACGCACGCCGACATCTCCGTCCTGCCCCTCTCCGTGACCCTCGCCGGAGCGCTGGTGATCGCCGCGGGCTTCCTGCGGCCCCTGCGGCACCGGGCCATCGCGAGCAGCGGCGAACTCCTCGGCTGGGCCGGGCGGGTGGCCGTGCCGTGGGTGGTGGCGCTCATCGTCCTCTCGCTCCTGGCCAGGCAGAACTTCGACATCCCCGTCACGGACCCGACCGGCGGCATCATCGAGGGCATCCTGAACGGCGCGCCCAAGGTCGGATTCCGGACGAACCTGCCCCTCACGATCCTCTTCGGCGTGCTGTGGCTCGCGGGCGTCATGATCCTCGCCGTCCTCGTGTCACGCGGCGCCCCGCTCCCCGCCCGCCTCGTCCGCTTCCAGGAGTCGGTGCGCCCGGCCGCGTACGCGATGGTCGCGCTGCTCCTCGTGTACGTGGCCCTGGGCGTCGTCATCGGGCTCGTCGTCGCCGCGACGCGCGGCCACGCGTCCGAGACGTTCGCCGTGATCCTCCTCGGCCTGCCCAACCTCGTCTGGTTCGGCTACACCATCGGCCTCGGCGCGTCCTGGGACGGCAAGGTCGACGGCCCGTTCGGCCTGCCCATGCCGCACATCCTCGACGCCGTACTCCGTACGCCCGACATCTCCACCGTCAACGTCAGCACGCTCGCCGAGCAGGACGGCCGGATCTGGTGGTCGGTCGCGGTGGCCGCGATCCTGACGCTGGCGGCCGCGTTCGGGATGGCGCTGCGGTCACCCGCCCGGATGCGGGCGTGGCAGCACGCCGTCCACATGGCGGTGGCCCTAGTCCTGACCGTGCTCGCGATCTGCCTCCTCGCCCGCATCTCCGCGCGCTACGGCCTGTCGCTCCTCGGCATCGGCGACATCGGCGGTGGGCTCGGCGGCGAGGTGTCGCTGCGCCCGCACCTGTGGACCGCCCTCGGCCTCGCCGTCCTGTGGGGCCTGGTCACGGGGTTCCTCGGCGGTCTGCTCGCGTCGCGGCTCCACCGGCGCGGAGAGGTGCGGGTGGCGGGGCCGGTGCAGAAGTGAGGGGCGGGGCCTGTTCAGCGAGTTGGGCGGGTCAGACATGAGGGGCGGGGTCAGCGCACGAGACCGGTGAAGACCGGCAGTGCCCATCGCGGGGGTGCGGGCGGGGGTTCGGCCGTGGGAGACCACGCACTGATCCGGCCGTCCACGCGCGTCGGAGGATGGCTGTCCCGGACACCGCCACGCGCCGCCGCGCGCAGCGCCGCCACGAACTGGAGGCACGAGTCGTAGCGGTCGTCCGGGCTCTTGGCCAGCGCCTTGGCGAGTACGGCGTCCATGGCGGCGGGGAGTTCGGGGCGCAGCCCGGTCAGGGGCGGTGGCGGGTCGAACTGGTGGGCCCACAGCAGCGCCATGTCGTCGTCGCGCTGGAACGGCGGCAGACCGGTCAGGGTCTCCTGGACGACACAGGCGAGGCTGTAGACGTCGCACCTGCCGTCGACGGGGCGGCCGGAGATCTGCTCGGGCGCCACATAATCGAGCGTGCCGACGAACTGGCCCACGGACGTGAACCCGGTCAGGGACAGCGACTTCTTCGTCAGGCCGAAGTCCGTGAGGTAGACGTGCTCGGGGTGATCGCTGTCCGTGCCCGCGGCGACCAGGACGTTGCCCGGCTTCACGACCCGGTGCACCAGGTCGTGGTCGTGGGCGGCGTCGAGCGCGGACGCGACCTGAGCGGCGATCCGTACTGCCGTCCCCACGGGCAGCGGCCCCTGGCGGTCGAGGAGCGCGCGAAGGTCCTGACCCGCGACGAAGCGCATGGCGATGTAGAGGATGCCCTCGGTCTCGCCCGCCTCGAAGACCGGCACGATGTGCGGATGGTCGATGGCGGCGGCGACGCGCGACTCGTGCGTGAACCGTTTGCGGAAGGTGTCGTTACGGGCGAGTTCGGGTGCGAGCAGCTTGAGCGCGACGGTGCGGTCGAGGCGCAGGTCCATGGCCCGGTAGACGACCGCCATGCCGCCCCGGCCGATCTCGCACTCCACGCGGTACCCGGCGATCTGCCGCCCGATCAGATCGGACGGCCGTCCGGCGGGCAACCGCGGATCGTCCACCATCACCGGTCACCCGGCCCTTGGGCGCTGCGCTCGCGCTCGTCCGCGTCGTAGCCGGTCATCTGCCCGGGGTCCACGACGCGCGTGGGTTCGGGGGGCTTGGGGGGCGGGGTCTGGGCCGGAGTCGGGGTCGGGGTCTCGTTCGGGGTGGGGGGTGCCCCATCGAGGGTCTCGTCCGGGCCGGGGCCTGTGGGGTTCTTGTCCGGGCCGGGGCCGGGGCCGTCGGCGTTCTCGTCCGGGCCCGAGCCGCCGGCCTGTGTCGGGTCCGCGACGCCGGCCTGTGTCGGGCCCGCGACGCCCGTGGGTTCAGGGTCCGCGATGCCGGTTGGTTCAGGGTCCGAGTGGTGCGCGGGTTCAGGGTCCGCCGGGTGCGCGGGCGCCGATGTCGCCGCGCTCGGGCGCCCAGGGCCCGCCTCCGCCGCGTACGTACTCAGCTGCGTACCGTCGCAGTACACCCAGCGCTCGTGCTCGGCGTCGTACAGCCACACCGCCTCGCCGTCGACGACCATCCCCACCCGCAGCCCCTGCGTGCGGCGCCGGAACGTCTCCCCGTCGATGCGCTCCTCGGCCAGTTCCCGCGCGGCGCGCCGGTACTGGCCCGCCGCCTCCTCGACGCGCGCCATCAGCGGTCGCGGATCCGCAGTGCGGGCCATCGGCTTTCCGGCCTCCGGCGGGTCGTGCGGCACGGCGACGAGCAGGCGCCCGTCGACCCACGCCGACCAGCCGTTGGCGCACACGATCCGGCCCCAGTCCGCGCGCCGGTCGACCAACTCGACCGGGAGCAACGGGTCGAGGGGCTGCGTCGGCCGGGACACGTCCGGCTCCTCCCAGGCGGGCAGCCCGTCCGGGGGCACGACATGGGTGGGGCGGAATTCCGGTGTCGCCATGGGCGCCTCTCCGCTGCCTCTCCGCTACTTCCGCATGATGGCGGGCTCGTGCCGGCGCAGCAGGCGTGCGACGGCGAATCCGAAGACGACCGAGAGCACGACCAGCATCCCCATGTTGAGCAGCCACACCCCGGCGGAGTGCTCGAACAGGGGGTCGCTCGTCAGCTTCCCCGGCACGATCCGGGACAGACCGACCGTGCCCGCCATCGCGCCCAGCGCCCACCTCGACGGAACCAGCCACGACAACTGCTCGATCCCGGGCACCCCGTGCAGCTTGAGCAGCGCACCGCAGAACACGACCTGGATGATCGCGAGGAGCACCAGGAGCGGCATGGTGACCTCCTCCTTGCGCACCAGGGCGGAGACGAGCAGGCCGAGCATCATCGCCGTGAACGACAGGAGTGCCACGGTGAGCGTGATCTCCACGAGCGGAGGCATCAACACCCCCTTGCCACCCGGCGCGTTGAGGTCGACACCGACGAGCCCGACCAGCGTCAGGACGACGGCCTGGAGCACCGTGATGGCGCCGAGAACGACGACCTTGGACATCAGGTACGCGGATCTGGACAGCCCGACGGCACGTTCCCGCTGGTAGATCACCCGTTCCTTGACCAGCTCGCGCACGGCGTTGGCGGCGCCCGTGAGCACACCGCCCACACACAGCAGGAGCAGCGCGTTCATCGCCGACTCCTGGGTGAGGCGGCTGCCGGCCAGCGCACGGACCATCGCACCCATCACGAACGGCAGCGCGATCATGATGGCGAGGAAGGTCCGGTCGGCGCTCAGCGCGGCCGCGTACCGCCGTACGAGGGTCCGCAGCTGCGCGCCCCAGCTCCGCGTCCTCGGCGGCGGGGCGACCTCCGCCGACGGGGCGTTCGGCACCCGGGGCTGCGCCGTGGAGTTCACGATGTACTGACGGTGGAACAGGGACGTGCTGTAGTCCTCCGCCCAGGGGCGGTCCCGGTCGTTCTCGAAGGCCTCGAACGCCTCCGGCCACTCCTCGAAACCGAAGAACCCGAGCGCGTCCCCCGGCGGCCCGTAGAACGCGATCTTCCCGCCGGGGGCGAGCACCAGCAGCCGGTCGCACACCTCCAGGCTGAGGACGCTGTGGGTGACGACGATGACGGTCCGCCCGTCGTCGGCGAGGCCGCGCAGCATGTTCATCACCGAGCGGTCCATGCCCGGGTCCAGCCCGGACGTCGGCTCGTCGAGGAAGAGCAGGGACGGCTTCGTGAGCAGTTCGAGGGCGACGCTCACGCGCTTGCGCTGACCGCCGGAGAGGCTGTGGATGGGCTGCGCCGCCCGCTGTTCGAGGCCCAGTTCGCGGACGACCTCGTCGACGCGGTCGCGCCGCTCGGACCGTGCGGTGTCCTGCGGGAAGCGGAGTTCGGCCGCGTAGCCGAGGGCCCGGTGCACGGTCAGCTGGGAGTGCAGGATGTCGTCCTGCGGTACGAGCCCGATGCGCTGGCGCAGCTCCGCGTAGTCGCGGTACAGGTCGCGGCCGTCGTACAGCACCGTGCCCTGGTCGGCGGGGCGCAGTCCGGTCAGCGCGTTGAGCAGCGTGGACTTGCCGGCGCCGCTGGGGCCCACGACGGCGAGCAGACACTTCTCGCCGACCGGGAACGAGACGTGATCGAGCAGCGTCTTGCGGCCCCGGTCCACGGTGACCGCCAGGCCCTGGACGTCGAGCGAGACCTCGCCGGTGTCGACGAACTCCTGCAGCGTGTCGCCGACCAGGCAGAACGCGGAGTGGCCGATACCCACGATGTCCCCGGGTGAGACCCGGGCGCGGGAGACGGTCGAGCCGTTGAGGAAGGTGCCGTTGTGCGAGCCGAGGTCGACGATCTCGTACGTGCCGTCGGGCTGCGCCCGCAGTTCCGCGTGGCGGCGGGAGACGGTCAGGTCGTCGACGACGAGATCGTTGTCGGTGCTGCGGCCGATGTGAACGGTGCGGGCCGGCAGCGGCCGCACGGTGGACGGCCGCCGGAACGTGCCGGTCGCGCCGGGCATGGACACGGACGAGGGCCGTTCGGCGCGGCCGGGTGCCGCCGCCACCTGATCGAGTACGTGATCAGGAATATGGTCCGGCACTTGATCCGCCGGGTGTTCCGTTACGGACTTGGGTGCCGGCGGCGGCTCATGGCCGACCAGTACGGCGCGCGGCCCGTCGGCGGGGTGACCGAACCGGATGACCGTGCCCGCTCCCACCCCGGACTCGTGGATGCGCCTGCCCCCGGTGTAGGTGCCGTTCGTACTGTCCTCGTCCTCGAGGGACCAGTGGTCGGCGACGGGCCGGAGCACCGCGTGGTGCCACGAGACGCGGACGTCGTCGATGACGATGTCACTCAGGGGGTCGCGGCCGACGTGGTAGTCCCTGCTCGGACTCATCACCGTGGGTCCCGCATCGGTTTCGAGCACAAGCTCGGGCGCAGTCGGCGAGACTGGCCGCTCTGCCATGCTCGAATTCTAACGATATGTACTGGCATGTGCCTGATCGGATGAGTGCCCCGGCCACCCACAGACCCTGCACAGGCCCGGCACAGGCCCGGCACAGGCCGGACTCAGCCCGGACTCAGCTCGTTAAGAGAGCTCTCAGACTCCGTCCGTACGGTGCGGGGCATGGTTACGAAGACTGATGACGAGACGGTCGAGACGCCCGACACGGCCGAGACCCCCGAGGCCACCACCGCCGATGCCCCGGAGGCCGCCGGGACCCCTGAGGTCACTCAGGTCACCAAGGAAACTGACACCACCGATGCCGCCGAGGTCACCGACGGCACTGACGCGGACCTGGACGACGAGCCGTTCGCGTCCGCCGAGCCCGTGGAGAACTCCTCCGGCGTGGGGCAGGGCGCCGGCGCCGTCGTCTCCGCCGCACTCGGCGTCGTCGCGCTCAGCGGCAGCTGGGTCGCGACCGTCGCCTCGGCCCGCGAGTCCCTGATCGGCCAGCTCCAGACCTCGCAGGGCGCGAGCGTCGCCAAGCAGGTCTCCGAGGTCTACGGCGACTCGTGGCACGCCACCGCCCTGGTCGGCGGGGTCTTCGCGCTCCTCGCGCTGATCGTCGCCGCGGTCGTCCTGGCGAGGCCCGCGTTCGGCGCCCCCGGCAGGCCGCAGGCCGTGTGGATCAAGTCGGTCGCCTGGGCCGGTTTCTCCCTCGGCGCTCTCGGTCTGATCCTCGCCGTGGCGAAGTACACCGACGTTCTGATGGCTCTCCCCTCGGCCTCTTCCTGATTCCTGATACCTGACTCCTGGTTCCTGTTTCCTGAGACGTGCGTCGGGGGCACCTCAGACTTTTCTGAGGACCTCTGAGGTACGTCTAAGGCCCCCCGCACCCGGAACATGCGGCACTCTCCCGATGTGGCGGACCCCCCTGGGAGACGAGTGTTGAGGCATCGCAGAAAGCGAAGCCCACCACCACTCACCACCAGGAGCACCAGATGTACGAGTACGAGATCCACCAGGTCCGCGCCGCCGAACTGGTCCGCCAGGCCGAGCACAGCCGCCTGGTCCGCGAGGCCCGTGAAGCCCGGCGCAACCGGCGCGCGGAGCGCCGCGCCGGCTCTGCCGGCCAGGACGCGGAGGGGCGGGTGAGCAGTCCGCGCTCGCTCCGCTCCCGTTTCGCCCGCGCGGCCTGACGATGAAGGCAGAGCCGGGGGAGGGCCACGCGCGGGTGGTCCTCCCTTTCCACGCGCCTGACAGTCACCTTGGCTTCCACGCGCTTGACGGTCACCTCGACTTCCACACATCTGACAGGCGTCTCGACGCACCTGACCCGCGCCCGGCTCCGCCGTTGGCGATAACGGGTGCCGCGCAGTCGGATCCCTGTGCGATGCTCGCCCCTGTGGAGACCAGGTGCGTCAGCCCGGTGTTCGTCGGCCGCGCCGGTGAACTGGGCGTACTCAACAAGGCGCTCGCCCGTGCCACCACGGGGGAGCCGCAGGCCATGCTGCTCGGGGGTGAGGCGGGGGTCGGCAAGACCCGTCTCGTCGAGGAGTTCGCGCTCGCCGCACGCCGCGAGGGCGCCGTCGTCGCGCTCGGCGGATGCGTCGAGATCGGTGCGGACGGGCTTCCGTTCGCCCCCTTCTCGACCGCCCTGCGGGCCCTTCGCCGGCTGCTGCCCGAGGAGTTCGTCGCGGCGGCCGCCGGACAGGAGACCGAACTCGCACGGCTCCTGCCCGAACTCTCCCCGGCGCCGACCGGACGCGACGGACGCCACGACGAGGAGAGCATGGCCCGGCTCTTCGAGCTGACGGCCCGTCTCCTGGAGCGCGTCGCCGCCGACCGCACCGTCCTCGTCGTCCTGGAAGACCTTCACTGGGCCGACGCCTCCACCCGCCACCTCCTCTCCTACCTCTTCCGCACGCTGCGCAGCGGCCGCCTCGTCATCCTCGCCACCTATCGCGCCGACGACATCCACCGCCGCCACCCGCTGCGCCCGCTCCTCGCCGAACTCGACCGCCTGCGCACCGTCACCCGCCTCGAACTCGACCGGTTCAGCCGCGACGAGGTGTCCCGCCAGATCGCCGGGATCTTCGCGGCCGAGCCCGAACAGGCCCAGGTCGACGACATCTTCGAGCGCTCCGACGGAAACGCGTTCTTCGTCGAGGAACTGGCCGTCGCCACCAGCGAGGGCAGCTGCACCGGCCTGTCCGAGACACTGCGCGACGTGCTCCTCGTCCGTGTGGAGAGCCTTCCCGACGACGCCCAGCGCGTGGCCAGGATCGTCGCCGAGGGCGGCTCCACCGTCGAGTACGCGCTGCTCGCCGCCGTCGCCCGGCTCGGCGAGGACGAACTGATCGAGGCCCTGCGCGCCGCCGTCGGCGCCAATATCCTGCTCGCCACCCCCGACGGGGACGGCTACCGCTTCCGCCACTCCCTGGTCCGCGAGGCCGTCGGCGACGACCTCCTGCCGGGCGAACGCTCCCGATTCAGCCGCCGCTACGCCGAGGCGCTCGAGGCCGACCCCTCGCTCGTCCGCGCCGACGAACGCGTCACGCGCCTCGCGAGCTACTGGTACCACGCCCACGACCCGGCCAAGGCCCTGCCCGCCGTCCTCGACGCGTCCGTCGAAGCCCGCCGCCGGCACGCCTACTCCGAGCAACTGCGGCTCCTGGAACGGGCGATGAACCTCTGGGACGAGACCCCCGAGGACATCCGCGCCGAACTGCGCCCCGTCGACTACACCGAGGTCTATCCGCCCTGCGGCTGCGATCCCGCCACCACCCCCCTGCGCTACCTCGATCTGATGGCCGAGGCCGCCGTCGCCGGCCGCCTGTGCGGTGAACGCGAACGCGCCCTGAAAATCATCAAACGCGCCCTGCGCCTCATCGACGACGCCGACGAGGAGAAGGACCCACTGCGCGCCGCCTGGTTCTGGATCCAGCGCTCCCGTCTCGTCCCGTCCCTCGGCCGCGGTGACGGCTGGGCCGAGATCGCCACCGCCCAGGAACTCGTACGCGGACTGCCGCCGTCCGAGGTGCACGCCGAGGTCCTCACCAACGTCGCTTCCTGGGGCATGCTCCACGAGCCCGGCGAAGAGACCCTGGCCGCCGCCGAACGGGCCGTCGAGTACGCCCGCATGGTCAAGGCCGAGGACATCGAGCTGAACGCCAGACTCACTCTCGGCGGCCTCCTCGTCGACGCGGGCGATGCCGACCGCGGCTTCGCCGAGATGCACGCCGTCCGCGACCGCGTCGTCGAGATCGGCCTCGTCCCGCAGGTCGGCCGCGTCCACATCAACCTCGCCTCCGTCCTGGAGGGCGCGGGCCGCTCCCTCGAGTCCGTGACCGTCGCCGAATCGGGCATGGGCCTGTGCCGCCGCTACGGCCTCCTCGACACGGAGGGCTGGGTCCTCACCAACATGGCCGAGTCCCTCACCTCCCTGGGCCGCTGGACCGAGGCCGAGGCCGCTGTCGACACGGCATTGCGGTCCTCCGCCCTGAGTGCCAAGCCCCGCGGCACGGCCGCCACCCGTCTCGCGACCGTGGCCCTCGGCCGCGGCGACCACGCCGAGGCGGCGGCCCAGCTCGCCGCCGCCCGCGCCCACTACGGCACCCACGACACGATGCCCCAGTACACCCTGCCCCTGTCCGCCCTCGCCGTGGGCATCGCGGCGGCCGCGGGCGGCACCCAGGGACTCCTCGACGCCCGCACCGAACTCGCCCGCGTCGTGGCCGACGGCATCCCGCCGAGCAACCAGCGCTATGCCTGGCCCCTCCTCGTCGCGGCCGCCGTCGCCGAGACCGACGCACGGGGCCTGCCGGCCGCGGAGCCCGGCCGCGCCGGAGCCGTCGACCGCATCCGCACCGCTGCGAAGCGCCTGGTCACCCCCATGCCCGTGTGGCTCGCCCACGAGCAGTGGGTCCGCGCCGAACTCCTGCGCGCCGAAGGCCGCGACACCCCTGACGACTGGTCCCATCCCCTCACCACCTTCGAGTCGCTCGACCGCCCCTACGACCTCGCCCGCGTCCGCTTCCGCGCGGCGGAGTCCCTCCTCACGGCAGCCGCCACCTTCGACGACGAGCGGGAGCGGGCCACGGAACTGCTGCGGCTCGCCGGCGCCGTCGCCGACCACCTCGGAGCGCGCCCGCTCACCGAAGCGGTCGCCCTCCTCGCCCAGCGCGCCCGCCTCACCCTGAACCGCGCCGCACCACGCCCCCAGGCCCCGGCCGACCCCGCCGAGGAACTCGGCCTCACCAGCCGCGAACGCGACGTCCTGCGCCTCGTCGCCGCAGGACGCAGCAACCGCCAGATCGCCGAGGAGCTCTTCATCTCCCCGAAGACGGCGAGCGTCCACGTCTCCAACATCCTCGCCAAACTGGGCGTCGCCGGCCGCGGTGAGGCAGCCGCTCTGGCCCACCGCCTGAGGCTCTTCGCGCCGACGGGCTGACGACCGGGCCGGGACTCGGCCCGCCCCGAACCACACCGGATCGCCACGAAGGGTGAAAATTCGCACTGTCGTACGCTGGACGGAGGTCTCGGCCACCCGGAGGCGTCGTGTTCAACATGTTCGAGGAGCTTTTCTCGCCCGGCCGCAAGCACACCAACGAGGAGCGCAAACGGCTGGAGCTGACTCGCGTCGACCTCAACGACGGCGATCCCGGGCGCGGCCCGATAGACCTCACCTCCGGCAAGGTGGTCGTCCGCGTCCCTGCCCAGGCCTCACCGGAGCCGACAGCCGAGCCCGAGCCACTTCCTGAGCGGACCCCCGAGGCGGGCGCGA
This sequence comes from Streptomyces sp. NPDC045026, assembly GCF_056432625.1. Taxonomy (NCBI): domain Bacteria; kingdom Bacillati; phylum Actinomycetota; class Actinomycetes; order Kitasatosporales; family Streptomycetaceae; genus Streptomyces; species Streptomyces sp. NPDC045026. The sequence continues at coordinate 515,900 of NZ_JBWKIS010000003.1, forward strand.
CCCCGAAGACCGGCCCCGGCCCCGACCCGAGCCATGACTCCGCGCCTGACCTCGACCCCACCGCCCCGTCCGATGACCGGAGCTGAGCGCGTCCTACCCCCGCCGGGATCGGGCCCCGCCCCTCAGGACACCTCCAGTTCCAGGATCCGGTCGTCGCCCTTGCGCGGCGTACCTCGTGAGTCCGTGTTGCTCGTCGTCAGCCACAGCTTGTTCCTGCCCGCGGCGACCACCGTGCGCAACCTCCCGTACCTGCCCTGCTCGGTCGCCTCGTCGATGAGGAAGGACTGGGGCGTGTCCGCCACCTTCGCCCCCCGCACGGGGATCCGCCACAGCCGCTCGCCTCTCAGGCTCGCCATCCAGATCGAGCCCTCCGCGTAGGCGATCCCGCTCGGGGATGCCTCGGACGTGTGCCACACGGCCACCGGATCGTGGAAGCCGGACCTGCCGCTCTTGCCCTCCACAACGGGCCAGCCGTAGTTGTCACCCGGCTCGATCAGGTTGAGCTCGTCCCACGTGTCCTGGCCGAACTCCGACGCCCACAGCCGCTTGTCCTTGTCCCAGGCGAGCCCCTGGACGTTTCGGTGACCGTACGTATAGACCACGGAGTCGCCGAAGGGGTTTCCTGGCGCCGGTTTCCCGTCCGGGGTCATCCGGAGGATCTTGCCGCCCGGGGACTTCTTGTCCTGGGCGTACTTCTTCACGTACGTCTCGCCCGTGCCCACGTAGAGCAGCTTGTCCGGGCCGAACGCGATGCGCCCGCCGTTGTGGTTCGAGCCCTTCGGGATACCCGTGAACACCGTCTCGGGCGCACCCAGTTGATCACCGGGCGGCTTCTTCGCGTCGTACCGCATCCGCACGATGCGGTTGTCCGACTGCGCGGTGAAGTACGCGTAGAGCCAGTGGTCCGAGGCGAACGACGGGGAGAGGGCCAGTCCGAGCAGTCCGCCCTCGCCCCCAGGGACCACCCCGGGCACGGTGCCGACCTCGGTCTTCTTGCCCGTCTTCGTGTCGACCCGCGTGATTGTCGCCTCGTCCCGCGAGGACACCAGCAGTCCGCCGCCCGGTAGCGGGGCCAGGCCCCAGGGGGAATTCAGGCCCTCGGCGACCGTGCGTACCACTCTCACCGAGCCCTTCGCCGGACCGGTGTCGCCCCCCGAGCTCCCGGAAGCGGACGAGCCGGGGGAGGCGCTGTGCCGGCTGTCCGACGGACTGTCGTCACCCGAGGAACACCCCGCCGCGAACAGGATCGAGGCGCAGGCCACCACGGCCAACATGGGCTGCACACCTGGACGTTGCACGATCGGATCCCCTCGACGCCGCGGACTGGGCTGCTGTTCTGCGCTGCGGTTCTACTGTTCATACACCGCAGCCACCCCGCAGGTTCCCGATCAACCCCGACGCGTTCGGAGCAACCTGATCCCGCCCCCGCTCTCGCATCCCCAGCCTCAAGCCCCCCTAACGGTCTCCTCAGTCCCAGGACCCGCGTGCCCGCGGCAGCTCCCCGATCTCCGCCACGTCACGGTCCGTGAGCCGCAGCTCCGCCGCCGCCGCGTTCTCCACCGCCCACCGCTCCCGCTTGGCGCCCGGCACCGGCACCACGTGTCGCCCGCGTCCCAGCACCCACGCCAGCGCCACCTGCGCCGGAGTCACCGCTTCCCCGTGCCGCGCGGCGATCCGGCGCAGGCCCGCCACGATCGGCTGGTTGGCCGCCATCATCTCCGCGATGAACCGGGGATGCCGGGCCCGCAGATCGTCGGGTTCGAAGCCCTGCCCCGGCGTCAGCGTGCCCGTGAGGAAGCCGTTGCCCAACGGCATGGCCGCGAGGAACCCCACGCCCCGCGCCTCGCACCACGGCAGCAGCGCCTCCAGGGCCTCCGGCGACCACACCGAGAGCTCGGCCTCCACTGCACTCACCGGGAACACCTGCTGCACCCGCTCCAGCTGCTGGATCGTTCCCGCATGCAGCCCGGCCCCGCCCCTGCGCGCCGCCCGCGCCCCCACCGCGCACAGCCCGAGCGCCCGCACCTTCCCGGCGCCCACCAGCTCCGCCATGGCGCCCCACGTCTCCTCGACGGGCACCTCGGGGTCGGCGCGGTGCAGCTGGTACAGATCGATGGTGTCGGTCTGGAGCCGCCGCAGCGACGCGTCGCAGGCCCGCTTCACATACCCGGGACGGCCGTTGGCGACGATGTGCTGCTCCCCGACGAGCAGCCCGCACTTGGTCGACACGAAGGCGTCGCCGCGGCGCTCCTTCAGGACCCGCCCGAGCAGCAGCTCGTTCGTGAACGGCCCGTACATGTCCGCCGTGTCCAGCAGGGTCGACCCCCGGTCCAGCGCGGCATGCACGGTGCGTACGGACTCGTCCCCCCGCTGCCGCGAGCCGGTGTAGGCCCAGCTCATCGGCATGCACCCGAGCCCGATCGCGCCCACCTCGAGCGCTGCCGCCCCGATCGTCCTGCGCTCCACCTGGAAGTAGCCTCCCCCTGCGTGTTCGAGAGGCACCCAAACTAACCTCTGGGACCCGGCCCGCCGCGCACAGCCCACCTCCCATTAGCCTCCTGACCATGAGTGCTGAGGTATCCGCCGACGTATGGCTCCCGTTCCGTGAAGACGAGGTCCCCGGGCTTCCCGGCGGGCTCGACTACCGCTTCTGGGACGGCGGCCCCGACTTCCCCGCCGACCCGGCCGACTGCGCCTTCTACGTGGTCCCCTACATGAAGGGCGCGGACGTCGGCGTACGTCCCATGGCCGAGATGACGTCCGTACGGGCCGTACAGACACTCTCCGCCGGCATCGACCACGTACAGGGAGGCCTCAAGTCGCTCCCGTCGTGCGTGCAGCTGTGCAACGCGCGCGGCGTGCACGAGGCGAGCACCGCCGAGCTCACCCTCGCCCTGATCCTGGCGTCCCTGAGGGGCATCCCCGGCTTCGTGCGGGGACAGGAGAGCGAGGAGTGGCGCTCCGGTTTCTATCCGGCGCTCGCCGACAAGAACGTACTGATCGTCGGTTACGGGTCGATCGGCTCCGCCATCGAGGACCGGCTCGCTCCCTTCGAGTGCGCGCGGGTGGTGCGCGTCGCGCGCTCCGCCCGCACGACCGCGCGCGGCCCCGTGCACCCGCTCACCGAACTGCCCGCGCTGCTCCCCGACGCGGACGTGGTGATCCTTTCGACGCCGCTCAACGACGCGACGCGTGGTCTCGCGAACGCCCCCTTCCTGGCGCGACTCAAGGACGGCGCCCTGCTCGTGAACGTCGCGCGCGGGGCCGTCGTCGACACCGAGGCACTCCTGGCCGAACTGGAGAGCGGCCGGATCACCGCCGCGCTCGACGTCACCGATCCCGAACCCCTGCCCCAGGGCCACCCGCTGTGGCACGCTCCGGGGGTACTCGTCAGCCCGCACGTCGGCGGCTCCACATCCGCCTTCTGGCCGCGGGCCAAGCGTCTGCTCGCCGCTCAGCTGACCCGGTTCGCGGCGGGAGAGCCGCTCGAGAACGTCGTCCTGACGACGGACTGACCACAGACTGACGAACGGCCTGATCACGGACGGCCTGATCACCGGCGGCCTGATCACCGACGAACTGATCACCAACGAACCGATCACCGACGGACGACGAACCGAGGCGGGTTCAGGAGAGGCCGGTCCGGGGCCTCCCGGCCCGACTTCGCGCGCCCCCGCACACGCTCCGCGCCCGCTCGGATGCGCCCCGTGCGCACATCGCCGCTGGTCGTCACGGAGAGTAGAGAGACTATGTCCCTGAGTGACGAGTCTGGTGTATCGTCCCGACTGGGGTAGCGCCGTGGAGAGTTCGGCGCCGGGGACGGACACCGGGACTGCGAGGGGGGCGACGGGCGATGCACGGCCTATGGGCGAACGATCCGACTCGGCGGGGCAGCCGGCGACGACCCGCGCGCGCACCGGTCCGCAGAAGCCGACCCAGCTGCCTCGGCAGCCGCAGGGGCGGACGCCACAGGAGCGGCGGACGCCGGAGGCCTCAGCAAGCAGGGCACGGACACCGGGACACGGGGGCGGCACGGACCGGAGTGTCCACGTGAGCGCCCCCGGAGCCGTGCTCACCGGCCGTGGCCTGTTCCAGGGCGGAGGGACCGGCCTCGCCTCACAGCTCACGCTCGCCCTCCTGTGCACCGGGTACGCCACGGGATCCGCGCTCGGCTGGGGATCCGACCGACTCGCCCTGTTCATGGGTGACTTCGGACTCAGCGCCGCCGCCGCGGTCGCCGCCGTGTCGAACTTCGCTTACGCGCGCAGCCGGCGCAGCCGCTTTCGACCGGCCTGGGTCCTGTTCGCGGTCTCCTCCGCCATGGCGTCCCTGGGAAACGGGGTGTGGGGCTGGTACGAGGTCGTCCTCCAGCGCCCCGTGCCGACGCCGAGCCTCGCCGACCTCTTCTTCCTGTGCTTCGCGCCGCCCGCCATCGTGGGGCTGCTCGTTCTCGCCAAGCGCCCCTTCACCAAGGCCGGTTGGGTCTGTCTTGCGCTCGACGCCTGGCTCATCGCCGGCTCGCTGATCACGCTGTCCTGGAGCCTCGCCCTCGTGCACACCGCGCGGTTCGAGGGGCAGAGCGTCACCCGCACCGCGCTCTCCCTCGCGTACCCGCTCCTCGACATCGTGCTGGTCAGCATGGTGCTCGCGCTGCACTTCCGCCGCTCGCCCGGCAACCGCACGGCGGTGAACACCGCGATCGGCGCGCTCGCCCTGACCGTGATGTGTGACGCGCTGTTCACCTCGCCCCTGCTGCACGCGAGTTACCGCTCGGGGGAGATCCTCGACGCCGGCTGGTTCGCGGGATCGCTGCTTCTCGCGTGCGCGCCCTGGGTGGGGCCGAGGGGCGGGGAGCCCGACGAAGGACCCGCCTTCGCGCGGTACCAGGTCACCCGCCCCATCTCCGGATCGCTCGGGGCGCTCACTCCCTATCTGGCCGCCGCCGTCTGCACGTTGGGGATCCTCTACAACGTCCTGAACGGCCACAGCGTCGACCGTGTGGTCCTCTTCACGGCCTGCACGGTCGTCCTGGCCCTCGTCGTCCGCCAGGGCATCATGCTCCTCGACAACATCACCCTCACCCAGGAGCTGGCGCAGAAGGAGAACCACTTCCGCTCCCTGGTGCAGGGCTCCAGCGACGTCATCATGATCGCCGCGCCGAACGGCATCCTGAGATACGTCAGTCCGGCCGCCGCCGGGGTCTACGGGCGCGACGCCGAGGAACTCGTCGGGTCCGAGCTCGCCTCGATCATCCATCCCGAGGACCTCGGGCGCGTGGTCCACGAAGTGCGCCGCTTCCTCGCGGCGAGCCAGATCGAGGAGCCCACGACCCGGATCGAGTGCCGCTTCCGCTCCGGCGCCGGCGCCTGGCTGAACGTGGAGTCGACGATCAACCGCCACCACGGCGGCCTCATCCTCAACAGCCGGGACGTCACCGAACGGGTGCGTCTCCAGGCGCAGTTGCAGCACAACGCCGAGCACGACCCGCTCACCGACCTGCCCAACCGCGCCCTGTTCACCAAGCGGGTCGGCCACGCGCTGGGAGGCCGCCGCGCCACCGACCGCGGCACAGCCGTCCTCTTCATCGACCTCGACGGCTTCAAGCAGGTCAACGACACCATCGGCCACCAGGCGGGCGACGAACTCCTCGTCCAGGCCGCCCGACGGCTGGCCGAATCCGTGCGCTCCGGAGACACCGCCGCCCGCCTGGGAGGCGACGAGTTCGCGGCACTGATCGTCGGCGACGGCAGCCGCGACGACACCGCGCGCGAGCAGCACATCTACGAGCTCGCGGACCGCCTCAGGGTCACCCTCTCGCAGCCGTACGGCATCGACGGCAACGATGTCCGGGTGGCCGCCTCCATCGGCGTCGCCTTCGCCGAACCCGACGTATCCGCAGGCGAGTTGTTGCGCAACGCGGATCTGGCGATGTACCGGGCGAAGGCAGCCGGCAAGGGGCGCGTGGAGCTGTACGCGCCCCAGATGCAGGCCGACGTCGTCCGCAAGGCGGAGCTCGCCACGCGGCTGCGCACCGCCCTGCACGAGGGCGAGTTCGCCCTGCTGCACCAGCCGGTCGTCTCGCTCGCCACGGGCCGGATCACCTCGGTCGCCGCGCAGGCCCGCTGGCGCTCGCATCAGGGCATCCTGTTCACGCCCGCCGAGTTCCTGCGGACCGCCGAGGAGGGCGAGCGGACCGCCGAGCTCGGCCGCTGGATGCTGGAGGAGGCCGTCGAGCAGGCCGCCGGGCGGGGCTGCGGAGGCCATGCCGTGCCCGTGACCGTCCGGATCGGCGCCCGCAGGCTCCTCGACCGGTCGCTGCCCCTCGGCTCCATCGAGGCGCTCCTCACCCGCCACGGGCTGCCCTCGGGCGCGCTGGTCATCGAGCTGGCCGACAGCGACCCCAGGGTGCCCCTGGACGAGCTGGAGCGCCGCCTCACCGCGCTGCGCAGACTCGGCGTCCGGATCGCCCTGGACGGCTTCGGCAGCGGATACGCGGCCATCACGGCGCTGCGCAGGCTCCCTGTCGATGTACTGAAACTCGACCGCAGCCTTGTAGAAGGAGTGGTGGAATCCGCCCGCCTGCACAAGATCACCAGTGGCCTGCTGCGCATCGCCGGCGACCTCGGCCTGAAGTCCGTGGCCGACGGGGTCGACCTGCCCGAGCAGGTCGTCGCGCTGCGCGACATGGGATGCACACATGGACAAGGGATGGCCTTCTCCGGGCCGCTCGACGAGTACCGACTGCGCCGTGCCCTGGCCTCGGGGAACTACCCGGTGCCGAGCGGTCCGGCCGAGCCGGTGTTCGCGGGCGTACCCTCGCCGTCCGGCCGGACGACCCTGCTGCGCTCACATGATGAGACTCCCGTCCCACCTACTTGACACGCACAGTGTGCCGGGGAGAGGGTCAATGCCATGCGCACCCGAATTCTCGTACTTGGAAAGCGCGTCGGCTGAAGCTGGGACCCACCGGTCGGAACACCGGACCCCAGCGACCGCACCCGGCGCGCTCCCCTCGCTTGCCTCACGGCACGAGGGGTTTTTTGTTGCACAAGCGCGTGTAGTCCAGTAACCGAACACCGTACAAACCTCGCAAAAACCCTCAGCATCGAGAAGAGAATGCCGATGACCGAGCAGGCCACCGGGGCCCACCATCCGCAGCCGCGGCCCCGAGGACAGCAGTCCGCCCCCGTCGAGCACGTCACGGGTGCGAAGTCCCTCATCCGTTCGCTCGAGGAGGTCGGGGTCGACACCGTATTCGGCATTCCCGGCGGCACGATCCTTCCCGCGTACGACCCGATGATGGACTCGACCCGGGTGCGGCACGTTCTCGTGAGGCACGAGCAGGGCGCGGGGCACGCGGCCACCGGCTACGCGCAGGCCACCGGCAAGGTCGGCGTCTGCATGGCGACGAGTGGTCCGGGTGCGACGAACCTGGTGACGCCGATCGCGGACGCCATGATGGACTCCGTCCCGCTGGTCGCGATCACCGGTCAGGTCGTGACCAAGGCCATCGGCACGGACGCCTTCCAGGAGGCGGACATCGTCGGCATCACGATGCCGATCACGAAGCACAGCTTCCTGGTCACCAGGGCCGAGGACATCCCGAAGGCGATCGCCGAGGCATTCCACATCGCCTCGACCGGCCGTCCCGGCCCGGTCCTCGTGGACATCCCGAAGGACGTGCTGCAGATGCAGACGACGTTCTCCTGGCCGCCGCAGCAGGACCTGCCCGGCTACCGCCCGGTGACCAAGCCGCACGCCAAGCAGATCCGCGAGGCCGCGAAGCTGATCACCGCCGCGAAGCGGCCGGTCCTCTACGTCGGCGGCGGTGTGCTCAAGGCGCACGCCACGGCCGAGCTGAAGGTCCTCGCAGAACTCACCGGAGCGCCCGTCACCACCACCCTGATGGCGCTCGGCGCATTCCCCGACAGCCACCCGCTGCACGTGGGAATGCCGGGCATGCACGGTGCGGTCACCGCCGTCACCGCGCTGCAGAAGGCCGACCTGATCGTCGCCCTCGGAGCCCGCTTCGACGACCGTGTCACCGGCAAGCTGGACAGCTTCGCGCCGTTCGCGAAGATCGTCCACGCCGATATCGACCCGGCCGAGATCGGCAAGAACCGCGTCGCCGACGTGCCGATCGTCGGTGACGCCCGCGAGGTCATCGCCGATCTGGTCCAGGCCGTGCAGAAGGAGCACAGCGAGGGCCACACGGGCGACTACAGCGCCTGGTGGAAGGACCTCAGCCGCTGGCGCGACACCTACCCGCTGGGCTACGACCAGCCCGAGGACGGCTCGCTCTCGCCGCAGAACGTCATCGAGCGGATCGGTCAGCTCGCCCCCGAAGGGACGATCTTCGCCGCGGGCGTCGGCCAGCACCAGATGTGGGCCGCGCACTTCATCCAGTACGAGAAGCCCGCCACCTGGCTCAACTCCGGCGGCGCCGGAACGATGGGCTACTCGGTGCCTGCCGCGATGGGTGCGAAGGCCGGCATGCCGGACCGCACCGTCTGGGCGATCGACGGCGACGGCTGCTTCCAGATGACCAATCAGGAACTGACCACCTGCGCGCTCAACAACATCCCGATCAAGGTCGCCATCATCAACAACGGCGCCCTCGGCATGGTCCGCCAGTGGCAGACGCTGTTCTACAACCAGCGCTACTCCAACACCGTGCTCCACAGCGGCCCCGACGACGTCAAGGACAACAAGGGCACCCGCGTCCCCGACTTCGTCAAGCTGTCGGAGGCCATGGGCTGTTACGCCATCCGGTGTGAGCGTCCCGAGGACCTGGACAAGGTCATCGAAGAGGCCAACTCCATCAACGACCGCCCCGTCGTCGTCGACTTCATCGTCCACGAGGACGCCATGGTGTGGCCGATGGTCGCCGCAGGCACCTCCAACGACGAAGTCATGGCCGCCCGCGGGGTCCGCCCCGACTTCGGCGACAACGAAGACGACTGAGACCGAGAGCGAAAGAGAGACCAAGAGCCATGTCCAAGCACACGCTCTCCGTCCTGGTCGAGAACAAGCCCGGTGTCCTCGCCCGGATCACCGCACTGTTCTCCCGCCGCGGGTTCAACATCGACTCGCTGGCGGTCGGCGTCACCGAGCACCCCGACATCTCCCGCATCACCATCGTGGTGAATGTCGAGGACCTGCCGCTCGAACAGGTCACGAAGCAGCTCAACAAGCTGGTCAACGTCCTGAAGATCGTCGAACTGGAGCAGGGCCACGCCGTCCAGCGTGAGCTCGTCTTCGCCAAGGTCCGCGCCGACAACGAGACGCGCTCGCAGATCGTCGAGATCGTCCAGCTGTTCCGCGCCAAGACCGTGGACGTGTCCCCGGAGGCCGTCACCATCGAGGCCACCGGCTCCAGCGACAAGCTGGAAGCGATGCTCAAGATGCTGGAACCCTTCGGCATCAAGGAGCTCGTCCAGTCGGGCACCATCGCGATCGGCCGCGGCTCGCGCTCCATCACCGACCGGAGCCTGCGGGCGCTCGACCGCACGGCCTGAGCCCCCAGGCGCTTTCGAGCGCCCTCTCGTATACCGAGACCCGAAAACTTCCCTCCGCAATCCCGCCGTACGGTGGGACGCAACACCTGCACACCAAGGAGAAAATCCAGTGGCCGAGCTGTTCTACGACGACGATGCCGACCTGTCCATCATCCAGGGCCGCAAGGTCGCGGTGATCGGTTACGGCAGCCAGGGCCACGCCCACGCGCTGTCGCTCCGTGACTCCGGTGTCGACGTCCGCGTCGGTCTGCACGAGGGCTCCAAGTCCAAGGCCAAGGCCGAGGAGCAGGGCCTGCGCGTCGTGACGCCGTCCGAGGCCGCCGCCGAGGCCGACGTCATCATGATCCTGGTCCCGGACCCGATCCAGGCCCAGGTCTACGAGGAGTCCATCAAGGACAACCTCAAGGACGGCGACGCGCTGTTCTTCGGCCACGGCCTCAACATCCGCTACGGCTTCATCAAGCCCCCGGCCAACGTGGACGTGGCGATGGTCGCGCCCAAGGGCCCGGGTCACCTGGTGCGCCGCCAGTACGAAGAGGGTCGCGGCGTTCCGTGCATCGCGGCTGTCGAGCAGGACGCCACGGGCAACGGCTTCGAGCTGGCCCTCTCCTACGCGAAGGGCATCGGCGGCACCCGCGCCGGCGTCATCAAGACGACCTTCACCGAGGAGACCGAGACCGACCTGTTCGGTGAGCAGGCCGTCCTCTGCGGTGGCACCGCCGCGCTGGTCAAGGCGGGCTTCGAGACGCTGACCGAGGCCGGCTACCAGCCGGAGATCGCGTACTTCGAGTGCCTCCACGAGCTGAAGCTCATCGTCGACCTCATGTACGAGGGCGGCCTGGAGAAGATGCGCTGGTCGATCTCCGAGACCGCCGAGTGGGGCGACTACGTCACCGGCCCCCGCATCATCACGGACGCCACCAAGGCCGAGATGAAGAAGGTCCTCGCCGAGATCCAGGACGGCACGTTCGCCAAGAACTGGATGGACGAGTACCACTCGGGCCTGAAGAAGTACAACGAGTACAAGACCCAGGACGAGAACCACCTCCTGGAGACCACCGGCAAGGAGCTCCGCAAGCTCATGAGCTGGGTGGACAACGACGAGGCGTAAGCCTTGTGACGAAGGGGCCGGGGCGAACGCCCCGGCCCCTTCGTCCAGGTGGACGGCCCGCCGCGCTCCCGCGTCAAGGGCTTGTCCACCTCGTCCAGCCACGGACGGGTGATCCTTCCACGGAGGCGCAAGACCACCTGTGAAGCGCCACTAGACTGCAGAACACATTCGCGTCGGGCCCACAGCGTCGTGCGTCTACCACGCGGCACAGCGACACCGAAGAAGTGCAAGCACGCCCCCCACTTCCCGGCGCCGCTGACACCCCTCCACCGCCTGCGGCCGTCGGGACGGCCGTCCGCAATGGGACTTGTGAGGACTCACGTGAGCACTGCTGCAACCGGCAAACCTGTCGTACTCATCGCGGAAGAGCTGTCTCCCGCGACCGTCGATGCGCTTGGACCTGACTTCGAGATCCGCCAGTGCAACGGCGGAGACCGGGCCGAGCTGCTCCCGGCCATCGCCGATGTCGACGCGATCCTGATCCGCTCGGCCACCAAGGTCGACGCCGAGGCGATCGCCGCCGCGAAGAAGCTGAAGGTCGTCGCCCGAGCCGGCGTCGGCCTCGACAACGTCGACGTCTCCGCCGCCACCAAGGCCGGCGTTATGGTCGTCAACGCTCCGACCTCCAACATCGTGACCGCCGCCGAGCTCGCCTGCGGCCTGCTCATCGCCACCGCGCGCAACATCCCGCAGGGCAGCCAGGCCCTCAAGGCCGGCGAGTGGAAGCGCTCCAAGTACACGGGCGTGGAGCTGGCCGAGAAGACCCTCGGCGTCGTCGGCCTCGGCCGCATCGGCGCGCTTGTCGCGCAGCGCATGTCGGCGTTCGGCATGAAGGTCGTCGCGTACGACCCGTACGTGCAGCCCGCGCGCGCCGCCCAGATGGGCGTCAAGGTCCTCACGCTGGACGAGCTGCTCGAGGTCTCCGACTTCATCACCGTGCACCTCCCCAAGACCCCCGAGACGGTCGGCCTGATCGGCGACGACGCGCTGCGCAAGGTCAAGCCGACCGTCCGCATCGTCAACGCCGCGCGCGGCGGGATCGTCGACGAGGCGGCGCTGTACTCGGCGCTCAAGGAGGGCCGCGTCGCCGGTGCCGGCCTGGACGTGTACGCGAAGGAGCCCTGCACGGACTCCCCGCTGTTCGAGTTCGACCAGGTCGTGGCCACCCCGCACCTCGGAGCCTCCACGGACGAGGCGCAGGAGAAGGCCGGTATCGCCGTCGCCCGCTCCGTGCGGCTCGCGCTCGCCGGTGAGCTCGTCCCGGACGCGGTGAACGTCCAGGGCGGCGTCATCGCCGAGGACGTCAAGCCGGGCCTGCCGCTCGCCGAGAAGCTCGGCCGGATCTTCACCGCGCTCGCGGGCGAGGTCGCGGCCCGCCTCGACGTCGAGGTCTACGGCGAGATCACCCAGCACGACGTGAAGGTGCTCGAACTCTCCGCTCTGAAGGGCGTGTTCGAGGACGTCGTCGACGAGACGGTGTCGTACGTGAACGCTCCGCTGTTCGCGCAGGAGCGCGGCGTCGAGGTCCGCCTCACCACGAGCTCCGAGTCCCCGGACCACCGCAACGTCGTCACCGTGCGCGGCACGCTGACCGGCGGCGAGGAGATCTCGGTCTCCGGCACGCTGGCCGGACCCAAGCACCTCCAGAAGCTCGTCGCCGTCGGCGAGTACGACGTGGACCTCGCCCTGGCCGACCACATGGTCGTCCTGCGCTACGAGGACCGTCCCGGTGTCGTCGGCACCGTGGGCCGCGTGCTCGGCGAGGCGGGCATCAACATCGGCGGCATGCAGGTCGCCCGTGCGGATGTGGGCGGCGAGGCGCTGGCCGTCCTGACCGTCGACGACACGGTTCCCGCCGGGGTGCTCAGTGAGCTGGGTGACGAGATCGGCGCGGCGTCCGCGCGCTCGGTGAACCTGACCGACTAGTTCCTGGTACGTGGTTGAGCCCGAGTCACCCTTGTGGGGGGCTCGGGCTCTTCTTTTTCTCCCCCCAACCCGAACGCCGTACGGGCTGAAGTTCAGCCCGTACGGCGTTCGGGTTGGGGTCCGGGGCGGCGCCCCGGGACTCAGACGAGAACCTCCGACTCCGGCTCAGGCTGCGCTTCCCGCTGCGGCGCAGCCACCCCGCGCAGGCCCCGCAGAGCCAGTACCGCCGCCCCCAGCAGGACCACCCCGCCGGCCAGCGCGGCGATGTGCATCCCGCTCGTGAACGCCTCCCGCGCTGACGTCAGGAGCGCGTCGCCCGCCCGGCCCGGCAGGTGCTGCGCCACCGCGAGCGCCCCGCCCAGCGTCTCCTTCGCCTCGGCCGGCGCGTCGCCGATCTCGTGGCGGTAGACCGCCGTACCGATCGAGCCCAGCACGGCCATGCCGAGGGCGCCGCCGAACTCCTGGCCCGTCTCGAGGAGGGACGACGCCGCGCCCGCCTTCTGGGCCGGGGCCGCGCCGAGCGCCAGGTCCGTGAGCTGGGAGCCCACGATCACCGCGCCGGAGGCGAGTACACCCGCTCCGGCCAGGACGGTCCACAGCGAGTCCGTGCCGGCCAGCATCAGGAGGCCGTAGCCGCAGGCGCTGGTCAGGAATCCGGCGGTGACGACGGAGCCGCGGTGCACGCCCCGCTGGACGAGGACCGTCGCGACGGGGGCGGCGAGGCCGATGAAGACGGTCGGCGCGAGCGCCCACAGGGCCGCTTCGAGCGCGCTCTTGCCGAGGACGGCCTGGAGGTACTGCGTGGTGAAGTACGCCGAACCCATCATCGCGAAGGCCGAGATGAGGTTGAGGGTGACGGCGGGGCCGAAGCCGCGGCCCCGGAAGAGGTCCGGCGAGATCATCGGTGACTCGGCGGTGCGCTGGCGGCGTACGAACAGGGCGGCGAAGACGAGGCCGACCACGATCGAGGCGACGTAGAGCGGCTCGAAGCCCTCGGAGGGGATCTCCTTGATGCCGTAGACGAGGGGGAGCACCGCGGCCATCGACAGCGGGACGCTCAGGAAGTCGAAGCGGCCCGGCTTCGGGTCCTTGAACTCGGGGAGCAGGACCGGGGCGAGCAGCAGGAGCAGGGCCATCGCGGGCAGGTTGACGAGGAAGACCGAGCCCCACCAGAAGTGCTCGACGAGGATGCCGCTCATCACCGAGCCGAGCGCGATGCCGCCGGTCATGACGCCGGACCAGATGCCGATGGCCGTGGCGCGCTGCTTGTCGTCGCGGAACATGTTGCGCACCAGTGCCATCGTCGTGGGCATCAGGGTCGCTCCGCCGATGCCGAGGATCGCGCGGGCCGCGATCAGCAGCTCCGCGCTGTTCGCGTAGGCCGCGCACACGGACGCCGCGCCGAAGGCGGTGGCGCCGATCATCAGGAGCTTGCGGCGGCCGATGCGGTCGCCGAGGGAGCCCATCGTCATCAGCAGGCCGGCGAGCACGAACGCGTAGATGTCGAAGATCCACAGCTGCTGGGTGCCGGTCGGCTCGAGGTCCGCGCTGATCGAGGGGATCGCGAAGTAGAGGACGGAGACGTCCATCGAGACGAGGAGCAGCGGAAGCATCAGGACCGCGAGCGCCGTCCATTCACGGCGTCCCGCACGGGAGTTGGTGCTCGGTGAGTTCGTCATGAGGAGGACTGTACGAGTGTCTTAAACGCTTGTCTAGTACGAGCGTATAGATCGGTTGTGTAAGACGTTCGTCTGGGACGGCTGTATGAAACGGGGGTACGGTGGCGGCATGGGACATCGTGAGGATCTGCTCGAAGGCGCCAAGCGCTGCCTTCTGGAGAAGGGGTTCGTGCGCACGACGGCGCGCGACATCGTCAAGGAGTCGGGCGCCAACCTGGCGTCCATCGGCTATCACTACGGGTCGAAGGACGCGCTGCTCGCGCAGGCGTACGTCGCGCTGGCCGAAGGGGCCTCGGACGACTGGAGCGACGTGGGCGAACTGCCCGGTGCCCCCGGCTCGTTGGAGCGGTTCCGGGCCGTGATGGCCGGGATCACCGACAGCCTAGGAAAGCCCGGGTCGATCTGGCACCTGAGCATCGAGCTCGTGACGATGGGCGACAAGATGCCGGTCGTGCGCGAGCACCTGGCGCAAGCTCAGCACGAGGCGGGGCGGGGCTTCATCGGCATGGTCATGGGGGAGGAGCCGCCGGCCGACGATCCGAGTGTGCACACGCTCGGGAAGCTCTTCTCGGTGCTGGTCCTCGGGCTCGTCGCCCAGCACACCTTCGACGCGGACTACTCGCCCAGCGCCGACGAACTCACCGAGGGCGTACGGCTGTTGATGGAAGCCGCCCAGAAGTCACAGGCGTGACGCCTTGAGCCCCATGTGCAGCAGCAGCCGGTCCTCGCCGTCGTCCAGGTCGAGCCCGGTGAGCTGCTCCACGCGGGACAGGCGGTAGTAGAGGGTCTGGCGGTGGATGCCCAGCTCCGCCGCCGTGCGCCCGGCCTGGCCCGCGCAGTCGAGGAACACCTCGGCGGTACGGGCCAGTTCGCGGTGGGCCGGCTGCAGGAGCGGGGCCAGGACCGGGTCGTGCGCCGTGTCCGGGGGCAGCGCGGTGAGCAGGCGGTACGGGCCGATCGCCGCCCAGTGCGCGTCCGGACCGAGACGCGGCTCGGCGAGTGCCGCGCGCGCCGCGGCCGTCGCCTCCTGCCAGGCGGCGCCCAGGTCGTCCAGCTCCCGTCGCGCGCCCGCGAACCCCGCCGCGACGACCGCGGCACCGGCGCGCTCCCGCAGTTTCGCCGCCGCGGCCGTGGCCGGCCCGAGCGCGTCCGCCGACCGCAGCCGCACCAGCAGGGCCAGCGCCTGCCCCGCCGCGCCCCACGGCACCGTGCACAGCGCGTCGGCCGCCGGGATCGTACGGAAGGACGGCGCGTCGTCCGGGTCCTCCGCATGGGGGTATCCCCCGCCCGAGTGGAGCTGAGAGCTCGGGGAAGGCCAGGGCGCGACGCACACCACCGCGTGCAGCCCGTCCGCCCGCGACCCGAGCGCCGTGCGCAGGGCCGCCACCGCCATGTCCCGCTGCCAGCCGCGCTCGGCCGTGAGGACCTCGCGGAACTCACGGGTCAGGTCCGCTCCCGCCTGCGCCTCGTCCGCGAGCAGCGCACCGATGCGGCCCGCCACCTCCATCGCGGCGGTCAGCTGCTGCTCGGTCGGCCCCGGCTCGTCGTCGAGCAGCCACACATAGCCGAGGACCACACCCCGATGGCGTACGGGAAGGCAGATGCGGCCCCGGTAGACCCCGGCCTCCGGGGTCGGCGGGATGCGGACGGGACCGGTGGCGCGGGCGATGCCGAAGCCCTCGAACCAGGTGCGCACCGCCGTCGTGGAGCGGCGGGTCAGGATCGAGCGGGTGCGGACAGGGTCCAGCGTCGACTCGTCGAAATCGCTGTCGCTGTCGTGCGCGCCGAACGCGATCAGCCCGAAATCCCGGTTCTCCAGCGTCGCGGGGGCGCTGAGCAGCGCCGAGATCTCGTCGACCAGTTCCTGGTAGTCGCCCTTCACCCCGCCATTCTCGCGCACCCCGCGGCACTCTTCAGACAAATGTCTGAGGTGGTGGCCACAGATGCGTGACAGCTGTCGATGGCACACGATCGGAGGGATCCTTAGATTTCACGGTGGTTCTCCGTGCCGTACCGGTCTGTTGCGATTCAGTTCGTTTACGCCGATACGGCCACTCGTTCGTACTCTCCGTGGAGGTGGCCCGTGCTGGGTCCCGTGATTCTCGCCGCGTCGCGCAGCGACAAGATGCGCCGCTTCATCTCGGCAGCCCCCGGCACGAAGCAGGTCGTCGACCGGTTCATCGCCGGTGAGAGCGTCGACGACGTCGTGCCGATCGTCGTGGACGCCTGCGGCAAGGGCCTCGAGGTCACTCTCGACGTGGTCGGCGAGGACATCACGACGCCCGGGCAGGCCGCCGCCGCGCGCGACGCCTACCTCGAGCTGATCGCGCGCCTCAAGGACCTGGGCCTCGGCACCAAGGCCGAGATGTCCGTCAAGCTGTCGATGTTCGGACAGGCGCTGGACGGCGGCCACGAGCTGGCCCTCGCCAACGTCCGCCCGGTCGTCGAGGCCGCCGCCGAGATCGGTACCACGGTCACCCTGGACGCCGAGGACCACACCACCCTCGACTCGATGTTCGCCATCCACGAGGAGCTGCGGAAGGACTTCCCGCAGACCGGATGCGTCATCCAGGCCTACCTCTTCCGCACCGAGGACGACGCCACCCGCCTCGCCGCCGCCGGCAGCCGCGTACGCATCGTGAAGGGCGCCTACAAGGAGCCCGGCTCCGTCGCGTACCAGGACAAGGCCGAGATCGACAAGGCGTACGTCCGCATCCTGAAGATCCTGATGGAGGGCGACGGGTACCCGATGATCGGGTCCCACGACCCGCGCCTCATCTCCATCAGCCAGGAGCTCGCCCGCCGCGCCGGGCGCAAGCTGGACGAGTACGAGTTCCAGATGCTGTACGGGATCCGCAGCGACGAGCACGTCCGCCTCGCCGCCGAGGGCCACCGGATGCGCGTCTACACCGCGTACGGCACCGACTGGTACGGCTACTTCATGCGCCGCCTCGCGGAGAAGCCCGCCAACCTGCTGTTCTTCGCCCGCTCCATCCTCACCAAGGGCTGAGCCCCACCCCTCTCAAAGGAGTTCCGAGACTCATGGACGCTGTAACCCAGGTCCCCGCTCCCGTCAACGAGCCGGTGCACGGCTACGCCCCCGGCTCCCCGGAGCGGGCGCGCCTCGAGGTCAAGCTCAAGGAGCTTGCCGAGAACCCGATCGAGCTGTCGATGACCATCGGCGGCGTCAAGCGCCTCGGTGGCGGTGACGAGTTCACCGTCGTCCAGCCGCACAACCACAAGGCCGTCATCGGTACGGGCCGCGGCGCCACGCAGCAGGACGCGCAGGACGCGATCGACGCCGCGCTCGCCGCCGCCCCGGCTTGGCGCGCGATGTCCTTCGACGACCGCGCCGCGATCATCCTGCGCGCCGCCGAGCTGCTCTCCACGACCTGGCGCGAGACCCTCGCCGCGTCCACGATGCTCGGCCAGTCGAAGACCGCGCAGCAGGCCGAGATCGACACGCCCTGTGAGCTCGTCGACTTCTGGCGCTTCAACGTGCACTACGCCCGCAACATCCTCGCCGAGCAGCCCCCGGCGAACTCCACCGGCGTGTGGAACCGCATGGACCACCGCCCGCTCGAGGGCTTCGTCTACGCGATCACGCCCTTCAACTTCACCGCCATCGCGGGCAACCTCCCCACCGCCCCCGCCCTCATGGGCAACGTGGTGGTCTGGAAGCCGTCCCCGACGCAGACCCACGCCGCCGTGCTGCTCATGCAGCTCCTCGAAGAGGCCGGCCTGCCCAAGGGCGTCATCAACCTCGTCACCGGTGACGGCATCGCGGTCTCCGAGGTCGCCCTGAACCACCGCGACCTGGCCGGCATCCACTTCACCGGCTCGACCAAGACCTTCCAGCACCTGTGGAAGACGGTCGGCACGAACATCGACAAGTACCGCACCTACCCGCGGCTCGTCGGTGAGACCGGTGGCAAGGACTTCGTCGTCGCCCACCCGAGCGCCGACCGCGCCGTCCTCAAGACGGCCCTGACCCGCGGTTCCTTCGAGTACCAGGGCCAGAAGTGCTCCGCGTCCTCGCGCGCCTACGTTCCGGCCTCCATCTGGAACGACGGCTTCAAGGAGGAGTTCGCGACCGAGGTCGACGGCATCAAGATGGGTGACGTCACCGACCTGACGAACTTCATCGGTGCTGTCATCGACGAGCGCTCCTTCGCCAAGAACAAGGCGGCCATCGACCGCGCCAAGTCGGACCCGACCTGCACGGTCATCGCAGGTGGCGAGTACGACGACTCGGTCGGCTACTTCGTCCGCCCGACCGTCATCGTGTGCAGCGACCCGGCGAACGAGGTCTTCACGACCGAGTACTTCGGCCCGATCCTCGCGGTGCACGTCTACGACGACGCCAAGTACGACGAGATGCTGGACCAGATGGAGTCCGCCTCGGACTACGCCCTGACGGGTGCGGTCATCTCGAACGACCGCGCCGCCGCCGCGCACACGATGGACAAGCTCCGCTACGCCGCGGGCAACTTCTACATCAACGACAAGTCGACCGGCGCCGTCGTCGGCCAGCAGCCCTTCGGCGGCGGCCGCGCCTCCGGCACCAACGACAAGGCCGGCGCCCCGCAGAACCTCCAGCGCTGGACTCTGACCCGCGCCATCAAGGAGACGCTGGTCCCGCCGACCGAGTACGGCTACCCGCACATGGGCTGACGCCCGCCCGGCGTTTCGACGCCCCTCTGAACCCCGCCTCCGACCAGGGCCCCACCCCGGTCGGAGGCGGTGTCGTGTCCGGGGTCAGAGCAGCGCGTCCACGACGATGCGCGTGATGTCGGCGGCGATCCGGTCCTCGCCCGGCGTGTCCGCGTCGAGCCGGGTCGTGTACACGCAGACGACCAGGGGAGCCCCGCCGCCCGGCGGCCAGGCCACGGCCACGTCGTTGACCCCGCCGTAGGCAGGGGACCCGGTCTTGTCGCCGACGCGCCAGCCCGTCGGGAGCCCCGCGCGGATCCGCTTGTCGCCGGTGGTGTTCTCCACCAGCCACCGGGTCAACTGACCGCGGTCGAGCGGGTGGAGGGCGTCGCCGAGGACCAGCGCGCGCAGGTCCCCGGTCATGGCGGCGGGCGTCGTGGTGTCCCGCCGGTCGCCGGGGATGTTCGTGTTGAGGTCGGTCTCCCACCGGTCGAGCCGGGTCACGGAGTCGCCGAGCGAGCGGGCGAACGCGGTGACGCCGGCGGGGCCGCCGATCCGGCGCATCACCAGATTGGCCGCGGTGTTGTCGCTGTACGTGATCGCCGCGTCGCACAACTCCCTTACCGTCATGCCGGTTTCGAGGTGCATCTCGGTGCGGGGCGAGGCGGCCACGAGGTCGTCGCGTCCGTAGCGGATCAGTACGTCGAGCAGTCCGGGCTCCTGCTCGCGCGCCCTGTGCAGGATCGCCGAGGCGGCGAGCACCTTGAACGTCGAGGCGATCGCGAAGCGTTCGTGCGCGCGGTAGGCGAGGACGGCGCCGGTGCCGGTGTCCAGGGCGTGCACACCGATGCGGCCTGGGTAGCCCGCCTCAAGCTCGCGCAGCCGGCGCCGGGCGCCTTCGCGGGCGTCGAGGGAGGGCGTCGCCCGCGCGGTACCGGGCACGGAGAGGAGGGCGGGGGCCAGGGCCGCGGCGCCGAGGAGGGTCCTGCGCGAGGGAGGTAATTTCATGATCTCGACGGTACGTGAACGGGGTCGGAGACGCGGCGAGGATCGCCCGGTCCGAAGGCCCGCGCCCCTCTGTGACGGCCCGCGTCAGCTCCAGCCCGCCACGATGAGCGCGAGGCCGGCCGCGAAGCCGCCGCACAGCAGGCCCAGGTAGAGCCCGTAGAGCCGGCGCAGCCGGTGCACCAGGAAGCCGAAGGCGCCGAAGGCGAGGCCCACGGTGAGGGTGCGGGATCCGCGGGCACGAGCCGACTCGGACAGCCAGCCCGTGACGGGGACGTCCGCACGGCCCGCCTCCTTCGCGTAGACCTTGAACGGGATGCCGTTCCAGGGCTGGTGGCGTACGGCCGACGCGCCTTCGACGGACAGTTCGTGACGGACCTCCGCCCGCATCCGGTCCGTCGTCAGAGGTGCGGGCAACGAGACGCCCATGGAGGCCAGTTGGAGCGCGAACAGGCCGCCCGCGAGGCTGCCCGCGAGCGCCGTGACGGACAGTTTCAGGGACCGGCGCGGCACCGCCACGCACGCCACTGCGAGGAACAGCTCCGGCATCAGCGGCCAGCTCAGCGCCTCCGCGAACGCCCACGCGAAGGCGAGGAGCAGCCCGAGCCGGGCGCTGATCACACGGGCCAGAACCTTGCGGACGCGGGAGTCCCGCAGCGGCTCCGCGACCGTACGGGCATGAAGGGCGGCCACCGCGATACGGGCCTCCTCCGGTGTCGCCGTGTACGGGAGCGGCTCACCGATGCGCACCCGGACCAGGGACGGGCGCAGCCTGCCGTGCTTGGGAAGGAGCCGCTCCGTGCCCGCGATACCGACCGGCACGACCGGCACGCGCGCGTGCTCCGCCAGGACCAGGGCGCCCCGGTGGAACGAACCCAGCTCACCCGCACGCGCGCGCGTGCCCTCGGGGAAGAGGACCACGGCGCGGCCCGCGCGCAGTGTGTCCGTCATGCCGAGCAGGTCGTCCATGCCCCCGCCCGACCGCCGCACCGGGAACCCGGCGGCGAGGCGGCGGCAGATCCGGCTGCGCCAGGGCGAGGCGAACCAGTAGTCCGCCGCCGCGCCGATCGCCGGGGCGTGCGAGGCGTCGAGCGCCGCGAGCAGCGCCGCGGTGTCGGCGTGCGAGCTGTGGTTGGCGACCACGACACAGCCGCCGCGCGGGAGCAGGCCCCGGCGCTCCACGCCGCCGGTGAGGGTGAGGGCGAGCCACCACAGGGCGTGGCGCATACGGGCGGCCGCACGGGGCGGGCGTACACGGGCCGGAGCGGTCACGGTCGTCGTCACAGGGTCACCACCATCACGAGGAGGAGGGCCACGAGGAGCGAGTCGACGCGGTCGAGGAGCCCGCCGAAGCCCGGCAGCCAGCTGCCCGCGTCCTTCACGCCCGCCTCGCGCTTCACCATCGACTCGACGAGATCGCCGAGGACGCAGCCGGCCAGGACGGCCGCCCACAGGACCGGCGTGAACGCGCCGACTGCCGCGAGGGCGGCGGCAGTTGCGACCGCGGCGCCCACGACACCGGCCCACGTCTTGTTGGGGGACAGCGGCGAAAGCCGCCGCGCGAGCGGCCCCCGTCGGCCGAGCGCGGTACCGCCGCACCACGCGCCCACGTCACCGAACGCCACCGCGACCCCCACCGCGAGCGCCGTGTCGCCGAGCAGCACCAGGCCGCTCAGCGACACCGGGATCCACAGCAGACCGAAGAGCGTGCGGCACGCGCGCGTGAAGCCCTGTTCGGCGTCGCCCGCGCAGACCGCCGCGAGGACGGCGAGCACGAGAAGGGCCCCGGTCATGCGGGGGTCGGGCCCCGCAAGTGCCGCGCCCGGTACGGCGATCGCGGCGGCGACCAGTACGGCCCGCTCCGCGCGTGGCAGGCCTGCCATCCGCGCGTACTCGCCCACCGCGATCACGCCGAGCCCGGCCGCGAGCACGAACGCGCCCGCGCGGCCCACGAAGAACGCTCCGATGAACAGCGGCGCGGCCAGCGCCCAGGTCCGCCAGCGTCTGCGCAGCTCGGCCCGCATCCGGAGCCGGGACGGCAGCGAGGCGACGGCGACGCCACCGGCCCCGAGCACTCCGGCCACGACCGGCACGGCCCGCCCGGCCACCTCGCCGGCGACGAACACGGCGCTCATCGGGTGCCCCGCAGCTGCGTGCCGCGGTCCGCGGGGGACTGTGGGCGGGTGTGCGTGATGGAGCCGGACACTTCGCCGGGGTCGAGAGGGAGGGCTCGATCGGGCTTCGAGGGAGGGGAGCTGAGCTTGGGGGAGCGGGAGGGAGAGGCGGACGGGCGGCGACGGGTGGCCGGGGCCGGGGGCTCCGCCACCGGAACCTCAGCCGTCTCCCTAGCCACAGCCGTGCCCGTAGCCACATCCGGCCCAGGCCGGCCGAGCGCCCGCCACACCCACACCGTTCGCAGCACCGCCGTCACCGCGGACCCTGCCGCGATCATGGCGAGCGCCGGTACCGCCCAGCTGGAGGCCGCGGCCACGACCGCGAGGAGGCAGCGCTCCGTCTTGCCGACCGGGCCGCCGTTGCGCCGGGGCGCGCCCGCCGCCGCGCCCGCCAGGGAGACCCATGAAGGGAGCGTCGTCGCGAAGGCCGCCGCGGCCACCAGCCACAGGGGGGCCAGCGGCAGGAAGCCCGCGATGACGAGCAGGTCGGCCGTGCGGTCGCCCAGTTCGTTCAGGAGCGCGCCACGACGCGTCGTGCGGCCGGTGTCGCGGGCGAGCGCGCCGTCCAGGTTCGCGAAGGCGAGCCGCGCCGCGAGCAGCACCGCCACCGGAAGCGCGGCCAGGGGCGCCGGCAGCCAGGCGAGCGCCGCCGCGGCGCCCGCGGCGCACCCGACGCCGGCCGCCGTCAGGGTGTCGGGCGAGACCTGCCGGGCGGCGAGCGCGTGGCGCAGACCGGAGAGCCGGTCCGCGTACCAGGGCTTGAGAGCGTAGAGGCCGTTCATGAGTACGACTGTGCCGCCGCGGACGGGGCGTGAAATCGGCACGCGTACTCAAATAGCGCGTGAGTACGGTGTCCCGGTGACCTCGTTGAGCACCGCACACACCGCCGACCTCAGCCGAGCCGAACTCCGGGCCGTGCGCGCCCTGTTGGACGACGCCTTCAACGGCGGCTTCAGCGACGACGACTGGGACCACACCGTCGGCGGCGTGCACGCCCTCGTGCGCGACAGCGCCGGCACCCTCGTGGCGCACGGCTCGGTCGTGCAGCGCAGGCTCGCGCACGACGGCCGCTCGCTGCGCACCGGCTACGTCGAGGGCGTCGCCGTCCGCGCCGACGCGCGCAGGAGCGGCCTGGGCGGGCAGGTACTGGCGGCCCTGGAGCGGGTGATCGACGCGGCCTACGAACTGGGCGCGCTGTCCGCGTCGCCCGACGGAGCGGCGCTCTACCGGGCGCGCGGCTGGGAGGAGTGGCCGGGGGAGTTCGGCGCGTACGGTCCCGACGGGCCGGTGTGGCTCCCGGACGACGAGAGCCCGCCGTTCCTGCGTCACGTCACGGCCGCCCTCGACCCGGCCCACACGCTCCTCTTCGACTGGCGGGGCGGCGACGTTCTCTGAGCCCGGAGCGCCGACTGCCCCCGGCGCGAAGGCGCAGGTCGCCGTGGTCCCCGTCTCAGATAGTAGGAAGTCCGAGTAATTGTGGAGACAGAAGCGGGCTCCTCGCTTAGCTTTGTAGGAGCCGAACGTCTCGCTCGATCCAGCGAATGGCGGTCGTGAGCTGAGCAGAAGGCAGGTAACCCCTGCGGCTCCAGGCTCCCCGCCTCTTCCGGCGCCTCGATATCCCCCGTGATCTCAAGGAGTCGATCTCTCATGGCCACTGCGACGCCCGTCCGCCGTCGAGTCCGTCACGCATCGCCGTCCGAATCGGACCGCAAGAACGCCGCCGCCGCCCTGCAGCGCGCCCTCGACCGCAGGGACAACGGCGGCGAGACGGGGCACGAGATCCGTTAGGGCCCCTCGCCCCTACGGCTTCGCGCCCCGCCTCACCTCGAAATAGTCGATGCGCTCGCCGCTCTCGGCCAGCGCTGAGACCTTCAGCCTCGGTGTCACGCCCGCCCCGCCGCTCTCCGCCTCCACCGCGAGGAACGAGAAGCCGGTGTACCGCACCCGCGACCACTGAACGGTGTCCGGGTTCGGCCGGCGTGACTTCGTCCAGTGGAACGTCACGATCGACTCGTGGTCGTGGACATGACCCTCGTAGCTGTCCCCGACCCCGGTTCCGAACCCGTAGAGGTCCTTGCCGGCGCCGCCCGCGGTGACGTACACGATGCCGTCGCGCGTCGGATCGGTCGACGCGCCGACCGGCACCGGCTTGCCCACCTCTCCGTCCTTGATGGCGTCCGTGCGCTCGTACACGTGGTTGTGCCCGTTGATCACCAGGTCCACCTGGTGCTCGGCGAACAGCGGCAGCCACGCGGCGCGCACCCCGCCGTCGGAGGCGTGCGTCGACGTCGAGTACGCGCAGTGGTGGAAGAAGACCACCACGAAGTCGATGTCCTTGCGCGCGCGCAGCTCACCGAGCCGCCTGCCCAGCCACGCGGTCTGCTTGCCGTCCGTGTATCCCTTGTTGGCGGGGATCTCGTACGAGACGTCGTTCGCGTCGAGCGCGACGACGCCCACGTTCCCGTACACGAAGGAGTAGACGCCCGGCGCGTTCCGCGGGTCCGGGCCGTTGTCCGGCAGGCTCCAGCGGGCCGACTGGCCGCCGTACCCGTTGGGGGAGTACCAGGCCTCCATGTCGTGGTTGCCGGTCGTCACCATCCACGGCACCGACTTCGCGACCGACTCCGTCTGTGCGAGGAACTGGTCCCACACGCGCGCGTCGTACGTGTCCGACTCCTTGCCGTGCCCGGTGCTGTCGGCGTAGCAGATGTCGCCCGCGTGCAGATGGAACGAGGGGTTCTGCCCCAGGATCAACTGGTCGTTGGCGAGCGCGTCATAACTGACGCCCTGGTCGCCGAAGGCCGTGAAGACGAACGTCTCCGCCTTCGCCGGAGCCGTGCGGAAGGAGCCGATCGTCGCGATGCGCTCCGCGGACGCCGGGTCGAAACCGTCGTGGCCCACCCCGTAGTAGTACGTCGTCCCGGGGGTCAGGCCGTCCAGGGCCGCGTGCAGATAGTGCTGCTCGACCGCCGGGAGCTTCTTGGAGAGGGGCGGGGTGTGCAGCGCGCGCACCTCCGCCTCGATCTTCCGGCTGAGGTCCCAGGGCTTCAGGCCCACCCGTACGAACGGCCTGCGCACCGCGAACGGCACCTGCCAGGAGATCCGCATCTGCGTCTTCGGGTCGGCGCCAAAGGCGAGATGGCGGGCGAAGGGGGCGACGAGGGAGCCGTCGACCTGCACCGCCGCCGAGCGGACGGGAGCGGCGGGTGAGGCGGGAGCGGAAGGTCCCGCGTACGCCGAGGGGGCCGAGCCGCCCAGGAGGGTCAGGCCGCCCACGCTCGCGGCGGTCCCGGTCAGGACGCGCCGCCTGCTGAACCGGGCGCGCAGGTACTCGTGCTGTTCCGGCATGCTCAGGCGGCGGGCCAGCTGCTCGGGTATCCCGACGTTCGGCGTGGGGGGTCCGGGAGGTGTTCCCCTGGATGGCGCAGTCATGGAAAGAGAACTTCCCAGCAGCAACCAACAAGGGTCATACCTACGGGTGAACACAGGTGGGCCGTATGGCGTCCCCCGCGACGGACCCGCACGGTCGACTGTCCGAATGTTGGACAGCGAGTGTCATCCCATGGGACGCCGAAGTATGCTGTCCAGCATGTCGGCTAGCTCTCGCATCCTCAATCTCGCAGTGATCCCCGGTGACGGCATCGGCCAGGAGGTCGTGGCCCAGGGGCTCAAGGTCCTCGGCGCCGTCCTCCCGCAGGATGTGAAGCTGGAGACCAAGGAGTACGACTTCGGCGCCAGGCGTTACCACGCGACCGGTGAGACCCTCACCGACGCCGACGTCGCGGCGCTCAAGCAGCACGACGCCATCCTGCTCGGCGCGATCGGTGACCCCTCGGTCCCGTCCGGCGTCCTCGAGCGCGGCTTCCTGCTCAAGCTCCGCTTCCTCTTCGACCACCACGTCAACCTCCGCCCGAGCAAGCTGCTCCCGGGTGTGGCGACGCCCCTCAAGGGCCAGCCGGAGATCGACTTCATCGTGGTCCGCGAGGGCACCGAAGGCCCGTACACGGGCAACGGCGGCTCGATCCGCACCGGCACCCCGCACGAGGTCGCCACCGAGGTCTCCGTCAACACGGCGTTCGGTGTCGAGCGCGTGGTCCGTGACGCCTTCGCGCGCGCCCAGGCCCGCCCCCGCAAGAAGCTCACGCTGGTCCACAAGAACAACGTGCTGTCCTTCGCGGGTCACCTCTGGACGAACATCTTCAACAAGGTGGCCGCGGAGTTCCCCGAGGTCACCACCGACTACCTGCACGTGGACGCGGCGACGATCTTCCTCGTCACCGACCCCGAGCGCTTCGACGTGATCGTCACCGACAACCTCTTCGGCGACATCATCACCGACCTCGCCGCTGCCGTCTCCGGCGGCATCGGCGTCGCGGCCTCCGGGAACATCAACCCGTCCCGCGAGTTCCCGTCGATGTTCGAGCCGGTCCACGGCTCGGCCCCCGACATCGCCGGCCAGGGCAAGGCCGACCCCACGGCCACCGTCCTGTCCGTGGCGCTCCTGCTGCGTCACCTCGGCTACGAGGCCGAGGCCGCCCGCATCGAGGACGCCGTCTCCGCCGACCTGGCCGAGCGCGGCACCACCGCGCGGACGACCGACGAGATCGGCGACGCGCTCGCCGGCCGAGTAGCCGGCTGACCCGCCGCGCTTAATGCACTTAAGCAGCCGCCGGGTCGCATCCGCACCCGGCGGCTTCACCTTTGCGGTCCCCGGGTGCCACCATCAACCCCAGGACCGCACCTCACGCCGGACCCGTACGGGCCGTTTTCGTCCATCGGACCCCACGAGCGATAATCGAACGTGGGGCCGCGGTGAACGCAAAAGCTCGGACGACCAAGTAGTTGAGCAGTTGGGTAGTTCGAGCTTCCAGCTGCACGAGCGTGCAAAGCGGTCCGTCACACACAAACCGGTGAAGGACACGCAACCATGACGACGCCCACGATCGAGCTCAAGCCCTCCTCGACCCCGCTGTCCGGCGCGGAGCGCGAGGCGATCCTGGCCAACCCGGGATTCGGCCGCCACTTCACCGACCACATGGTGACGATCCGGTGGACCGAGGGCCGCGGCTGGCACGACGGGCAGCTCGTGCCCTACGGACCGCTCTCCCTCGACCCGGCGACGAACGTCCTGCACTACGCACAGGAGATCTTCGAGGGCCTCAAGGCCTACCGCCAGCCCGACGGCACCGTCGCGACCTTCCGCCCCGAGATGAACGCCAAGCGCTTCCAGGCCTCGGCTCGCCGCCTGGCCATGCCCGAGCTGCCGGTCGAGACGTTCATCGAGGCGTGCGACGCGCTGGTCCGGCAGGACATCGCGTGGGTCCCGGCGCATGGCGGCGAGGAGTCCCTCTACCTGCGCCCCTTCATGATCGCGACCGAGGTCGGCCTGGGCGTGAAGCCCGCCAACGAGTACCTCTTCATCGTGATCGCCTCGCCCGCGGGCGCCTACTTCGCCGGTGGCGTCAAGCCCGTGTCGATCTGGCTGTCCGAGGACCGCGTGCGCGCCGTCCCCGGCGGCATGGGCGACGCCAAGACCGGCGGCAACTACGCGGCGTCCCTGCTCGCCCAGGCCGAGGCCGCCGCCCACGGCTGCGACCAGGTCGCCTACCTCGACGCCGTCGAGCACAAGTGGGTCGAGGAACTCGGCGGCATGAACCTGTACTTCGTGTACGGAGACAAGATCGTCACCCCCGAGCTGACCGGCTCGCTCCTCGCGGGCGTCACCCGTGACTCGCTCCTCTCGGTCGCCCGCGACCTGGGCTACGAGTCCGTCGAGGGCCGCGTCTCCATCGACCAGTGGCAGGCCGACACCGAGAACGGCACGCTCACCGAGGTCTTCGCCTGCGGCACCGCGGCGGTCATCACGCCCGTCGGCACTGTCAAGCGCGCCGGCGCCGAGTGGTCCCAGTCGGGCGGCGAGCCCGGCAAGGTCACGCTGAAGCTGCGCGAGGCGCTGCTCGACATCCAGCGCGGCACGTCCGCGGACAAGCACGGCTGGATGCACCAGCTCGGCTGAGCCGGACGGATTTCCCGCCGGTTCCCGGTGCCCCGACGGGCATCCGGGGACCGGCAATTCGTTCGACCCCCACGGAGTACGGCCCGTGCCGGGCGGGTATCGAAAGATTCCACGGGGGGATCGGGCCCTCCTGTGGCTCTACGAGGGGGGTGCACCACACGTGTCCGCGATCCCGCCCATCTCCCGGCCCCGCTGGCTCCTGCGCGTGTTACGGACCCCGCGCAGACCGCAGAGCCTCTCCGTTCTGATCGGTCTCGCGGCGGTCTCCGCGGTCCTGCTGTGGCGCAGCTCCGCCATGGACAACTACGGCGAGAACCTGGCGCTCAACCTCGGCACGGACATCGTCGGAGTGGTGGTCACGGTCTTCGTGATCGGCCCCCTCATCAGCCGGGCCCAGGAGGGGCGCGTCCGTGAACACACCCGGCTCGACTACGAGTGGTTCAGTGCCCAGGTGTACGGCACCACGTCGAACGTCAAACTGCTCGACACCTTCTCGAACGTCCTCGGTCCGCAGTTCTCCGAGCGGCTCTTCCGCGGCGTCAAGGCGGCCACCGCCCACGGGGCACGCGTCCAGATCCTGCTGCTCGACCCGGACTCCCTGGCCGTCATCCTGCGCGGCAGGGAACTCGGCGACCAGCATGCCGACATCCGCCGCGACATCATGCGCAATCTGCGCACACTCCATGCCTTCCGGGGCAGGCTCGACGAGGCGTCCCGCGAGCTCCTCGAGGTGCGGCTGTGCTCGACCTCGCCCGGAGTGACGCTCTACGGGTGGGACGACCGGGCGCTCGTCTCCTTCCTCACCGTCGGCCGGCTCTCCGGCGAGGGCCCCCAGCTGGAGGTCGCCGTACGATCGCCCCTGGGCGCGTTCGTGGAGCAGCGCTTCGACGAGCTGTGGCAGCAGAGCAAGCCGATGGAGCAGTTCACGCATCTGGCCGTCACCCTGGTCGACGACGCCGACGGGCGGCGCGAGTTCATGTGCCGCTTCGTAGTGGTGGACGAGGTCCTCTACGTGGCGGAGTTCGATCTCGTGTCGCACATCGCCCGCCACCGGCTGGACCAACTCACCGCATATAGTGAGACTTTGGGGTCTCCCGTCTCGCACGAGCTGATCGTGGTCGATGACGAGAGTCAGCTGCACTCGCGGCTCACCCAGCACTTCGCGGAGAAGTACGACGCTCCCGCGGCGGCATTTGTCTGGCTGCGCCCGCAAGCCCTGGTGACGGAATAGAGGCCCTGGCACGGATGAGTTCAGCGCACGTTCCAGCCTTGGGGCCGGAGAAGAACGGGGCGGGGAGGTTTCGCGCCTTCACGTCCCGGGACCTGGACGGACTGCTGCGGCGGATGGGCCTGTCCGGAGAGGAGAGGCTCGGGCTGCGCGCCGTGGCCGCCGTCCTGCCGTTCCGTACGAACGCGTACGTCGTCGACGAGGTCATCGACTGGTCGGCCGCGCCCGACGATCCGATCTTCCGTCTGACCTTTCCACAGGTGGGCATGCTGCCCGCGCCGGACCTGAAGCAGATGGCCGGCCTGATCGCGGGTGAGGCGCCCGCGGCCGAGGTGCGGCGGGCGGCGCACGAGATCCGGATGAGGCTCAACCCGCATCCCTCGGGGCAGCTGGACGCCAACGTCCCGGTGCACGAGGGGCGCCGCCTGGAAGGCCTCCAGCACAAGTACCCGGAGACCGTCCTCGTCTTCCCGCGCCCCGGGCAGACGTGCCATGCGTACTGCACCTACTGCTTCCGCTGGCCCCAGTTCGTGGGCGAGCCCGAACTGCGGATCGCGACCGACGACATGGCATCCACCACGGCGTACCTGCGCGCCCACCCCGAGGTCACCAGCGTGCTCGTCACCGGCGGCGACCCGCTCGTCATGAGCACCGAGGTGCTGCGGCGTACCGTCGAGCCGCTGCTCGGGATTGAGAGCGTCCAGTCCATCCGGATCGGCACGAAATCACTGGCCTTCTGGCCGTACCGGTTCGTGACCGACCGGGATGCCGACGATCTGCTGCGCCTCTTCGCGCAGGTGGCGGAGAGCGGCCGCAATCTCGCGCTGATGGCTCACTTCACGCATCCCCAGGAGCTGCGCCCCGCCGTCGTGCGGGAGGCGATGCGCCGCATCCGTGACACCGGCGCCGTGATCCGCTGCCAGGGCCCCCTGGTCCGGGGCATCAACGACAGTGCGGAGGCCTGGGCCGGTCTGTGGAGCGAGACGACCCGCCTGGGAGCCGTGCCGTACTACCAGTTCGTGGAGCGCGACACGGGCCCGCAGGGGTTCTTCGGTGTGCCGCTGGCCCGCGGGTACCGGATCTTCCGCGATGCCTACGCCCAGGTCACCGGGCTCGCGCGGACGGTGCGTGGCCCCGTGATGTCGGCGATGCCCGGCAAGGTGTCCGTGGACGGGATCACCGAAGTGGGCGGCGAGAAGGTGTTCGTCCTGCATTTGATCCAGGCGCGCGATCCGGCGCTGGTGAACCGGCCGTTCTTCGCCGCGTACGACGAGGACGCCACCTGGTTCACCGACCTGAAGCCCGCTTTCGGCGCGAGCCAGTTCCTGCCGGGCCTAGACGCCACCTGACGTTGCGGCCGTGGCCCGGCGCGCGCCGGGCCACGCGTGAGAGGCGTCAGGCGGAGGCCGTCACGGGCTCCTCCGTCGGCTTCTCCGCCCCGGTGGAGGGCGGGGCGGTGGGGGCCTTCTGCCCGATGTTCAGCGTCAGGTAGGCGATGGTCGTGATGGTGGCGGACAGCAGGAAGCTGAAGTCGATACCACCGGTGTACGGGACCATGGGGCCGGTGTAGGTCGGGGTGGCGTCGACGCACAGGACACCGACGATCGCGCCGATGGCCCAGGCGAGGGCGGCGCGGACGTTCCAGCCGGCCTGGAACCAGTAGATGCCGCCGACGGTGCCGCGGTTGTAGACCTGGAGCGACTCGGAGTCGTACGTGCCCTTGCAGCGGAAGTGGTTGAGCAGGGTGATCACGGCCCACGGGGTGCCGAGGGCGGTCAGGATCAGCACGAACGCGGTCATGGCGTCCGCCGCGTTCCACAGGTAGTGGCCGGCGTAGACGAGGACGGTGGAGGCACCGGCGATGACGTACGTGCACTGGGTCCGGGTCGCCTTCGGCAGGATCGCGTCCATGTCCAGACCCATGCTGTAGAGCATCAGACCGGCGTTGCCGACGGAGCCGGCGGAGGCGGCGAGCACCAGCGGGATCAGGTACCAGCCCGGGGCCATGGCGACGAGGCCGACGGCCCAGTCGTCGGCGTGGACCGCGATGGCGGTGAAAGTACCGAACAGCTGCGGGATCAGCAGGCCGACCATGAGGCCGGCGTAGGTGCACAGGTAGACGGCTTTGCTGCTGTGGCGCTTGGGCGAGATGTAGCGGGTGTAGTCGCCGAGCAGGGTGATGAAGGCGATCGGACCGCTGAGGCCGGCGGCGACGGCGGAGAGGATCCAGGTCGGCCAGAAGCCGCCCAGCGCGTATCCGCTCGGGTCGGGCGCGGCGGTGGTGAAGTGCGGTGCGTAGGCGACAACGCCCAGGACCAGCAGGATCGTCATGCCGATGGCCAGGAAGCGGCTCATGCGGAGCAGGAGCTTGTAGCCGAACACGGCGCCGAAGGCGGTGGCGAAGGCCAGCACGGCGTAGACGACGCCGGTGGTCACGCCGTTCTCGGGGAGCCCGATGACGCGGTGCAGCGCGCCGACCACCGAGTCGCCGCCGACCCAGAGGGTCAGCGCGCTGTAGCCGAGGGAGAGCAGCAGACCGATGACCGAGCCGAGGAGCCGGCCCCGGACGCCGAAGGCCCCGCCGCTGCTGGTGGAGAGATTGGTCGCGGTGCGCAGGGAGACCAGGGAGAGCGGCGCCACGAGGATGCTGCCGACGACGGTGCCGGTGACCAGAGCCGTGAAGGCGTCCCACCATCCGAGACCGAACGTCACCGGCAGCGCGCCGAAGATGATCACGCCGAGGGCGAGGTTGGAGCCGAGGAGGATGCTCACCAAGTCCCGTGGGCGGCTGGTGCGTTCTTCGTCCGGGACGGTGTCGACACCGCGCGTTTCGATCGGCATTGCGTGCTCTCCTGGAGGGACGATTCGCGGTTAGAGCGTCGCTCAATGACGTTTTAATGTGACTGACACGTCAAGTTCAGTCAACACTTCACGGGCAATAATTCGGTTGTTAGAGTGGTGTTCTAAATCGAGGCTCGTCCGGCAATGACGACTGGTCGTCACCGAGTGACGGATAGTGAGCGAGACGGCTTCAGGCAACGAATCAGGACACGGAGGTGTGGTGGCGTGCGTCTGACCCCCACGGAACGCGATCGGCTGCTGCTGTTCGGGGCCGCCGAGCTGGCCAGGGCCCGGAAGGCCCGGGGCCTGCGGCTCAATGTCCCCGAGGCGACGGCCCTGATCGCGGACACGGTGTGCGAGGCGGCCAGGGACGGCCGGCGGCTCGCCGAGGCCATCGAGGCGGCCCGCTCCGTCCTCGGCCCCGACGATGTGCTCCCCGGCGTCAGTGACGTCGTCACGGAGGTGCACGTCGAGGCCGTCTTCGACGACGGGTCCCGGCTCGCCGTGGTCAGCGACCCGATCGGCTCGTCGCTGGGCGACGAGGCGCCGGGCGCGCTGCTCCCGGGCCCCGAGCACAGCGACCCGCCGGCCACGGTGACGCTCACGGCGACCAACACGTCGAGCGTCCCCGTCTCCGTCACCTCCCACTTCCACTTCTTCGAGGCCAACCCGCGGCTCGACTTCGACCGCGCGGCCGCGTACGGCATGCGGCTCGCCGTCCCCGCCGGGTCGTCGGTGCGGTTCGGGCCGGGGGAGAGCGCCGAGGTGGGCCTCGTGCCCATCGGCGGCGCGCGCGTCGCGATCGGCTTCGCCGGGCTCGTCGACGGCCCGCTGGACGCGCCGGGCGCCAAGGAGGAGGCCCTGCGCAGGGCAGCCGCCTGCGGATATCTCGGAGTGAAGGGAACGGGCGCATGAGCAGGCCCACCAAGCACAGCGACCACTGCGCGCCGGGCAGCCGGCACATCGACCCCCACGCGTACGCCGCCACCCACGGCCCGCGCGCCGGTGACCGCGTGCGCCTCGGCGACTCGGGCCTGACCGTCCGCGTCGAGTCCGACTCACAGGCGTACGGCGAGGAGTTCCTCGCCGGGTTCGGCAAGACGGCCCGCGACGGACTGCACCTCAAGGCCGCCGCCGTCCGCGAGACCTGCGACGTCGTGATCAGCAACGTCCTCGTGATCGACGCCGTACAGGGGATCAGGAAGGTCTCCATCGGCATCCGCGAGGGTCGGATCCACGCCATAGGGCGCGCCGGTAACCCCGACACCCTCGACGGGGTCGACGTCGTCGTCGGCACCGGCACGTCCATCGTGTCGGGCGAGGGCCTCATCGCCACCGCGGGCGCCGTCGACACCCACGTACACCTGCTGTCGCCGCGCATCATGGAGGCCTCGCTCGCCTCCGGTGTGACCACGATCATCGGCCAGGAGTTCGGGCCCGTGTGGGGCGTCGGCGTCAACTCGCCCTGGGCGCTGCGCCACGCGTTCAACGCCTTCGACGCCTGGCCCGTCAACATCGGCTTCCTCGGCCGGGGTTCGTCCTCGCACGACGCCCCGCTGATCGAGGCGCTCGCCGAGGGCGGCGCGTCCGGCTTCAAGGTGCACGAGGACATGGGCGCCCACACCCGCGCCCTCGACACCGCGCTGCGCGTCGCCGAGGAGCACGACGTCCAGGTCGCCCTGCACAGCGACGGCCTGAACGAGTGCCTGTCCGTCGAGGACACCCTGAGGGTCCTCGACGGCCGCACCATCCACGCCTTCCACATCGAGGGCTGCGGCGGCGGACACGTACCGAACGTCCTGAAGATGGCGGGCGTCCCGAACGTCATCGGGTCGTCCACCAACCCCACGCTGCCCTTCGGCCGCGACGCCGTCGCCGAGCACTACGGCATGATCGTCTCGGTCCACGACCTCAAGACCGACCTGCCGGGCGACGCCGCCATGGCCCGCGACCGGATCCGCGCCGGGACGATGGGTGCCGAGGACGTCCTGCACGACCTGGGCGCCATCGGCATCACGTCGTCGGACGCGCAGGGCATGGGCCGCGCCGGCGAGACCGTGCGCAGGACCTTCGCCATGGCCGGCAAGATGAAGGCCGAACTCGGCCCGATGTCCGGCGACGGCGACCATGACGACAACGCGCGCGTCCTGCGCTACATGGCGAAGCTGACCATCAACCCCGCCATCGCGCACGGCCTCTCCCACGAGGTCGGCTCCATCGAGGCCGGCAAGCTCGCCGACATCGTGCTGTGGCGCCCCGAGTTCTTCGGCGCGAAGCCGCAGCTCGTCCTCAAGTCCGGCTTCCCCGCGTACGGCGTCGTCGGCGACCCGAACGCGGCCACCGACACCTGCGAACCCCTCGTCCTGGGACCGCAGTTCGGGGCGCACGGCGCGACCGCGGCGGACATCTCCGTCGCGTTCGTCGCCCAGGCCGCCCTCGACCAGGGCAACGACAAGATGCCCACCCGCCGCCGCCGTGTCGCCGTCCGCGGCACTCGCGGCATCGGCCCCGCCGACCTGCGGCTCAACTCCCGCACCGGCTCCATCGACGTCGACCAGGCCACCGGACTCGTCACGCTCGACGGCGACCCGGTCCGCTCCGAACCGGCCGACTCCGTCTCCCTGAACCGTCTCTACTTCCTGTGAGGACCCGCTCATGAGCAGCTTCCACATGCCCCCCGAGTGGGCCCCGCACGAGCGCACCTGGATGGCCTGGCCGAGCCCCAACCCGACGTTCACCAACGACGAGGAGCTGGCCGAGGCGCGCGAGGCCTGGGCGTCCGTGGCCCGCGCCGTACGCAGCTTCGAGCCGGTCACCGTGATCGTCGCCCCCGGCCAGAGCGACTCGGCCCGCGCGCTCCTCGGCGACGACATCGACCTCGTCGAGCGCGACCTCGACGACGCGTGGATGCGCGACATCGGCCCCACGTTCGTCGTCGGCGACGGCCAACTGGCCGCCGTGGACTGGACGTTCAACGGCTGGGGCGCCCAGGACTGGGCCGTCTGGGAGCACGACGCGAAAATAGCCCGCCACATCGCGGACCTCGCCGACGTCCCCGTCCACTCCTCCTCCCTCGTCAACGAGGGCGGCGGCATCCACGTCGACGGCGAGGGCACCGTGCTCCTCACCGAGACCGTGCAGCTCGACCCCGACCGCAACCCGGGCCGCACCAAGGCCGAGGTCGAGCAGGAGATCCACGCCCGGATCGGCACCACCAAGGCCATCTGGCTGCCGCGCGGCCTCACCGGCGACTACGGCGTCTACGGCACCCGCGGCCACGTCGACATCGTCGCCGCGTTCGCCGCGCCCGGCGTCGTCCTGGTCCACTCGCAGCAGGACCCCGCCCACCCCGACCACGAGCTGAGCAAGCAGCTCATCGCCCAGCTCAAGGGGGAGACGGACGCCAAGGGCCGGCCCCTGGAGGTCGTCGAGGTCCCCGCGCCGACCGTCCTCAAGGACGACGAGGGCTGGGTCGACTACTCGTACATCAACCACTACCTGTGCAACGACGGCGTCGTCCTGTGCTCCTTCGACGACCCGAATGACGAGGTCGCGGCCGGCATCTTCCGCCGTCTTTTCCCGGGCCGGACGGTGCAGCTCGTGGACGCCCGTACGATCTTCGCCGGGGGCGGTGGCATTCACTGCATCACCCAGCAGCAACCCGAGATCACGCCCGCACGCTGAAAGACCCGCAGGAGTCCCCGTGGCACAGGCCCGCCGGAAGAACGCCCCTCCGCGCGAAGAAGTCCTCGCCGCCGCCATGGAGATGATCGCCGAGCGCGGCCTGGAGAAGCTCACCATGGCCGCGCTCGGCCGCGAGGTCGGCATGAGCAGCGGCCACCTCCTCTACTACTTCCGTTCGAAGGACGAGCTGCTCCTGCGGACCCTGGAGTGGAGCGAGGGCCGCCTCGGCGCGGAGCGGGCGCGGCTCCTGTCCGGCGGCGGCACGGTCCGCGAGCGTCTCGACGCGTACGTCGACCTGTACGTCCCCGACGCCCAGGGCGACCCGCACTGGACGCTGTGGCTGGAGGTCTGGAACCGCTCGCAGAACGCCGAGGCCGACGGCGACGCGCGCGAGCGGCAGGCCGCGATCGAGCTGGCCTGGCACCGCGACCTTGTCGCCCTGCTCGCCGAGGGCACCTCGCGCGGCGAGCTCCCGCCGCTCGACCCCGACCGGTTCGCGTCCCGGCTGCGGGCGCTGCTCGACGGCTTCTCCATCCATGTCGCGATCGGTCTGCGCGGCACGGACCGGGCCCAGATCCTTTCCCACGTACGGGAGTTCCTGGACGAGGCACTGGTCAAGAACCCCGCGTAGCCCTTCGTGCGCGCCGCGTCCGCCGACGCTCCATGAACACTATGAACACAAGTACGCGTGATCGTTGCGCGGTACACCCTTGTCACGGAGTGGAGCATTCCGGCACCGTGGCCGCTCATGGGACGAGAGCAATGGAAGAAGATCCTGGTCGGGTCGGCCGGGAACATGGTCGAGTGGTTCGACTGGTTCGTGTACGCGAGCTTCGCCACGTACTTCGCGGGAGCCTTCTTCCCTGACGGGAACCCCACGGCACAGCTCATGAACACGGCCGGCATCTTCGCCGTCGGCTTCTTCATGCGGCCCGTGGGCGGCTGGCTGCTGGGCAGGGTGGGTGACCGCAAGGGCCGTAAGGCGGCGCTCACCCTGACCGTCACGCTGATGTCGGCGTCCGCCGTCCTCATCGCGATCGCGCCGACCTACGCGGTCGCCGGATACGGCGGCGCCGTCGTCCTGCTCATCGCCCGCCTCCTGCAAGGCCTCTCGGTCGGCGGCGAGTACGCGGCCAGCGCCACCTACCTCACGGAGGCGTCCGACCCGAGCCGCCGCGGCTTCGCGTCCAGCTTCCAGTACGTCTCCATGACCGCCGGGCAGATCGTGGGGCTCGGCCTCCAGATCATCCTCCAGCGCACCCTGTCCGACGACGCGCTGCACAGCTGGGGCTGGCGCATCCCGTTCATCATCGGCGCGCTCGGCGCCGCGATCATCTTCTACCTGCGGCGCAACATGCTGGAGACCGACGTCTACGAGGAATCCGCCGACGACGCGGGCGCCGACAGCAAGGGCACCCTCACGGCGCTGTGGGCGCACAAGCGCGAGGCGTTCCTCGTGATGGCCCTGACGATGGGCGGCACCGTCGCGTACTACACGTACACGACGTACCTCACCAAGTACCTCTCCAACTCCGCCGGGCTCAGCAAGCAGACCGCGACGCTCGTCTCGTTCTGCGCGCTGATCGTCTTCGCCTGCATCCAGCCGCTCGCCGGCAAGCTGTCCGACCGGATCGGCCGCCGCCCGCTCCTGATCACCTTCGCCGTCGGCTCCACCTTCCTGACCGTGCCGATCATGACGATGCTCAAGCACGCGGGCTCCTTCTGGCCGGCCCTCGGCCTCGCCCTGCTCGCCCTCGTCGTCGTCACCGGCTACACGTCGATCAACGCGTGCGTGAAGGCCGAGCTGTTCCCGACCGGCATCCGCGCCCTCGGCGTCGCCCTCCCGTACGCCATCGCCAACGCGCTCTTCGGAGGCACCGCGGAGTACGTGGCCCTGTGGTTCAAGGACGCGGGCGTCGAGTCGGGCTTCTACTGGTACGTCGCCGGCTGCGCCGCCGTGTCGCTGATCGTCTACCTGACGATGCGCGAGACGAGGGACATCGACCTGAACCAGGTCGCGGTCGCCGCGCCCGAGACCCGGCAGACCGCGGCCGAAGCGGTCTGAGCCCACATCGTGAGACCACGGTCCGGGCCACGCCCGGGCTGTGGCAGACTGCCGACGTGCTCTCGTTCGCCATGATTATTGGCAGCAGGCGCGCCGGTCCGCAGTGACCGCCACGTACGACCAGGTACGGGCGGACATCGTCGTCTCGACCCGCGCGCAGACCTCTCGCACCCGCGAGGGGTTTTTTTGGTTTCCTGGCCCACCACAAGCCAGGACCGGAGCGCGAGGGATCATAGGGGGACGGTGGAGCCGGTCATTCCGGTAGACCGAGATCCGACACAGGAGCCAGATCAGCATGACGGACGCAACCGACGACAATCCCCGCTCTTCCCGCGTCGACGACGACTTCCACGTCTTCGACACCACGCTGCGCGACGGCGCGCAGCGTGAGGGCATCAATCTGACCGTCGCGGACAAGCTGACCATCGCCCGGCACCTGGACGACTTCGGCGTGGGCTTCATCGAGGGCGGCTGGCCCGGTGCCAACCCCCGCGACACCGAGTTCTTCGCCCGCGCCCAGCAGGAGATCGACTTCCAGCACGCGGAGCTCGTCGCGTTCGGCGCCACCCGCCGCGCCGGCGCCAAGGCCTCCGAGGACCCGCAGGTCAAGGCGCTCGTCGAGTCCGGCGCCCCGGTCGTGACGCTGGTCGCCAAGTCGCACGACCGCCATGTCGAACTGGCCCTGCGCACCACGCTCGAGGAGAACCTGGAGATGGTCCGCGACACCGTCTCCTACCTGTGCGAGCAGGGCCGCCGCGTCTTCGTCGACTGCGAGCACTTCTTCGACGGCTACCGGGCCAACCCCACCTACGCCAAGGCCGTCGTCACGGCCGCGCACGAGGCGGGCGCCGACGTCGTCGTCCTGTGCGACACCAACGGCGGCATGCTGCCCGCGCAGGTCCAGGCGATCACGGCCACGGTCCTCGCCGACACGGGTGCCCGGCTCGGCATCCACGCCCAGGACGACACCGGCTGCGCGGTCGCCAACACCCTCGCCGCCGTGGACGCGGGCGCGACCCACGTACAGTGCACGGCCAACGGCTACGGCGAGCGCGTCGGCAACTCCAATCTCTTCCCGGTCGTCGCCGCCCTGGAGCTCAAGTACGGCAAGAAGGTCCTCCCCGAGGGCGCCCTGCGCGAGATGACCCGGATCTCGCACGCCATCGCCGAGGTCGTCAACCTCACGCCCTCCACGCATCAGCCGTACGTGGGAGTTTCGGCGTTCGCCCACAAGGCGGGCCTGCACGCCTCGGCGATCAAGGTCGACCCGGACCTCTACCAGCACATCGACCCGGACCTGGTCGGCAACCGCATCCGCATGCTCGTCTCCGACATGGCCGGCCGCGCGTCCATCGAGCTCAAGGGCAAGGAGCTCGGCGTCGACATCTCCGACGACCGCGAGCTCGTCGCCCGCGTCGTCGGGCGCGTCAAGGAGCGCGAGCTCCAGGGCTACACGTACGAGGCGGCCGACGCCTCCTTCGAACTCCTCCTGCGCGAGGAGGCCGAGGGCCGCGCCCGCCG
The DNA here is from genome assembly GCF_056432625.1 of Streptomyces sp. NPDC045026. Lineage (NCBI taxonomy): Bacteria > Bacillati > Actinomycetota > Actinomycetes > Kitasatosporales > Streptomycetaceae > Streptomyces > Streptomyces sp. NPDC045026. The sequence goes on from NZ_JBWKIS010000003.1 coordinate 555,321, forward strand.
CTACTTCCGCGTCGAGTCGTGGCGCGCCATCGTCGAGGACCGCCCCGACGGCAGCCACGCCAACGAGGCGACCGTGAAGCTGTGGGCCAAGGGCGAGCGCATCGTCGCCACGGCGGAGGGCAACGGCCCGGTCAACGCCCTCGACCGCGCCCTGCGCGTGGGTCTGGAGCGGATCTACCCGCAGCTCGCCAAGCTGGAGCTCGTCGACTACAAGGTCCGCATCCTGGAGGGCAAGCACGGCACGTCCTCCACGACCCGCGTGCTGATCTCCACCAGCGACGGCACGGGCGAGTGGTCCACGGTCGGCGTCGCCGAGAACGTCATCGCCGCGTCGTGGGGCGCCCTTGAGGACGCCTACACGTACGGGCTTCTGCGGGCCGGGGTCGAGCCGGTCGAGTAGGCGGCACATGTGCAGACGCCGGAGGGGCCGTGGTCCGGCCCCTCCGGCTTTCTGTTGCCCCGGCTACCGGTTCGCTACCAGGTGAACGTCGCCGACGTCTTCGCGGGCAGCGTGTAAGTGGCGTGCTGTCCGCCCCAGTTGACGGTCATGGTCTTCGCGGACGTGCCGCCGTTGTACGCGATGAGCGCCTTCGAGCCGTCCGGGTTGCGCCAGGCGACGTTCGGCACGGCCGAGCTGCCGGTCGACGCGATGCGCTGGGCTCCGGGCCGGACGAACTTCGTCAGATGGCCCATCGTGTAGTACTCGACGGTGTAGTCGACCTGTCCGCTGCGCCCGTCACCGTTGTGCACGGTCACGAGCCCCGTGCAGGTGCCGCAGCCGCCGTTGTGCGGGCCCATGTTCTGGTCCACGGCGAGCGACCACTTGGTCACCGACTTCGCCCAGTTGCGGGTGTAGTCCACGATGTTGAGCATGTCCTCGCGCTGCTGGTCGGCGATCCACGTCCCGCCTGAGTGCTCGGTCCCGAAGGCGTCGAGCTGGGGGTAGCGGTCATGGATGCTGCTCTGCTCGGCGACGTCGCCGCCGTAGCCGTGCCACGCGATCCCGCCGAAGTTCGGGTGCGCGCGCACCGCCGCGTCGTCCACGGTCTGCGCCGCGTAGCCGTCGTACGTGTCCCAGTTCCAGTCGTGCGCGAGGACCTTGGTGTTCAGGCCGGCGGCCGCCAGTTTCGGCAGCAGCTCGCTCTTGGTGAAGTAGGCGAGCCCCGAGGCGTTCCAGCTCATCGAGGGGTAGCCCCCGCAGCACGTCGGTTCGTTCTGCGCGCTGACGTAGTCGACCGGGACGCCCTGGTCCCGGTAGGCCTGGAGGTACTTCACGAAGTACGAGGCGTAGGTGCCGTAGTCCTCCGCTTTCAGCCAGCCGCCGTTGAGCTGTCCGCTGTCCTTCATCCAGGCCGGCGCGGTCCAGGGTGAGGCCATCACGGTGACGTCCGGGTTGAGCTGACGGGCCTGCTTCGTGAGGGGCAGGACGTCCGCGAGGTCGTGGGCGACGGAGAACCGGGAGAGGTCGGGATCGGTCTGTCCGGCGGGCACGTCGTCGAACGTGTAGCCGTAACGTGCCAGGTCGGAGCCGCCCATCGGGTTGCGCAGGAACGACAGGCCGATGCCTTCGGTGGGGGAGAACAGCTTGCGCATCGTGGCGTCGCGCGTGGCCGGTGACAGGGCGCCGCTGCTGTTCATCAGCCACGCAGCGGTGTCCGTGAACGAGGCGCCGCCGCCGGTGAAGGTCTGGTAGCGGGTGCCGTCGTCGACGGTGATGTTCTCGCCATCGCCGCCCGTGCCCGCCTGGAACGAGAACGGGGCCTGCTGTTCGAGGCCGCGGACGACATGGCGTCCGCCGGCGTCGTCCGTCGTGGTCAGCCAGGCCGTGACCGGCTCGCCCGCGGCCTGCGCGGGGGAGGCCACGAGCCCGGTCAGACCCGCGGTCGTGAGCAGTCCCGCGGCGAGCAGCCGGGCCGCCCGGCGCGGACCCGAACGGAGCCGTGTGGGGGTTCTCATGGTGCGCCGCCCTTCTGTGGGGGTGAGGAGATGGGGCGTGCGAGGCGTGAGTAAATGACGGCTGCGAACGGGAGTCAAGGGGGCGCGCGTTCAGAAACTGAATGCTCAACTGCCCAGTAACCCAGCGGGAATTGGCTGTGCACCGGTTCTGACGTGAAGTCTTGACGGGTTCACGGGGCGCCAGTTAACTCACGGCGTGAGCTAAGTCTGGAGCTTCACCAGGGACTCCCGTTACCCCCCCCAGAGGTTGCGGCGCGTACCCGAACCGGCCGAAGGGAAGTCCATGCGAAGAACCGCCCTGCTCGTCTCCGCAGCCCTGCTCACGGGGCTGCTCCCGCTCGCCTCGGCGGGCGCGGCGACCGGCGCCGAGGAACCGCCGCCGGTGCCCGTCGACCGCTTCGAGGGCGAGGTCCCCTTCGCGTCCCAGCCCGCGGAGGGCATCTTCACGTGGGGCGGCGACAGCGACGACCCGCCCAAGCTGGAACTCGCGGCGCGGGGCGACGCCCCCGAAGGCGACAAGGTCCTCTCCGGGACGTACGACATCAGCGGCTACGGCGGCTTCACCCACGACTTCGCCGCGAACGAGCCGGGCCACGACTGGTCCGCGCACAAGGGCATCCGCTTCTGGTGGGACGGGAAGAACAGCGGCAAGCGGGTCAACTTCGAGATCAAGGACGGCGGTTCGAACGGCGAGGCGTCCGAGCTGTGGACGACCTCCTTCACCGACGAGTGGACCGGCTGGCACCAGGTCGAGATCCCCTTCACCGACTTCACGTACCGCACCGACTACCAGCCCGTCGGCGGCATCGACCAGAACCTCGGCCTCACCGAGATGTGGGGCTACGCGCTCACGCTGCCCACCGGCACGCCCGGCACCTTCGCCATGGACGGCGTCGAGCTGTACGGCAAGGCCGACCCCGCCCTGACCACGAAGGTCCTGACGGGTGCCGCCGTCTACCCGGTGAAGGAGGGCGGCACGGCCGCCGTGCCGATCTCGGTCGCCACCACCGGCTCCGCCCCGCTCGCCGAGCCGGTCACCGTCGCGTACGAGAGCGCGGGCGGCAGCGCCGGCGCGGGCACGGACTACACGCCGGTCAAGGGCGAGTTCACCTTCCCGGCAGGCACCGCTTCGGGCGCCGCGCACACCGTGTCCGTACCGACCCTCAAGGACAAGGCGGCCGAGTCCGCCGAGACGATCCCCCTGAAGCTGACGGTCACCGGCGCGAAGGCGCCCGCCGAGACCCCGCAGGTGGTGATCGACGCCCACGGGCTGCCCTACCTCGACACCAAGCTCCCGGTGAAGCGGCGCGTCGCCGACCTGCTCTCCCGGATGTCCCTGGAGGAGAAGGCCGGCCAGATGACGCAGGCCGAGCGCAACGCGGTCGGCACGGGCGGCGACATCGCCGCGTACGACCTCGGCTCGCTGCTCTCCGGCGGCGGCTCGACACCGACGCCGAACACCGCCGCGGCCTGGGCGAAGATGATCGACGGCTTCCAGCTCCGGGCGCAGGCGACGCGGTTCCAGATCCCGCTGATCTACGGCGTGGACGCGGTGCACGGCCACAACAACCTCGTCGGCGCCACGGTCCTGCCGCACAACATCGGCATCGGCGCGACCCGCGACCCGGGGACGGCCGAGAAGGCGGGCGCGGTCACGGCCGCCGAGGTCCGCGCCACCGGCATCCCCTGGGACTTCGCGCCCTGCCTGTGCGTCTCCCGTGACGAACGCTGGGGCAGGTCGTACGAGTCCTTCGGCGAGGACCCCGCTCTCGTGAAGCAGATGGAGACCGTAGTCCAGGGGCTCCAAGGGGCACGCAGCGGCAAGGATCTCGACCGGGACGACAAGGTCCTCGCCACCGCCAAGCACTTCGTGGGCGACGGCGGCACGGAGTACGGCTCGTCGACCACGGGCTCCTACACCATCGACCAGGGCGTCACGAAGGTCACGCGGCAGGAGCTGGAGGCGGTGCACCTCGCGCCGTTCCAGGAGGCCGTGGACCGCGGGGTCGGCACGGTCATGCCCTCGTACTCGTCGCTCGACATCATCGGCGACGACGAGGGCCCGGTGAAGATGCACGCCGACGCCGCGATGATCAACGGAGTCCTGAAGGACCGCATGGGCTTCGACGGCTTCGTCATCAGCGACTGGCAGGCCATCGACCAGCTCCCCGGCGACTACGCGTCCGACGTCCGTACGTCGGTCAACGCCGGCCTCGACATGATCATGGTCCCGTCCGCCTACAAGGACTTCCGCACGACCCTGATCGACGAGGTGAAGGCGGGCCGGATCAGCGAGCCGCGGATCGACGACGCCGTCTCGCGCATCCTGACCCAGAAGTTCAAGCTGGGCCTCTTCGAGAAGCCGTATGCCGACACGAGCGGGGCCGCCGCCATCGGCTCCGCCGGACACCGTGCCGTCGCCCGCACCGCCGCCGCCGAGTCCCAGGTACTCCTGAAGAACGCGGGCGGCGTGCTCCCCCTCAAGAAGAGCCAGAAGGTGTACGTCGCGGGGTCCAACGCCGACGACATCGGCAACCAGACCGGCGGCTGGACCGTCACCTGGCAGGGCTCGTCCGGAAAGATCACCGACGGGACGACCGTCCTGGAGGGCATGAAGAAGGCCGCACCCGGCGCCACCATCAGCTACTCCAAGGACGCCTCCGCGCCCACGGCCGGCTATGACGTGGGCGTCGTCGTGGTCGGCGAGACCCCGTACGCGGAAGGCATCGGCGACGTCGGCAACGGCAACGACCTGGAGCTCACGGCCGCCGACCAGGCAGCCGTGGACAAGGTGTGCGGCGCCATGAAGTGCGCCGTGCTCATCGTCTCCGGGCGCCCGCAGCTCATCGGCGACCGGCTGGGCGACATCGACGCGCTCGTCGCGTCCTGGCTGCCCGGCACGGAGGGCGACGGCGTCGCGGACGTCCTGTACGGGGCCAAGCCGTTCACCGGGCAGCTGCCTGTGACCTGGCCGAAGTCGGAGGCCCAGCTGCCGATCAACGTCGGGGACACGGCGTACGACCCGCAGTACCCCTTCGGCTGGGGCCTGACGACGCTGCGCACCCCGCCGGGCGGCGGCACGCTCACCCTCAAGGCCCTCGCCCTGGCGGCCGCCGCGGCGCAGAAGGCCGGGTCGGCCGAGGCGGGCCGGGCGGTCGTGGGCAGGGCGCGGCTGCTCGTCCAGCAGAAGGTGGGACAGGACATCACGCCGGCGGTGGCCAAGCCGTTCGCCGACGCCGACCACCTGCTCCTGTCCGGGCGCTACGCGGACGCGGTCGCGAAGCTGACCGAGGCGTACCGCGCCGCGTGAGACAGCGCAGGGAGGGGCTCACCACCGAGTGCGGTGGGCCCCTCCTTGCGGTACATACGGCATCCGGTCCCCTCCTGGGTTAGCGTCGAGGTATGAGGCCCACCCGTCGGGCATCGCGCCTGATATCCGTCCTTTCCGGTTCACTCCTCGCCCTGAGTGCCATGACGGCGGTGACACCGGGGGCCCAGGCGGCTGCCTCCGACGTCTCGACCGTCGCCGACGCCCTCAAGAAGAGCCCTGTGTACGTCGACCCGGCCGCCTCCGCGCAGCTGTCCGCCGGGGACGCCGACGCCCTCACCAAGAAGATCAAGGACGCGGACAAGCCCGTCATGGTGGCGGTGCTGCCCGCGAACTTCCCCACGCAGGACCTCTTCACCGACCTGCGCACCAAGACCGGCATCACCGGTGTCTACGCGATCCGCCTCGGCCAGAAGTTCGACGCCAGGGCCGACAGCCGGGTCATGTCCCAGGACGCGGTCAGAAACCTGACGACCAGCGTCCAGGGCGAGAACGCCACCACGCAGCTCAACGACTTCGTCGACACGGCCGTCCGCAACGCGGGCGGCTCCGCGCCCTCCGCGTGGGGTGCGGGCGGCGGTGACAGCGGCGCCCCGGTCGGCGCCCTGATCGGCATCGGCGCGGTCGTCGTCGCGGGCGGCGGCGCCGCGTACGCCGTGTCCCGCAGGCGGCGCAAGCAGCGCGAGGACGAGCAGCGGGCCGCCCTGGATAAGCTCCGCGTGGTCGTCGACGAGGACATCACGGCGTTCGGCGAGGAGCTGGACCGGCTCGACTTCCACCCCGCCGAGCCCGGCGCCGACGACGCGATGCGCGCCGACTACGAGCGGGCGCTCGACTCGTACGAGAAGGCGAAACAGTTCATGGCCGCCGCCCAGCGCCCCGAGGAGGTGCGCGGGGTGACCCAGGCCCTGGACGACGGGCGGTTCTCGCTGGCGATGCTGGCGGCGCGCCGCGAGGGCCGGCCACTGCCCGAGCGCCGGGTGCCCTGCTTCTTCGACCCGCGGCACGGGCCCTCCGTGACGGACGCGCGGTGGGCGCCCCCGTCCGGCGCCGAGCGCGAGGTCCCGGTCTGCGCGGCCGACGCGACCCGGCTCAAGGACGGCGTCGACCCCATGGTCCGCACGGTCGACACGGGTTACGGCGAGCGCCGCCCCTACTACGACGCGGGCCCGGCCTACGGCCCCTGGGCGGGCGGCTACTTCGGCGGCGGCATCCTGCCCGGACTCCTCCTCGGCACGGTGCTCGGCTCGATGATGGCGAGCCCCGCCTACGCGGCCGACTACGGCTCCGGATATGGCGACTTCGGCGCGGGAGCCGGATACGACGGCGGGGACTACTCGGGGGCGGACTTCGACTCGAACGACTTCGGGGACTTCGGAGGCGGCGGGGACTTCGGCGGCGGAGGCGACTTCGGGGGAGGCGGGGACTTCGGCGGCGGCTTCTGAGCGCTCTGCCGGTCCAGAAAAGGGGAGGCGCGAAGGCCAGTGGCCCGGGTAGCCTGACCGCACTCTTACGAACCGCTTCCCCAGAAGTACGCCGCAGACGGGAAGCAAGCCGGCACGTACACACCGTGCGCGGTCCCGGAGGGGCGGCAGCGAGATTCCGCATGCCCCCTTCCGAAGGAGCTCCACCCCATGCGTACCGAAGCCACCCCGCGTATCGGCCTCGGCCTGCCCGTCGACGACCCCGCCGTCCTGCTCGACTGGGCCGGCCGCGCCGACGCGACCCCCTTCTGCACGCTCGGCCTCCTCGACCGGCTCGTCTACGACAACCCCGAGCCCTTGATCACCCTCGCCACTCTCGCCGGAGCCACCTCCCGCATCCGGCTCCAGACCGAGGTCCTGCTCGCCCCGCACCACGGCACCGCCCTGCTCGCCAAGCAGACCGCGACCCTCGACCGGATGTCCGGCGGCCGCTTCACGCTCGGCATCGGCGTCGGCGGACGCGAGGACGACTGCCGTGCCGCGGGCATCGACATCCGCCGCCGCGGCCGCCGCCTCGACCAGCAGATGGAGACCCTGCGGCGCACCTGGGCGGGCCACCCTTACGACGACGCCGAGGGCGTCGGCCCGATCGGCCCGGCCCCCGTCACCCCCGACGGCCCCGAGGTCCTCTTCGGGGGCTTCGCACCGGCGGCCCTCGCCCGCGTGGCCCGCTTCGGCGACGGCTTCCTCGGCGCCGCGCTGCCCCCGCAGTGGATGGACCCGATGTTCCGCGATGTGGAGCGGCTCTGGGACGAGCACGGCCGCCCAGGCCGCCCGCGCCTGGTCGCCCAGGTCAATGTGGCGCTCGGCCCGGACGACCTGATCGCCCGTGCCCGCGACGCCATCACCGCGTACTACGGCTTCGACCCGCGCGCCGCGGGATCGGCCGAGCGCATGCTCGCCGCTCCCGCGCAGATCCGCGAGGCGGTCTCCGGCTTCGCGGACATCGGCGCGGACGAGGTGATGCTCTACTGCTGGGGCACCGACCCGGACCAGGTCGACCGCCTGGCCGACGTGGTGTTCTGACGCCACCCGCCTGCTTCACCGGTGCTCGCGCCAGGCCTCCTCGTACTCCTGCGCGGTCGGCTTCGGCACGCGCGCGCCCTCGCCGTAGAGGGCGTGCGAGAGGCGTACCCGGAGCCGCTCGGCCCGGGGTATGCGCCGCCGCACGCCGTTCACGTCGGTCTCCGGCGCACTCTCCAGGGCCGGGGGCTGCTCGTGCGCGGTCAGGGTGTGCAGCTCGGCCTGGGTGAGCGGCTCGTGGATCTCCACGTACTCGCCGTGCGGAAGGCGCTTGATGCGGCCCGACTCCCTTCCGTGCAAGGCCAGTTCGCGGTCGCGGAGCTGGAGCCCGAGGCAGATCCGCCGGGTGATCACGAAGGTGATCACCGGGCCTACGACGAGGGCGACGCGCACGAACCAGGTGACCGCGTTCAGTGACACATGGAAGCGGGTGGCCCAGAGATCGTTGCCGCCGCCCACCAGGGCCACCAGGAAGAACGTCAGCCAGGCCACCCCGAGCCCGGTGCGCACCGGCCGGTTGCGCGGCCGGTCCAGGAGATGGTGTTCGCGCCGGTCGCCCGTGACCCAGGCCTCCAGGAAGGGATACGCGCCGATCACGACGAGCACCGCGGGGAAGACGACGAGCGGGACGAGTACGCCGAGGGCCAGCGTGTGTCCCCACAGCGTGATCTCCCACCCCGGCATCACCCGCAGCAGCCCCTCCGCGAACCCCAGGTGCCAGTCGGGCTGCGCCCCCGTGGACACCTGGTCGACCCGGTAAGGCCCGTAGTTCCAGACGGGGTTGATGGACGCGACGGCCGCGAGGAACGCGACGACGCCGAACACCAGGAAGAAGAAGCCGCCGGCCTTGGCGAGGTAGACGGGGAAGAACGGCGCCCCCACGACGTTCCGCTCGGTCTTTCCCGGGCCCGGGAACTGCGTGTGCTTGTGGTAGACGACCAGGATCAGATGGGTCACCACGAGCGCCGCCATGATGCCGGGGAACAGCAGCACGTGCACCGAGTAGAACCGCCCCACGATGTCGTGCCCCGGGAACTCACCGCCGAACAGGAACATCGACAGATACGTCCCCACGACGGGCACCGACAGGATCGCCCCGTCGAGGAAGCGCATGCCCGTACCGGAGAGCAGGTCGTCCGGCAGCGAGTACCCCAACAGGCCCTCGAACAGGCCGAGTACGAGCAGCGTCCAGCCGAACACCCAGTTCAGCTCGCGCGGTTTGCGGAACGAGCCCGTGAAGAAGTGCCGCATCATGTGCAGGAGCATCGCGGCGACGAAGATCAGCGCCGCCCAGTGGTGGATCTGCCGGATCAGCAGTCCGCCCCGCACGTCGAAGCTGATGTCGAGCGTGGAGGCGTACGCCTCGGACATCCGGATCCCGTTGAGCGGGACGTAACTGCCGTGGTACTCCACCTCGTTCATCGACGGGTGGAAGAACAGGGTGAGATAGACCCCGGTCAGGACCAGGATCACGAACGTGTAGAGGCAGACCTCGCCGAGCAGGAACGACCAGTGGTCCGGGAAGACCTTGCGCAGGTACTTCCTGGACAGGGTGTGCAGGCCCAGGCGGCCGTCCGCCCAGTCCGCGAGCCGCTCACCGGCCGGTGCCGGTCCTCGCTCGCGCGCCGTCCCCGTGCTGCCTTCCGCGGTCCTCTCGGACATCTGGCCGGCTCCTCCCCTGGGCGCTCACCACATGGGTGCTCACCACTTGGACGGGGGAGGCGGGCCGGAGTGTGACATCAGGGAGGTTATCTGTGGCCCACATCACATTCGGGAAGTCCCTGACGACGAGAGCCCGCCCTTCATCCGCGGGGGACGGGAAGGACGGGCGTGCTCGTGGCGCGGGGAGCCGTGCGGGGGCCGGCTTCCGGTGGCAGCGTCAGGCGGCGTTCTTGATCGCCGAGATGTCGAAGGTCAGCTTGATCTTGTCCGAGACGAGGACACCACCGGTCTCCAGGGCCGCGTTCCAGGTCAGGCCCCACTCGGAGCGCAGGATCTGGCCCTTGCCCTCGAAGCCGACGCGCTCGTTGCCGAACGGGTCCGTGGCGGAGCCGTTGAACTCGAGGTCGATCGTGATCGGCTTGGTGGTGCCGAGGATCGTCAGGTCGCCGGTCATCCGGTAGTCGTCGTCGCCCAGGAACTCGGCGGAGGTGGAGCGGAACGTCATCGTCGGGAACTCGTCCGTCTTGAAGAAGTCGGAGCTCTTCAGGTGGGTGTCACGGTCGGCGGAGCCGGTGTCGATGCTGCTCATCGTGACGTCGATCGACGCGGTCGACTTCGCCGGGTCCGCGCCGTCCAGGTGCAGGGTGCCCGACGACTGGGTGAAAGAGCCCTTGACGTTGGTGACCATGGCGTGACGGGCCACGAAACCGATCGTGGTGTGCGCCGGGTCGATGGCGTAGTCGCCGGTCAGCGCGGCGAGGTCGGGGCCGGCGGTGCCGGTGGCTGCGGGGGCGGCGTCGTCGTTCTTGCGGCCGAAGAGACCCATGACTGCTCCTTGGGGACGGGGCGTGGAGGGGGAGTCGGTTGAATGTTTAATGTTCAACGAGAACGACTGTAGCGCCGTTCTGTTCAACTTTCAACATCAAACAGCTCGTGTCTTCTCGATTACACCGTGTCGTCACCCGACGCGCTCTGGCGGACGCGCGTAGAACTCGGGCACTATCTCCTTGCTCCACCTGCACAGCCGTCTCACAGCCAGCACGGTCACCAGCAGGAAGGACCTCCTCCCCATGAGAATCCGCTCAGTCGTGAGCGCCCTCGCGCTCGTACTCGGCGCCCTCTTCGCCCCCGGATTCGGTGTGCTCAGCTCCGCCACCGACGCCCAGGCCGCCACCAAGATCAGCCACGCCACCGTGACCTCGATGTTCAGCCAGGTCGGCATCACCTGGTCGTCCTCCGGCGGCTGCTCCAACCGCAACAACTCCACCTGTACGTCCTTCGACCAGCTCAACCTCGCCACCGCCCAGGGCGCCCAGACCCTCAAGCGCGCCACCGGCTGCGCCCTCAACATCACCGGCGGCACCGAGACCGGCCACGCGAGCGGCACCTACTCGCACTGGAACGGCTACAAGCTCGACTACGGCAAGAACACCTGCGTCACGAACTACATCAAGAACACGTTCACGTACATCGGTCTGCGCGGCGACGGAGCCCCGCAGTACCAGTCGGGCTCCGGCAACATCTACGCCGACGAGGGCAACCACTGGGACGTCCTCTACTACAACTGCGGCGGCTGCTGACCCAGCCGGCGCCCGCGCGCGCTGACTTGGACTTCCGGGCGGCGTTGTTGGACTGCCGCCGCCCGGAAGCGCCAGGTCCGTTGACCCGCCGCGCCCGCGCCGATACCCAGTCCCCTATGTCACGAAGATCTCGCGCCGCCTGCGCAGTCGCCGTCGTCGCCGCATCGTCCGCCGTGTTCGCCCTCGCGAGCCCCGTACTGCCGGCCGCCGCCGACCCCGTGCCCGCCGTGGCGCAGGCCGTCATCGGATCCGCGCAGCTGTCCGTCGCCGTCGCCGACGACTTCCCGCGCGTCCTGACGTACACCGACCGCGCCTCGGGGGCCGCGCTCCTGGGGAGTACGAGCCCGGTGGAGAAGGTCACCCTGAACGGCAAGGCCTACACGGTCGCCACGAAGGGTGCGCCGGTCCTCACCGGCTCGAAGGCCTCGTACACGCTGACCTTCCCGGATCTCGCGGGTGTCGAGATCGACGCCTCGCTGAGCGTCAGCGGGCGCGCGACGACCTTCGAGGTGACCGCCGTGCGCGACACCGCGGCCTTCCGGGTCGGCACGATCGACATACCCGGGCACGACCTCGTCTCCGTGGGCAGTTCGGACGGCGGCGCCGAGACCGCGTTCACGACGCTGGACAACGACTCGACGCGGACCGCCGACGTCTTCGGCAAGGTCACGGGGGACACCCCGGCAGACGCCTCGCCCGTCGGCGCCTCGTACGCCATCGTCAACACCGGCTCCCTCGCCGCCGCCGTCGAGTCCAACTCCACGTACGACAAGCCGAGCGGCAACACCGGCGGGGACCACGCCCGCTTCTGGCACCAGGCGCGCAAGTCGGCCGACGGCTCCACGCGCGTCGGCGTCTGGTCGGGCCAGTGGACCTACCGCGGCGAAGGGGCCCCGGCGCCGGACAAGGATCTGCCCTGGGCCAAGGTCGTCGTCACCCCGGACGCGAACGGCGACGGCACGGTCGACTGGCAGGACGGCGCGGTCGCCTTCCACGACATCGGCGTGAAGGCGAAAGGCAGCGACGGCACCCCCGACCGGGTCATCACGCACATCCCCTTCAACTTCGCCAGCCAGGCCACGCACCCCTTCCTGCGCACGCTCGACGACGTCAAGCGGATCTCGCTCGCGACCGACAACCTCGGCCAGTTCGCCCTGCTCAAGGGCTACGCCTCCGAGGGCCACGACTCCGCGCACCCCGACTACGGCGGCAACATCAACAAGCGCGCGGGCGGCCTGAAGGACCTCAATAAGCTGCTCAAGGGCGGCAAGAAGTTCGGCACCAGCTTCGGCGTGCACGTGAACGCCACCGAGGCGTACCCCGTCGCCAAGCACTTCACCGGCGACCTCGTCGACCCCAAGGCCCCGGGCTGGAACTGGCTCGACCAGAGCTACTACATCGACCAGCGCCGCGACATCAACAGCGGGGACCTCGCCGCCCGGTTCAAGCAGCTGCGCGAGGAGACCGACCCGAACCTCACGACGATCTACCTCGACGTGTACTACACGCACGGCTGGATCGCCGAGAAGACCGCCGAGGCCGTCCGCTCGCAGGGCTGGAACCTGGCCTCGGAGTGGGCCGACAAGTTCGAGCGCGAGTCCCTGTGGTCGCACTGGGCCAACGACCTCGACTACGGGCCCAAGACCGACAAGGGCCTCAACTCGAAGATCATCCGCTTCATCCGCAACGGCGAGAAGGACGTCTGGAACAGCGACCCCGTCCTCGGCCAGAGCGCCATCGACGAGTTCGAGGGCTGGACCGGCGAGAACGACTGGAACGCCTTCTACGACAACGTCTGGCAGCGCGACCTGCCCGCCAAGTTCCTCCAGCACCAGCGGATCACCCGCTGGAACGGCAACGACATCACCTTCACCGGCGGGCTCCGCGGCACCGTCGAGGACGGCCGCCGCACCTTCTACGACCAGGGCAGGAAGGTCCTCGACGGGAGCGCCTACCTGCTCCCGTGGGACGGCGGCAAGAAGCTGTACCACTACAACAAGGACGGCGGCACGACGAGCTGGGCCGTGCCCGGAGCGTCGTACACCGTCTACAAGCTCACCGACAACGGCCGCGTGAAGACCGGCACCGTGCGCGCCTCCGGCGGCAAGGTCACGCTGAAGGCCGACGCGAAACAGCCGTACGTGCTCTACCCGGCGGACAAGGCGCCCCACGCGGTCGACCCGGCCTGGGGTGAGGGCACACACGTCAAGGACCCCGGCTTCAACGACGCCCGTCTCGCCGCCTGGGACAAGGACGGCACGGTCGGGCGCGACACCGATGACCACGGGCGCAACAGCGCCGCCCTGAGCGGCGCCGCCACCGCCGCGATCGAGCAGCGCGTGAGCGGACTCGACGCGGGCAAGCGCTACACCGCCTCCGCCTGGGTCGAGGTCGAACCCGGGAAGTCCCGCCGCACGACGCTCAGTGCGGGCGGCAAGTCCGTCGCGGTCGAGCGCTCCACGCTGCAGAACGGGATCTCCTCGAACGACTGGGGCGGCACCTACATGCAGCGCGTGAAGGTCAACTTCACGGCGCCCGCGAGCGGCCGCACCACACTGCGGATCGAGGCCGCCAAGGGGTCGCCCGCGAAGGTCCGCATCGACGACGTGCGCCTCGTGAGCAATGCCCCGTCGACGAAGCCCGGCACCGTCGTGCACGAGGACTTCGAGGACGTCGACCAGGGCTGGGGCCCCTTCGACAAGGGTGACGCGGGCGGCGTCACGGACCCGCGCACGCACATCGCGCAGAAGAACGCCCCGTACACCCAGGCCGGCTGGAACGGGAAGCTCGTCGACGACGTCATCGGCGCCGGCGAGTCCCTGAAGTCCCACGAGGAGAACGCGGGCGTCGTCTACCGCACGTCCCCGGCCGACGTCCCGATGGCGGACGGACACGCCTACAAGGTCGCGTTCGACTACCAGTCCAGCCACGCGGGTGCCTACCAGTGGGTGAGCGGCTACGACCGGATCGCCGCCGACGGCACCCCCGACCAGGTCGAGACCGCGAGCACCCAGATCGGGCAGCAGCGCACCACGGGCCACTACGAGGGCACCGTCACGGCGGGCTGCGGCGACGCCTGGACCGGCCTGCGCAAGCTCGAAGGGGCCCCGGACGGCGCCGACTTCGTGCTCGACGACTTCACCGTCACCGACCTCGGACCGGCGAAGGAGAAGGCGGCCTGCGGCACCCTCGCCCTGAAGTCGGACGAGACGCTGGAGCCCGGCCAGAAGAACAAGGTCGAGGCCACCTTCACCAACTACGAGGCGAGCGAGGTCAAGGGCGCGTCCCTCTCGCTCGACCTGCCCGAGGGCTGGACGGCGGAGCCCGCGGGCCCGGTCGCGCTCGACCCGGTCGCGCCCGGCGCCAAGGCCACCGCCACCTGGCAGGTCACCCCGCCGGTCGACGCCAAGTACCAGCCGTACCAGCTGAGTTCGAAGGCCACGTACACCGTCGGGGACAGCGCGCGGACGCTGACTGCGGGCGCCACCGTGCGCACCCTCCCGCCGCCGCCCACGACGGACACGTACGCCAGTGACCTGGACTGGACGGCCATGGAGAACGGCTGGGGTCCCGCAGAGAAGGACCTGGAGAACGGTGAGACCGGCGCAGGCGACGGCAAGCCGCTGACTGTCAACGGCACCGTCTACGCCAAGGGTCTCGGCACCGCATCCCCGGGGAAGATCCGCTACTACCTGGGCGGCCGCTGCACCTCGTTCACCGCCGAGGTGGGCCAGGACGACTCGCAGGGGACGCGCGGCAGCGTGCAGTTCTCCGTCGAGGCGGACGGCATCCAGAAGGTCCAGTCGCCGGTCCTCGAGGCCGCCGACGACGCCTGGTCCCTGACCGCCGACGTGAGTGGCGCCAAGTACGTCGACCTGATCACCGGCGACGGCGGCGACGGTCCGGGCAACGACCACGCCGACTGGGGCAACGCCCGCTTCCACTGCGGGAGTTGATCCCACCGCGCCCCGGGGCCCCGCTCTCAGCGGCGGGGCCCCTTCCGCGCACACCGTAGACAGCGCTTTCTACGACTGATTAGGTGCAACCCCATGACACCCACGCGCCGCACGTTCCTCATCGCGTCAACTCTCCTTGCCGGTGCGGCACTTGCCCCGCCCGCCCATGCCGCCGACGCTTCGGACGCTTCCGACGACGAGTTCGAGACCCTTCGCAAGCGATGGCTGGAGATCTCCCTCGGCACCGGCTTCGACGCCACCGCCGAGCCCTACGCCTCGCGTCTGAAGGAACTCGGGGAACTCGCCCGCGGCTTCAGAGCGACGATGGCCCCGACCGCCACCTCCCTCTGGCCGGGCTACCCCTTCGACCCGCCGGCCGGCATCACCCAGGGCTACAACCGCCTGTGGACCATGACGCAGGCGTACGCCCAGGAGGGCACGGGTTCGACCGGCGACGAGGCCCTCCTCGCCGACGTCGTCAAGGGCCTCGACCACCTCTCCGCGACCGTCTACAAGGCGACCACGACCCCGTACGGGAACTGGTGGGAATGGCAGATCGGCAGCCCCCGCCTCCTGATGGACATCGTCGCCGTCCTCCACGACCACCTCACGCAGGACCAGCGCGACGCCGCCTTCGCCGCCGTCGACCACTTCATCCCCGACGCGATCCTCCGCGACTACTCCGGCACCTCCACCGGCGCCAACCGCGTCGACCTGTGCCGCTCGGTCGCCCTGCGCGGCATCCTCGGCAGGAACCCCGACAAGACGGCCCTGGCCCGCGACGCCCTCTCGCCCGTCTTCCCCTACGTCACCAAGGGGGACGGCCTCTACGCCGACGGCTCGTTCGTCCAGCACACGTACATCGCCTACTCGGGCACCTACGGACAGGTCATGCTCGACGGTCTCGGCCGGCTCTTCGCGCTGCTCGCCGGTTCCACCTGGGCCGTCACCGACCCGAACCGGCAGATCATCCTCGACAGCGTCGAGCACGCCTACGCCCCGCTCCTGTTCGACGGCCTGATGATGGACAGCGTCAACGGCCGTGCCATCAGCCGCGGTTACCTCAACAGCGACGACCTCAAGGTCATGCGCAGCGACCACTTCCACGGCCAGGGTCTGATCGCCGCCATGGCGCAGCTGGCCGCCGGCGCGAGCGCGGCCGAGCGCGAGCGCTGGCACGGGCGGATCAAGGGCTGGATCGAGCGGGACACGGTCACGCCCCTGCTGACCGCCCGGCAGTTCGGGGTCGCCGACCTGTCCCGGCTGCACGCCGTCGCGGACTCCGCCGTCGAGGCCGCGCCCGAGCCCGTCGGCCACCAGCTGTTCGCCGCCATGGACCGTGCGGTGCACAAGCGCCCCGGCTTCGCCGCGAACATCTCCATGTCCTCGGACCGGATCGCGTACTACGAGTGCGGCAACGGCGAGAACCCGCGCGGCTGGCACACCGGCGCCGGCATGCTCTCGTGGTGGGCGGCGGGTAAGCGCAGCGATGAGTACACGGACTGGTTCTGGCCGACCGTCGACTTCTACCGGCTGCCCGGCACGACCGTCTCCACCAAGCGCCTCGCCGACAAGGCAGGCGGCGAGTGGGGCGCGGCCCGGCCCGACGTGAAGTGGGTCGGCGGCGCGACGGACGGCGAGTTCGCGTCGGTCGGGCAGCACGTCAAGGGCCTCGGCTCGACGCTCCAGGCCCGCAAGTCGTGGTTCTGCCTCGCCGACACCGTGGTGTGCCTGGGCGCCGGGATCACGGCGGCCGACGGCGTACCCGTCGAGACCGTCGTCGACAACCGCAACCTCGGAGAAGGCGGCACCCAGGCCTTCACCGTCGACGGCGCCGCCCGCGCCCGATGGGCCCACCTGGAAGGCCACGGCGGCTGGGTCTTCCCCGGCGGCGCCCCGCTGCGGCACTTGTGCGAGGACCGCACCGGTGCCTGGTCCGACATCAACACCACCAGCTCCACCGAGCGCCGCACCCGCCGCTGGCAGACCCTCTGGCTCGACCACGGCACGGACCCGACCGACGCCGCGTACGCCTATCTGCTGATGCCGGGAGCCTCGAAGCACGACCTCGCGCGGCGTGCGGGCGACCGCCACTGGCTGTCGGTCCTCGCCAACACTGCCGCCGCCCAGGCCGTCACCGTGCCCTCCCTCGGCGTGAGCGCGGCGAACTTCTGGGAAGCGGGGAGCGCGGGGGAGCTCACGGTGTCGGCTCCCGCGAGCGTCCTCCTGCGCAGGAAGGGGCGCACCGCGACGCTGACCATCAGCGAACCGCCGCGCACGGGCGAGCCCGTGGATGTCGTCTGGGACCGGCCGGTGCGCCGCGTCGTCAGCCACGACCCCTCCGTCGAAGTGGTCGCCACAGGCCATAGGCTGCGGCTGCGCGTCACTCCTGGGGCGGCATGCGTGAGCCATCGGTGTGAGGTGACTCTCAGTTGAGCCGTTTGTGTGACCTCTACAAGACAGCAGGGCCCTGAGCAGTCACTTCGCCTGCATGGCGACGGAGTTCTGTTCGGGGGTACCAGGAAAACGGGCCGGAGACTGTACGGAGTCGACGGCCCGTTTTGCTTGGTCGCCTTCGTAAGGTCGCTACATGACCGTTTTGGACGACACCGCCTCAGCCGGTTCCCCCGGGGATGAGCCCACCGACGCGCGCGGACGCGTCGCCGAGCTCCACGCGATCCGCGAAGAGGCGCTGCGTGGGCCCAGTGACAAGGCGACGGAGGCCCAGCACGCGAAGGGCAAGCTGACCGCGCGCGAGCGGATCGAGCTGCTT
This sequence comes from Streptomyces sp. NPDC045026, assembly GCF_056432625.1. NCBI lineage: Bacteria > Bacillati > Actinomycetota > Actinomycetes > Kitasatosporales > Streptomycetaceae > Streptomyces > Streptomyces sp. NPDC045026. Next base: position 573,083 of record NZ_JBWKIS010000003.1, read on the forward strand.
CTGGACGCGGGATCGTTCAACGAGGTCGAGCAGCTGCGCCGGCACCGGGCGACGGGTTTCGGTCTGGAGTCCAAGAAGCCGTACACCGACGGTGTCATCACCGGCTGGGGGACGGTCGAGGGCCGTACGGTCTTCGTCTACGCGCATGACTTCCGTATCTTCGGCGGCGCGCTGGGTGAGGCCCACGCCACGAAGATCCACAAGATCATGGACATGGCCATCGCGGCCGGTGCTCCGCTGGTCTCGCTCAACGACGGCGCGGGCGCCCGTATCCAGGAGGGCGTGTCCGCGCTGGCCGGTTACGGCGGCATCTTCCAGCGCAACACCAAGGCGTCCGGTGTCATCCCGCAGATCAGCGTGATGCTCGGCCCGTGCGCCGGCGGCGCGGCCTACAGCCCGGCCCTGACCGACTTCGTCTTCATGGTCCGCGAGACCTCGCAGATGTTCATCACCGGACCGGACGTCGTCAAGGCGGTCACCGGTGAGGAGATCACCCAGAACGGCCTCGGTGGCGCGGACGTGCACGCCGAGACGTCGGGCGTGTGCCACTTCGCGTACGACGACGAGGAGACCTGCATCGCCGAGGTCCGGTACCTCATCTCGATGCTGCCCTCCAACAACCGCGAGAACCCGCCGACCGTGGCCTCCGAGGACCCCGCCGAGCGTCGCTCGGACGTCCTGCTCGACCTGGTCCCGGCCGACGGCAACCGCCCGTACGACATGACCAAGGTCATCGAGGAGCTCGTCGACGACGGCGACTACCTCGAGATCCACGAGCGCTGGGCGCGCAACATCATCTGCGCGCTGGCCCGCCTGGACGGCCAGGTCGTCGGCATCGTCGCCAACCAGCCCTCGTCCCTCGCGGGCGTCCTGGACATCGAGGCCAGCGAAAAAGCTGCCCGCTTTGTCCAGATGTGCGACGCTTTCAATATTCCGATCGTGACCCTCCTCGACGTCCCCGGCTTCCTGCCGGGTGTCGACCAGGAGCACGGCGGGATCATCCGTCACGGCGCCAAGCTGCTGTACGCGTACTGCAACGCCACCGTGCCGCGGATCTCGCTCATCCTGCGCAAGGCGTACGGAGGTGCCTACATCGTCATGGACTCGCAGTCGATCGGTGCCGACCTCACCTACGCCTGGCCCACCAACGAGATCGCCGTCATGGGCGCCGAGGGCGCCGCCAACGTCATCTTCCGCCGTCAGATCGCCGAGGCCGAGGACCCCGAGGCCATGCGCACCCGCATGGTCAAGGAGTACAAGGCCGAGCTGATGCACCCCTACTACGCGGCCGAGCGGGGCCTGGTCGACGACGTCATCGATCCCGCCGAGACCCGCGGGGTGCTCATCCGCTCCCTCGCGATGCTGCGCACGAAGCACGCCGACCTGCCTTCGCGCAAGCACGGCAACCCCCCGCAGTAACCCCACAAGGAGATCACTGCACATGTCTGCATCCGACATCCGCGTTGAGAAGGGCCACGCCGAGCCCGAGGAGGTCGCGGCCCTGACCGCGATCCTGCTGGCCCGCGCCGCCGCCGCACCGACCGACAGCCCCGCCCTGCGCGGCCGCGACAAGGCCGGCTGGCGCCGCCTGGAGCGCCAGCACGGCTTCCGTGCCCCGCACAGCTGGCAGGGCTGAGCGCGGATATTCAGCCCGTCCGGCGTTCGAGGACGAGCCCGAAGGGCGAAAAAGCCCCCGGTGACCCGAAGGTCACCGGGGGCTTTCCCGTGTTCGCGGGAGCGCCGCAGGCCTAGCGCAGGCGCGCCATCAGCGCGTGCTCCACGAGCGTGATGAGCGCCGACTTCGCGTCCGCGCGGTGGCGGGCGTCGGTCGTGATGATCGGAGTGTCCGGGCCGATCTGCAGCGCCTCACGGACCTCGTCGGGCTGGTACGGCTGGCTGCCGTCGAAGCCGTTGAGGGCGACGACGAAGGGCAGGCCGGAGTTCTCGAAGTAGTCGACGGCCGGGAAGCAGTCGGCGAGACGGCGCGTGTCGACGAGGACGATCGCACCGATCGCGCCGCGGACCAGGTCGTCCCACATGAACCAGAAGCGGTCCTGACCGGGCGTACCGAAGAGGTACAGGATCAGGTCCTGGTCCAGGGTGATGCGGCCGAAGTCCATGGCGACGGTGGTCGTCGTCTTGTCCCCGGTGTGGGTGAGGTCGTCGATGCCCGCGGACGCGGACGTCATGACGGCCTCGGTGCGCAGAGGGTTGATCTCCGAGACGGCGCCCACGAAGGTCGTCTTGCCGACGCCGAAGCCGCCCGCCACCACGATCTTCGCGGACGTGGTGGAGCGGGAAGGCCCTCCGCTAGAGCTTGCGAAGTCCACTGAGCACCCTTTCGAGCAAAGTCACGTCTGGCTGACCGCCGGCGTTCTCTTCGCCGCCGGGCTGATGAATGGCGACCAGGCCCGCCTCCGCCAAGTCGGCGACGAGAATCCTGGCCACGCCGAGGGGGATGCTGAGCAGGGCCGAGACTTCGGCCACTGACTTGATCTCTCGGCAGAGGGTGCAGATCCGCTGGTGCTCGGGCAACTGGCCCTGCAACTGGTGCGGCTGCGCGGTGGTGTGCACCAGTGCCTCGATGGCGAGCTGGTAGCGCGGCCTGGTGCGGCCACCCGTCATGGCGTAGGGACGCACCAGGGGGTTGTTGGCAGCCGGCGCAGGGGTGTCGGGACGCCGCTGCGGCTGCACGGGCTGAATGCGGGGTGCCGACGGCTGGTCGTACGGCCCCGGCTGCCGCGGCTGCGGCGGGTGCGGGGGCGCGTACGGCTGACGCCGGTGGCTCGGCGCGGAGGGGAAGTTGTACCGGTTCGACGCGTCACCCTGCCCCTGGCCCTGGCCAGGCCCGTAGGACCAATTCGCCGATGAACCGCTCGGGGGTGTTGCAGAACCAGCCACGCTTTCCTCCTCCAACTGTGCCGGGCACCATCACCGTGGAGCCGCGTCCCGAAACCTTACGGCTACGGGACGCGAAATCGCACCGCTTGTCTGTCAGTTGAGAAGGCTCCCCTGAAGCTCGGCCCGCAGGTCGGGAGTGAGAACCGTCCCCGCGCGGTCGACAAGAAGTGCCATCTCGTACCCGACGAGGCCAATGTCCGCCTCCGGGTGTGCGAGGACGGCGAGGGAAGAACCGTCGGAGATGGACATAAGGAAGAGGAATCCTCGCTCCATCTCCACAACTGTCTGGTTCACGCTGCCGCCCTCGAAGATGCGGGACGCGCCCGCGGTCAGCGAGGTAAGTCCCGACGCGACGGCCGCCAGCTGGTCGGCACGGTCACGCGGGAACCCTTCGGACATCGCCAGAAGGAGTCCGTCGGCGGAGACCACCACCGTGTGGGACACCCCAGGGGTGTTGTCCACGAAGTTGGTGATCAACCAGTTCAGGTTCTGTGCCGCCTGGCTCATCGGGCTCACACTAACGCTCCTGGTTGTAGGTGCTGTCAGGACCACTGTGCTGATTCGTGGCCTGGCCGTTCGTGTCACTTCCTGCTTCGCGTCCCCGCTGCACGCCACGGCGCAGGTTGCTCAGCCTGCCCCTGACGTCCTCAGGCGCGCGGGAGACCTGGGGGCCGCCCTGCGGGGTCGATTCCGCCGTGCCCTCGACCAGGTTGGCCTTGGGCACCCGGCGCGGCAGACCGGAGGAGGTGACTCCGCCCGCCTTGGGCTTCCGAAGCTGCTCCGCGCGGACCCAGCGCTCGTCGTTGGACGAACGCCAGTCGTCGGGGCCGCTGCCGTCGCCGCTGCCGTTGTCCTGGGTGGTGTTGTCGCCACGGTCGGGCGCCGGCGTCGCCGCCGGGGCCTGGCGCTGCTGCCCGCCCGAACCGCGCATCGGAAGACCGGAGTCGGTGAGCGAACGTGCGGCGGACGGGGTGGGCCCGGCCGGCGCCGCGGGACCGTGCGGGTCGAAGCCTACGCGCTCCTGCTCACCGGCGTCAGCGCGCTGCGCGGATTCCGCTTGAGCGGTGTGCTCGGACCGGTACTGCTCCTCGTAGCCGTCCTGCGTCTGCCAGTCGCGCTGCTGCGAGCCGCGCAGCGGCCCGTCACCGAAGGCCGAGTAGGTCTCCTGGACGGGTTCCGCATAGGAGTCCTGGGGCGCGTAGCCGTCCTGCGGCGCGAAGAACGAATCGTTGTAGGAGCCGTTCCGCGGCTGCTCGTCGTACGTCTGCCCGCCCTGCCCGTAGCCGGCCGAGTGGTCCTCGTACGCCTGCTGCTGACGGTCGTCGTACGCGGGCTGCGCGGGAGCATAAGTGGTCTGCTGCTCCTCGTACGGGTCCTGCCCCTGCGCCGCCGCGATCTCGTCGCGGAACAGGGGGCGGTCGTCACCGGTGTGCGCCTGGGCCTCCAGGGCCGCACGGCGCTCCTCGCGCATCAGCGAACGGCCGACCGGGTCCAGGTCGCGCAGGTCGTCGGGGACCTCGCCGTAGCGGCTGTCGTCGAAGCCGAGCTCCGCGGCGGTGCGCAGCGGGGCCGGCTCGTACGCCGACTGCGACGGGATCATCGACGAGACGGTGAACTCGGACTCGGGGAGGTGCTCGCCGCTGCCACCGTGGGTGATGACGTCGGGCAGCATGACGAGCGACGTCGTGCCGGCCTGCTCGCCCGAGGGGCGCAGCTGGACGCGGATGCCGTGCCGGTCGGACAGGCGGCCGACCACGAACAGGCCCATGCGCTGCGAGATCGCGGCGTCCACCGTCGGCGGGTTGGCCAGCTTGTGGTTGATGTCCGCGAAGTCCTCGGCGGTGAGGCCGATGCCCTTGTCGTGGATCTCGACCATGACGCGGCCGTCGGGGAGACGGGTCGCGGTGACGCGGACCTTGGTCTGCGGCGAGGAGAACGTGGTGGCGTTCTCCAGGAGCTCGGCGAGCAGGTGCACGAGGTCGGTCACCGAACGGCCGTGGATCTCGGCCTCCGGCACGCCCGACAGCTCGATGCGCTCGTACTGCTCCACCTCGGAGGAGGCGGCGCGCAGGACGTCGACCAGCGGGACCGGCTGGTCCCAGCGGCGGCCCGGCTCCTCGCCGGCGAGGACGAGGAGGTTCTCGCCGTTGCGGCGCATGCGGGTCGCGAGGTGGTCCAGGCGGAAGAGGTTCTCCAGCTGGTCCGGCTCGGCCTCATTGTTCTCCAGGTCCGTGATGAGGGTCAGCTGGCCCTCGATCAGGGACTGGTTGCGGCGCGACAGGTTGGTGAAGATCGCGTTGATGTTGCCGCGGAGCAGGGCCTGCTCGGCGGCGAGGCGGACGGCCTCGCGGTGCACCTGGTCGAAGGCGCGGGCGACCTCGCCGATCTCGTCCGTGGAGTTGATCGGGATGGGCTGGACACGGGTGTCGACGCGGCCCGGGTCGGTGCGCGAGAGCTGGTCGACGAGCATCGGCAGGCGCTGCTCGGCGACGTCGAAAGCGGCGGTGCGCAGTCGGCGCATCGAGCGGCTCATCTGGCGCGCCATCATCCCGGCCAGCGCGAACGCGGCGAGCAGGGCGACCAGGACGACCGCACCGGTGACGAACGTGGACTGCTTGGCGTCGTCGGCGATGCCGGCGGCCTCGTTCACCGCCTTGTCGGCGAGGTCGGACTCGATGGTGCGGTACGCGTTGAACCTGGCGGTGTTGACCGCCCACCAGTTCTCCGCGGTGACGCCCCTCTGCGCGATGGCGAGGCGGGCGCTCGGCTGCGTGGTGGGCAGCGTGGCGATCGCGGACACCATGTCCGTGGGGTCGGCCGGCGGCGGGACGTAGGTCTTTCCCTGCGCCTTCGCGGCGGCGGCGGCCTGCTTGGCCTGCTTCGCGCCGTCGATCGTCAGCTGCTTCTTGGCGGCTTCGAGCTTGTCGACGTCCGCCTGCGTGCCGCCGCCCTTGTACTCCTCGATGGCGATGCCCTCGAGGTAGGCGTAGGAGGAGAGGGCGATCTTCTGCTTGTTGAAGGTCGAGGCCGAGGGGCCCGGGGCGACCAGCAGGTGCATGCCGATGGACCGCTCCAGCGAGAGCGCGGCCTTGGAGAGCGAGATCGCGTAGACCGTGCGGCCGTAGCTCGTGATGTTTCCGGTGCCGAGGCCGAGTTCGTTGGCGAACTCCATCAGCGGGTGCTGGATGCCGACGTAGCCCTCTTCGGTCTGCACCGCGGGGAGCTTGCTCGTGTAGGCGGCGGCCCGCAGCTTCTCCAGGCCGGGCTCGACCTGACGGAACTGCGTGAGGCGGCGCTCCAGGCCTTCCTTGGCCGGCATGTTCTTCGCGGCGGCGTCGAAGGCGTCGGCGGCCTCGTTCGTCGTCTCGCGGGCCTTGACGACCTTCGGGTCGTTCTTGTGGCCGAGCAGGAGAGGAGCCGCGGAGATGTCGCGCTCCTCGATCAGGCTGTTGGCGTACGTCAGGGACGCCTGCACCAGACGCGCGGTGTTCTCCGCGTCCTCGGCCTCGTTCCAGGTGTCGATCGAGCCCTTCACCTGGAAGCCACCCATGATCAGACCCACGAGCACGGGTATGAGCAGGATCGCGTTCAGCTTGGTCGGCACACGCCAGTTGCGCGGCGACATCCGGCCGCCGGACGGCGCCGGGGGCTGCTCGGCCCGTGGCACATGCGCGGCCGACGCCGCTGCACGCGGCGGCGGGGTGAAGTTGCCCCGCGCCGACGACGGCTCGGGACTGTTCTTGCTTCGCCTCACTCGACCAACAACCTCTCGGCGTCGGCACCTACGCTGTGCCGCTGTCTCCAGGCCCTTACCTACTGGGCAGTTCAGCGCATTCCAGCACGTCAGGCGGTTCTCTTCCAAACACTGGGAACCGGAACCTCCGAGTGACCCATGCCCCAGATAAAACGGTCATAAAGAGCGAGCCCCGCCAAAAGGCGGGGCTCTTGTGCGCGCAGTGGAACCGGGTGTGCGCGACCTGTGTCGGCGGCACCGGAATTCTCTGTCGAAACGTTATGAACACGGAGGCCGACCGTGTCAAAGGACACAGCGGCCTCCGGGCGCACTACGACAACTGCCGTATGGATCTGGTCACTTGGTGGCCGGATTTTCGGCGGCGGAACTACTTCAGGCGGGCCATCAGGGCGTGCTCGACCAGCGTGATCAGGCCACTCTTTGCATCCGCACGGTGTCGGGCGTCCGTGGTGATGATCGGGGTGTCCGGGCCGATCTGCAGCGCCTCACGCACCTCGTCGGGCGTGTAGGGCTGGTGACCCTCGAAGCCGTTGAGGGCGACGACGAAGGGCAGCCCGGAGTTCTCGAAGTAGTCGACGGCCGGGAAGCAGTCGGCGAGACGGCGGGTGTCGACGAGCACGATCGCACCGATCGCGCCGCGCACCAGGTCGTCCCACATGAACCAGAAGCGGTCCTGACCGGGTGTACCGAAGAGGTACAGGATCAGGTCCTGGTCGAGCGTGATGCGGCCGAAGTCCATCGCCACCGTGGTGGTGGTCTTGTCCCCGGTGTGGGTGAGGTCGTCGATGCCCGCGGACGCGGACGTCATGACGGCCTCGGTGCGCAGCGGGTTGATCTCGGAGACGGCGCCCACGAACGTGGTCTTGCCGACGCCGAAGCCGCCCGCCACCACGATCTTCGCGGACGTGGTGGAACGGCCGCCTCCGCCGTTAGAGCTTGCGAAGTCCACTGAGCACCCTTTCGAGCAGTGTCACGTCGGGCTGGCCGCCTGCGTTCTCGTCGCCACCGGGCTGGTGGATGGCCACCATTCCCGCTTCCGCCAGGTCCGCGACGAGGATCCGGGCCACACCGAGAGGCATCGACAGCAGGGCCGACACCTCCGCCACCGACTTGACCTCTCGGCACAGGTGGCAGATGCGCTGGTGCTCGGGGAGCAGCCCTATCAGCTGGGCCGGGTCGGCGGTCGTGCTGACGAGCGCCTCGATGGCGAGCTGGTAGCGCGGCCGTGTCCGGCCACCGGTCATCGCATAAGGACGCACCAGCGGCTGGTCGCCCTCAGGACCGTACGAGGCGTGCGGAGATACGCCGTACGGGTCGTGAGAGGCGGTGGGCGGGGTCATGGATCCTCCGGGCGGGACAGCAGGTGGTCTGCGTGCCGTCTGACGGGGCCGGTGGGGGGCGTGGCGGCCTGACGGTGCGGTCGTACGTGCGTGTGGGGGAGGTCGTGACTAGTGCAGCAGGCTGCCCTGCAGTTCGGCGCGGAGATCGGGGGTGAGTACGGAACCCGCACGGTCCACGAGCAGCGCCATCTCGTAGCCGACGAGGCCGATGTCGCAGTCCGGGTGCGCGAGCACCGCGAGGGAGGAACCGTCCGAGACCGACATGAGGAAGAGGAAGCCACGCTCCATCTCCACCACGGTCTGGGCCACGGTGCCGCCCTCGAAGATCCGGGACGCACCCGCGGTCAGCGAGGTGAGGCCCGAAGCGACGGCCGCCAGCTGGTCGGCGCGGTCCCGGGGGAACCCCTCCGACATGGCGAGCAGCAGGCCGTCCGCGGACACGACGACGGTGTGGGAGACCCCCGGCGTGTTGTCCACGAAGTTGGTGATCAACCAGTTCAGGTTCTGTGCCGCCTGGCTCATCTGGCTCAACTAACGCTCCTGCTGGTGAGTGGGGCTGGGGAAGCTGCCGGTCTGGCCCGTACCGGCCTGGCGACCCTGCTGGATGCCCCGACGGAGATTGGTCAGCCGGCCGCGAACGTCATCAGGCGAACGCGAGACCTGCGGACCGGTTTGGTGCTGTTGCTGCTGAGCCGTACCCGCGACGAGGTTCGCACGCGGGACGCGACGCGGGAGCCCGGAGACGGTGACCCCGCCGGCCGAGGGCTGGCGGACCCGCTCGGCCTGGCGGCCGAGCTCGTCGTTGGGCGACTGGCGCCAGTTGGCGGGCGCCTGGGCCTGCTGGGGCGCCGCGGGTGCGGCGGCCGCCGGGCGGGCGGGCGCGGGGGAGGGGTTGGGCGACTGGGGCTGCTGCTGCGGCGAGCGCTGCGGCAGGCCGCCCGGCCGGCCGTTGTTCTGCTGGGGCGCGGGCCCCTGCGGCCGGTCCTGTTGCTGCGGTCCGGCTTGCTGGCCCGACTGCTGGCCGTGGAACCAGTTGGTTTCGAGGGTGTCGAAGAGCGGGGTGCGGCCGTCGCCGGGTCCGGCGGGCGGCAGTTCGTCCTGCCGGCCGGGGGCCTGCGGCTGCTGCGCCGGGAAGTGCTGGTCCTGGCCGCCCTGGAGGGGAGGCCGCGGCATCGAGAAGTCCGCCGCGTCCCGGGAGCCGAGCTGCGGCAGGTCGCGCGCGGGACCGCCGGGGCGACCCTGCTGCTGACCCTGACCCTGACCCTGACCCTGCCCCTGCCCCTGCTGCTGACCCTGACCCTGACCCTGCTGCTGGCCCTGGCCCGGTCCCTGCTGCGGCTGCCCGAAGCCGTCGCCGCCGGGGAACTGGCCGTCCTGGCGCGGACGCCCGGAGTTGTTCTGGCCGGGAGCCGGGAACTGGCCCGTGGCGGACGGGTCCTGAAGCCCCGGGCGCAGACCGTCGTCGAAGCCGGGCGCCGCGAACTGACCGGTCTGGTGACCCTGGTTCTGCGGCTGGCCCTGCGATGGGTTGTGGGGCGGGAAGTGGTTCGGGTTCTGGGAGTGGCCCTGGTGGCCGCCGAAGACGTCGTTACGGACGAACGCCCCCGTGTCCTGGCCCTGGCCCTGGTCGTGCGGGGCGGGCGCGCCGGGACGGGGCCCGTCGAAGTCGGGCCGGGCGAACTCGGCCGTCGAGCCGGGGCCCTGGCGGTCGTCGACCCGCGGGAACTGCGTCGTGGAGTCCGGCTCCTCGTGCCCGCGCGGGGCGTCGAGCGAGGCGCGCGGCACCGGCGGCTGCGCGTCGTCGTTGCCCCAACTCGCCGCGCGGGGCTGGGGGTTGCCCCCGGGCAGCTCGGCGCGGGGACCGCCACGCGGCGGCAGGACCGGCCGGCGGCCCTGCTCGGGCGCCTGGTTCGTACGCTGCTGGGGCGGCACAGGACCGTTCTGGCCCGGCCCCTGGCCGAGGCCCTGACCGAGGCCCTGACCCTGGCCGGGACCGCCCTGCGGACCCTGCGCGCCGCGCGCGCCGGCCGGAGCCGGACGACCCTGCTGGGGGGACTGCTGGGACTGCGGAGACTGAGGCGCCTGCGGGCCGTTGCCGTCACGGCCGGGCAGCGCCGCGCGCGGACCCGATCCGGCGACCTGCGGACGCGTCGCGCCGGGACCGGCACCGAGCAGGCCCGCGCCACCGGGACTTCCGGGACCGCCCTGCGCACCCGCGCCGACCCCACGCCGTGCCGCGGCCACACCGGCGGCGGCCTGCGCTGCGGCGGGGCCACCGGAGGCGGCGCCGGGACCGGGCTTACCAGGAGCCTTCTTGCCGCCCTGGGCGACGTCGACGGGCAGCATGACGAGCGCCGTCGTACCACCGGAGTCGGACGGGCGGAGCTGGATACGGATGCCGTGACGCTGCGACAGGCGGCCGACCACGAACAGACCCATGCGGCGCGAGACCGAGACGTCCACGGTGGGCGGCGACGCGAGCCGCTCGTTGATCGCGGCGAGGTCCTCGGGGGAGAGGCCGATGCCGGTGTCGTGGATCTCGATCAGCACACGGCCGTCGGGCAGTGCGTGACCGGTGACCTTGACCTTGGTCTGCGGCGAGGAGAACGAGGTCGCGTTCTCGAGCAGCTCGGCGAGCAGGTGCACGAGGTCGTTGACGACGCGGCCGGCCACTTCGGTGGTCGGCACGGAGGCCAGCTCGATGCGCTCGTACTGCTCCACCTCGGAGGCGGCGGCGCGCAGCACGTCGACGAGCGGGACCGGGCGGGTCCAGCGGCGGCCGGGCTCTTCACCGGCGAGAACGAGGAGGTTCTCGCCGTTACGGCGCATGCGGGTCGCGAGGTGGTCGAGCTTGAACAGCGAGGACAGCTGGTCGGGGTCGGCCTCGCGCGACTCCAGCTCGGAGATGAGCGAGAGCTGGCGCTGGATAAGACCCTGCGAACGGCGCGAGAGGTTGGTGAACATCGCGTTGACGTTGCCTCGCAGGAGGGCCTGCTCGGCGGCGAGGCGGACCGCCTCGCGGTGCACGTCGTCGAAGGCCGAGGCCACCTGGCCGATCTCGTCGCGCGAGTGCACACCGACGGACTCGACGGAGGTGTCGACGTCCTGCGGGTCCGACTCGGACAGCTGCTTGACCAGCTCGGGCAGGCGGTCCTGGGCGACCTTGGTCGCGGTGTCCTGGAGCCGGCGCAGCGAGCGGATCATGGAGCGGGCCACGACGAACGCGCCGACGAGCGAGACACCGAGGACGAGCAGGATCAGCGCACCGTTGATGATGGCCGTGCGCTCGGACTCGTTGCGCAGCTCGCGGGCCTGCTGCTCCATCTGGTTGAGCAGCGTCAGCTCGATCTTGGACATTTCCTGCAGACGCTGGCTGTCCGCGTCGACCCAGTCCTTGTAGGACCGCTTGTCCTCGTTCTTGATGCCGCCCTCCCTGTCGAGGGTGCGGCGGGCGTACTGGTCGGCGGCCTTGATGGTCGCGTTGCCCGAGTCGATGGGCTTCATCAGCTCGGTGGCGGCGACGTTTCCGTAGACGGAGCTGAAGCCCTTGAGGTCGGACTCCTGGTTCTCCAGTGCGGACTCGCCGTAGCGGCGGTCCGTCTCGGAGAGCTTGCCGAAGTCGCGGTCGTTCGGGGGCAGGGCGGCCGCGATGACGGCGCGCTGCACGGACGCGTACTCCTTGGCGGAGGAGAACGACGCCAGGGCGCGCGTGCGCTTGATCATCTCGGGGTTGCTGGTCGCCTGCGCCATGTCGGTGGACAGCGACAGGAGCTGCTCGACGAGGCGGCTGTAGGCGTCGATCGTCTGGGACGAGGTGCTGCGGTCCTTGAACGCGTCCTGCCGGATGCCCTTGAGGTTGTTGAGCTGGCCGGCGATCTGCGTGACGTGGTCCTGCACACCGTCGAGGCCGCTGTTGGTGGCCCCGTCGGTGATCTCGTACGTGCCTTCCATGAAGGCCTTGCGCGCGCGGTCGGTCTTCTCGCGCGCGCCCCTGACGGTGTAGTCCTCGGTCGCATTGCCGCCGTTGGCCAGCGGGCCCGCCGACTGGTCGCGCTCCTCCTGGAGCGCGGACGCGAGCTCGGTGGCCTGCTTGGTCATGTCCGTCAGCAGCTTCATGTTGTCGAGCTGCTGGATGTCGCTCATCGACTCGCCGATACGCAGCGCGCCGAGGGAGGTCGCGGCGACCACGGGGAGGGCGAGCAGCGAGACCAGGCGGGTGGAGATGCGCCAGTTACGCAGGGCTATTCGCGAGCCGGGGCCGCTCGGGCTCTTCGGCCTGGCGGCAGCCTTGGGCGCGGCCGAAGCCGCCGTACTGCCCTCGACGGAGGCGGTCCGGCCCGGGTTCTGGGCGTGCTGGGGCGAGGAACTGCCTGTCATCGGGCCAGTCCCGCCACGCGGCTCCGGCTCCGCCGCAGCGCTGCCATCCCTGTTCTTACGTCCCTGCACTAGCGTCGCAACCTCTGGACCAGGCGTCCCCCGCGTGCGCGGACGGGACGGTGTCGGCGTAGTTCGGGGGCGAGCTGACACGCCCCCTTCGGTCGTCGGTGACCGGCGCTGCTCCCCCTTCCCGCCGCGACTCGGCGCTGCATCGCGCCCCGTACGCGCCGGCTCGATCTCGCGGCGGTCCCGCGAATTCCAGCACAGTGCAGGATCTCCAACAAGGGCCGAGCGTCAGCGCGGTACCAGTGTGACGCCTTGTGAGGGGTGCGTCACGAGACGTAGAAAGTGATCTCGTCGATAACGGACTTTTACTGACGTTCCATCTACACCCCGGGGGTGTCCCAGTCGCCATGATCGGGAGCGGAATGGTCGCTTCAGTGGCGAAATATCCGTTTCGGTGCGGCGCACTTCGGGTCCGAATTGAAACTTTTGCCCACCCTCTGGTGAGCAAACTCACATGAGGAACATCGTCTCTTCCTCTCTTTCGACGGGAATCAGATGTTTAGCCTGACGCTTTACAGGGATGGCGAATCCGACAACCGGCGCCCTGCGGGCGCCCGCACCGACAAGGTCACGAGCGACACATGAAGACTGTGAAGTCCCCGATGTTCCGCAACATCGCCAACCCGCGGCGTACGACGCTGATGCACCTCAAGGACGCCGATGAGCTGCAGGCGGCACCGGAGCAGCCGGAGTACTCCGTCGACCTCCCCGCCCAGACGGCCAATCCGCGCCGCGCCATCCTGATGGAAGTCCCGGAGCAGACGCCCGTCGCCTCCTGACGCGTCCTGACGCGCTGTAATCCGCGAGGTCGGGTGCCCGAGCCGCGTTAGCCTGGGTCGTCAGTTTCCAGTCAGCGGAAGTAGAGGGGCGCAAGGCACCCGTGCGCATCGCCAGATTCTCCATCGACGGCAATGTCGCCTTCGGCGCGGTCGAGGGCGACAGTCCCCCCGGAACGACCGATGGGCTCGTCCTCGACATCATCAAGGGCATCCCGTTCGCGGACTTCGAACTCTCCGGCACGAAGGTCCCGCTGAGCAAGGTCAGGCTCCTGCCGCCGGTGCTCCCGAACAAGGTCGTCGCCTTCGGCCGCAACTACGCGGAACACGCGAAGGAACTGGGCAACGAGGTCCCGGACGCCCCCTTCGCGTTCTTCAAGCCGTCCACCTCGGTGATCGGCCCCGGCGACCAGATCGCGTACCCCTCCTTCTCGCAGGAACTGCACCACGAGGCCGAGCTCGCCGTCGTCATCGGCCGCATGTGCCGCGAGGTCCCGCGCGAGCGCGTCAAGGACGTCATCCTCGGCTACACCTGTGCGAACGACGTCACCGCGCGTGATGTCCAGAAGCGCGAGAAGCAGTGGGCCAGGGCCAAGGGCTTCGACACCTCCTGCCCTCTCGGCCCCTGGGTGGAGACGGACCTCGACCCCAGCGACCTGACGATCCAGTGCACCGTCAACGGACAGCAGCGCCAGCTCGGCCGCACGTCCCAGATGATCCACTCGATCGAGGACCTGATCGTCAACATCTCCGAGGCCATGACGCTGCTTCCCGGCGACGTGATCCTCACGGGCACCCCGGAAGGGGTCGGCCCGCTCAACGTCGGCGACGAGGTCGCCGTCACCATCGAAGGCATCGGCACTCTCACCAACAAGGTGATCAAGCGTGGCTAACGCGACGAACGTCCGCGTACGTTTCTGTCCCTCCCCGACCGGCAACCCCCACGTGGGTCTGGTCCGTACCGCCCTCTTCAACTGGGCCTACGCCCGGCACAACCAGGGCACCCTCGTCTTCCGCATCGAGGACACCGACGCAGCCCGCGACTCCGAGGAGTCGTACGAGCAGCTGCTCGACTCGATGCGCTGGCTCGGCTTCGACTGGGACGAGGGCCCCGAGGTCGGCGGCCCCCACGCGCCGTACCGCCAGTCGCAGCGCATGGACATCTACAAGGACGTCGCCGAGAAGCTCCTCGCCGCCGGGCACGCGTACCGCTGCTACTGCTCCACCGAGGAGCTCGACGCCCGCCGCGACGCCGCCCGCGCCGCCGGCAAGCCCTCCGGCTACGACGGCCACTGCCGCGACCTGAGCGCCGAGCAGGTCGCCGCGTACGAGGTCGAGGGCCGCGAGCCCATCGTCCGCTTCCGCATGCCCGACGAGGCGATCACGTTCGAGGACCTGGTCCGCGGCGAGATCACCTACCAGCCGGAGAACGTCCCGGACTTCGGCATCGTCCGCGCGAACGGCGCCCCGCTGTACACGCTGGTCAACCCGGTCGACGACGCCCTGATGGAGATCACCCACGTCCTGCGCGGCGAGGACCTGCTCTCCTCCACGCCCCGCCAGATCGCCCTCTACAAGGCGCTCACCGAGCTCGGCATCGCGAAGCTCACCCCCGCCTTCGGCCACCTCCCGTACGTCATGGGCGAGGGCAACAAGAAGCTCTCGAAGCGCGACCCGCAGGCCTCGCTCAACCTCTACCGCGAGCGCGGCTTCCTGCCCGAGGGACTGCTCAACTACCTCTCCCTGCTGGGCTGGTCCTTCTCGGCCGACCAGGACGTCTTCTCGATCGAGGACATGGTCGCGAAGTTCGACCTCGCGGACGTCAACTCCAACCCGGCGCGCTTCGACCTCAAGAAGGCCGAGTCGATCAACGGCGACCACATCCGCATGCTGGACGTGAAGGCGTTCGCGGCGGCCTGTGAGCCGTGGCTGCGCGCCCCGTTCGCCAACTGGGCGCCCGAGGACTTCGACCAGGCGGCCTGGGAGGCCATCGCCCCCCACGCGCAGACCCGTGTGACGGTCCTGTCCGACATCACGGCCAACGTCGACTTCCTCTTCCTGAAGGAGCCGGTGGAGGACGAGGCGTCCTGGACCAAGGCCATGAAGGGCGACCCGGCCGGCCTCCTGACCACGGCCCGCGCGAAGCTCGAGGCCGCCGACTGGGCGTCGGCCGACTCCCTCAAGGAGGCCGTCCTGGCCGCCGGTGAGGAGCACGGTCTCAAGCTCGGCAAGGCGCAGGCCCCGGTCCGCGTCGCCGTCACCGGCCGCACGGTCGGCCTGCCCCTCTTCGAGTCCCTGGAGATCCTGGGCAAGGACAAGACCCTGACCCGCATCGACGCCGCCCTGGCCAAGCTCACGGCCTAAGCTCGGGCACATGCCGATCCGCGCGGTCCTGTGGGACGTAGACGACACGATCTTCGACTACGCGAACGCGGATCGCGCGGGAATGCGGGATCACCTTCGGGCCGAGGGCCTGGCCGACGGATTCACCTCCGTCGGCCAGGCCCTCGCTCGTTGGCGCACCCTCACCCGGGAGCACTGGGCGCGCTTCGAGTCGGGCGAGACCGACTGGGAGGGCCAGCGCCGTGATCGCGTACGGGCCTTCGTGGGGCGCGGCGCCGGTAATGCCGGCAATCCCGATGACATGGACGACACCGAGGCGGACGCCTGGTTCGGGCGCTACATCGTCCACTACGAGGCCGCCTGGGCGCTGTTCCCCGACACCGTCCCCGTGCTCGACCTGCTCGCGGACCGCTACCGGCACGCGGTGCTGTCCAACTCCTCACTCCACAACCAGGACCGCAAGCTGCGGGTCCTCGGCGTCAGGGACCGCTTCGAGGCCGTCGTCTGCGCCGCCGAACTCGGCGTGGCCAAGCCGCAGGCCGCCGCCTTCCACGCCGCCTGTGAGGCCCTGGAACTGCCCCCGCACGAGGTCGCGTACGTCGGCGACCAGCCCGACACCGACGCCCACGGCGCCGAGGAGGCAGGGCTCACCGGCATCTGGCTGGACCGCGCGCGGACCGGCGGCCGTCCCGAACTCACGCGCATCACGGCGCTCGACCAGCTCCCCGCCCTGCTGGCCCCGGATACCCGTTTTGGAGCGCCGTCCACCTTCGGGTAATGTTCTTCCTGCGCCAAGGGAAACGGGCCGAAAGGCCGGACCCGGAAGCGTAAATCAAACAGAACCCTCGCAAGGGGTTGCTTTTTGATGGCCTATGGTGTAATTGGCAGCACGACGGTTTCTGGTTCCGTTAGTCTAGGTTCGAGTCCTGGTAGGCCAGCTCGCAGAGCTTATCTGCATCGCGGATTCCAGATCCGCAAAGCCCCCGTTGTGTAGCGGCCTAGCACGCCGCCCTCTCAAGGCGGTAGCGCCGGTTCGAATCCGGTCGGGGGTACAG
>NZ_JBWKIS010000003.1:589791-692942 GCF_056432625.1 Streptomyces sp. NPDC045026
TCGCGGATTCCAGATCCGCAAAGCCCCCGTTGTGTAGCGGCCTAGCACGCCGCCCTCTCAAGGCGGTAGCGCCGGTTCGAATCCGGTCGGGGGTACAGATCCTTCCCAGGGGGACAGTCCGGGTCGCACCCGCTGTTTTTCATGCAGGATCGCTAGGGCCCCCGTTGTGTAGCGGCCTAGCACGCCGCCCTCTCAAGGCGGTAGCGCCGGTTCGAATCCGGTCGGGGGTACTGATCGGGCCATCCAGGCCTGGATCGCATTGGGCTATGGTGTAATTGGCAACACGACGGTTTCTGGTTCCGTTGTTCTAGGTTCGAGTCCTGGTAGCCCAGCTGGATAGTGTGGCAACGCAAGATCCTTGCCCCCGTTGTGTAGCGGCCTAGCACGCCGCCCTCTCAAGGCGGTAGCGCCGGTTCGAATCCGGTCGGGGGTACAAGACAGCAAGAGGCCCTCCCCAACAGGGGAGGGCCTCTTCGCGTTGTCCGGAGCGCGTGAGCCTGAAAGGTCTCACCAAGTGTCAACTCGGGCCGGTCGCTGCGGCGTTGAAGCGGCCGGCCCGAGGGGGAGCGGTGTGGAGGGGGAAGGTCAGCCGGTGCGGCGCAGGGCCTCGGACAGACGGCCCGCGGCGTCGATGACGGCCTGCGCGTGCATCCGGCCCGGGTGGCGCGTCAGGCGCTCGATCGGTCCGGATACCGAGACCGCCGCGACGACGCGGTTCGAGGGGCCGCGCACCGGCGCGGAGACGGACGCGACGCCCGGCTCCCGCTCGCCGATCGACTGGGCCCAGCCGCGGCGTCGTACGCCCGACAGGGCCGTCGCCGTGAAGCGGGCGCCCTGGAGGCCGCGGTGGAGGCGCTCGGGCTCCTCCCAGGCCATCAGGATCTGCGCGGACGAGCCCGCCTTCATCGTGAGCGTGGAGCCCACGGGGACGGTGTCCCTGAGGCCCGAAAGGCGCTCGGCGGCCGCGACACAGATACGCATGTCGCCCTGCCGGCGATAGAGCTGCGCGCTCTCGCCCGTCACGTCACGGAGGTGGGTGAGTACCGGGCCCGCCGTCGCGAGCAGGCGGTCCTCGCCTGCCGCCGCGGCCAGCTCGGCCATGCGCGGGCCGAGGATGAAACGGCCCTGCATGTCACGCGCCACCATGCGGTGGTGTTCCAGTGCCACGGCGAGACGGTGTGCCGTGGGTCTTGCCAGTCCGGTCGCCGCGACCAGCCCCGCGAGGGTGGCCGGACCGGACTCCAGGGCGCTGAGAACAAGGGCCGCCTTGTCCAGAACGCCGACGCCGCTAGAGTTGTCCATGCGTCGATACTCGCGTCTCACTCTGTGAAACGCAAGTTCAATTTCCCGTGAAACTTGACACCCTGTACTTACAGCGGCCCGCAGACCAACGGGCCGGGACGTTCACGTCCGGTACGAGGGGTACGGACGTCGGCGACCACGATCTCTAGTTAGGCCGGCTCACGATGTCGGCCGGAGGGAAAGCGATGGGTAGGACACTCGCGGAGAAGGTCTGGGACGACCACGTCGTCCGGCGCGCCGAGGGCGAGCCCGACCTCCTCTTCATCGATCTGCACCTGCTGCACGAGGTGACCAGCCCGCAGGCCTTCGACGGCCTGCGCCAGACCGGTCGCCGGGTGCGGCGGCTCGACCTCACCATCGCGACCGAGGATCACAACACCCCGACCCTCGACATCGACAAGCCGATCGCCGACCCGGTCTCGCGTGTTCAGCTGGAGACGCTGCGCAAGAACTGTGCCGACTTCGGTGTGCGCCTGCACTCGCTGGGTGACGTCGAGCAGGGTGTCGTGCACGTCGTCGGCCCGCAGCTGGGCCTGACCCAGCCGGGTACCACCGTCGTCTGTGGTGACTCCCACACCTCCACGCACGGCGCGTTCGGCGCGCTGGCCTTCGGTATCGGCACCTCCCAGGTCGAGCACGTCCTGGCGACCCAGACGCTGCCGCTGGCCCGTCCCCGCACGATGGCCATCACCGTCGACGGCGACCTGCCCGACGGCGTCACCGCCAAGGACCTGATCCTCGCCATCATCGCGAAGATCGGCACGGGCGGCGGCCAGGGCTACATCCTGGAGTACCGCGGCTCCGCCATCGAGAAGCTCTCGATGGAAGCCCGCATGACCATCTGCAACATGTCGATCGAGGCCGGCGCCCGCGCGGGCATGATCGCCCCCGACGAGACGACCTTCGCCTACCTCGAGGGCCGCGCGCACGCCCCGAAGGGCGAGGACTGGGACGCCGCGGTGGCGTACTGGAAGACGCTGAAGTCGGACGACGACGCGGAATTCGACGCCGAGGTCGTCATCGACGCCGCCGCGCTGTCGCCGTTCGTCACCTGGGGCACCAACCCCGGTCAGGGTTCGCCCCTGTCGGCGCAGGTCCCCGACCCTGCTTCGTACGAGGACGCTTCGGAGCGCCTCGCCGCCGAAAAGGCCCTGGAATACATGGGGTTGACCGCCGGGCAGCCGCTGCGCGACATCAAGGTCGACACCGTCTTCGTAGGTTCGTGCACCAACGGCCGCATCGAGGACCTGCGCGCCGCCGCCGATATCGTCGGGGGCCGCAAAGTCGCCGACGGCGTACGGATGCTGGTCGTTCCGGGCTCCGCGCGAGTGGGTCTGCAGGCCGTCTCCGAGGGTCTGGACAAGGTCTTCAAGGAGGCCGGCGCCGAATGGCGGCACGCGGGCTGCTCGATGTGTCTGGGCATGAACCCCGACCAACTCGCCCCCGGCGAGCGCTCCGCGTCCACCTCGAACCGCAACTTCGAGGGACGGCAGGGCAAGGGCGGCCGTACCCACCTGGTCTCGCCCCAGGTCGCCGCCGCCACCGCCGTGCTGGGCCACCTGGCCTCTCCGGCCGACCTGTCCGACACTGACGCCCGTACGCCCGCTGGAGTCTGATCAGCCATGGAAGCATTCACCACGCACACCGGCCGGGCCGTCCCGCTGCGCCGCAGCAACGTCGACACCGACCAGATCATCCCCGCCCACTGGCTCAAGAAGGTCACCAGGGACGGTTTTGAGGACGGGCTCTTCGAGGCCTGGCGCAAGGACCCCGAGTTCGTGCTGAACAAGGCCGAACGCCGCGGCGCCTCGGTCCTGGTGGCCGGCCCCGACTTCGGTACCGGTTCCTCCCGCGAGCACGCGGTGTGGGCGCTGCAGAACTACGGCTTCAAGGCCGTCATCTCCTCCCGGTTCGCCGACATCTTCCGCGGTAACTCGCTCAAGAACGGCCTGCTCACCGTGGTGCTCGACCAGAAGATCGTGGAAGCGCTCCAGGACCTCGTGGAGAGCGACCCCAAGGCCGAGATCACGGTCGACCTGGAGGCGCGTGAAGTACGGGCCGAGGGCGTCACCGCGGCCTTCGAACTCGACGAGAACGCGCGCTGGCGGCTGCTGAACGGCCTGGACGACATCAGCATCACGCTCCAGAACGACGACGCCATCGCGGACTACGAGTCCAAGCGTCCGTCGTTCAAGCCGCAGACCGTGCAGATCTGAACTCTGCAAGGCTGATTCCGGCCATCGCAACAAGCCTCTGTACCCCCAATCGTGGACGGTTGGGGGTACAGCTGTGTCCGGCCTCCGATCGCTCGCGGAGCGCCGTTCCGGGGGTCTCAACTCCCCGTGTTTTCAAGGGTGTTCATGAGATACCCGTGCGCTGCGGCGCCGGTGCGCGCAGGCCCCGTCGAGGGGCCCAGGAGGCCCGCCAGGGACGGCAGTTACCCCCTGCGGAGGCGACAACTCGCCCCAGATGGCACAATCTGTGCATGGAACACGACGGCCAACTCCAGCTCTATGCGGCGGTCGCGGACCAACTCAAGGAAGCGCACTCCAGGGTGCGCGCACTGCAAGTCCCGGAGGGCGTACGGATGGCGCTGACCCGGAAGCTGCTGGTCATTACGGCCGCGGCCAAGCACGATCTCGCCGATGCGGCAAGGCGGCTGGACCGATTCATGGTGGACCTCGAAGAGGGTCGATTCCCACAAGAGGACCACTGAAGAACTTCGTGACAGCCCGAGTTCGTTGCGGCACAAGGGTGATTAGCCCGTTTCGTGTTTGATTTGCGGTATATATCTGCCTAACGTGCGAAAAAGCCGGATCGGATACGTTCCGGCAATGTCTCCGAAGGGGAAGACGTGAACAAGGCGCAGCTCGTAGAAGCGATTGCCGACAAGGTCGGCGGCCGTCAGCAGGCCGCGGACGCCGTCGACGCGGTCCTGGACGCCATCGTCCGTGCCGTCGTCAGCGGGGACCGGGTCTCGGTCACCGGCTTCGGCTCGTTCGAGAAGGTCGACCGCCCGGCCCGCTACGCCCGTAACCCGCAGACGGGTGAGCGGGTGCGGGTCAAGAAGACCTCCGTTCCGCGTTTCCGTGCCGGTCAGGGCTTCAAGGACCTCGTCGCGGGCTCGAAGAAGCTCCCGAAGAACGACGTGGCCGTGAAGAAGGCGCCCAAGGGCAGCCTGACCGGCGGCGCTTCGGCGACGGTCAAGAAGGCCGCGGCCAAGAAGGCCACCGCCAAGAAGGCCACGGCGAAGAAGGTCACCGCCAAGAAGGTCACCGCCAAGAAGACGACGGCGAAGAAGGCCACCGCCACGGCGAAGAAGGCCACCGCCAAGAAGGCCACCGCCACGGCGAAGAAGACCACCGCCAAGAAGGCCGCTCCGGCGAAGACCGCCGCGAAGAAGGCCACCGCGAAGAAGACGGCGCCCGCCAAGAAGGCCACGGCCAAGAAGGCGCCCGCCAAGAAGTCCACTGCGCGCAAGACGACCGCCAAGAAGACCACCGCCCGCAAGAAGTAAGGGCGACGGCCTCGAGGGCCCTCACGCGCCGGGCCGGGCTCCCCTCGGGGAGCCCGGCCCGCGGTGTTTCGCGAAAGCTCAGTTCATGCGAAAGGCCAGTTCAGAAGGGGCTCAGAGCGTCTGCAGCGTCACCAGCGTGATGCGCAGCGCCGCACCCTCGCCCTCGACCTCGATACGGACCCGCTGCCCGGGGCGCAGCAGCCGGAGGCCGCCCGCGTCGAACGCCGGGGCGTCGAAGGGGATGGGGGTGCCGTCGTCGAGCAGCACGCTGCCGCAGCGGGAGTCGGAGTCGTATGTGTACGCGGTCGCCTGCATGCAGGCAGCGTACTCAGTCCGGGATCAGCAGCCCGGCGGCCGCCCCCGCGGTGCGCGGCCCGACGCCGAGTGACAGCGCCGCCCGCAGGTCCTCGCCGGTGTCCACGTCCTGGCGCACGGAGTCGACGCCCGTCAGCGGGAGTTCCACCGCGCCGGACGCTGCATGACGGGCGCGGGACGCGGTGCCGAATGCGGGGTGCAATTCCGTACCGGGGCTCGCACTGAGAAGTGTGGTCCCGATTCCCGCGGCATCGGGAAGAAATGCGCGGGGAAATAGCGCGGCATCCGCAAGAACCCGGGACAATTCCGCCGACCGCAACGCCGGCAGATCGGCGTTGAGTGCCGCGACGGCCGCGTCCGGGCGCCGGGCCCGCGCCGCCGCCGCACCGTGCGCCAGAGCGGCGTTCAGACCCGCTCCCGGGGCATCGGGGACGATCAGGGCGCCCAGGGCGGCCAGCTCCCTCCCGGCGAGCGCGTCGTCCGTGACTACCACCACATCCCGCACCCCGGCCGCGGCGGCCGCGGCGGCCACGGTGTCCTGCGCGAACGCCAGCGCGAGCCCGGGACGCACCCCGTCCCCCGCGGTGGGTGCCAGCCTGCTCTTGGCCCGCACCAGGGGTTTCAGCGGGATCACCAGGGTCCACTGCACGTGAGGTCCGTCCCTTCGGGTCGCGCTCATTGTGACCTGGCGCGTGAGGTGGGCATAAACGTGCGGGCGTACGGTGTTCTCGACAGACCGGCGGCCTGGGGCGACACTTGTGCGGCTGACCAGGTCCGAGAGGGCCTTCAAGGGTCCATAGAGGAAGGTGTCCGAGTGTCCCGCCGCAGAATCGGCTTCTGGTACCGCCTGGCGGCGGTCATCGCTAAACCGCCGCTCGTGGTTCTGATCAAGCGGGACTGGCGCGGAATGGAGAACATTCCGGCCGACGGCGGATTTATCACCGCGGTGAACCACAATTCGCATCTGGACCCGTTCGCGTACGCGCACTTCCAGTACAACACCGGACGCGTTCCGCGATTCCTCGCGAAGCACGGGCTCTTCAAGAAGGGGTTCATCGGCGCCATCATGCGCGGCACCGGACAGATCCCCGTCTACCGCGAGACCACGAATGCGCTCAGCGCGTTCCGTGCCGCCATCGACGCCGTCGAGCGCGGGGAGTGCGTCGCCTTCTATCCCGAGGGCACCCTCACCCGCGATCCGGACCTGTGGCCCATGACCGCCAAGACGGGCGTCGCGCGCGTGGCACTGCAGACCAAGTGCCCCGTGATTCCCGTCGCCCAGTGGGGCGCCAACCTCGTGCTCGCGCCGTACGCGAAGAAGCCCGACCTGCTGCCGCGCAAGACGCATCACGTCCTCGCCGGACCGCCGGTGGACCTGGAGCGCTTCTACGACAAGGAGATGACCCCGGAACTCCTCAAGGAGGTCACCGAGGTCATCATGACGGCGATCACCGGACTGCTCGGTGAACTGCGCGGCGAGCAGCCGCCGCAGCGGCGTTACGACCCCCGTGAGGCGCGCATCGCGCAGCGTCGTAAGGCCGCCAAGGCCAACCCCCTTACGGAACAGGCCGGTTCGGCCGCCATCGAGCACGGAAGTCCTGAGGAGAGCAAGTGACCCCACCCGTCAAGGCGGCCGTCTTCGGAACCGGCTCCTGGGGCACGGCCTTCGCCATGGTGCTCGCCGACGCGGGGTGCGACGTCACCCTGTGGGCGCGCAGGCCCGAACTGGCCGAAGCGGTCAACTCCACGCGTACGAACCCCGATTACCTCCCCGGCATCGAACTCCCGGGCAACATCAGGGCCACCACCGACGCCGCTCAGGCCGCGGACGGCGCCGAGTTCACGGTGCTCGCCGTGCCCTCGCAGACGCTGCGCGCCAACCTCGCCGAGTGGACGCCGCTGCTCGCGCCCGACACGGTCCTCGTCTCCCTCATGAAGGGCGTCGAACTCGGCTCCGCCATGCGGATGAGCGAGGTCATCGAGGACGTCACCAAGGTCGGCGAGGACCGCATCGCGATCGTCACGGGCCCCAACCTCGCCCGCGAGATCGCCGCCAGGATGCCCGCCGCCGCTGTCGTCGCCTGCCGTGACGAATCGGTTGCGCAGCGCCTCCAGACCGCCTGCCACACGCCGTACTTCCGGCCGTACACGAACACCGACGTGATCGGCTGCGAGCTCGGCGGAGCCGTGAAGAACGTCATCGGGCTCGCGGTCGGTATCGCCGACGGCATGGGTCTCGGCGACAACGCCAAGGGCTCGCTCATCACGCGCGGGCTCGCGGAGACCACCCGGCTCGGCCTCGCGATGGGCGCCGATCCGCTCACCTTCTCCGGGCTCGCGGGCCTCGGCGACCTCGTCGCCACCTGCTCCTCGCCCCTGTCGCGCAACCACACCTTCGGCACCAACCTGGGCAAGGGCATGACCCTCCAGGAGACGATCGCGGTCACCAAGCAGACCGCCGAGGGCGTCAAGTCCTGCGAGTCGGTGCTCGACCTGGCGCGCCGGCACGGCGTCGACATGCCGATCACCGAGACCGTCGTCGGCATCGTGCACGAGGGGAAGTCCCCGGTCGTCGCACTGAAGGAGATGATGTCGCGCAGCGCCAAGCCCGAACGGCGCTGACGCGGGGCTCGCCGGACGCTGACTCCGCTGCTACCAGCAGGTACGCTCAACGCGATATGAGCAGCGAAAACCTTCCCCAGAGCAGCCGCCCGTCGGGCCAGAAGCCCCGCGTGGCCGTCGTCTTCGGCGGTCGCAGCTCCGAGCACGGCGTTTCCGTCGTCACCGCGGGCGCCGTGCTGCGGGCCATCGACCGCACCAAGTACGACGTGCTGCCGATCGGCATCACGCGGGAGGGGCGTTGGGCGCTGACGGCCGACGATCCCGAGCGGATGGCCATCACCGACCGCAAGGTGCCGGACGTCGCCGAGCTCGCCGAGTCCGCCGAGGGCGGCGTCGTGCTCCCCGTCGACCCGTCGAGCCGCGAGGTCGTCTACACGGAGCCCGGCTCCGTGCCCAAGGTCCTCGGCGACGTCGACGTCGTGTTCCCCGTCCTGCACGGCCCGTACGGCGAGGACGGCACCATCCAGGGCCTGCTCGACCTGTCCGGGACGCCGTACGTCGGCTGTGGCGTCCTGTCCTCGGCCGTCGGCCAGGACAAGGACTACATGAAGCGGGTGTTCACCTCGTTCGGGCTGAAGGTCGGCCCCTACCTGGTGATCCGGCCGCGCGAGTGGGAGAGCGACCGGGAGGGTGCGCGGCGCCGCATCGCGGACTTCGTCGGCGAGCAGGGCTGGCCGCTGTTCATCAAGCCCGCGCGCGCGGGCTCGTCGATCGGCATCACCAAGGTCGACTCCTTCGACGGCCTCGACGAGGCGATCGAGGAGGCCCGCAGCCACGACCCGAAGATCATCGTGGAGGCGGCGCTCGTCGGCCGCGAGATCGAGTGCGGGGTCCTGGAGTTCGAGGACGGGCCGCGCGCGAGCGTGCCGGCCGAGATCCCGCCGGTCCAGGCCCACGACTTCTACGACTTCGAGGCCAAGTACATCGACTCGGCGTCCGGCATCGTGCCCGCCCCGCTCACCGAGGAGCAGACGGCCGAGGTGCAGCGGCTCGCGGTCGACGCGTTCGACGCGGCGTCCTGCGAGGGCCTCGTGCGCGCCGACTTCTTCCTCACCGAGGACGGCGAGTTCGTGATCAACGAGATCAACACGCTGCCCGGCTTCACCCCGATCTCCATGTACCCGCGCATGTGGCAGGAGAGCGGTGTGAGCTACCAGGAGCTGGTGGACCGCCTCATCCAGGCGGCGCTGAACCGCTCCACGGGACTGCGCTAGCCCCGGAGCGAAGCACGCACGTCAGTCGGCGATCCCCTCGGGGATCGCCTTCTTGACGGGACCGGCGAAGTCGACCAGGGGCGAGGCCCCCTCGGCGGCCAACTCCTTGGGCAGAGTGACCTCCACGTAGGCGACCCGCAGCGTCGTCGTGAGCACCTGCGTGCCGTCGTCGCGCTTCTCGTACGCCCAGCCCACGCCGTTCACCTTCACCGGCAGTGCCTGGGGATCGTCCATCAGCGCGGGCCGTTCGACACCGCAGCGCAGTATGATCGCCGGATCTCCCCACCCCGCGGTCAGCTCGGACCGCGGAGAGGGGTCGTTCCTTCCGTGCCCGTCCACCGTGTCCGGAAGCCTTTTGTGCAGGTTGCGGCACAGGTCGGTCACCTTGGCGTCAGGGGTGGGAACCGCTGCGTGCGCCGAATCGTCTGCTGAGGAGCAGCCCGAGACGGCGAGCAGCAGGGCCAGGGCGGGGAGCCCGGTGGCAAGACGGGGCCGGTGACGGAAGAAGTTCACCGGCCAAGGTTAGACGGGGGCTACAAGTGCACGACCGGGCAGGTCAGAGTTCGGGTGATGCCGTCCACTTGCTGGACCTTGGCGACCACCATGCGGCCCAGCTCATCGACTGTTTCGGCCTGTGCGCGCACGATGACGTCGTAGGGACCTGTCACGTCCTCGGCCTGGATCACCCCCGGGATCTTGCCGATCAGCTCGGCTACGGTCGACGCCTTGCCGACTTCGGTCTGAATCAGGATGTACGCCTGTACCACGGAACCTCCAGGGCGGCCACGAGGATCATGTGGGGAGAAGAGACGCCACGGTATCGCGTCGCCGCTCGCCGCGGGGAGACCCGCGGAGGCTGTGGCGTACACACTGCGACTGACGGACGGCGGGCACCGTTCAACGGGACGGTCCCGCCCATGACAATGACCGTACCTATGACAGAGACGGCTCGCGACCGCAAGCGGACCGGGGCAGAAGGGGCAGTACGCGCATGAAGGGCACCGTCGGCGAGCTCGGCGAGTTCGGGCTCATCCGAGAGCTCACCTCCCGGCTCACCACCACCCCGGCCGTACGACTCGGCCCGGGCGACGACGCGGCCGTGGTGGCCGCGCCGGACCGCAGGGTCGTCGTGAGCACGGACATCCTCCTCGAAGGGCGGCACTTCCGCCGCGACTGGTCGACGGCCTACGACGTCGGGCGCAAGGCGGCCGCGCAGAACCTCGCGGACATCGCCGCCATGGGCGCCGTCCCGACCGCGCTCCTGCTCGGCCTCGTGGTCCCCGCCGAACTCCCCGCAAGCTGGCCGAACGAGCTGATGGACGGCCTGCGCGACGAGTGCCAGGTCGCGGGCGCCGCCGTCGTCGGCGGCGACGTCGTACGCGGTGACACGATCACCGTCGCGATCACCGCGCTCGGCGACATGCGCAACCACGAGCCCGTCACGCGCGCCGGCGCACAGCCCGGCGACGTGGTCGCGGTGACCGGCTGGCTCGGCTGGTCCGCGGCCGGCCATGCGGTCCTCTCGCGCGGCTTCCGCTCGCCCCGCGCCTTCGTCGAGGCCCACCGCAGGCCCGAACCGCCGTACCACGCGGGCCCCGCGGCCGCCGGGCTCGGCGCCACCGCCATGTGCGACGTCAGCGACGGCCTCATCGCCGACCTCGGGCACATCGCGGAGGCCAGCAAGGTCCGTATCGACATCAAGTCCGGGAAGGTCGACGTGCCTTCGCAGATGAACGACATCGGGCAGGCCGTCGGCGTCGACCCCATCCAGTGGGTGCTCACCGGGGGAGAGGACCACGCGATCGTGGCCACCTTCCCGCCGGACGTGAAGCTGCCCGCCCGCTGGAAGGTGATCGGCGAGGTCCTCAACCCGTCGGCGCTGCCGCAGGTGACGGTCGACGGCGCTCCGTGGACCAACAAGGGCGGCTGGGACCACTTCGGGGACATCGAGGCCTGACGGGCTCACCGGTCGCGCACGACGGCGGCCGGTGCGGTCAGCAGGGCCGGGTAGTCCTTCAGGTCGAGCGCGGTGGCCGCCTTCTCCGTCAGGCGCTTGAAGAACCCGGCCATCAGGCGGGAGCTGAGCAGCCGGTACATCCGGTCGCGGCTGCGGATCCTCCGCTCGGTGGGCGGGGCGAAGAACGGGCCCGCGTTGCCCGAGATCTTCTGGCAGCCCTTCGCGAAGTCCCCGATCTGCGCCTCGTAGGCGGCGAACGCGGTGCGGTGGTCGCCGCCGGCCAGGGCCAGTTCACCGGCCAGGACGTACGCGCCGACGATCGCGACGCCGGTGCCCATGCCGCCCATCGTGGCGCCGTACCCGGCATCGCCCAGCAGGACCACGCGGCCCTTGGTGAGCCGGTCGACGTGGATCTGGGCGATGGCGTCGAAGTACAGATCGTCGGCGTCCTCCAGCGCCTTGAGGACCCGCGGCGCCTCCCAGCCCAGGCCGGCGAACCGCTCCGCGAGGATCCGCTTCTGCTGGTCCACGTCCCTGCGGTCGAAGTCGAGGGGCCCGGAGCGGAACACGAGGAGCGCGCCCGCGCGGTCCGGGTCACCGTCGTAGTTGCTGACGCAGACCGCGCGGCCAGGGTCGCTGTACAGGAGTCCGGTGCGGTCGAGGCCCAGGTGGTTGGGGATGCCGAAGCCGGCCACGTAGTGGTCGAGGAAGCGCAGGTACCGCGACTCGTCGCCGAACGCGAGGCGGCGGGTGGGGGAGTGCAGCCCGTCGGCCGCCACCACGAGGTCGAAGCGGCGTGGGGCCGCGCGCTCGAAGGTGACGTCGACCCCGTTGTCGTCCTCGGCCAAGGTGGCGATCGAGTCGCCGAAGACGTACTCCACGGCGCCCTTGCTGTGCTCGTGCAAGCCGTGCTCGTACAGGCCGTGCTCGTACAGGCTGTGCTCATAGAGGATCTGCGAGAGGTCGCCCCGGAAGATCTCCACGTCGCCGCTCATCAGCTCCGCCGGCAGATCGACGCGCGGAGTGCCGTCCGCGTCGACGACGGTCTGCCGGCCCATGTGGGTCTGTCGGGCATGGATGTCGTCGTGGATGCCGAGCGCGGTCAGGACGGTGCGGTGCACCCAGCCGCGGAAGTCGACGGCGAATCCGCCCTCGCGCAGGGTGGGGGCCTTCTCGACGACGGTGACGCGCGCCCCGTGCAGGGACAGGGCGAGGGCGGCGGCGGGGCCTGCGATGCTGGCGCCGGAGACCAGGACATCGAGGTGGGACAGCCGGGTCGATGCGTAAGGGGCCGGGTTGTGGTGTGTGTTCTTCATGCACCGAGCGTCGCGGGCGGCCCTGACCGCCCGCTTACCGTCGGCTGACCGCCGCTGACCGCATCGCTCTGCCTTCCTCGAACGCCTTCTCGTACGTCTCCGGAGCGAGCGCCGCACGGACCCGCTCCTCTACGGGGGCGACATCGGGGTCCCCGGCGAGCGCGCGCCCGCGCAGCCCCGCGCCGGCCCCCAGGAGGACCGCGGCCTCGCGTGGATCCTGCGTCACGGAGGCCAACGCCTCGGCCACATCGGCGAGTTCGAGGACGCGCGTGGGGCCGTCGCAGAGCGCGAGGCCCTGCTCGAACCAGTCGGCGGCCTCGTCGGGCCGGGACGCGGCGAGGGCGGCCCGGCCCAGGCCTATGAGGGTCCGCACGGTCTCGCCGACGCTGAACCAGTTCGCGGCGCACAGTTCGAGCGCCGCCTCGTAGTGCACGCGCGCGTGCTCCGCGTCCCCGCCGATCCGCGCCACATCGCCGAGCCCGCGCCGGGCGCTCGCCACCTTGTCGGGGGCGGCCGCCGTACGGGCCAGCGCGGCGGACCGGGTGAAGTGGTCGGCCGCGTCGGAGAGTTGGCCCTGATGGAGCAGGGCGTACGCGCGCCGGTGCAGCAGATCGGCGGTCTCCTCAGGCGCTTCGAGCGCGGCCACATGCGCGAGACCCTCGTCAAGCAGCGTGAGGGCCCGCTCCTGGTCGCCGCGCCAGTCCGCGAACATGCCCAGCGGATCAAGGCAGTTGGCCATGCCCCACCGGTCCCCGGTCGCCCGGAATCCCTCGAGCGCCCGCTCGAAATGCTCCTCCGACGTGACGGGGCGCCCCGCGAACCACTCCTGGAAACCCAGGCCGACATCGAGCAGCGCGAGCCCCCAGGGCTCCTCGCCGACCTGCCGGCGCACCCGCTCCTGCACGGCGTGCTGCGGCCCGTACGCCACCGACCACAGGACCACCACGAACGGCCGTCGCAGCGCGTGGTCCCGGGATGCGAGCACCGCCTCCGCGCGCGCCAGGCGCTCCGGTTCACGCGGGTCGTTGCCCTCGCCCGTGACCGTATTGATCACACACAGGACGTACTCCTCGGCAAGGTCCTGCGGCCACTCGTCCCCGAGCGCCGCGAACAGCTCGCGCGCCAGCGGCACATGCGCGCCGTGCAGCCCGCGCAGCCGCCAGAACCAGGACAGGTCCGCCATCAGCCGCAGCCCCGCGCGCGGGTCGGCGCGCACGAGATGGCGCAGGGCCGCCGACAGGTTGTCCTGCTCGGCCCCGAGCGCGGCCAGCCACGGCAGCTGCCCGCCACCGCGCAGATGCGGCTCCGCCTGCGCCGCCAGGCCCTGGAAGTACGCGGCGTGCGCGTCCCGCAGCCGCAACAGTTCGCCCTCGTCGGCCAGGTGCTCCGCGCAGAACGCGCGAATCGTCTGGAGCATCCGGTAGCGCCCGCCGGCCGCGTCCAGGAAGGACTTCTCCGTCAGCGAGGCCAACAGGTCCTCCGGGTACGGCACCCCGCACACGGCCTCGACCGCGGCCGGCGTCGCACCCCCGGACGCCCCTCCGGCGAACACGGCCATCCGCCGCGCGAGATCCCGCTCCTCCTCGTCGAGCAACTCCCAGCTCCACTCGACGACCGCGCGCAGCGTGCGGTGCCGGGGCGCCTTGGTGCGGTCGCCGCGGGACAGCAGCCGGAAGCGGTCGCCGAGGCGGGCGGCGAGTTCGTCGACGGTGAGCGTGCGCAGCCGGGCCGCGGCGAGTTCGATGGCCAGCGGCAGCCCGTCGAGGGCCTCGCAGATGCCGTGAACGGCCTCCACGCGCGCGTGCAGATCGGCATCGGGCCGTACGGCGGCCGCCCGGTCCATGAACAGGCGCGCGGCGGGACCTGCGGCGAGCGGGGGCACCGGGCACAGCGCCTCACCGGTGATGCCGAGCGACTCCCGGCTCGTGGCGAGGATCCGCAGCCCGGGGCACGCGCCGAGCAGCACGCCCGCGGTACGGGCCGCGTCGTCGACGAGGTGCTCGCAGTTGTCGAACACGAGCAGCAGCTCGCGCTCCTCCAGCGCGTCGATCAGCCGCTCGACCGGATCCCCCTGAGACCCACGGAACCCCTCACGCACCCCGAGCGCCGCGAGAAGCGCGTACGGCACCTGCTCGCCGTCGGCGAGGGGCGCCAGCTCGGCCCAGCAGACGTCGGCTCTGCCGCGCGCGGCCTCGGCCGCGAGCCGGGTCTTGCCCGCGCCGCCGGGACCGGTCAGCGTCACGAGCCGGGACCCGGCGAGCAGCGCGTCGATCCGCGAGAGTTCGCCGGTCCGCCCGACGAACCGGGTCAGCTGCGCGGGAACGCCTCTCCCGCGCGCGGGTTCCCTGCCCCGCAGGAGTTCCAGATGCAGCGCCGAGAGCTCCGCCGAGGGATCTGCCCCCAGCTCGTCGGCGAGAACGCGGCGCACCTCCTCGTACACGGCGAGCGCCTCCGCGGGCCGCCCGTCCGCGTGGAGGGCGCGCATCAGTTGACCGTAGAGGCGTTCGCTCAGGGGATGGTCGGCGATCAGCTCCCGCAGTTCGGGGACGAGGGCGCCACCCGAGCCCAGCGCGAGTTCCGCCTCGATGCGGGACTGGGCGGCGGTGAGCCTGGCCTCCTCGAGACGGCGGCCGAAGACGGCGGGGAGGTCGGCGAGCGCGCGACCGCGCCAGAGCCCGAGGGCCTCCCCCAGGAGTGCGGCCGCCCGGTCGGGGTCCCCGGTGGTGAGCGCCCGTTCGCCCTCGTCGGCCAGCCGCTCGAAACGGTGCACGTCCACGTCGTCCGGGCCGACGGCCAGCCGATAGCCGGCGGGGGTGGCCTCGATGTCCAGGGAGAGCCGTTTGCGTAGCCGTGAGATCTGCGACTGGAGCGCGTTCGCGGCGCCGGCCGGAGGTTTGTCCCCGTACAGACCGTCGATCAGGCGCTCCGCCGGGACGGTGCGGCCCGCCTCCAGGAGCAGCAGCGTCAGCAACGCGCGCGGACGCGGACCGCCGGGATCCAGCGGGGTGCCGTCGGGGGCGCGTACGTCGAGGGGGCCGAGGATGCCGAAGCACATTGGGCAGATTGTGGCAGCCGGGACTCTTCACGGCACGAAGAGCGCGGGCCTCTTCACGGCATAAAAAAGGACCGGTCCCCGAGGGGACCGGTCCTTCAAGCAACCAGCTAGGTGGCCGCGCTACGCGTTACGTCAGCGCGAGACCTTGCCGGCCTTGATGCACGAGGTGCAGACGTTGAGCCGCTTCGGCGTCCGCCCGACCACTGCACGCACACGCTGGATGTTCGGGTTCCAGCGACGGGACGTACGGCGGTGCGAGTGCGAAATGTTGTTGCCGAAGCTCGGCCCCTTGCCGCAGACGTCGCAGTTGGCAGCCACGGGTCACTCCAAGACTTCAGATGCACTTACGGTTGATCCCGGCATGCCGGGATCGGATCGGAGGATCTGAGTGGCGGTGCCAGGGGAAAGCCCGATGGATATCGGGCAACCGGAGCAGCATACAACGGCTGCTTCGGTTGAACGAAACTACCATGGTTGCCCCGGTCGCCGTCCCGGGCCCTCTTCCGGAGGGACCCCCTCCGGGGTCTACGCTGCGAGCCGGTTCGGCTGGTCTAGGAGGCGCAGGTGCCGCAGGTGCTCGACGTCCACGCGGTGCGCGCCTGGTGCGCACTGGCCCTGGAGGCGCTCGGGCGGGACCGCGAGGAGATCGACGCGATCAACGTCTATCCCGTCGCGGACGGGGACACAGGCACCAATCTGTACCTGACCGTCGAGTCCGCGGTGCAGGCCGTGGAAGCCGTCTTCGCGGGTCTCGAACCCGCGCCGCCCGCCCTGCCCGACGTCGTCCACGCGATGGCTCACGGAGCCCTGATAGGGGCCCGCGGAAACTCCGGAACGATCCTCGCCCAGCTCCTGCGCGGCATGGCCCAGGTCCTCGCGGGCGACCCCGACGGTGAGGGGGATCACAGCGAAAGCGCCGACGGGGACAGCCTGCGCCGCGCCCTGCGCCGGGCCGCCGAGTCCGCCAGGGAGGCCGTCGCGCACCCCGTGGAGGGCACGGTCCTGACGGTGGCCGCCGCCGCAGCGGACGCCGCCGACGGCCCCTCCGCAGACTGCGCTGACGTGGCCCGTGCTGCGTACGACGGTGCCCTTACGGCGCTCGACGCGACGCCGGGGCAGCTCGCGGTCCTGGGGCGCGCGGGCGTCGTGGACGCGGGCGGGCGCGGGCTCGTGGCCGTCCTCGGTGCCCTGACCGAGGCGCTCTCGGGCGATCCGGTGGAACCTGCGGGCGGCCGGGGCGTGCACCACGCGCGCGTGGCCGTCGACCAGCCCCTGGAGTGCGCCGACGGCGAAGGGCCCGCCTTCGAGGTCATCTACCTCCTGGAAGCCGACGACCAGGCCGTGGCACGGCTGCGGACCCGGCTCGACGGCCTCGGCGACTCCCTGGTCGTCGTCGGCGGCGACGGACTGTGGAACGTCCATGTGCACGTCGACGACGCGGGCGCCGCCGTCGAGGCGGGTGTCGAGGCCGGCCGGCCGTACCGCATCCGCATCACGCACTTCGCCGTGGGCGACGCCCATACGACGCACCCCGCGTCCGGCTCCGCACCGACCGGGGAACGTGCCCAGCGCGCGATCGTCGCCGTGGTCCCCGGAGAGGGCCTCGCCGGCCTGTACAGCGAGGCGGGCGCCACCGTCGTACCCGAACGGCCTGGCGAGGCACCGGGCAGCGGGGAACTGGTCGAGGCGATCCGGCGCGCGCACGCGCGTGAAGTGGTGCTCCTGCCGAACGACGCCGAACTGCGCCACACCGCCGCCGCCGCGGCCGAGCAGGCCCGCACCGAAGGCGTGCGCGTCGCCCTGATCCCCACCCGGTCCGCGGTCCAGGGCATCGCCGCGCTCGCCGTCCACGAGAAGGACCGGCGCTTCGACGAGGACGTCGTCGCGATGACGTCGGCGGCCGGCGCGACCCGCTACGCCGAACTGGCCGTCGCCGAGCGGCAGTCGTGGACGATGGCCGGCATCTGCCAGGCCGGGGACTTCCTCGGCCTCATCGACGGGGACGTCGCCGTGATCGGCGAAGAGGTGACCCGCACGGCCCGTACGACCCTCGACAGGATGCTTGCCGCGGGCGGCGAGATGGTCACCCTCGTCCTCGGCGACGACGTGCCCGACGAGGTCGCCGACCGGCTCGAACGACACGTACGCGAGACGTACCTGGCCGTCGACACCGTGGTCTACCGGGGCGGGCGGAACTCGGCGCTGATGCTGATCGGCGTGGAGTAGCCCCCGTGTAGTCCCCTTTGTCAGTGGCGTGGTGTGCAATGGATCTCGTGCCCGCGCTCGAAGAACCCCTGAAGAAGGTGATCGGTCCCGCCACCGCGAAGGTGACGGCCGAGCACCTAGGCCTGCACACGGTCGGTGACCTGCTTCACCACTACCCGCGCAGATACGCGGAGCGCGGCGAGCTCACGCGCCTCGCCGACCTGCCCCTCGACGAGCACGTCACCGTGGTCGCCCAGGTCGCGAGCGCCCGCATCCTCAGGTTCGGCGGCGGCAGCGGGCAGCGCCTCGAAGTCACCATCACCGACGGCAGCGGCCAGCTCCAGCTGGTCTTCTTCGGCCGCGGCATCCACAAGCCGCACAAGGACCTCCTGCCCGGCACACGCGCGATGTTCGCGGGCAAGGCCTCCGTCTTCAACCGCAAGATGCAGCTCGCACACCCGGCCTACGAGCTGCTGCGGGCCGACGCCCTGGATGCCGGCGAGGCCGACGAGGCGATCGGCTCCTGGGCCGGCGCGCTCATCCCGATCTACCCGGCCACCGCCAAGCTGGAGTCCTGGAAGATCGCCAAGGCCGTCGACATGGTGCTGCCCAGTGCCCAGGAGGCCCTCGACCCCCTGCCGGACTCCCTGCGTGAGGGCCGCGGTCTCGTCCCGCTGCCCGAGGCACTCCTGAAGATCCACCGTCCGCACACGAAGGCGGACATCGCCGACGCCCGCGCCCGCCTCAAGTGGGACGAGGCCTTCGTCCTCCAAGTCGCCCTCGCCCGGCGGAGGTTCGCCGACGCGCAGCTGCCCGCCGTGGCCCGCGTCCCCCGCCCGGACGGCCTGCTCACGGCGTTCGACGCGAAGCTCCCCTTCACCCTCACCGACGGCCAGCAGAAGGTCTCCAAGGAAATCTTCGACGGCCTCGCCACCGAACACCCGATGCACCGGCTGCTCCAGGGAGAGGTCGGCTCCGGGAAGACGATGGTCGCCCTGCGCGCCATGCTCGCCGTGGTCGACGCGGGCGGCCAGGCCGCGATGCTCGCCCCCACCGAGGTTCTCGCCCAGCAGCATCACCGCTCCATCACCGAGATGATGGGCGAGCTCGCCCAGGGCGGGATGCTCGGAGGCGCCGAGCACTCCACCAAGGTGGTCCTGCTCACCGGCTCCATGGGCGTCGCGGCCCGGCGCCAGGCCCTTCTCGACCTCGTCACGGGTGAAGCGGGCATCGTCATCGGGACGCACGCCCTGATCGAGGACAAGGTCCAGTTCCACGACCTGGGTCTGGTCGTCGTCGACGAGCAGCACCGCTTCGGCGTCGAGCAGCGCGACGCCCTGCGCGGCAAGGGCAAGCAGCCCCCGCACCTGCTGGTCATGACGGCCACCCCCATTCCCCGTACGGTCGCGATGACGGTCTTCGGTGACCTGGAGACGTCCGTCCTCGACCAGCTGCCCGCCGGGCGCTCGCCGATCGCCACCCATGTCGTGCCCGCCGCCGACAAGCCGCACTTCCTCGCGCGCGCCTGGGAGCGCGTACGCGAGGAAGTGGAGAACGGACATCAGGCGTACGTCGTCTGCCCCCGCATCGGCGACGAGGAGGAGCAGAGCGCGAAGAAGGGCAAGGGCGGCAAGGGGGCCAAGAAGGAGTCCGCCGAGGACGCGGCGGAGAAGCGGCCGCCGCTCGCCGTCCTGGACGTCGCCGAGGAGCTGGCGCACGGCGCCCTGCGGGGGCTGAAGGTGGAGGTTCTGCACGGCAGGATGCAGCCCGACGACAAGGACGCCGTGATGCGCCGCTTCGCCGCGGGTGAGACGGACGTCCTGGTCGCGACCACGGTCATCGAGGTCGGGGTGAACGTGCCGAACGCCACAGCCATGGTGATCATGGACGCCGACCGCTTCGGCGTCTCGCAGCTCCACCAGCTGCGCGGCCGCGTCGGCCGTGGCTCCGCGGCGGGCCTGTGCCTTCTCGTCAGCGAGATGCCGGAGGCCAGTCCGGCCCGCGCCCGCCTCGGTGCCGTCGCCGCCACGCTCGACGGTTTCGAGCTCTCCCGCATCGACCTGGAGCAGCGCCGCGAGGGCGACGTCCTCGGCCAGGCCCAGTCCGGCGTCCGCTCGTCCCTGCGCATGCTCGCCGTCATCGAGGACGAGGAGATCATCGCCGAGGCCCGCCAGGAGGCGACGGCCGTCGTCGCCTCCGACCCGGACCTGGAGAACCTGCCGGGGCTGCGCACGGCCCTGGACGCGCTCCTGGACGAGGAGCGTGAGCAGTACCTCGACAAGGGCTGACAAACTGGAGTTCCCAGTAAGTCCCTTCAGCCCGTCTCCACTCTCCACTCTCCACGAGGACTCAGATGACCCGCGTGATCGCCGGCCGGGCCGGCGGACGTCGCCTGTCCGTCCCGCCGGGCAACGGCACCCGCCCCACGTCCGACCGGGCGCGCGAGGCCCTCTTCTCGACCTGGCAGTCGCTGCTCGGCGGCGGCCCCCTGGACGGCGAGCGCGTGCTCGACCTGTACGGCGGCTCGGGCGCCGTGGGCCTGGAGGCGCTGTCGCGCGGCGCGGGGCACGCGCTCCTGGTGGAGGCCGACGCCCGCGCGGTCCGCACGATCCGCGAGAACGTGAAGTCCCTCGGCCTGCCCGGCGCCGAGGTCAGAGCGGGCAAAGCGGAACAGATCGTTCGGGGCCCGGCCCCCGCCACCCCGTACGACCTGGTCTTTCTCGACCCCCCGTATGTCGTCCCGGACGACGATCTTCGGGAGATTCTGCTCACACTCGCCTCTGGGGGCTGGCTCACGGACGAAGCGCTCGTCACCGTGGAGCGAAGCACCAGGGGCGGTGTTTTCCCGTGGCCAGAAGGATTTGAAGCACTGAGGTCCCGTCGCTACGGCGAGGGAACGTTTTGGTACGGTCGCGCCGCCCTGAAGAGCACCGTCACGTGCGAGGAAGCGCCGTGACCGGACCGGAGAGCGAGGGACTCACGTTGCGCCGCGCCGTCTGTCCGGGGTCGTTCGACCCCATCACCAATGGCCACCTCGACATCATCGGCCGAGCGTCCAAGCTGTACGACGTCGTGCACGTCGCGGTGATGATCAACCAGTCGAAGAAGGGTCTCTTCGAGATCGAGGAGCGGATCGAGCTGATCCGCGAGGTCACCGCCGAGTTCGGCAACGTCGAGGTCGAGTCCTTCCACGGGCTGCTCGTCGACTTCTGCAAGCAGCGCGACATCCCGGCCATCGTGAAGGGCCTGCGCGCCGTCAGCGACTTCGACTACGAGCTGCAGATGGCTCAGATGAACAACGGCCTCACGGGCGTGGAGACCCTCTTCGTCCCCACCAACCCGACGTACAGCTTCCTGTCCTCGTCCCTGGTGAAGGAGGTCGCGGCCTGGGGCGGCGACGTCTCCCACCTGGTGCCACCGGTGGTCTTCGAGGCGCTCACCCAGCGCCTCCCCAAGAAGTGACACCCGGGCGCCAGTTGGCCGTACAGTCGCCTTGTCCGTCTCCAACACCCCTGTAGAGAGTGGCGAGCACACGGTGGACGTGCAGAAGAAGCTCGACGAGATCGTCGCCGCGGTCGGCAATGCCCGGTCCATGCCCATGTCGGCCTCGTGCGTGGTCAATCGCGCCGACCTGCTCGCGATGCTCGAAGAGGTGCGCCAGGCGCTGCCCGGCTCCCTCGCGCAGGCCGAGGAGCTGATCGGCGGCCGCGAGCAGATGGTCGAGCAGGCCCGTCAGGAGGCCGAGCGGATCATCGAGACGGCGCACGCCGAGCGGGGTTCGCTGATCTCCGACACCGAGGTCGCGCGCCGCTCCCAGGGTGAAGGGGAGCGGATCCTCGCCGAGGCCCGCAGTGAGGCCGAGGAGATCCGTGCGGAGGCCGACGACTACGTCGACTCCAAGCTCGCCAACTTCGAGGTCGTCCTCACCAAGACCCTCGGCTCCGTGGGCCGCGGCCGCGAGAAGCTCCTCGGCACCGGCCCTGGCGTCGACGCCCAGGGCTACGTGGACCCGGAAGAGGACGACGCCCCCGAGCGCAGCCACGACCCCGAGACCCTGCGCCGCGACGCCGACTCGTACGTGGACGCGAAGCTCGGCGCTTTCGAGGCGGTTCTCGCCAAGACCCTGGAGGCGGTCGGCCGCGGCCGGCACACGCTCCAGGGCCGGGTCGCCAGCGACGAGCTCGGCATCCTCGGCGAGGACGGCACGGGCGGCCGGCACACCAGCGACGCCGACTACCTCGCCGGTCTCGCGGAGATCGGCAGCGCCCCCGCGGAGCCGGACCGGGAGATCCCCCGGGCCCCGCAGATCCCGGCCCAGCAGCCGGTGTACGCCCAGCAGCAGGACCCGCAGCAGGATCTGTACGGCTACCAGCAGCAGCCCTACGGCCAGCAGGACCCGTACGCCGTGTACCAGCAGGACCCCTACGCGTACCAGCAGCAGGACCCGTACGCGTACCAGCAGCACCAGCAGCAGGGCTACGACCAGGCTCAGGCGGGCTACGCGCAGCCGCAGGCGGCGCACGAGCCGGCGGCGCTCGACGAGACCAGCCTCTTCGACACGAGCATGATCAGCACGGAGCAGTTGAGGCAGTACGAACAGGGGCGCTGACGGACGGATTGGGCCGTGAGCGAAAGGTCCAGTATCCTGGCTCTTCGGTCGCGCGTACGTCCGCGATCACAGCTGCCCGGGAACGTTCGGGGCAGCAAAAACCCTTGAACAGCTCGAACGACTTGAGCATCGAAGACCGAAAGCAGGACCAGCCCTGAGTACGCACCTCGACCACCGCAACCCTCTCGTGTTCGATACGCACGAGCTGGGACGGCGTCCTGGTGCCCAGCAGCGGCTGACCCGCACGGTCGACGCCCCCAAGGACTTCGGTATCGAAGGGGTCATCGGAGTGCCGGAAGGCGCGCCGGTGGAGCTCGAGGTCCGTCTCGAGTCGGTCATGGAAGGGGTGCTTGTCACAGGCACCGCCCGTGCATCGGCCCAGGGGGAGTGCGTAAGGTGTCTGGAGCCGCTCGGCCTCGAGGTCGACGCGGACTTCCAGGAGATGTTCTCGTACCCTGACGCCGACGACCGGGGCCGCACCGCGGAACCGGCCGACGACGCCGAGGAAGACGAGGACAGGCTCTTTCTTGAGGACGGCATGTTCGACCTCGAGTCTGTGCTGCGTGATGCGGTGGTGCTCGCACTGCCGATGCAGCCGGTGTGCCAGGACGACTGCCCGGGTCTGTGCTCCCAGTGTGGAGCTCGGCTCGCGGACGATCCGGACCACCACCACGACGCCGTCGACATCCGTTGGGCGGCACTGCAGGGACTCGCCGGGACCATCCAGGACGGCGAGAAGGACGAGATGAGCGGCGCCGAAGCTGGCGTCGACGAGAAGCAGGAGAAGTAGCCGTGGCTGTTCCGAAGCGGAAGATGTCGCGCAGCAACACGCGCCACCGCCGGTCGCAGTGGAAGGCTGCGGTCCCCACCCTGGTTGCGTGCGAGCGCTGCCACGAGCCCAAGCTGCAGCACATCGCGTGCTCCGCTTGTGGCACTTACAACAAGCGCCAGGTCCTCGAGGTCTGAGCGGCTGGTGAGAGGCGCAATGTCTGAGTCGAACAAGACGGACAATGCCTCGTCCCACACGCTTCTGGAAGGGCGGCTCGGGTACAAGCTCGAGTCCGCCCTTCTGGTGCGTGCACTGACCCACCGTTCGTACGCGTACGAGAACGGCGGTCTTCCGACGAACGAGCGGCTCGAGTTCCTCGGGGACTCCGTGCTCGGTCTCGTCGTCACGGACACGCTGTACACCACCCACCCCGACCTGCCCGAAGGCCAGCTGGCCAAGTTGCGGGCCGCGGTGGTCAATTCGCGTGCACTTGCGGAGGTCAGCCGTGGGCTCGACCTGGGTTCCTTCATCCGGCTCGGCCGGGGCGAAGAGGGCACGGGCGGGCGGGACAAGGCGTCCATCCTCGCCGACACGCTTGAAGCGGTGATCGGCGCTGTCTATCTCGACCAGGGTCTGGACGCGGCGGGCGAACTCGTCCACCGTCTCTTCGATCCCCTGATCGAGAAGTCCTCGAATCTGGGTGCGGGCCTGGACTGGAAGACCAGTCTCCAGGAGCTCACCGCGACCGAGGGGCTCGGCGTTCCCGAGTACCTGGTCTCGGAGACGGGCCCCGATCACGAGAAGACCTTTACTGCTGCCGCCCGCGTCGGAGGCGTCTCGTACGGCACCGGCACCGGCCGCAGCAAGAAGGAAGCGGAGCAGCAGGCCGCTGAATCGGCATGGCGCGCGATTCGCGCGGCTGCCGACGAGCGCGCCGAGGCGGCGAAGACGGCTGACGCCGTCGAGGCCACCGCGGCAGCCGAGGGGAACGCCGACTCCTCCTCGGCGTCGGCCTGACGCCCCGCATCCGAACTGTCCGGTGCCGACCGTCCTGAGGACGGTCGGCACCGTTCGTTTCGCATCTGAGCCTCACAAGGAGAGACCGTGCCCGAGCTGCCCGAGGTCGAGGTCGTACGGCGCGGACTCGAGCGCTGGGTCGCCCACCGCACCGTCGCCGACGTCGAGGTCCTGCACCCGCGCGCCGTGCGCCGCCACATCGGGGGTGGCGAGGACTTCGCCAACCGCCTGAAGGGCCAGCGCATCGGCGTACCCGAGCGGCGCGGGAAATATCTGTGGCTGCCTCTGGAGCCGACGGGCGGCGCCGTCCTCGCGCACCTCGGGATGAGCGGACAGCTCCTGGTGCAGCCGGCCGAGGCGCCGGACGAGAAGCATCTGCGCATCCGCGTCCGCTTCGCCGACGACCTCGGTACGGAGCTGCGCTTCATCGACCAGCGCACCTTCGGCGGCCTCTCGCTGCACGAGACAGGTCCCGACGGGCTGCCGGACGTCATCGCGCACATCGCGCGCGACCCGCTGGACCCGAAGTTCGACGACGCCGCGTTCCACGAAGCACTGCGCAGGCGCCGTACGACCATCAAGCGCGCCCTGCTCGACCAGTCGCTGATCAGCGGCGTCGGCAACATCTACGCGGACGAGGCGCTGTGGCGCTCGAAGCTCCACTACGAGCGGCCGACCACCGGATTCACGCGCCCGCGCACTGCCGAACTCCTCGGCCACGTACGGGACGTGATGAACGCGGCCCTCGCCGTCGGCGGCACCAGCTTCGACAGCCTCTACGTGAATGTGAACGGCGAGTCCGGCTACTTCGACCGCTCGCTCGATGCCTACGGGCGCGAGGGTGAGCCGTGCCGGCGCTGCGGCACGATCATTCGCAGGCGCCCCTGGATGAACCGCTCCAGCTACTTCTGCCCGCGCTGTCAGCGCCCGCCGCGCCCTCCGGCCGCGTCGTAACGGGCGCGCGACCCGAGCACGTCGTCCATGCGCCCCTCGACGAACTGGATGAGAGCCAGGAGTCGTTCGGCGACCTCGCGTCCGAGCGGCGTCAGCTCGTAGTCCACGCGCGGCGGGTTCGTCGGCTGCGCCTCGCGGTGCACCAGACCGTCCCGCTCCAGCGCGTGCAGGGTCTGCGACAGCATCTTCTCGCTCACGCCGTCCACCCGGCGCCGCAGCTCGTTGAAGCGGAAGCTGCCCTCGTGCAGCGCCCCGAGCGTGAGCGCTCCCCAGCGGCCCGTCACGTGCTCGAGGGTGCCGCGGGACGGGCACTGCCGGGAGAACACGTCGTACGCGAGGTCGCTGTCGCTCGATTCCATGCGGCCAGCCTACTGCGGCACAGCGCCAACCTGTGGGGTGCGCTAACCGGTGGTTAGCGTGAGGAGAGGCGGGAAGGTGCCGGCTGGTGCGCGCTGGTCGGTCAGAAGTGTCGGAAGCGTCAGAAGCCGAAGAAGTGAGGGGCCGGGGCTCTGACCTGCGCCCCTGCGCTCGATCAACGCTGCGACCTGCGACTTAGCC
This sequence comes from Streptomyces sp. NPDC045026, assembly GCF_056432625.1. Classification (NCBI taxonomy): domain Bacteria; kingdom Bacillati; phylum Actinomycetota; class Actinomycetes; order Kitasatosporales; family Streptomycetaceae; genus Streptomyces; species Streptomyces sp. NPDC045026. The sequence goes on from NZ_JBWKIS010000003.1 coordinate 615,202, forward strand.
GTCGACGGTTGTCAGTGTTGGCCATCGTTGAGCACCCTCGCACGGCCCAGAGACGGCACGCGGAACTCATCGACTCTTGCTCTCGCTCGGGTCCGCCTTCCTCTCGTAAGCCGCCAGCTCCTCGGCGGTTCCCACAAAGGCCGGGCCGCAGCCTGGTGGTAGTCGCTCGATGACCATGGCTACGGCGGCCTCAGCGCTGTCCGTTTCGGCGATTCGCGGGCTGCTGCGATGCGGTCCCTCGACGTAGTACCGGCCGTCCGTCAGAGTGCCGATGTAGGGGATATCCCAGGTGGGACGGAACCCCGTGCACCTGCTGAAGTGCAGCTCCCACATACCCGCCCACGGGCAGAGCTGACGGAGCTGCGGCTCGGCGTAGGCAACCTGCACCATCTTGGTGAACGGCCCCAGGAGCGGCGAGCCCCCCGGCCGGGTGTGATCCCCGGCGGTTGCCAGGATCTTGCGCCAGGCGGCTTCAACGATGTCGGTCACACTGCGATTGTGCACAGGTGAAAAGGGTCGGGGCCGTTGCGTTGAGTGGTGCCCGCTCGGCACCGTGATTCCCCGAGGTCCCCTCACGATCGGGCACGGGCACCTTCTGATCCGTAGCTCTATGCGGAACGGTCGGCGGTGGTCATACCGGTCGCGAGATGGCCACACGAGGACGCTAACGGACGTGATCGGTTGCTGAGGTTGCTGTACTTCGCTGCTGTACCGCAGTGAAGTCAGCCTGCACTACACGTGACTCGTGGTCGCCCTGCTCAGGGGCCACGACTGCCGGCCGGAACGGCAGGCTGCGCAGAACCCGACCAACACGCTTTCCAAGTCTGTTGGTCGGGATCTGGCGGTGGCCCGCTGTGGTTCACGCCCGTTCGCAACGACGCCAACGACACGATGCACGACGACGACACCGGGTTCCGCTGTGTGGCGACGACTGAGCAGATGGCCCCCCGCAAGCGGTGACGATTAGGGTGACCTGAACCTCATGTTTCACTCAACTGCCGCGACAGGAAAGCGAGTCGCTCCCTAGGGTCAGTTCCTGACGGTCGACGGGGGCCGCTTTCAGCGAGAGAAAAACGGGGAAACACGTGCGTCCAATACCCAAGATCGTCGCAGTCGGCTGCGCCGTCGCTGCACTTGCCGCTGCGGGTGCTGTACCCGCCAGTGCCGGGACAGTCCATCCGATGATCTGCCCGCCCGACCGGGGCTACGACTTCTCGGGCAGCCACACGTATTACAGGGACATGGAACCCCGTTCCGGCGGGGACAGCGGCACGACGATCAGCATCACCTTCCACAAGGGCAAGACGACGACGTCGACGGTCGGCGGGGCGGTCTCCGGCGAAGCCAAGGTGGTGTTCGTCAAGGCGTCGGCTGAGTTCGACTACCATTTTGCCTGGCAGTGGACGAACAGCTCCACCTACACGTGGTCGTGGAAGGTGCCGAACACGATGAGGCACGGTTACCTGCACGCCGGGGTGAAGGCCAGGTACACGAAGTGGAACTACAACCAAACTGAGCCCAACTGCAAGATCAAGGTGCTGCGCAAGGGATCGGCGCGGCTGGTCTACAACGGCCGCGAGACGTGGCACGGGAAAAGCTGATGCGCAGCGCAGGGATTGTTCTGCTGGTGGTGTCCGCCGGTGTGGTGTCCGGGTGCAGCGGCGGGAAGAGTACGCCGCCTTCGCCGAGTGCCTCGAAGGCAGCAGCGCTGGTGTCCGATCCGGAAAGTCCTGAGAAGGGCGCTAAGACACCGGGCCGGCTGGGTCCGGGGACGGTGAAGCTGCCCGTGGCTGCGGACCGGATTGCCGCATTGTCCGTGCGGTATGACTGTCTCGGTCCCTCAGGTGGTCTGAACGTCAGTAATGGGACAGCGCTGCGCGCCGGGATCGAAGTGTGTGACGACAGCGCCACCTACGGTGCCTCGATGAAGACGAAAGACCTGGATGGCCGGAAGTTCGGCGGTACGGTCAAGATCGAGGCCGACAAGCGGACGCGGTGGCGCGTTTCCGTCAGCATCACCGACAAGGATGGCGTCAAACAGACAGTCCATAGCTGAACTTGACTCTGCCGGGGATCTTGGAGTTGCCCGGCGCGTCGGCGTGACTGGTGGGCATGCTCGGGGTGTTGGCCGAATCGTCACACGGGTAACGCCCAACCAGCAGTCTTCAACAAGATCGTGCTACGAGCTCTAAGGCCCCTTTCCCGGGGCCGGTGGGCCATGCGTGGGCCAAGGTGCCCTCCGTGGGAGCCTAAACAGGCTCTGACCAGGGCATATGCCCTGCAAGCGTGACGCTCTTGAAAACCGTCGTGGCGCGAGTCACCGTGGGTTCAAATCCCATACCCACCGCCCAGGTTGAAGGCCCCTGACCAGGAACATCGGCCGGGGGCCTTCGTCATGCGCGTTGCCTGTTGGTGACCGCGATTCCCCGTGAGTTCCCTGTCTATCGGGCACGGATGGGGCACGGCCACACACGGGTTTTGAGGTTGGTCGTCATCCTTGTCAGGTCGATCACGGGGAGCCGTTGAGGTCGGTCAACCCGTCCCGTCCTTCGACTGACTGGGCACTGGGGTTCGGTGTCGATCGCCGCTGTTCGCGCACGTTGGTGTCAGACGGTGATGTCAGAAACAGGGGCGCTCTTGACAGGCTGCTAGATGCCTCGGACCTGGTCAGCGCTTCTGCCTGTAGCGGTGGGCGAGTTCTACGGCGACAATGGCGATCCCTGCGAGGAGTGCACTCGAGTACCAGCTGTCCGGGCTGCCGAGCCCCTGGGCAAGCAACCAGAACATCACGGTGACAACGATCCAGGCTATGGCCCAGACCAAGGGTTCCGGCACGACAGGGCGTGGGATCTTCACGGGGTGAGGCTACGTGCCGCCGGCCCCGCACCCGACCTCTTTCCCCAACCCACTTCTTCCCCAGCTCCCATCCCGTCCGCCGTCGACCCACACGTCTGTGGAGCGGGCGTGGTTCATGGCGTCCAGGTGGAGCGCGCCACTGTACGAACGACCTGGACGCCATGGGCCGCGTCTGCTCGGCTCTGCCTGGGTCGATGGTGGACGGGATGGGAGCCCACCACGCTCGCCACGATGTGCCCGCGGCCGGGAACGGCGCCCCCTCCCACCCGGTGCCGGCCGATCCCCCGCCGGAGGCATCGTCTGTGACCGCGGGCCGAAGCGCGTCGGGTGCTCGACTCATGACCTCCGGGCCTATCCACAGTGGGCGGGCGTCGGCGCAGCCGGGGCGGAGCGGGCCGAAGGCAGGAGCGGCGCCCCGAGCGGAGCCGGAAAGCCCGCCCGGCGGAGCGGAGCGCAGCCGGGTGCTTGATGAGGTAGAGAAACCTGTAACGGGCTACTTGATGAGGTAGAGAAACCTGTAACGGGCTACTTGGTCCGGCTGAGAGTGTCTAGGTGTTCGAGGTAGCTCCGGCCGGTGGCTTCGTCCGGGAAATCGCGGTTGACGACGGAAGCAAGTTCGCGGCTGACCAGCAACAACGACGGCAGTGATTGTCGATCGCCTTTGAGGGCCCACTCTCCGTAGTCCACGGCTTGTTCCAGGTCTCCACGCCGTGCGGCCACGACCCCGAGAGTGACCCGGGCTTCGGCCATCGCATGGGCTGCTTCTCCGCCCCGTCGAAGTCCGTGCCAGCACGGATTACCTCTTGGGCCAGCGTCTCAGCAATGGCGTTCTCGCCCAGCAGCCGGTAGCAGTCCATCGCGTAGTAGTCGAACTTCGCCGGATCCACTACGAAGTGATGATCAAGGTTCTCGGGGTATGGCATCCCCTCCAGCAGCTTCCGCCCCCGGTCTAGAGCAACCTCGGTCTTCCGGCGGTCCCCCAACCTCGCCCACCCCTTGGCCTCATGGGCCGCGAGTTGGACGGCAACGCCGTGATGCGGAGCAACTTCCGTCCCGGCCTGAGAGGCGGCCAAGATCCCGTGATAGTCCCCGGTCGTGAGGGCGAACCACGCACGCATCTCGTGGGCCCATCCTGCGGCTTCGGCGTTGTCGGCCTCGTTCGCCAGGGAGAGGACTGCGCGACGCGTGGTCTCAGCCGCAGCGCGATCGCCCATGTCGTACTCGACGCAGCCGACGAGCAAGGCCAGCCATGCGGAGATCGTCAGCACCTCGCGATGCTGGGCCAGCGTGAGCCGCTGAGACTGGAGGCCGGCCACGCGCTTGAGCCATTGCCGACCCTCAAAGGCGAGCTGAGCACTCGGCATGAACGGGTACTCAGAGCAGAGCCGATCGGCAGTGATCCTCAACGCGTCCAAGGTCGCATGGTCTACATCGGACGCCTGCATGCGGCTGAGGATCTCCATCGTCTCCATGCCGCTCGCCGCGATGATCTCAGCGTTGCCGTCGCGCCGACCAGCCACGGGGAAGATCGCGTGTGTCACGGTGCCGAAGGTGGCCGCGATGATCGGTTGGTAGAACTCGCTCGGCGTGACTTCGCCGGACTCCCAACGCTTCCACTGTCGGATCATGCTCGACCCGTCGGGCAGCCTCTTGGGGGAGTGCGCTCGAAGCGCTGCCACGGCTTCTGCCTGCGTCCACTGGCGTGCCTCGCGTTCGGCGGCGATGCGGCGTGCCCACGCGGGTCGTTCCTCGCTCATGTGGTGCCCTCCCGTCGGGGTGCGTGCTTTGAGTCTTGCACTTCACGGGCCCATGACATGGGGGGTGACAGGGGGTTGTCCCCGCAGCTGTCCCCTAATGACACCCCCTGTGTCACTGGTTAAGCGATCACGCTGTGCGCATGGTGGATCACATGTCAGGCGCTGCCCGTGTGATCGGCTCGCTTCTCCAACTCGGCCACTCGGGCAGCAAGTTGCTGGATCTCGGAGTGGATAGCGTTGATCTCTTCCCGACTGACTTCGCCGGTGGGCCCGCCCTCACTGTTACTGAGCGTCGACAACTGCACGAAGTACCCGCGCGTGGGAACGGACGTGATCAGCCCTTCATCAATGAGGAGCTGGAGCGCGTTGCCCACGGTCACGGTAGTGACGTTGAAGCGCTCAGCCAGGGCCCGCAATGACGCCAACTTGCCGCCATTCGGCATGGCTTTGATCTCCGGGCGCAGCGCGTCAGCGATCTGCACCTTCTTGGGCCTGAGGTCGTCGTCGGCAACGGTCACGAGTCGAGCGTATCGACTAGGGCGAATTAGTACACCCTATGCCGCCAGAGTCTTGTGATCTAGCTTGCTATATAGCAAGCTATGTCATGCAACCAACGGCCGTGTAACCCGGGGGCGGCGCCCTACCGCCAAGCAAGCCGCCGCCCCCTTCGTCCCCGAAGGGAAGCACCATGATGCCTGCGACCATGACCGCTTCGCACCTCGCGCCCATGCTGCCTCCGACAAAGCCGGTTTCGACTTCGGACTTGTCGAATGGTGAGCGGGCCGTAGCGCTTTACGCCTCGGACATGCCCACTGGGTACCGCTTCCGCCGGGGTGATGACGCCACCGTGCTGGCCTGGATCATCCAGGGCGCAACCCGGATGGATCTGTCGGAGCTGTACCGGTCGGCCGCGTTCCTCTACGGCTTCCAGTTGCTGCGGCTGGCTGGCATGGCCACCGGTGAGCAGACACGGGCTCACCAGCTCCGCTTCCCGAACGCCGCACGACTGCGCCGCGCTGAAGGCCTCGCCTCCCTCACCGTCGGCATCGCTGAGATGAGCGATGCGGCTCGCGAGCGTGGCCTTCGACCCCAGGTCGAGGGCACCTGTGCCTGTGCCGGTACCGGCTGGGTCGAGGTCTGCTACGACCCCGGCGACCCGACATCGGTCGCCTCCGAGAACTGCGCCGGGCACAACCCCAACGGCCACATGCCGACCCCGGTGGGGGTGTTCGCGTGACGGTCTTTCCCGTCGCCCCGGAGGCCGTGGCCGGTGCTGCGGCCTCTATGGGCACTGACGCGCTCACCCTGGCGGATCTGCTCCGGGTGGCCAACAATCCAGGCTTCGACCGCTGGCAGGAGCAGGTCCGCCGTACCGGCGGCTGCTCGAACCCGATCCACCTGATCGGCTCGACCGTCACCCGGGATGCCAAGACCGGCGGCATCCTCTACGCCTACAGCACCGACCAGGAACCAGGAGGACGGCTCCGGGTGGCCTGCGGCAACCGCCGTGCCTCCCAGTGCCCTTCGTGTGCCTGGACCTACGCCGGGGACACCTACCACCTGATCCGTGCCGGGATCACGGGTGGCAAGTCCGTGCCCGCCACGGTCCAGGATCACCCGCGGGTCTTCGCGACCCTGACGGCGCCGTCGTTCGGGCCGGTCCACAACCGCCCGGCCAAGGGCCGATGCCGCTGCGGGAGCCCCCACCCCGACGATGATCCGGCGCTCGGTACGGCGCTCGATCCCGCCTCGTACGACTACGCCGGGGCGGTGCTGTGGAACAACCACGCCGGGGACCTGTGGCGCCGGTTCACGATCTACCTGCGCCGCGAGATCGCGACCCGTGCGGGCCTGACCCAATCCGCTCTGCAGGAGGTCTGCCGGGTCTCCTTCGGCAAGGTCGCTGAGTTCCAAAAGCGCGGCGCGATCCACTTTCACGCGGTGGTCCGCTTCGACGGTCCCGACGGCCCGGATTCGGCTCCGCCCGCCTGGGCCAGCCTCGCGCTCCTGGACGACGCGATCCGCGCGGCAGCTGCTCGGGTCTCGGTCCCGGTCGACTCGGCCGGCGCTTTCCCGGCCCGCACTCTGGCGTGGGGAACACAGATCGACGTGCAGCCGATCGGCGCCCTCGGGCACGAGGAACTGACCGAAGCGGCCGTTGCCTCCTACGTGGCCAAGTACGCCACCAAGGCCGCCGAGACCACCGGCACCGTGGACCGCCGGATCGGGGAACTCTCCGAACTCGACAAGGTGCAGCACTTGCCCGCGCACACGCGGCGCCTGATCGAAGCGTGCTGGGACCTGGACAAGGCGTACCCGGAGCGGATGCTGGCGCGCTGGGCTCACATGCTCGGCTTCCGCGGGCACTTCTCCACCAAGTCCCGCCGCTACTCCACCACCCTCGGCGCCCTGCGCCAGGTCCGCGCCGACTACCGCGCCCGCCAGGACCGCCAGGAGCGCGGCTACTCCGAGGACCTCGACGACTCGGAGGGGTCCACACTCGTGCTCGCCCACTGGACCTACGCCGGGCACGGCCACACCCCTGGTGAGTCCTGGCTCGCCGCCTCGATCGCCCGCGAGATTCGCGACAATCGCGAGCTGGCCCGTGAAGCCCGCGCCGACCTGCCCGACCTCGATGACATGGAGGTGTGGGCATGAAGCGTCCGCTGCCTGAGCGCTACCTGACCCCGGTCGACCTGGCGGACCTCCTCGGCGTCCCGGTCGAGACCGTCTACCAGTGGCGCCGCAAGCACACCGGACCGCGTGGCTTCCGCGTCGGCCGTCACCTCCGCTTCGACCCCGAGGACGTACGCGCCTGGGTCCAGTCCCAGATGGAAGAGGCTGCCTGATGGCCGGGCACATCCAAGACCGCTGGTACAAGGCCGAACCCGGACCCGACGGGAAGCCCGTACGTGCCAAGACCGACCGCTACGGCGTTGGCATGCGCTACCGCGCCCGATACGTCGGCCCGGATGGTACGGAGAGGTCCAAGTCCTTCCCGGACAAGCAGAAGCGCATGGCCGAGACGTGGCTGTCCAACATTGAGGCCGACATGTCTCGTGGCGACTACATCGCTCCTGAGGCAGGCAAGGTCACCTTCGAGCAGTACGCCACCACATGGATGGCGACGCAGATGACGGACCCCGCGACCCGCGAGTCTGTCGAGATGCGACTACGGGTCCATGTCCTCCCGCACATCGGTAAGCGGCCCATCGGCTCCTTCAACCCGACGCACCTTCGCCTCTGGATGCGGACCCTGGAGGACGCGGGCCTTTCACCTGCCTACCGGCGTGGGATCTTCGCGCACGTCTCGACGGTCTTCACGGCCGCAGTTGAAGACCGTGTCATCCGCGCGAACCCGTGCAGCGCGCGGTCGATCAAGGCTCCTCGCCTTGATCCGCGCAAGGTCAAGCCGTGGTCCGTTGAGCGCGTCAAGGCTGTTCAGGCTGCTCTGCCTGAGAGGTATCGAGCCTTGGTGGACCCCGCTGCCGGATGCGGCCTTCGTCAGGGGGAGGTATTCGGTCTCGCAGTTGAGGACGTGGACTTCCTCGGAGGCGTCGTGCACGTGGTCCGGCAGGTGAAGTTGCTCCGCAACCGGCCTGTGTTTGCCCCGCCCAAAGGGGGCAAGGAACGGGATGTTCCCCTGCCCGAGTCCATCGCCTTCGCGTTGGCCGGCCACCTGAAGCGCTTGCCCGCGGCGAACGTGACGTTGCCCTGGAAGACGTTGGATGGGCCGCCAGTCACCGCGGCGCTGATCTTCCGGAGCCCTGAGGGTCACTCCCTGAACCGCAACCGGTTCAACGATCGACAGTGGAGGCCTGCTCTACGCGCTGCTGGTGTGGCTGCGGGACGGGATAAAGGGATGCACGCGCTGAGGCACTTCTACGCCTCGGTGCTCCTGGACGCGGGGGAGAGTGTCAAAGCTCTGAGTGAATACCTGGGCCACCACGACCCCGGCTTTACGTTGCGGACCTACACGCACCTGATGCCATCGAGCGAGACCCGTACGCGAGCCGCTGTCGATGCCGCCTGGGCCGCCACGGCTACCAATGACGGCCCTGAGACGGCCCAAGAGGGCTCATAGGTCGTTGACCTGCGGAAATCTCAGAAGCCGAAGTCCTGGGTCCACCACGGTCCGCCCGACCCGAAGTGCACACCGACACCCAGGGTCGTGTAGTCGCAGTTGAGGATGTTCGCGCGGTGGCCGGGGCTGTTCATCCAGGAGTCCATGACGGACTGGGCGTTGGCCTGGCCGCGGGCTATGTTCTCGCCGCCCAGGTCCGTAATGCCGGCCTTCTTCGCGCGGTCCCAGGGCGTGGCGCCGTCCGGGTCGGTGTGGTCGAAGAAGCCGCGCGCCGCCATGTCCTCGCTGAAGTTCCCGGCGAGGGCGGCGAGGCCGCCGTCGGCGGTCACCGGTCGGCAGCCGGCCTTGGCCCGCTCCGTGTTGACCAGAGCGAGCACCTGGGCCTCGGCCGACGCCTCCCCGGACGGGGCCTTCAGGTTCGGAGCCGCCACCGGGGGCTTCGCCTTCGTGGTGGCGGTCTTCGGCGGGGTCGTGGGCGAGGTCTTCGTGCTGCCGGAACCGGAACTGTCGGACTTGCTCGGCGACGGTGTCTTCGACGCTGTCTTCGACGGGGTCGAAGACGGCTTCGCCGAAGATTGTGAGGGTGAAGCGGAGGGGTCCGAGCGCTTCGCGCCGCGGCTCGCGGAGGACGGGGCACGGTCGGCGCTGCCGTCCGTGCCGCCCTGCGTCTCGAGCCCCGAGGGGGAGTCGGCGGCGCGCACCTTGTCGGCGCCGTTGCCGCCGCCCAGCGAGTAGTTGTCCATGCCGGGGATCACCCCGGAGGCCACCGCGACGGCGCCCATCGCCACGGCGGCGGAGACCCCGAGGAGCCCCGTCCGCACCGGCCTGGCGGCGCGCTTCCTACGGCGGTGCGAGTTGTGGCCCGGGGTGCCGGCGGGCGTGTACGCGGTCTCGGGTGCGGCCAGGTAGGGGTTGTCGACGTCCCGGCCCGGGGCGCCGTTCGCCGTGGCGCGCGGGCCTGTGCCGTAGGGGGCGGCGAACCCGTACGGGGCGTAGATCTCCTCGTGCGAGCCGTCGTACGCGCCGGTCTGCCTGGTCGGCACGGTCTCGTACGTACCGTCGTGCCCGGCGTACGAACCGGCCGCGCTGTCCGTGGCGCGGCCGGCGTCGGCGCGTCGGTGGCGTCCCATCCTGTGGCCTTCCTCGTCCTCGCTGTGGGTAATGCGACTCACCCGTACGAGTGAGCCGCATTGGTCCGGGACGGTACCCCACGGCGGAAGGGGGCGAAGTGCTCCGAGTGCAATTGGCCGGTTAGCGTGCCCCTATGAACGAAGACGTACGCATCACCGCCTGGGTGCGCGGACGCGTCCAACGTGTGGGTTTTCGCTGGTTCACGCGGGCGAAGGCTCTTGAGATCGGCGGCCTGAGTGGCTTTGCTCTCAATCTGGACGACGGTCGGGTCCAGGTCGTCGCGGAGGGGTCACGCGAGGGCTGTCAGGGTCTTCTCGACTGGCTCCGCGACGGCGACACACCCGGGAAGGTCGACGGAGTCACCGAGATCTGGGACGCCCCGCGCGGCGGATACGCCGACTTCGCCATTCGCTGAGAAGGACACGCAGGCCAGGCCCTTGAGAGGCGTTCATGGCATGCCCCCGGCAACTGCGCGGGGCATGAATGACCTGGTGGTTGCCAATAAGCGCTTGTCGTGGCAGGCTCGCGAAGTAAGGATGATCTCCACGCCCTCAGGGGCCCGAAGTGAGGCCGCGCCGAAGATTTCACGGCGCAGTGCCCCCGGGCTTACCCGCCAATACGGGGCGTGATCGTGTTGACCGTCAAACTTTTTGGTGAGACTCTGGAAGCCCCGCGCACCTTAGCTGTTTGGCATGTATGAACGGCAGCAAGACAACGAGTGCCAGGCACCGCGGGTGCGATTCCCTCACGACCCACACCGCTTCGGTCGGTCACTCATTGTGGAGGACCATCCATCATGGCAAAGGCGCTTCTCGGTTACGTCGGCGGTTCCGACCCGCGACTCCTCGCCGAGATGCGACGGCTCCAGCAGCGCGTCCAGGACCTTGAGTCCGAACTCGTTCGGATCCAGTCCGAGAACGACGCGCTCGCGGCTGCCGCTTCTCACGAATCGCTCCTCGAGAGCATCGACGTACCCCAGGCGGAGCCTGCGCTCACCTGACCACATCCCGCACACGACACCAGTGGTCAAGCAGCCCTTTCATCAAGCCGCTTGATCAGATTGCTCAGATCTGCAAGGGACGCTTCTGCGTCCCTTCATTCTGAATTTCCGCTCCCCGTGAGCCGCCCCGTGCCGCGCTCCCTCGAATGCCTCGTCAATGCTCCGCGCGTCGACGTCTTTCTTTAACGTCTGATGTGCCCTGCACTTTCCTGGGCGAAACCGCGGGTTCATGGAGTGAGACACACGCGGCGGGTAGAGTCCGGCGGCGTGCACCTCAAGGCCCTGACCCTGCGCGGGTTCAAATCGTTCGCCTCGGCCACCACATTGCGGTTCGAGCCGGGCATCACCTGCGTCGTCGGCCCCAATGGCTCGGGAAAGTCCAATGTCGTGGACGCCCTCAGCTGGGTCATGGGCGAGCAGGGTGCCAAATCGCTGCGCGGCGGCAAGATGGAAGACGTCATCTTCGCCGGCACGACAGGACGCCCGCCGCTCGGCCGCGCCGAGGTGTCCCTCACCATCGACAACTCCGACGGCGCGCTGCCCATCGAGTACGCCGAGGTCACCATCACGCGGATCATGTTCCGCAACGGCGGCAGCGAGTACCAGATCAACGGTGATACGTGCCGGCTGCTCGACATCCAGGAGCTGCTGTCCGACTCCGGTATCGGGCGCGAGATGCACGTCATCGTCGGGCAGGGGCAGCTCGACTCCGTGCTGCACGCCGACCCGATGGGGCGCAGGGCCTTCATCGAGGAGGCCGCCGGTGTCCTCAAGCACCGCAAGCGCAAGGAGAAGGCGCTGCGGAAGCTGGACGCGATGCAGGCCAACCTCGCGCGCGTGCAGGACCTTACGGACGAACTGCGGCGGCAGTTGAAGCCGCTCGGCCGCCAGGCGGCCGTCGCGCGCCGCGCCGCCGTCATCCAGGCCGACCTCCGCGACGCGCGGCTGCGGCTCCTCGCCGACGACCTCGTACGGATGCGGGGTGCGCTGCGCTCCGAGATCGAGGACGAGGCGGCGCTCAAGGAACGCAAGGACGCCGCCGAGGCCGAGCTGAAGAAGGCGATCCAGCGCGAGGCGCTCCTGGAGGCCGAGGTACGGCAGCTCACGCCGCGCCTCCAGCGCGCCCAGCAGACCTGGCACGAGCTGTCGCAGCTGGCCGAGCGGGTGCGCGGCACCGTCTCGCTCGCCGACGCGCGGGTCAAGAGCGCGACGTCCGCCCCCGCGGAGGAGCGGCGCGGGCGCGACCCCGAGGACATGGAGCGCGAGGCCGCCCGGATCCGCGAGCAGGAGGCCGAGCTGGAGGCCGCCCTCGAAGCGGCCGAGCGCGCCCTCGACGACACCGTGGCCCACCGGGCCGACCTGGAAAGGGAGTTGGCGGCCGAAGAGCGCCGGCTCAAGGATGCCGCCCGGGCCATCGCCGACCGGCGTGAGGGGCTTGCGCGGCTGAACGGGCAGGTCAACGCTGCCCGTTCGCGGGCCGCCGCGGCGCAGTCGGAGATCGACCGGCTGGCCGCCGCGCGGGACGAGGCACGGGAGCGGGCCGCCGCGGCGCAGGAGGAGTACGAGCAGCTCAAGGCCGAGGTCGACGGGCTCGACGCCGGGGACGCGGAGCTCGGCGACCGGCACGACGCCGCCAGGGCCGCCCTCACCGACGCGGAGTCCGCGCTGACGGCGGCCAGGGAGGCTCTGACGTCCGCGGAACGCAGGCGGGCGGCGGTTTCGGCACGGCACGACGCCCTCGCGCTCGGGCTGCGCCGCAAGGACGGCACCGGTGCGCTGCTCGACGCCCGCGACCGCCTGACCGGAGTCCTCGGCCCCGCGGCCGAACTGCTCTCCGTCACCCCCGGCTTCGAGGTCCCCGTCGCCGCGGCGTTCGGCGCCGCGGCCGACGCCATCGCCGTGACCAATCCCGCGTCCGCCGCGGAAGCGATCCGCCTCCTGCGCAAACAGGACGCGGGGCGCGCGGCACTGCTCCTGGCGGGGGAGGACGCACCCGCGGTGGCCGGGTCGGCTGGGAGGCCGGCCGGTGGTGGGTCCCCGGCCGGTGGTGACGGTGGTGGATCCACGGCAGCGCACGGCGGCACGCCTGCCTCGGCCGATGCCGGTGCCGGTGCCGAGCTCGGTGGCTTCGGGAGCGCGTACCCCGGACCGGTTGCGCGGGATGGGGACGGGCCGCCCCTCGTGGCCGATCTCGTGCGAGGGCCCAGCGAGTTGATGCCTGCCGTGCGGCGGCTGCTGCGGGGGATCGTGGTCGTGGGCACGCTCGAGGATGCCGAGGATCTCGTCTACGCGCGGCCCGAGCTGACCGCCGTCACCGCTGAAGGGGACCTGCTCGGCGCGCACTTCGCCCAGGGCGGCTCCGCCGGTGCGCCCAGTCTTCTGGAGGTGCAGGCCTCCGTCGACGAGGCCGCGGGCGAGCTGGCCGAACTCGGGGTGCGGTGCGAGGAGCTGGCCGAGGCGCAGCACACCGCGGTCGCTCGCCGCGCCGAGGCCGCCGCGCTCGTCGAGGAGCTGGGGGAGCGGCGCCGCGTCGCCGACCGGGAGAAGTCGTCCGTGGCGCAGCAGCTCGGTCGGCTGTCCGGGCAGGCGAGGGGCGCGGCCGGGGAGGCAGAGCGCAGCGCCTCCGCGGCCGCCAAGGCGCAGGACGCGCTGGAGAAGGCCGTGCAGGACGCCGAGGAACTGGCCGAACGGCTCGCCGTCGCCGAGGAGATGCCGGCCGACGAGGAGCCGGACACCTCGGTACGCGACCGGCTCGCCGCCGACGGGGCCAACGCCCGGCAGACCGAGATGGAGGCCCGGCTCCAGGCGCGTACGCACGAGGAGCGGGTGAAGGGCCTTGCCGGACGCGCCGAATCGCTGGACAGGGCGGCGCGTGCGGAGCGCGAGGCACGCGCGCGTGCGGAGCGGCAGCTCTCCCGGCTGCGCCACGAGGCGGCCGTGGCCGAGGCCGTGGCCTTCGGCGCCCGGCAGCTGCTCGCCCACGTCGAGGTATCCGTAGGACGGGCCGAGCAGGAGCGGGCGTCCGCCGAGAGTGCCAAGGGCGAGCGGGAGCGGGAGCTCGTCGCCGAGCGGGCCCGCGGCCGGGATCTGAAGGCGGAGCTCGACAAGCTGACGGACTCGGTGCACAGGGGCGAGGTGCTCGGCGCCGAGAAGCGGCTGCGGATCGAGCAGCTGGAGGCCAAGGCCCTGGAGGAACTCGGTGTCGAACCGGCGGGTCTCGTGGCGGAGTACGGGCCGCAGCAGCCCGTACCGCCCTCGCTCCCGGCCGAGGGCGAGGAGCTGCCCGACGACCCGGAGCACCCCCGTAACCAGCCGCGGCCGTTCGTGCGTGCGGAGCAGGAGAAGCGGCTCAAGTCAGCCGAACGGGCGTACCAGCAGCTCGGAAAGGTGAATCCGCTGGCCCTTGAGGAGTTCGCCGCGCTGGAGGAGCGCCACAAGTTCCTCAGTGAGCAGCTTGAGGACCTGAAGAAGACGAGGACTGATCTCCTTCAGGTGGTGAAGGAGGTCGACGAGCGCGTCGAGCAGGTCTTCACCGAGGCGTACCGGGACACGGCCCGTGAGTTCGAGGGTGTCTTCAGCCGGCTCTTCCCCGGCGGTGACGGACGGCTGATTCTGACCGATCCCGACAACATGCTCACCACGGGCGTCGATGTGGAGGCCCGCCCTCCGGGCAAGAAGGTCAAGCGGCTCTCGCTGCTCTCCGGCGGCGAGCGCTCCCTGACCGCCGTGGCGCTGCTCGTCTCGATCTTCAAGGCGCGCCCCAGTCCCTTCTACGTGATGGACGAGGTCGAGGCCGCGCTCGACGACACCAACCTCCAGCGCCTCATCCGCATCATGCAGGAGCTCCAGGAGGCCTCCCAGCTCATCGTGATCACGCACCAGAAGCGCACGATGGAGGTCGCCGACGCGCTCTACGGGGTGTCGATGCAGGGTGACGGGGTGTCGAAGGTGATCAGTCAGCGGCTGCGCTAGCCGCGCGCGGGCCCGCCCGGAAAACGATCACGGGTCGGCCCGCACATCTCGCACCGGCGTGACATCGGCCGCAGCGTCATCTGCAAGATCACCTACAGTCCAATGTTCAAGACTTGAATGATGCCTTCCATCAAGGTCGCTGAAATTCACAGTTGCCCCCCTCTTGACTTCGAAACTTGAAGGCATAGTCTCTGCAACGTTGCTTTTACCTTCAGGTGGTGGGCGGCGTGAAGTTGTGCGCCACTGGAAGGGCTCTCACCCCCACCCCCGGCACCGTTGCCGGTGGCCCGAGGAGTACACGTGACCAGCACAGCGAAGCCGCCAAGCGCCCGAGAGGCTCACCCCGACCATCTCGGCCACGTCATCTTCATCACGGCGGCGGCCGCGATGGGCGGCTTTCTCTTCGGCTACGACAGTTCCGTGATCAACGGAGCCGTCGAGGCCATCCGTGACCGGTACGACATCGGCTCCGGAACGCTCGCCCAGGTCATCGCCATCGCCCTGATCGGCTGTGCGATCGGCGCGGCCACCGCCGGCCGGATCGCGGACCGCATCGGCCGCATCCGCTGCATGCAGATCGCGGCCGTGCTCTTCACCATCAGCGCCGTCGGCTCCGCGCTGCCCTTCGCCCTGTGGGACCTGGCCTTCTGGCGGATCATCGGCGGCTTCGGCATCGGCATGGCCTCGGTCATCGGCCCGGCCTACATCGCCGAGGTCTCGCCTCCCGCCTACCGCGGCCGTCTCGGCTCCTTCCAGCAGGCCGCGATCGTCGTCGGCATCGCCATCTCACAGCTCGTCAACTACGGCATCCTGCAGGCCGCCGGCGGCGACCAGCGCGGTGAGGTCCTGGGCCTCGAAGCCTGGCAGGTCATGCTCGGCGTGATGGTCATCCCCGCCGTTCTCTACGGCATGCTGTCCTTCGCGATCCCCGAGTCGCCGCGCTTCCTCATCTCGGTCGGCCGCGAGGCCAAGGCCAAGGAGATCCTCGCCGAGGTCGAAGGCACGAAGATCGACCTGGACGCCCGCGTCGCCGAGATCGAGCACGCGATGAAGAGGGAGCACAAGTCCACCTTCAAGGACCTGCTCTCCGGCAAGGGCAACGGCGGCTTCTACTTCAAGCCGATCGTCTGGATCGGTATCGGCCTCTCGGTCTTCCAGCAGTTCGTCGGCATCAACGTCGCGTTCTACTACTCCTCGACGCTGTGGCAGTCGGTCGGCGTGAACCCGACGGACTCGTTCTTCTACTCGTTCACCACGTCGATCATCAACATCGTCGGCACCGTGATCGCGATGCTCCTGGTGGACCGCGTCGGCCGTAAGCCGCTGGCCCTGGTCGGTTCCGTCGGCATGGTCATCGGTCTCGCGCTGGAGGCCTGGGCGTTCTCGTACGACCTGGTGGACGGCAAGCTGCCGGCCACGCAGGGCTGGGTCGCCCTGATCGCCGCCCACTTCTTCGTCCTGTTCTTCGCCCTGTCCTGGGGTGTCGTCGTCTGGGTCTTCCTCGGCGAGATGTTCCCGAACAAGATCCGCGCCGCGGCGCTCGGCGTGGCCGCGTCCGCGCAGTGGATCGCCAACTGGGCCATCACCGCGAGCTTCCCGTCGCTGGCCGACTGGAACCTCTCCGGGACGTACATCATTTACACAGTCTTCGCCGCGCTCTCGATCCCCTTCGTACTCAAGTTCGTGAAGGAGACCAAGGGCAAGGCGTTGGAGGAGATGGGTTAAGTCCCCGCTGCCATCTCCTCACCCTCGTCACTGCCCCGGCTCAGACCGCACGGTCTTCGAGCCGGGGCAGTACGTTTTCGCAGAACAGGTGCAGGCTGCGCCAGCCCTCGTCGACCGGCATCCCGCCCGACAGCGGGTGCAGCACGTAACTGTCGAGGGCCTGCTCCACGCACTCGTCGGGCGTCAGGATCCGGTAGACGCCCTCGGCACGCAGCTCGTCGACCGTCGTGGCCCCCGACTTCACCGCCGACTTGATGTCGCCGGACTGCCAGGACGCGTACGTCCGTGCCTCGTGCAGGAAGTGCTCGCCGTGCTCGGCCCATACGCGGTCGGGGTCCTCGGCGACGTGCAGCAGCGGGGTGACCGCCGCCGGCATCATGGTCCAGCCCTCGGTGCCGTGCTCGACCAGCTGTTCCTTGTAGTAAGCCTCGAGTTCGGGCAGATGCGCGCTCGGGAAGAACGGCAGGCCGAGGCGGGCCGCGCGCCGCGCCGCCGCCCGCGAGGACCCGCCGACCAGGAGCAGCGGGTGGGGCTGGGTGTACGGGCGCGGTGTGACGCGGACCGTGCGGCCGCGGAAGTCGAACTCCTCGCCCGTCCATGCCTTGAGCAGGGTGTCGAGGAGCTCGTCCTGGAGTTTGCCGCGCCGCTTCCACTCGACGTCGAACTGCCCGTACTCCTCGGGCCGGTACCCGATTCCGGCCACGGTGACGAGCCGGCCGCCGCTGAGCAGATCGAGTACGGCGATGTCCTCCGCGAGGCGCAGCGGATCGTGCAGTGGGCCGATGATCGCGGAGACCGTGACGGCGATGCGCCGGGTCGCGCCGAAGACGGCGCCTGCGAAGGTGAAGGGCGACGGCAGCCAGTTGTTGGCGACGCCGTGGTGCTCCTCGGTCTGGACCGTGGAGATGCCGCGGTCGTCGGCGTACGCCGCCATCTCGACGGCCGCCCTGTAGCGGGCGCTCAACGATTCCGGCGTCGCCGCGGGGTCTACCAGGTTGAAGCGCACGACCGAGACGGGCATGAGAAGTCCCCCTTCACCGGGCGGAGTAGGTGGCCGCTGGTGAAGGGGGACGGTAGCTGACGGAGCGTCAGACAGCCAGGGTCTCGCGCGCCTCTTCGGCGGGAACCTCGGGTGTGACGGCGACGGCGGGCTTCGGCAGGACGATGTACAGCAGGCCGGAGATCACGATCGTGGCGACCCAGCCGAGGCCGTACTCGCCGACCGGGTTGTTCGCGGCGAGCGGGCCGGTGAACCAGTCCGACGTGGTGAACATCAGGCCGCCGACCAGGCCGACGGCCCACGCGGCGACGGCCGCCGGGCTGAAGCCGCCCTTGTACCAGTAGGCGCTGGTGCGGGTGGTGTCGACGAGGGCCTCGGCGTCGTACTCCTTGCGCCGCAGCATGTCGGCGCCGAAGACGCCGACCCAGGCAGAGAAGGCCACCGCGAGCAGCGAGAGGAAGGCGATGAACGAGCCCATGAAGCTGGTCGCGACGAGCATCAGGATGCCGCCGAAGACCAGCGAGATCAGCGCGTTGATCGAGACGGCCCAGTGGCGCGGGACCTTGAAGCCGAGGGTCTGAGCGGTGAAGCCCGCCGAGTACATCGACATCGAGTTGATCAGCAGCATGCCGACCAGGGCGATCAGGAGGTACGGGACCGCGATCCACAGCGGCAGGATCTCGCCGAGGAAGGAGACCGGGTCGGCGGCCGAGGCCAGGGAGGGCGTGGAGACCGCCATGACGGCGCCCATCAGGACCATGGGCAGGACGACGATGCCGGCGCCGCCGACGGAGTTGCGCACGATCGCGGCCGACGAGGCCGTGCGCGGCAGGTAGCGGGTGAAGTCCGGCGACGAGGGAATCCAGCTGACGCCACCGGCGGCGATCAGGCCGATGCCGGCGAACATCAGCGACATCTTGCCCGCGGGCTGGTCGAAGACCCGGGTCCAGTCGGTGTTGGCGATCAGGTAGACCAGCACGAGGACCGAGAAGAGGCCGAAGAGGTACGTCGCGTACTTGTTGCACTTCTGTACGGCGCTGATGCCGAGGCCGGAGATCACGAACGTCGTGACGACGAAGAGCAGCAGCGTGACGATGACCAGGACGTTGTTGCTCTTCACGCCGAAGAGGATGTCCAGGACGGTGAGCACGGCGTAGGCGCCGGTCACCGCGTTGATCGTCTCCCAGCCCCAGCGGGCGACCCAGATGAGCGAGCCCGGCAGCAGATTGCCGCGCTGGCCGAAGACCGCGCGCGACAGGGCCATGCCCGGGGCGCCGCCGCGCTTGCCGGCGATGCCGATCAGCCCGACGAGGCCGTACGAGACGATGGGGGCGGCGATCGCGACGACGAGCGCCTGCCAGAAGTTGAGCTTGAACGAGACGACCAGGCTCGCGCCCATCGTGAGCAGCAGCACACTGATGTTGGCGGCGACCCAGGTGGGGAACAGCTCACGGGTTCTGGCGGTGCGCTCGGACTCGGGGACGGGCTCGATGCCGCGGGTCTCGAGTGCGCCTTCGGTTTCGGCGGTCTTGCTCATGCGGTGGGGTTCCGTGCCTCTCGCTCGGCTCCGTGGGTATTGGCAGGAGAGCCGGTGGGGGGTGTGGGGAGGGACGCAGTGGACTCTACGCGCGTTGACCCATCCTCTTCCATCGTACTTTAGTCCGAGTAATCTACTCAAGTGGCTTATGTTCTTTGGAGGAAGTCACAAGCGGGCTGTCCCCGGGGTCCATGGCTGATACTGGACGGGTTATGGAAATCGTCATCCTTGCTGTAGTCATCGCCGTGGTCGTGATCGGCGCACTCGGCGGGCTCGTGGTCGGCAGCCGCAGAAAGAAGCAGCTGCCCCCGCCGCCCCCCTCCGTGCCCGACATCACCGCCCCTCCGGCCGAGCCGCACGTCGGCGAAGAGGCCGAGACGCCGCGCGACGAAACCCGCCGCACGATCGAGGAGGTCGACCTCCCGCTCGTCGAGCCGGAGCCGTCCGCGCCCATCGCGGTGGAGGAGCCCCCGGCTCCGGCCGCGCCCGAGATCGAGGTCCCCGAGCCGACCGCCGGGCGCCTCGTGCGCCTGCGCGCCCGGCTCTCCCGCTCGCAGAACGCGCTCGGCAAGGGGCTGCTCACGCTCCTCGCGCGCGAGCACCTGGACGAGGACACCTGGGAGGAGATCGAGGACACCCTGCTGACCGCCGACGTCGGCGTGCAGCCCACGCAGGAGCTCGTCGACCGGCTGCGCGAGCGCGTCAAGGTGCTCGGCACCCGCACGCCCGACGAGCTGCGCACGCTGCTGCGCGAGGAGCTGCTCCAGCTCCTCGTCCCGGAGTTCGACCGCTCGGTCAAGACCGAGGCGCTGGACGGGCCGGGCATTGTGATGGTCGTCGGGGTCAACGGCACCGGCAAGACCACCACCACCGGCAAGCTCGCCCGCGTCCTGGTGGCCGACGGCAAGAACGTGGTGCTCGGCGCCGCCGACACCTTCCGCGCCGCCGCCGCCGACCAGCTCCAGACCTGGGGCGAGCGCGTCGGTGCCCGCACCGTGCGCGGCCCCGAGGGCGGCGACCCCGCGTCCATCGCCTTCGATGCCGTCAAGGAGGGCATCGAGGAGGGCGCCGACGTCGTGCTCATCGACACCGCGGGCCGGCTGCACACCAAGACCGGACTCATGGACGAGCTCGGCAAGGTCAAGCGCGTCGTCGAGAAGCACGCCCCGCTCGACGAGGTCCTCCTCGTCCTTGACGCGACGACCGGCCAGAACGGCCTGGTGCAGGCCCGCGTCTTCGCCGAGGTCGTGGACGTCACCGGCATCGTGCTCACCAAGCTCGACGGCACGGCCAAGGGCGGCATCGTCATCGCCGTGCAGCGCGAGCTGGGCGTGCCGGTGAAGCTGATCGGCCTGGGCGAGGGCGCCGACGACCTGGCTCCGTTCGAGCCGGAGGCGTTCGTGGACGCGCTGATCGGCGAGTAGCCGTACGGACGTCCCCGCGCACATGGAAGCGCCCGCTCCGCAGGGAGCGGGCGCTTCCATGTGCGTGAGGCCCTAGGGTCTTTCCCTTGGGTCAGGCCGGGGAGCGATGGGCCACGTACGCCAGGGTGCCGAGGACGAGGCGGGCCTGCGGGGGCTGGATCGCCGAGTCGAGGCCGGGGGAGCGCAGCCACCGGACGGGGCCGAGGCCGCCGCGGTCGGAGGGCGGGGCGGTGATGTGGGTGCCGGGGCCGAGCGCGTGCAGGTCGAGGGCGGCGTCGTCCCAGCCCATCCGGTAGAGCAGCGAGCCGAGTTCGGCGGCGGAGCCCGGCGCGACGAAGAAGTGGGCGCGCCCCTCGGGCGTCGCCGTCACGGGGCCGAGCGGCAGCCCCATCCGCTCCAGGCGGACGAGCGCGCGACGGCCGGCCGCCTCGGGTACGTCGATGATGTCGAACGCGCTGCCGACGGGCAGCATCACCGCGGCGCCGGGGAACTGCTCCCAGATCTCAGCCGCTTCGTCGAGCGTGGCCCCCGCGGGAACGGTCGGCGCGTGGTCGATGGGGTGGGCGCCGGGTCGGATGCAGTCCGCCTTGCCGCACGAGCAGGCACCGGCTGCGGCGCGTGCCCCCGGCACCGCCTCCCACCCCCAGAGCCCGGTGAACTCGGCCACTGTGGTGCAGTCCGACGCGCGGCCCGAAGTGCGGCCGCGGCGACGTGCACCGGACCGGATGTCGAGAATCCCGCGGCTGCCGCCGATCGTGAAGCCCATGCCCCCTCCAACGGGTCCTGCGCACCGGTGGTTACGAGACGGAATCGGATCGTGACCCTCTGCTTCCACAGGGCCGTGACCCGCCGGCTCGGGGCGGCGCTCTGTTGTTCCGGGGGGTGGTGCGCCCGGTGCCGCACGCCCCGGCGTACACCGCTCCGCCCACTTTCGGCCGTCCTATGTCAAGTGAATCGTGTGCGGCGCTCCCCTAGTTCATTCGAAGGGGTGGCGAATGGTGGCGTTTCCGGGTTCGCCATGGCCGGAGGGGTGATCGTAGGATTACTTTCAGTACACAAGCCCCTGAGATGTACGCACTCTTGGGTATGCCGGAGGCAAGTCGGTTTCCTGTTCGAGGAGTGACAACCACCGGACGGGCGGCCGTAGTTGACGGCATGCTGGTAGGGCTTGACGCACATCGCACCGCGCAGCAGCGGGGTGGCGAAGAGGTGGCTTCAGGGATGGGGGCGTTCCAGTGGGCGGCAGCGACGGAAGCGTGACGAACGCTGAGAAGCGCCCCAATGAGCTGCTGAGCTCGTGGTTCCTGCGCAGTGGCTGGTCCAAGGGTGAGCTGGCGCGCCAAGTGAACCGCAGGGCGCGGCAGTTGGGCGCCAATCACATCTCCACGGACACCTCGCGCGTGCGCCGCTGGCTCGACGGTGAGAATCCGCGCGAGCCGATCCCGCGGATCCTTTCCGAGCTGTTCTCCGAGCGCTTCGGCTGCGTCGTGGCGGTCGAGGACCTCGGCCTGCGCGCCGCGCACCAGTCGCCCTCCGTGTCCGGCGTCGACCTGCCGTGGACGGGCCCGCAGACGGTGGCGCTGATCGGCGAGTTCTCCCGCAGCGACCTGATGCTGGCGCGCCGCGGATTCCTCGGCAGCGCCCTGGCGCTCTCCGCGGGACCCGCGCTGATCGAGCCCATGCAGCGCTGGCTCGTGCCCACGCCCGGGACGCCGGCGGTGGAGCCCGACCCGGCGTCCCTGCGCCGCGGGAACCGGCTCTCGAAGCCCGAGCTCGACCTCCTGGAGTCCACGACGGTCATGTTCCGTCAGTGGGACGCCCAGTGCGGCGGCGGGCTGCGCCGCAAGGCCGTCGTCGGCCAGCTGCACGAGGTGACCGACCTGCTCCAGGAGCCCCAGCCCGAAGCCACCACGAAGCGGCTCTTCAAGGTGGCGGCCGAGCTGGCCGAGCTGGCGGGCTGGATGAGCTACGACGTGGGCCTCCAGCCCACCGCCCAGAAATACTTCGTCCTCGCGCTGCACGCGGCCAAGGAAGCCGGCGACAAGCCGCTCGGCTCGTACGTCCTGTCCAGCATGAGCCGGCAGATGATCCACCTCGGCCGGCCCGACGACGCGCTGGAGCTCATCCACCTCGCGCAGTACGGCAGCCGCGACTGCGCCAGCCCGCGCACGCAGGCCATGCTGTATGCGATGGAGGCCCGCGCGTACGCGAACATCGGGCAGCCCGGCAAGTGTAAGCGGGCCGTCCGGATGGCCGAGGAGAACTTCCACGACGCCGACGACTGGGACGACCCGGACCCCGACTGGATCCGCTTCTTCTCCGAGGCCGAGCTGCACGGGGAGAACTCCCACTCCTACCGCGACCTCGCCTATGTGGCCGGCCGCAGCCCCACGTACGCCTCGATGTCCGAGCCCCTGATGCAGCGCGCCGTCGAGCTCTTCGAGAAGGACTCCGAGCACCAGCGGTCGTACGCGCTGAACCTGATCGGGATGGCCACCGTTCACCTGCTCCAGCGCGAGCCCGAGCAGTCCACGGTGCTCGCCGAGCAGGCCATGATCATCGCCAAGAAGGTGCGCTCCGAGCGGGTCAACACCCGTATCCGCAAGACCGTGGACACCGCGGTCCGTGAGTTCGGGGACGTCGCCGAGGTCACGCACCTCACCGACCAGCTCGCCATCCACCTGCCGGAGACCGCCGAAGCGGTCTGAACCCTTGTCCCCGGCCGCGGCCGGCCCTCCCGGACTGCCCGACTCGGCTCCCCCATTGCCAGGTCAACCGGATGGCCGCCGCGGCCGGTCTTTGTTGGTTGCGTCACGATAACGACCGCCTCACCCGGTATCAGGCAGTTCATTGACGCGTAACACGCACGACCTCTTCGTCACTGCGGCGAAACATCGAGGGGCGTCCACGGAAACGGCGCTGCACCATTCTCATGGCGCATAACCGGCCCACCCCTCTTGACCGCACAGGCTTCGCCCGCACGGGGCCGTACCAACGACGAGGAGACGCCGATGCCCCCAGGCATCACGCTTGCCGCAGACACGCCCACGCTGTCTGCCGCCAACACAGGGTTCATGCTGATCTGTTCCGCCCTGGTGATGATCATGACGCCGGGACTCGCCTTCTTCTACGGAGGCATGGTCCGCGTCAAGTCCACCCTGAACATGCTGATGATGAGCTTCATCAGCCTCGGGATCGTCACGATCCTGTGGGTCCTCTACGGCTTCTCCGCCGCCTTCGGCACTGACCACGGCAGCCTGATCGGCTGGTCCTCGGACTACGTCGGGCTCAGCGGCATCGGCCTGACGCAGCTGTGGGACGGCTACACCATCCCGGTCTACGTCTTCGCCGTGTTCCAGCTGATGTTCGCGATCATCACGCCCGCCCTGATAAGTGGCGCGCTCGCCGACCGCGTGAAGTTCAGCGCCTGGGCGCTGTTCATCACCCTGTGGGCGACGCTCGTGTACTTCCCCGTCGCGCACTGGGTCTGGGGCACCGGTGGCTGGGCGTTCGACCTCGGGGTCATCGACTTCGCCGGCGGCACCGCGGTCCACATCAACGCGGGTGCGGCCGCTCTCGGTGTGATCCTCGTGATCGGCAAGCGCGTCGGCTTCAAGAAGGACCCGATGCGGCCCCACTCGCTGCCGCTCGTGATGCTCGGCGCCGGTCTGCTGTGGTTCGGCTGGTTCGGCTTCAACGCGGGCTCGTGGCTCGGCAACGACGACGGCGTCGGCGCGCTGATGTTCGTCAACACCCAGGTCGCCACCGCCGCCGCCATGCTCGCCTGGCTGATCTACGAGAAGATCCGGCACGGCGCGTTCACCACCCTGGGCGCCGCCTCCGGCGCGGTCGCCGGTCTCGTCGCGATCACCCCGTCCGGCGGCTCCTGCTCGCCGCTCGGCGCGATCGCCATCGGCGCTGTCGCGGGTGTCCTGTGCGCCATGGCCGTCGGCCTCAAGTACAAGTTCGGCTACGACGACTCGCTCGACGTCGTCGGCGTCCACCTCGTCGGCGGTGTCATCGGCTCGCTCCTCATCGGCTTCTTCGCCACCGGCGGCGGCCAGTCCGACGCACAGGGCCTCTTCTACGGCGGCGGCCTGACCCAGCTGTGGAAGCAGCTCGCGGGTGTCGGCGCGGTCCTCGCGTACTCGCTCGTCGCCTCCGCGATCCTCGCCTTCCTGATCGACAAGACGATCGGCATGCGGGTCAGCGAGGACGACGAGGTCTCCGGCATCGACCAGGTCGAACACGCCGAGACGGCGTACGACTTCAGCGGCGCGGGTGGCGGCACGGCCCCCCGCTCGGCCGCGGCGGGCCCCGGACTCGTCGCCGAGTCGGCAGCGCAGACCAAGAAGGTGGACGCATGAAGCTCATCACGGCGGTCGTCAAGCCGCACCGGCTCGACGAGATCAAGGAAGCCCTCCAGGCCTTCGGCGTCCAGGGCCTGACCGTCACCGAGGCCAGCGGCTACGGCCGCCAGCGCGGCCACACCGAGGTCTACCGCGGCGCCGAGTACACCGTCGACCTCGTACCGAAGATCCGCATAGAGGTCCTCGTCGAGGACGACGACGCCGAACAGCTCATCGATGTCGTGGTCAAGGCCGCCAGGACCGGCAAGATCGGGGACGGCAAGGTCTGGGCCGTCCCGGTGGAGACCGCCGTCAGGGTCCGCACCGGTGAGCGCGGGCCGGACGCGCTGTAAAGAGAACAGAGGAGTCGCTGGGTGACGAGTGTGCATGTGCAGACCGGAAAATCGGACGACGACGATTCAGCACCCAGCGGCTACGCGGCGGCCCGGCTGCGCCTCCTTCAGGGGGAGGCGCAGTCCGGGCCGCCGCGCCGTTCGGCGCTCGCCGAGCTGACCGACGGCTGGCTCGCCGAACTGTTCACCGCCGGGGCGCGCGAGCTGACAGGGGTGTCCCTCGTCGCCGTCGGCGGCTACGGACGCGGCGAGCTGTCCCCGCGCAGCGACCTCGACCTGCTGCTCCTGCACGACGGCAGCGCAGGGCCGGGTGCCATCGCCTCCCTCGCGGACCGCGTCTGGTACCCCGTGTGGGACCTGGGGCTCGCCCTCGACCACTCCGTCCGTACGCCCGTGGAGGCCCGTAAGACGGCGGGCGAGGACCTCAAGGTGCAGCTCGGCCTGCTCGACGCCCGGCACATCGCCGGCGACCTCGGTCTGACGGCGGGCCTGCGCACCGCCGTACTCGCCGACTGGCGCAACCAGGCGCCCAAGCGCCTGCCCGAACTGCGCGACCTGTGCGACGAACGGGCCGAGCGCCAGGGCGAGCTGCAGTACCTGCTCGAACCCGATCTCAAGGAGGCCAGGGGCGGCCTCAGGGACGCCACCGCGCTGCGCGCCGTCGCCGCGTCATGGCTCGCCGACGCCCCCAGGGAAGGCCTCGCCGACGCGCGGCGCAGACTCCTCGACGTACGGGACGCCCTGCACCTGGCCACCGGCCGCGCCACCGACCGCCTCGCCCTCCAGGAACAGGACCAGGTCGCCGCCGGACTCGGCCTGCTCGACGCCGACACCCTGCTCCGCCAGGTCTACGAGGCCGCGCGCACCGTGTCGTACGCCAGTGACGTGACCTGGCGCGAGGTCGGGCGCGTGCTCAGGTCGCGGGCCGTGCGGCCGCGGCTGCGCGCCATGCTGGGCGGCGGGAGCAAGCCCGCCACCGAGCGGTCGCCGCTCGCCGAGGGCGTCGTCGAGCAGGAGGGCGAGGCGGTCCTCGCCCGTGCCGCCAGGCCCGAGCGCGACCCGGTGCTGCCGCTGCGCGCCGCCGCGGCCGCAGCCCAGGCCGGACTGCCGCTGTCCCTGCACGCCGTCCGCAGGATGGCCGCCGCCGCGCGCCCCCTGCCGACCCCGTGGCCCGCCGAGGCCCGCGAACAGCTCGTGACGCTGCTCGGCGCGGGCCGGCCGACCGTCGAGGTCTGGGAAGCACTGGAGGCCGAGGGCCTGATCACGCGGTTGCTGCCCGACTGGGAGCGGGTGCGGTGCAGGCCCCAGCGCAACGCCGTGCACACCTGGACGGTCGACCGGCACCTCGTCGAGACCGCGGTGCGCGCCGCCGAACTCACGCGCCGCGTCGGCCGCCCCGACCTGCTGCTCGTCGCCGCCCTGCTGCACGACATCGGCAAGGGCTGGCCCGGCGACCACTCCGTGGCCGGCGAGATCATCGCCAAGGACGTGGCCGCGCGCATCGGCTTCGACCGCGCGGACGTGGCCGTCGTCGCCACGCTCGTACGCCACCATCTGCTGCTCGTCGAGACGGCGACGCGGCGTGACCTGGACGACCCGGCGACGGTGCGGGCCGTCGCGGACGCGGTCGGGTCCGTGGGGACGCTCGAACTGCTGCATGCCCTGACGGAGGCGGACGCGCTCGCCACCGGGCCCGCGGCCTGGTCCACGTGGCGCGGGTCGCTCGTCACCGACCTGGTCAAGCGGGTCGCTGCCGTCCTCGCGGGGGAGGACCCCGACGGCGGCGAAGGACCCGCCGCGGCCGAGCCGACGGCCGAGCAGGAGCGGCTGGCCGTGGAGGCGTTCCGCACGGGCGGCCCGGTGCTGTCGCTGCGCGCGCAGACGGAGGCCCCCGCCGACCGGGACGCGGAGGGCACCGAGGCCGCGCCCGCCGATCCGGAGCCCCTCGGCGTCGAACTGCTCATCGCCGTCCCCGACCAGCCCGGCGTCCTGCCCGCCGTCGCCGGGGTGCTCGCCATGCACCGGCTCACGGTCCGCGCGGCGGAACTTCGCGCCCTCGACCTGCCCGCCCAGGTGCCGGGCTCGGTCCTGCTCCTCGACTGGCGGGTCGCCGCCGAATACGGGTCCCTGCCCCAGGCCGCACGGCTGCGCGCGGATCTCGTACGGGCCCTGGACGGCTCCCTGGACATCGCCGCCCGGCTCGCCGAGCGGGACGCCGCCTATCCGCGGCGGCGCGGCACCGTCGCGCCGCCGCCCCGGGTGACGGTCGCCCCCGCCGCCTCGCGGCACGCGACGGTGATCGAGGTGCGGGCGCAGGACGCACCGGGCCTGCTGCACCGCATCGGCCGGGCGCTGGAGACGGCGGACGTACGGGTCCGGTCCGCACATGTGTCGACCCTCGGGGCGAACGCGGTCGACGCGTTCTATGTCACGGGGGCCGAGGGGACTCCGCTCCCCGCGGCGGACGCGGCCGCGGTGGCGGGCGCGCTGGAAGGGGCGCTGCGGGGGTAGCGGGGCCGACGGGGAGACCGGCTCTTTCGTGGCGCCGGTCTCCCCGGGAGCACTTCCTACGGCCTCGGGACGGCTTCGTACGAATGGGGTGGAGACCCCACTGGACACCTCCGGATACCCTGGAGGACGACCTGTCCGCCCGCCCTTCAACCCGAGGATTCGCGACCGCCGTGTTCGACACTCTTTCCGACCGCCTCGCAGCGACATTCAAGAACCTCCGCGGCAAGGGGCGCCTCAGCGAGGCGGACATCGACGCCACGGCGCGCGAGATCCGTATCGCCCTGCTCGAAGCGGACGTGGCCCTGCCCGTCGTCCGCGCCTTCATCAAGCAGGTCAAGGAGCGTGCGGCCGGCGCGGAGGTCTCCCAGGCGCTGAACCCCGCCCAGCAGGTCATCAAGATCGTCAACGAGGAGCTCATCGGCATCCTCGGCGGCGAGACCCGGCGCCTGCGGTTCGCCAAGAACCCGCCGACCGTGATCATGCTCGCGGGTCTCCAGGGTGCCGGTAAGACGACCCTCGCCGGAAAGCTCGGCCACTGGCTGAAGGGGCAGGGCCACGCGCCGCTGCTCGTCGCCTGTGACCTCCAGCGCCCGAACGCGGTGAACCAGCTGTCCGTCGTCGCCGAGCGCGCCGGCGTCGGCATCTACGCCCCCGAGCCGGGCAACGGCGTGGGCGACCCGGTCCAGGTCGCCAAGGACTCGGTCGAGTTCGCCCGGCAGAAGCAGTATGACGTCGTCATCGTCGACACCGCCGGTCGCCTGGGTATCGACCAGGAGCTGATGCAGCAGGCCGCGGACATCCGCGACGCCGTCTCGCCCGACGAGGTCCTCTTCGTCGTCGACGCCATGATCGGTCAGGACGCGGTCAACACCGCCGAGGCCTTCCGCGACGGCGTCGGCTTCGACGGCGTGGTGCTCTCCAAGCTCGACGGTGACGCCCGCGGTGGTGCCGCCCTGTCGATCGCGCACGTCACCGGCCGCCAGGTCATGTTCGCCTCGAACGGCGAGAAGCTGGACGACTTCGACGCGTTCCACCCGGACCGTATGGCGTCCCGCATCCTCGGCATGGGCGACATGCTCACGCTGATCGAGAAGGCCGAGCAGACCTTCTCGCAGCAGGAGGCCGAGAAGATGGCCTCCAAGCTGGCCTCCAAGAAGGGCCAGGACTTCACGCTCGACGATTTCCTGGCCCAGATGGAGCAGGTCAGGAAGATGGGGTCCATCTCCAAGCTGCTCGGGATGCTGCCCGGCATGGCGCAGATGAAGGACCAGATCAACAACCTCGACGAGCGCGACGTCGACCGCACGGCCGCCATCATCAAGTCGATGACCCCGGCCGAGCGCGCGGACGCCACGATCATCAACGGCTCGCGCCGCGCCCGTATCGCCCGCGGTTCGGGCGTCGAGGTCAGCGCGGTGAAGAACCTCGTCGAGCGGTTCTTCGAGGCCCGCAAGATGATGTCCCGCATGGCGCAGGGCGGTGGCATGCCGGGGATGCCCGGGATGCCGGGCATGGGCGGTGGCGCCGGCCGGCAGAAGAAGAAGCAGAAGCAGGCCAAGGGCAAGCAGCGCTCCGGCAACCCGATGAAGCGCAAGCAGCAGGAGCAGGAGGAGGCCGAGCGTCGCGAGGCCGCCGGCCAGAGCGGCAACGCGTTCGGCCTGCCCGCCGGCGACCAGGACAAGAACTTCGAACTGCCCGACGAGTTCAAGAAGTTCATGGGCTGACCGGCCACTTCGTGGACATGCGTAAGGGGCGCCCGCCGTTGCGGGCGCCCCTTACGCATGGGCGGGTCGCGACGCATGGGCGGGTCGCGCGGCCCGCGCCACCGCCTGACTGATCTCCGTGCCGTTCGCGAGCCCCGCCGGATCGAGGCCGAGCGCGGCGGCGGCCGTCGCGCCCACGTCGGCCAGGCTGCCCGCGTCCGGCAGCAGTTCGACGCCGGCCGCACCAGGGCGGTGGACCAGGACCGGCACGAACTCCCGGGTGTGGAAGGCGTGACCGATCGTCGGGTCGTTGCCGTGGTCACCGGTCACGATCAGCCGGTCGCCGTCACTGCCGAGCAGCGAGACGAGCGCCGCGAGCCCCGCGTCGGCCTGCTCCAGGACGTGCCCGTACCGCTCCACGTCCTGCTGGTGCCCGGCCAGATCGCTCTCCTGCACGTTGGCCACGACCAGCGCGTCCCCCTCGGCCCGGACGGCTTCGAGCGTGAGCGCGAGCACGTCCGCGGTCGCCACCGCCGGGCGCCGGACCGTGTCGTCGCAGTCCAGGATGTCCGCGGCCTTGCCGACGAGCGTGACAGGGATCCCGGCCCGCGCCGCGAGGTCCGGCAGTTGCCGCGCGTGGTCGAGGCCCGCGCCGAGATGCCGCACCTGGAGACCGCCGTTGCGGTAGAAGCCGCTCGCCGGGGTGTCGAGCCCGACGGTGCCGCTGTCCCCTTCGCGTACGAACTCGGTGAGCGGGCCGCTCGCGTGGCCGCCCACCGCGATCACCCGCGCGACGGGAGCCACCGCGCGCACCGTGCGGGCGACGGAGAGGATCCCGTCGAACCCCAGATCGTCGAGGCGGCCGGAGGCGTTCCAGTTGATACCGGGGTCGGCCTCCAGGTTGTCGTGCACGAGTACGACCCCGTCGACCGCCAACAGGGGTCTGCCGTCGAGGAGTTCGACCCGGTGGCCCGCGGCCTCCAGGGCCGCCGTCACCTCGTCGAGGTGGTCGCCGAGCCGCGCCACCGTCACCCGGCTGAAGTCGGAGCCCATCATCGTCCGGTGACCCGCGTACGTGTCCGCGCCGGGGTAGCCGAGCCCGGCCCGCCGCGACCGGCAGATGGGTGTGCCGCGCGAGGTCCTGATGCGGGTGCACCAGGCCGAGCCCGAGGGCACCGAGCGCGGGCAGCCGCAGCGGCCGGCCGAACGTCTCGCGGCACCGGTCGAGCACATGCCCGCAGGTGTCCGCCGCCAGGTCGCCGGGGCGCAGGGCCCCCGCGTCCGGCATGGCACCGACACCGAATCCGTCGACGACGACGATGACGGTCCTGTCCATCACAGGGCCCTTCCCTGCGCGTCGTACAGGCCGGTCAGGCGCGGCGACCCGGAGGACAGGCTCGCCGGGTACCACTGATCAATTCGACAATAATCAGGATTCTGGATATCGAGGTGGGAAGGGGCCGGACGAATCCGCCGAGCCCTACCCCGGCCGGTTCAGTACGACGGCACGCGCTCGCCCCGCAGCACCTCGGCCTGCAGTGCCGTCACCGTCGACAGGTCGACCGCGTCCCGTACGGCGGTGAGCGCCTTCGCGCCCTCGGTCCTGCCGATGATCGCCGCGCTGGAGTTGCGCAGGGACAGATCGCGGGTGACCTCGTCGCCCAGCGGCAGCACCTCCCCGCCCATCCCTGTCCGGCCCTGCACCTCGTCCAGGTTCCAGACGGTGGCGTCGGCCATTTTCTGCGCGAACAGTTCCCGCAGCTGCATGTACGAGGACTCGACCCACTCGATGTCGCTGCGCCCGGCGAACGCGCGCTCGGCGAGCATCCGCTGGTCCTCGGAGGTGGGGTCCACGGCGACCCGCAGGCCGGGCGCGTCGAGCGAGGCGCCCTCGCGCAGCAGTAGCCCATGCGCTCCTACGTACGTGGCCGGGCCCAGGTCGGCGACGAGTGAGAGCTGACCGGGGTGCTCCTCGATCAGCCGGTCGGCGGCGAAGCGCGAGAGCACCACGAGGTCGACCTTGCCTTCGAGCAGGGCCGTGGTCCGGGCGCCCGCCCCGCGCATGAACGTGATCGCGAAGGGGGTGCCCGCCTCCTCGAAGGCGGTACGCAGGCCGGTGGCCAGGCCCTCGTAGCGGCGGGAGTGGGGGAGGGGCATCGCGGCGAGCAGGGTGCCGAGCCCGGAGAGGCGCCACAGTACGGAGCGCTCGGAGCGGACCAGGAAGGTGCCGAGGTGACCGCGCGCGGCGGTCTCGATGGCGCCCGACTCCTCCAGGAGTCGCAGGGCGGCCTGAACCGTGCCGTTCCCGCACCCCAGCTCCTCGGCGAAGTCGCGGACCCGGGGCAGTCGCGTGTCGGGCTCGTGGTTGAGCAGCAGGACCGCGAGCTGGCGGGCCGCGAGGCCGTTGCGCGTAAGGAAGCGCTCGTCGAAACCGTTCACGGCCCGGACAGTAACCAGGATTCTGGATACTGGCAAGGCTTCCGGATGTGTGCGGTCATGGGCGGGAGGCGTGACGGCAAGGCGTATCGCGGTTGTGTCGCCAGAAGCAGGTGTCGCCAGGAATCAGGCGCGTCACCAGGAAGCGGCGCAGGTGTGCCGGCAGGAGGAGAGCAGGCGTGGCCAACCCCGTACCCCCGCGCGACCGGACCGACCAGCCGTGGCGCTCCGAGGGGGCGCCGCCTCCGCAGCCCGCGAAGCCGCCCAGGAAGAAGATGCCGGGCGGCTGGGGCGGCCTCGTCCTCACCGCCCTGGTCGTCTACCTCATCGCCAACCTCGTGCTGTCGTTCTTCAACCAGGGCGGCGAGCCGACGATCTCGTACACCGAGTTCAGCAAGCAGGTCGCCGACAACAACGTCACCAAGATCTACTCCAAGGGCGACGCGATCCAGGGTCAGCTCAAGAAGGAGCGGCCGACCCCCGACGGCAGTGAGGGCGCGGGCAAGGACTACACCAAGTTCAAGACGCAGCGGCCGTCCTTCGCGGACGACGCCCTCTGGGCGAACCTGGAGAAGCACAACGTCACCGTGACGGCCTCACCGGTCGTCCAGGAGCGCAGCTTCCTCTCCAACCTCCTCATCTCGCTCGCCCCGATGTTCCTGCTCGTCGTGCTGTGGATCTTCATCGCGCGGCGGATGCGGCAGGGCATGGGCGGCGGGATGGGCGGCGGCATGCTCGGGCGCAAACAGCCGCCCAAGCCGGTCGAACTGCAGCCCGGCACCAAACGCACCACGTTCGCCGACGTCGCCGGCATCGACGAGGTCGAGGGAGAGCTCAACGACGTCGTCGACTTCCTCAAGAACCCCGACGACTACCGCGAGATGGGCGCGAAGATGCCCCGCGGCGTTCTCCTGTCGGGCCCGCCGGGAACCGGCAAGACCCTCCTGGCCAGGGCCGTCGCGGGCGAGGCCGGGGTCCCGTTCTTCTCCGCGTCCGCCTCCGAGTTCATCGAGATGATCGTCGGGGTCGGCGCCTCGCGCGTACGGGAACTCTTCGCCGAGGCCCGCAAGGTGGCGCCCTCGATCATCTTCATCGACGAGATCGACACCATCGGCCGGGCCCGTGGCGGCGGCTCGGCCATGGGCGGCCACGACGAGCGCGAGCAGACGCTCAACCAGATCCTCACCGAGATGGACGGCTTCTCGGGATCCGAGGGCGTCATCGTCATCGCTGCCACCAACCGGGCCGACGTCCTGGATCCGGCCCTCACCCGCCCCGGCCGTTTCGACCGCATCGTGACCGTCAGCCCGCCCGACCGCGGCGGCCGCGAAGCCATCCTCAAGATCCACACCCGGCAGATCCCGCTCGCCTCCGACGTGGACCTGCTTCAGGTCGCCCGCACGACCCCGGGCATGACCGGCGCCGACCTGGCCAACCTCACCAACGAGGCCGCCCTCCTCGCCGTCAAACGCCGGCAGAAGACCGTCACCCAGACCGACCTCTCCCAGGCCCTGGAAAAGGTCCAACTGGGCGCCGAACGGCCCCTCGTCATGCCGGAGGAGGAACGCCGCCGCACCGCCTACCACGAGAGCGGCCACGCCCTGCTCGGCATGCTCCAGCCCGGCGCCGACCCCGTCCGCAAGATCACCATCGTGCCGCGCGGCCGCGCACTCGGCGTCACCCTCTCCACGCCCGACGCCGACCGGTACGCCTACACGGAGGAGTACCTGCGCGGCCGCATCATCGGCGCACTCGGCGGCATGGCGGCCGAACACGTCGTATACGGAGTGGTCACCACCGGCGCCGAGAACGACCTCGAACAGGTCACCAACATCGCGCGCGGCATGGTCGCCCGCTGGGGCATGAGCGACCGCATCGGCCGCCTCTCTGCCCTGCCGAGCGACGTCCAGCAGGCGTACGGGCTCTCCGCCGCGCCGCACACCCTCGACACCATCGACCACGAGATGCGCCGCATCGTCGACGAGTGCTACGAGGAGGCCTGCACCAAACTCCGTGACCACCGCGGCCAGTTGGACGCCCTGGCCGCGGCGCTCCTCGTGAACGAGACCCTCGACGAGGCGGAGGCCTACCGCGTCGCCGGCGTCGTTCGCCTCACCAAGGGCGATGAGGCGCGGGAGAGTCAGGACGCTCAGGACATGGATGGCCCCGGGGCGGCGACGGACCGGTGACGGCCGTCACGGGGTGCGCGCGATCACGTAGCGGAACACGTTCGGCATCCACACCGTCCCGTCCCGCCGCTGATGCGGATGCAGCGCCTCCGCCACCTCCTTCTCGACCTGGGACCGGTCCGTCGCGCCGATCGCCGCGTCGAAGAGTCCCGTCGACAGCAGTCCGCGCACGGCGCTGTCCACGTCCGCGTAGCCGAACGGACAGGCGACCCGGCCCGAGCCGTCCGGCCTGAGGCCGGCCCGGTGCGTGACCTCCTCCAGGTCGTCGCGGAGCGCGGGCCGCCAACTGCCCGTGCCGGCCAGCGGATCGGCGAGCTTCGTCGCGACCCGCAGGACCGACGACGTCGCGCACCGCTCCGGTGGACCCCATCCGGCCAGCACCACGGGAGTGCCCCGCTCCGCGAACGGCGACGCCGACTCCAGGAGCGCGCCCAGCCCGTCGGCGTCGCCCGCCACGCAGCCGATCGGCTGGAACGCGGTGATCAGGTTGTACGGCGGGTCGTCCGGCTGTGCCGCGTCCGCGGGGCCCCCTTCCGCCAGTCGCGTGTCGCCACGCGCGCGCGTGCCCCGCGTCTCGCACTCGAGACGCTCTCTGGCCAGTGCGAGCCGCTCGGGCTCGGCCGCCTCGACGCCCGTGACCGCCGCGCCCCGCGACGCCGCCATCAAAAGGGCGAGTCCCGAGCCGCAGCCGAGGCCGAGAAGCCGGGTGCCGGCCGCGCTGCCGACCTCCAGTCGTTCGTAGACCGCTTCGTAGAGCGGGACCAGCATCCGTTCCTGTATCTCCGCCCAGTCACGCGCGCGTGCGCACAGGTCCACGCGGGGCACGCGCCCCGCGTGGGGGAGGTGCCGCTGCACGAGCGTAGGTGTCATCGAAAGCGCCCCAATCCGCCGAGAGTTGCTGCTGTGGCGTGTTCCTGCGGTTCATCCCGCCCCGTACATGTGCGCTCGCAGTTCCCCCGTATGCCAGAGAACTCCGCATCCGTCGCCACGTCTAGGGGGTGTTCCCAAGGGCGTGCGGTCGGCGCGCGCGGACCTGCGACGCACGGCCGTACGGGGGTAATTGCGTTGCAAGCCGGGCGTCATCGCGCCGTAGCATGCGCGCCATGGCCAAGACACCCGTTCTCACGCCTCAGGCCGAGGACTTCCCGCGCTGGTACCAGGACATCGTCAACAAGGCCGAACTGGCCGACAACGGTCCGGTGCGCGGCACCATGGTCATCCGACCGTATGGCTACGGCCTGTGGGAGCGGATGCAGCAGGACATGGACGCCCGGATCAAGGAGACGGGCACCCAGAACGCGTACTTCCCGCTCCTGATCCCGCAGTCCTACCTCCACAAGGAGGCCGAGCACGTCGAGGGGTTCGCGCCGGAACTCGCCGTGGTCACGCACGGCGGCGGCAAGGAGCTGGAGGAGCCCGCGGTCGTCCGCCCCACCTCCGAGATGATCGTCAACGAGTATTTCGCGAAGTGGGTGCAGAGCTACCGCGACCTGCCCCTCCTCATCAACCAGTGGGCGAACGTGGTGCGCTGGGAGCTGCGGCCCCGCCTCTTCCTGCGGACCACGGAGTTCCTCTGGCAGGAGGGCCACACCGCGCACGCCACGTACGAGGAGGCCCGCGACTTCGCTGCCCGCATCCACCGGCACGTCTACGCGGACTTCATGCGGGACGTCCTCGCGATGGACGTCGTCCTCGGCCGCAAGACCGCCCGCGAGCGCTTCGCCGGCGCCATCAACACCCTCACGCTCGAAGGCATGATGGGCGACGGCAAGGCCCTCCAGCTGGGCACCAGCCACGAACTCGGCCAGAACTTCGCCAAGGCCTTCCACATCCAGTACCTGTCCAAGGAAGGCAAGCAGGAGCTGGTCTGGCAGACCTCCTGGGGCTCGACCACCCGCATGATCGGCGCCCTCGTGATGATGCACGGCGACGACAACGGCCTGCGGATCCCGCCCCGGCTCGCCCCCATCCAGGTCGTGGTGCTCGCCATCAAGGGGGACGATGCGGTTCTGGCCAAGGTCCACGAGATCGGCGACGCCCTCAGGGCGGCCGGCATCCGCGTCCATGTCGACGACCGCACGGACACCCCGTTCGGCCGCCGAGCCGTCGACTGGGAACTCAAGGGAGTGCCCGTACGCGTCGAGATCGGCCCGCGCGATCTGGAGAACGGCACGGCGATGCTGGCCAGGCGAATCCTGAACAAGCAAGGTCCGGGCGGCAAGGAGCCGGTCGCCGTCGAGGCGCTCCCCGCGCTGCTGCCCACCGTCCTGGAGGAGGACCAGGCGCTGCTCCTGAAGCAGGCCCGCGAGCGCCGCGAGTCCCGTACGACGGATGTGACGACGGTCGACGAGGCCGTCGAGGCCGCCACTTCCGGCGGCTGGGCCCGCATCCCGTGGGCCACGCTCGGCGAGGCGGGCGAGGCCGCACTGGCCGAGCACTCCGTCTCCGTACGGTGTCTGGTCACCGAGGACGGGGCGGTGCCGGACGCGGATGACGCTGCGGGTAACGTCGCCGTCGTGGCACGCGCGTACTGAGGGCGTACGTACGCCTACGCACCACCTTGGTGTGAGCTGTGAGGCTTCTCCGCAGATCAGCGCACCCGCCCTCGTCCGGACGCATGAGCGGCAACTGACTGGTACGTGCAAATTATTTGAGATGCCCCGGAATAGGAACACAGAGGCATCCCGGCTCGTTGTCACGACGTGAGCACGACACCACCTGTTCTCGCCGCAGAGCTGGCACAGGCGTGGGCCGATATTCAGCGGCACCACCCTGAGCTGCCAGATCTAGCCGCGCCCGAATCCCTGATCGGGGAGTCGTCGTCCGCCTGCGGACACGAGCTCTCCTTCGAGCGACTCCTCCATGAGGCAGTCCATGGCATCGCCGCCGCCCGCGGAGTACGCGACACCTCCCGCGCCGGCCGGTACCACAACCGCAGATTCCTCGCCATCGCCGAAGAGCTGGGTCTCGACCACCCCGAGGAGCCGCACCCCAGCAGCGGCTTCTCACTGGTGACACTCAACCCCGAGGCGAAGCAGCGTTACCGGCCGACGATCGAGCGGCTCAAGATCGCCCTCAAGGCGCACACCGTGGCCACGGCCGCGGACACCAAGCGCAGCTTCCGCGGCCCTGCCGCGCGGCACGGCTCCTCCGGAGGCGGCGTCCGCGTCAAGGCGGTCTGCGACTGCGGGCGCAATGTGCGCGTGGTGCCCTCGGTCCTCGCCCAGGCCCCGATCGTCTGCGGCGGCTGCGGCAAGCCGTTCCGCATCCCGGAGGTTGTCGGCGCGGGCGTCGGGTGATCTCCGGCTGAATCTTCGGTGAGGGCGCGCGACCTGCTGCGGGGCGCGCGACGGGGGCCTCACCCTGCTCTTTCGGAGCCCGGGGGAGGGTTCGGCCGCCGCGCCGGCGTATGGCACAATGGCTAGCTGTACTCGACAGCCGCATAGGAACCCTCTCGCCTCCGGCTGACGCGTCCATCGGGCACTCCGAGTACCGCAACCCCACGTGGCATCCCGTTGTGCCCAACCACGTCAAGACCAGGAGACACCACTCCAGTGGCAGTCAAGATCAAGCTGAAGCGTCTGGGCAAGATCCGTTCGCCTCACTACCGCATCGTCGTCGCCGACTCCCGTACCCGCCGTGACGGCCGGGCCATCGAGGAGATCGGCCTGTACCACCCGGTGCAGAACCCCTCGCGCATCGAGGTCAACTCGGAGCGTGCCCAGTACTGGCTGTCCGTCGGCGCCCAGCCGACCGAGCCGGTCATGGCCATCCTGAAGCTCACCGGTGACTGGCAGAAGCACAAGGGCCTGCCGGCCCCCGCGCCGCTGCTCGTCGCGGAGCCCAAGGACAAGCGCGCCGCGTTCGAGGCCTTCACCAAGGGTCTCGAGGGCGACGACGCCAAGGGTGAGGCCATCACCCCGAAGGCCAAGAAGGCTGACAAGAAGGCGGACGAGGCCCCGGCGGCCGAGTCCACCGAGTCCACCGAGGCCTGAGCATGCTCGAGGAGGCTCTTGAGCACCTCGTGAAGGGCATCGTCGACAACCCCGACGATGTGCAGGTCGCCTCGCGCAACCTGCGCCGTGGGCGCGTTCTCGAGGTCCGGGTTCACCCCGACGACCTCGGCAAGGTGATCGGCCGTAACGGCCGCACCGCGCGCGCCCTGCGTACCGTCGTGGGCGCCATCGGCGGCCGCGGTGTCCGCGTCGACCTCGTCGACGTGGACCAGGTTCACTGAACCGGATCAACGGTTCGGCGATAAATGAAGCACCGGCTCGGGCCGGGGAGGGCCTCAGGGCCGTCCCCGGCCCGTGGCCGTATGACAGGAGAGTTGTTGACGTGCAGCTGGTAGTCGCGCGCATCGGCCGCGCCCACGGCATCAAGGGCGAGGTCACCGTCGAGGTACGCACCGACGAGCCCGAGCTGCGGCTCGGCCCCGGTGCCGTGCTCGCCACCGACCCCGCCTCCACGGGGCCGCTGACGATCGAGACCGGCCGCGTGCACAGCGGCCGCCTCCTGCTGCGTTTCGAGGGCGTACGCGACCGTACGGCCGCCGAGGCGCTGCGCAACACGCTCCTGATCGCCGAGGTCGACCCGGAGGAGCTGCCGGAGGACGAGGACGAGTTCTACGACCACCAGCTGATGGACCTGGACGTGGTCACCACGGACGGTGTCGAGGTCGGCCGGATCACCGAGATCTCGCACCTGCCCTCGCAGGACCTGTTCATCGTGGAGCGCCCCGACGGCAGCGAGGTGATGATCCCCTTCGTCGAGGAGATCGTCACCGAGATCGACCTCGAGGAGCAGCGGGCGATCATCGACCCGCCGCCCGGACTCATCGACGACCGCGCCGAGATCGTCTCCAGCCGGGACGACGGCGAGGCCTCCGGCGCGGGCTCCGACGAGGACGCCGGCAAGGGCTCCGAGGCGGGCGGCGCCTGATGCGGCTCGATGTCGTCACGATCTTCCCCGAGTACCTCGATCCGCTGAACGTCTCGCTCGTCGGCAAGGCCCGCGCGCGCGGGCAACTCGACGTACGGGTGCACGACCTCAGGGAGTGGACCTACGACCGGCACAACACGGTCGACGACACCCCCTACGGCGGCGGCCCCGGCATGGTCATGAAGACCGGCCCCTGGGGCGACGCCCTCGACGACGTGCTCGCCGACGGCTACGAGACCGGGTCCCACGGCCCCGCCCTCGTCGTCCCCACGCCCAGCGGGCGCCCCTTCACCCAGGAGCTCGCCGTCGAGCTCTCCGAGCGCCCCTGGCTGGTCTTCACGCCCGCGCGCTACGAGGGCATCGACCGCCGCGTCATCGACGAGTACGCGACCCGGATGCCGGTCTACGAGGTCTCCATCGGCGACTACGTGCTGGCCGGCGGAGAGGCCGCCGTACTCGTCGTCACCGAGGCCGTCGCGCGGCTGCTGCCCGGGGTCCTCGGCAACGCCGAGTCCCACCGGGACGACTCCTTCGCGCCGGGCGCCATGGCCAACCTCCTCGAGGGGCCCGTCTACACCAAGCCCCCCGAGTGGCGCGGACAGGGCATCCCGGACGTGCTGCTCAGCGGCCACCACGGCAAGATCGCGCGCTGGCGCAGGGACGAGGCGCTGCGGCGCACCACCCGCAACAGGCCCGATCTCGTGGAGCGTTGCGACCCCTCGGTCTTCGACAAGAAGGACCGCGAGATGCTCTCCATCCTGGGGTGGCGGCCGGGCCCCGACGGCCGATTTGGGCGAGACCCCGAAGCCGTGGAACAATAGGCCGCTGCTGTACGTCCAGCGTGCGCCCCTGCCACAGGGGGAACGACGCCCGCCCGACGCGATCAGCTACCGAATCCTCATTTCGAACACTCCCGCCGATGACCTGTGGCATCGGTGAAGAAAGCAGACGATCATGTCTCACCTGCTCGACTCCGTCGACAGCGCGTCGCTGCGCAGCGACATCCCGGCCTTCCGCCCGGGTGACACCGTCAACGTCCACGTCCGCGTCATCGAGGGCAACCGCTCCCGTGTGCAGCAGTTCAAGGGCGTAGTCATCCGCCGCCAGGGCGCCGGTGTCCGCGAGACCTTCACGGTCCGCAAGGTCTCCTTCTCCGTCGGCGTCGAGCGCACGTTCCCGGTGCACACCCCGATCGTCGAGAAGATCGAGCTCGTCACCCGCGGTGACGTGCGTCGCGCGAAGCTCTACTACCTGCGCGACCTGCGCGGCAAGGCCGCGAAGATCAAGGAGAAGCGCGACAACTGAGCGCGCGCACGGGGTCATAGGCGGGCCGGATAGCATCTGGCCTCGATGGACACCGAAGCACAGACAACGGAACGCGATCGCGTCTCCCACCCCTCCGTACACGAGGGCGAGGAGGAGCGGTCGCGTTTCGCGTTTGTGCCGTGGGCCGCGTCCTGGCTTCCCGGTGGCCGCCTGACCCTGTCGGCGCTGCTCTGCCTCGTGTCGCTGCTCCTGCTGAGCATCTTCGTGATGCAGCCCTTCCAGATCCCCAGTGGTTCCATGGAGCCCGCATTGAGGGTCGGGGACCGCGTTCTCGTAAACAAGTTGGCGTACCGTTTCGGTGCCGAGCCGCAGCGGGGCGACGTCGTGGTCTTCGACGGGACCGGGTACTTCGGTGACGCCGACTACATCAAGCGGGTCGTGGGCGTGGGGGGAGACCATGTGGTCTGCTGCGACAGCAAGGGGAGGATCGGCGTGAACGGCGAACCTGTGGACGAGAGCACGTTCCTGTACCCCGGCAACACTCCCTCGAAGGCCGCCTTCGACCTCGTCGTGCCCGACGGCACCCTCTTCCTGCTCGGAGACCACCGGGGCGACTCCCGGGACTCACGCGACTACCTGGGCGCGCCCGGCGGCGGCATGATCCCCGTGGGCGACGTGATCGGCAGGGCCCAGTGGGTCGCCTGGCCGACGGGCCACTGGGGCTCCCTGTCCCGTAACGACGTCTACGCGCGCGTGCCGGCACCCGGCGGTCCCCATGGGTAACCGCGGACGCTCCCACTCCCGCAGGGGCGGCGGCGACACCCGCCTGCCCACCGGGACGCGCCGCGCCGGCAGCCCGCCGCTGCCGGGCCGTGCCGAGCGGCGCAGGCTGGCGCGCAAGGTGAAGCGACGCCGACGGCGCTCCGCGATCAAGGAGATCCCGCTCCTCATAGGCGTGGCGCTGCTGATAGCGCTCGTCCTGAAGACGTTCCTCGTCCAGGCCTTCGTGATCCCGTCCGGCTCAATGGAGCAGACGATCAGGATCGGCGACCGGGTCCTGGTCGACAAGCTCACCCCGTGGTTCGGCGCGAAGCCGCACCGAGGCGACGTCGTCGTCTTCAAGGACCCCGGTAAGTGGCTGGAACAGGAACAGGGCGCGAAGAAGGACGCCCCTGTCGGCCTCAAGCAGGTGAAGGAGGGTCTCACCTGGATCGGCCTGTTGCCCTCCGACGACGAACGCGACCTCATCAAGAGGGTCGTCGCGGTCGGCGGTGACACCGTCAAGTGCTGTGACAAGCAAGGTCGGATGACGGTCAACGGGACGCCTCTGAACGAGCCGTACATCCACCCGGGAGACGTGCCGTCGAAGTTCGAATTCGAAGTCAAGGTGCCCAAGGGGCGCCTGTTCGTGATGGGTGACCACCGCTCCAACTCGGCCGACTCCCGCTTCCACCGCACCGAGGCCTTCAGCGGCACCGTCTCGGAGGAGTCGGTCGTCGGTCGGGCCCGCGTGATCGCCTGGCCGGTCGGTCACTGGAGCACGCTTCCGGAGCCGGACACCTTTGCAACGGTGGCCGCCGCGCAGAACAGTTCGGCCGCAGGTCCGCGACCGTCGCATAGGGTGGCCTCCGAGGATCTGAACGGAATGATCCCTCTCCCGAGCCCTGCGGAACTCCCGCTCGTTATGGGAGTGGTGGGCCTGCATCGCGTATGGGACGACAGGCAGCGGCACGGAGTGAGGAGTGGATGTGGGGGACTTGGCGGTCGGCGCACGGTCAGGGCAGGGGCCCGACGAGCGGCCCGGGCGATCCGACGACGGAGCGGCAGCGGCCGCGACGGGCGCCGTGAACCTCGAGGGTGACGCCGCGAACGGCGGTGGACGGGGCGACGACGGCCCTGGCGACGGCTCCGGTGACGCCGGCAGGGCGGGCGGCCGGGGAGCGAAGAAGCCCCGCTCCTTCTGGAAGGAGCTTCCGCTCCTCATCATCATCGCGCTGGTCCTGGCGCTGGTGATCAAGACGTTCCTGGTGCAGGCGTTCTCGATTCCGTCGGCGTCGATGGAGAACACCCTGCAGATCGGCGACCGCGTGCTCGTCGACAAGCTGACGCCGTGGTTCGGCTCCGAGCCCGAGCGCGGCGAGGTCATCGTCTTCCACGACCCGGACGGCTGGCTGAAGGACGAGCCGACGGCCGAGCCGAATCCGGTGCAGCGCCTCCTCGGCTGGATCGGCCTCATGCCGTCCACGAACGAGAAGGACCTCATCAAGCGCGTCATCGGCGTCGGCGGCGACACCATCGAGTGCAACGGGACGGGACCGCTCAAGGTCAACGGCCTGGCGCTCAACGAGCCGTACGTCTACCCGGGGAACACCCCGTGCAGCGACGACAATGTGGGCGGCAAGTTCAAGGTCACCGTACCCATTGGCAAAGTTTGGGTCATGGGTGACCACCGCCAGGACTCCATGGACTCCCGGTACCACCAGCAGGACAGCAACCAGGGCTTCGTCCCCGTGGACAACGTCGTGGGCCGCGCGATTGTGGTCGCCTGGCCGCCCACCCGCTGGACGACGCTGCCGGTGCCGGACACCTTCGACCAGCCGGGCATCAGCGCCGCACTGGGAGCGGCCCCGGGCGCGCTCGGGCTCGCGGGCGCCGCGCCGCTCGTACTGTGGCGCCGGCGCCGACTTACCCAGGGGAACACCCGGGTTTCTGAGGCGAACACCGCCGGGTAGGGTGCCGTCCCAGATCGCCGATCTTCCGCGGCGAATCTCCGAGGCGGGGAGCAACTGGGATGAGCAGGACACGTCGTACGGACGAGGGCCATGGCCGGCTCGGCAGCACGCTGTCGGGGTTGGCCGTGGCCCTCGGCTGTGTGCTGTTCCTGGGCGGGTTCGTGTGGGGCGCCATCGTGTACCAGCCGTACACCGTGCCCACCGAGTCGATGACGCCGACGATCGGCGCTGGTGACCGGGTCCTCGCGCAGCGCATCGACGGCAGTGAGGTCAAGCGCGGCGACGTCGTCGTCTTCACGGAGTCGGCGTGGGGCGACATGCCCATGGTCAAGCGAGTCGTCGGCATCGGCGGCGACAAGATCGCCTGCTGCAAGGCCGGCAAACTGACCGTCAACGGCAAGGAGATTGCTGAACCGTATCTCCCCAAGGGGCAGGGCCCCTCGGCCACAGGCATCCCCACCACCACGGTCCCCGAGGGCCGCCTCTTCCTGCTCGGCGACGAGCGCAGCGGCTCCCTCGACTCCAGCGTCCACATCGGCGACTCCAGCCACGGAACGGTGCCGCGCAGCGCCGTTGCCGCCCGGGTCGACGCCGTGGCCTGGCCGATGAACGGCATGCTCGCGCGGCCCACCGGCTTCGAGGCGCTGCCGGGCGGACTCTCCCAGCCGGGCCCCCTGAAGCTGGTCCTGGCCGCCGTGGTCGCGGGCGCCGTGCTGGTGCTCGGCGGTGCCGCGTACGGGCCGATCGCCAAGCGCGCAAGCAAGGGGCGCGGCCGGTCGCGCGCGTCGGCGGCGGAGCGGGCCCTTGCGGGCTGAGCCGTCCGGCGCCGGCCGGGAGCTGCGGAAGGTCGCAAGGGTCGTGCTGCTCGACCCCGACGACCGCATTCTGCTGCTGCACGGGCACGAGCCGGGGGACACCGCCGACGACTGGTGGTTCACTCCCGGCGGCGGCCTGGAGGGCGACGAGACCCGCGAGGAGGCCGCGCTGCGCGAGCTCGCGGAGGAGACGGGCATCACGGACGTCGAGCTCGGCCCGGTCCTGTGGCGGCGCACCTGTTCCTTCCCGTTCGACGGGCGGCGCTGGGACCAGGACGAGTGGTACTTCCTGGGCCGTACGACCGCAGCGGTGGCCGGGTCGGAGATCGCCGGGGAGGGCCTGACCGAGCTGGAACGGCGCAGTGTCGCCGGAGCACGTTGGTGGACGTGCCGGGAACTGACCGAGGCACATGAGACGGTGTATCCGACCAGGCTCGCCGGGCTGCTGGAACGGCTGCTCGACGAGGGTCCCCCGAGCCACCCTGAAGTCCTCGACACGGAAATCGTCTAGAGGCCCACGGGGCTGACGCACAATAGGGGGACGCACGGCTGAAGGGGAACATGCCATGAGCGCCGAGGACCTCGAGAAGTACGAGACCGAGATGGAGCTGAAGCTCTACCGGGAGTACCGCGACGTCGTCGGTCTGTTCAAATACGTGATCGAGACCGAACGGCGCTTCTACCTCACCAACGACTACGAGATGCAGGTGCACTCGGTCCAGGGTGAGGTTTTCTTCGAGGTATCCATGGCGGATGCCTGGGTGTGGGACATGTACAGGCCCGCACGGTTCGTGAAGCAGGTCCGGGTACTCACGTTCAAGGACGTGAATATCGAGGAGCTGAACAAGACCGATCTGGAGCTGCCGGGCGGGTGAGCCGGAGCCGCTGGGTGGGTGAGTTCGCTGGATTGGGTGGCG
Source organism: Streptomyces sp. NPDC045026 (assembly GCF_056432625.1). NCBI lineage: Bacteria > Bacillati > Actinomycetota > Actinomycetes > Kitasatosporales > Streptomycetaceae > Streptomyces > Streptomyces sp. NPDC045026. Next base: position 659,900 of record NZ_JBWKIS010000003.1, read on the forward strand.
GGGTTATCCACAACCCGTAAGTAGTTCACCAAGATCCACTTCTTCGGCGCCCATGCCTCAGCGTGGGCGTCGGAGGTGGTGCCGACATGAACGCGTCCAAGGCACGCAGCGCACTGGGAAAGTACGGCGAGGAGCTGGCCGCTCGGCGGCTGGCCGAGTCCGGAATGACGGTCATCGAGCGCAACTGGCGTGCGGGCAGGACCGGTGAGATCGACATCGTCGCCCGGGAGGGCGACGCGCTCGTCGTCTGCGAGGTGAAGACCCGCAGGGCGGGCGGCCGCGCCGGGTCCTTCGAGCATCCGATGGCAGCGGTCACGCCCGTCAAGGCACAGCGGCTGCGCGACCTCGCGGCGCGCTGGGTGCAGGAACACGGGGGAGCGCCACCCGGCGGCGTACGCATCGATCTGATCGGGGTCCTGCTGCCGGAGCGCGGCGCTCCCGTCGTCGAGCATGCGCGGGGCGTGGCCTGATGGGGTTCGCGCGCACATGTTCCGTGGCCCTCGTCGGCGTCGAGGGGGTGGTCGTCGAGGTCCAGGCCGATCTGGAGCCCGGGGTCGCCGCCTTCACGCTGGTCGGGCTCCCCGACAAGAGCCTGTCGGAGAGTCGGGACCGGGTCAGGGCGGCAGTCGTCAACTCTGGCGGGGAGTGGCCGCAGAAGAAACTCACCGTGGGGCTCAGCCCGGCGTCCGTACCCAAGAGCGGCAGCGGATTCGACCTGGCTGTCGCGAGCGCCGTACTGGGCGCGGCCGAGCGGATCGACCCGCGGGTCCTCTCCGATGTCGTGATGATCGGCGAGCTGGGTCTCGACGGCCGCGTACGGCCCGTTCGCGGGGTGCTCCCGGCCGTCCTGGCCGCCGCCGACGCGGGCTACGAGCAGGTCGTGGTCCCGGAGTGCTCGGCCGGCGAGGCCGCGCTCGTTCCGGGCATCTCCGTCCTCGGCGTACGCAGCCTGCGCCAGCTCATCGCCGTCCTCACGGACGAGCCGGTCCCGGACGAGCCGCCCGACGAGACCGGACGTCCCGACCCGATGCTCGCGGGCCTGAGCATCCCGGGCCAGGGCCTCGGTGTGGGCCTCGCCGGGATGCCGCACGACGCGCACATCCTCGATCTGGCCGATGTCGTCGGCCAGCGCGCCGCACGCACGGCGATCGAGGTCGCCGCCGCCGGAGCCCACCACGTTCTTCTCCAGGGGCCACCCGGCGCAGGCAAGACCATGCTCGCCGAGCGGCTGCCGCTGGTCATGCCGCCGCTCACTCGCGAGGAAGCCCTCGAAGTGACGGCCATCCACTCGGTGGCGGGCATGCTGCCGCCGGGCAAGCCGCTGGTCGACGCCGCTCCCTACTGCGCGCCCCACCACTCGGCGACGATGCAGTCGCTCGTCGGCGGCGGACAGGGCGTCCCGCGGCCGGGCGCCGTGTCGTTGTCTCACAGAGGGGTGCTCTTTCTGGATGAGGCGCCGGAATTCAGCGGCCGGGCACTCGACGCGCTGCGCCAGCCGCTGGAGTCGGGCCACGTGGTCATCGCCCGCAGTGCCGGGGTGGTGCGGCTGCCCGCCCGCTTCCTGATGGCCCTGGCCGCCAACCCGTGTCCGTGCGGCAACCACTCGCTCATGGGCGCCGGCTGCGAGTGCCCGCCGGCGGCGGTCCGGCGTTATCAGGCCCGCCTCTCCGGGCCGCTGCTCGACCGGGTCGACCTCAAAGTGGACGTGGAGCCCGTCACGCGTGCGGAGCTGACCGGGAGCGGCGCACAGGGTGAGACCACCGTCGTCGTCCGCGAGCGGGTGCGGGCCGCCCGGGAGCGGGCCGCGGCACGGCTCGCGGACACGCCCTGGCGGACCAACAGCGAGGTGCCCGGGCACGCGCTGCGCACCCGGTGGCCCGCGGCGCCGGGGGCCATGGACGAGGTCGAGACCGATCTGGAACGCGGCTTCCTGACCGCCCGGGGCGTCGACCGCGTGCTCCGGGTGGCCTGGACCGTCGCCGACCTCTGCGGCCACGACCGCCCACGCGCGCAGGACGTGGCGCTCGCCCTTCAGCTGCGCACCGGGATCTCGCGCGGTGTGGCCATGGCCATCGGGGGGCCGGCATGAGCGCGGCGGAGGTCTCCGACGGGATCCGGCTCGCCAGGGCCGCCCTCACCAGAATCGTCGAGCCCGGCGACGAGACAGTGGGGCGGTGGCTGCGGGAGGTCGGGGCGGCGGAGGTCGTGCGGCGCATCGTCGAGGGCGGGGAGCCGCTGCCCGGGGTGAGCGAGGGCCGCTGGGCAGGGCTGCGGGCCAGAGCGGCCGGCGTGCTGCCCGAGCGTGACCTGGAACTGGCGGCGGGCGTGGGCGCGCGGATCGTGTGTCCCGGAGACACCGAGTGGCCGGGCCAGCTCGACGATCTAGGCGACGCGCGCCCCGTCGCCCTGTGGGTGCGGGGGCGGCCGTCCCTGCGGATATGGGCGCTGCGGTCCGTAGGGGTAGTGGGGGCGCGGGCCTGCACGGACTACGGGGCGCGGGTGGCGGCGACCCTCGGTGCGGGGCTCGCGGAGCGCGGCAGCGTCGTCGTGTCGGGCGGGGCGTACGGCGTGGACGCGGCCGCCCACCGCGGGACTCTCGGCGCGAGTGGTGCCACCGTGGCGGTCCTTGCCTGCGGAGTCGACCGGCCCTATCCGCGTGGCCACGTCCAGTTGATCGAGCGGATCGCGGAACAGGGGCTCGTCATCGCGGAGTTGCCGCCCGGTGATCATCCGACGCGGAGCAGATTCATCCTCCGTAACCGCCTGATCGCCGCGCTCACCCGGGGGACCGTCGTCGTGGAGGCCGCCTACCGCAGTGGAGCTCTCGGCACGGCGCGTTGGGCGCAGCGTCTCGGCCGTCACACGATGGGGGTTCCTGGGCCGGTCACGAGCACCCGCTCCGCAGGGGTGCACGAACTGCTGCGCGGGGAAGCGGTTCTCGTCACCGACGCGGCGGAAGTCATGGAACTGGTCGGGGACATGGGAGAGCTCGCACCGGTGCGGCGCGGTCCCGTGCTGCCGCACGACCTTCTCGCGCCGGGTGCCGCGGCTGTCCTGGCGGCGCTGCCCGCGGGCGGAACCTCAGGGGCGGGGGACATCGCCCGAGCGGCGGGCATCGGAGTCGACGACGCGATCGGGAGGTTGTACGAACTGCGCTCACTGGGGTTCGTCGAACGACACAGCGATGGCTGGCAGTTGACACGCCAGGCGGTGCAGCCTGTCTTGCCGGAAGGAGATGATCGGTGACGGAGCGTGTTGCGCCGTCCGGATGACGGCCGAACCCCTTGGTGTTACGGGGTGTTGGCGTTTCCGCCCGGTCACGTACAGCGACGGTTGTGACTCCGCAAGTCGCCCAACGGAACGTATCTGCGCACGCGCGATCCCATAGCCTTCGCACACTGCGACACTCCAGTCACGCTACGCTCACCAGGATTCCGGCTCGTTCGGTTCAATCCGCAACCAGCCCGGCAATGACGAGCAACCACGAGCAGATCGGCAACTGAGCATCAGACAGGTAACTTGGGACCTTCCCCACCAGTCCGGCGCCAGGCGCACAAAACCCCAGTTCACGGCAGAACGGCACAAGGCGACGAATGCCCCAGCACACCTCCGGGTCTGACCGGGCTGCGGTTCCCCCCGCTGCCCGTGGCAGCGTGCGGCCTCCCGCTCCCTCGTCGCTCGAGGAGTTGTGGAGGTCGTACAAGGCGACGGGCGACGGTCGATTGCGCGAGCAGCTCATCCTGCACTACTCGCCGCTGGTCAAGTACGTCGCGGGCCGCGTCAGCGTCGGGCTGCCGCCCAATGTCGAACAGGCCGACTTCGTGTCCTCGGGGGTCTTCGGACTGATCGACGCGATCGAGAAGTTCGACATCGAGCGCGAGATCAAGTTCGAGACGTACGCGATCACCCGGATCCGGGGCGCCATGATCGACGAACTCCGTGCGCTCGACTGGATTCCGCGCTCCGTGCGGCAGAAGGCGCGCAACGTCGAGCGGGCGTACGCCACGCTCGAGGCGCAATTGCGGCGCACTCCGTCCGAGGCCGAGGTGGCCGCGGAGCTCGGCATCAAGGTCGAGGAACTGCACGCGATCTTCAGTCAGTTGTCCCTCGCGAACGTGGTGGCTCTGGAGGAGTTGCTGCACGTCGGCGGCGAGAGCGGCGACCGGCTCAGCCTGATGGACACCCTTGAGGACCAGGCTGCGGACAACCCCGTCGAGGTCGCCGAGGACCGCGAACTGCGGCGGTACCTGGCACGTGCGATCAACACGCTGCCGGAGCGCGAGAAGACTGTGGTGACGCTCTACTACTACGAGGGCCTCACCCTCGCGGAGATCGGCAACGTCCTCGGGGTGACCGAGAGCCGCGTCAGCCAGATCCACACGAAGTCCGTCCTCCAGCTGCGTGCGAAGCTGGCGAGCTTCCGGCGCTGACCCTGCGGAATCGTCCCTGCCGGGACGTGTGCGGGGCGGGACGACTCCCGCGGCGCGCGTCCCGTCCGTAAAGTGGTGACGTGCCAAGGATTCGAGCGGCCTCAGTGGCCGAGCACCGGTCGATGCAGCGCGGCGCCCTTCTGGACGCGGCGCGCTCCCTGCTGTCCGAGGGCGGGACGGAGGCGCTGACCTTCCCCGCGCTCGCCGAGCGCACCGGGCTCGCCCGGTCCTCCGTGTACGAGTACTTCCGGTCGCGGGCCGCGGTCGTCGAGGAGCTCTGTGAGGTCGACTTCCCCGTCTGGGCGGCGGAGGTCTCCACGGCGATGGAGCGTGCCGGTACGCCCGAGGGCAAGGTCGAGGCGTATGTGCGGGAGCAGCTCTCCCTGGTGGGCGACCGTCGGCACCGCGCCGTCGTCGCCATCTCGGCGAGTGAACTCGACTCAGGGGCCCGGGAGAAGATCCGCGCCGCGCACGGCGGGCTGGTCGCGATGATCGTCGAGGCACTCGGCGAAATGGGCCACGCGGAACCGCGACTCGCGGCGATGCTCCTTCAGGGGGTCGTGGACGCGGCGGTCCGGCGGATCGAACTGGGCGCGGCGGAGGACCCCTCGGCCATTACCGAGGCGGCCGTGAGCATGGCCCTACGGGGCGTCAGCGGCTGATCCGGGGCGGGCCAGGGCGCGGCCGGCGGCGGTGGGAAGTGCCCGGCGTGGCACCCGTCGCCGTACGAGCGGCAGCGGACCGCCCTCACCTCGGCCTTACGGGACCAGCCCCGGCGCGGCACGCATTCCCGCCCTCACGGTGGCGGTCGCTCTGACAGGCAGCAGCGGGACCAGTGGCGGTGGGAAGTGCCCGGGTGCGGCACCCATCGCCGTACCAGCGGCACCCATCGCCGTACCAGCGGCAGCGGTCGATCCGGCCGACAGCGGCGGGGCCGGCGGCGGGACCAGCCGCGGTGCGAGGCGCCCCGGTGCGGGACCCGTCCACACCCCCACACCAGCCGTCCCCGGTACCGGTAACAGGCGTGACGGACCGCGGTGCAGCAGTTGTGGCGGGAGTAAGGACAGTGGGTCGAGGTACGTGTGTCCCCGTAGGAGGCCCCAGTGCAAGCAGGAGGTCGGGCCGCAGTGGGCTGTTGGGGGTTCCAGCGCGCCGAGCACCTCGCCCGGCCTTACCCGGTCGCCCTTCTTCACCGATGGGGTCACCGGTTCGTATGTGGTCCGGAGAGGGGGATCGCCCGTCCCTGACAGCTCCACCGCCACCACTCCTCTGCCCGCCACGCGGCCCGCGAAAGTCACCCGGCCCCCTGCCGCCGCTCTGACCGGCGCGCCGACGGGGGCGGCCAGGTCCACTCCGCGGTGACCGGGCCCGTACTCCGTCGCCGGCGGAGCCCAGCCCCGTACGATCGGGGGCCTCGTCCCCACCGGCCAGGCGCCGGCCACGGCGGGTACGGGCGGGGGCGGTACGAGGCCCGCCAGGGCCGCGGTCATCGTCAGCATCAACATCAGTCGCATGCCCTGAACGGTCCCGTCCCGACGCGATCCGCGGGGATCTTGGACCGGAACTGTGGACTGCCGGCCGGTTGTGGACAGCGGCGTCACCCGGCACGTCGCGGGTCCCGTACACTTCTGATGGCGATCCGGGTCACCGGATCGACTTCGCACGCCCCAACACCAGGTCATTCGTGACGGTGTCCGCGCTCCTCGGTCCCTCGTGGCACAGCGCGCGGGGCGTCAGGCGCGACAGCAATCCTGCGGTCGCGGCAACCGAGAACCCAAGGAGTACGGCCATGGCCGTCGTCACGATGCGGGAGCTGCTGGAAAGCGGCGTCCACTTCGGTCACCAGACCCGTCGCTGGAACCCGAAGATGAAGCGCTTCATCTTCACCGAGCGCAACGGCATCTACATCATCGACCTGCTCCAGTCGCTGTCGTACATCGACCGCGCCTACGAGTTCGTCAAGGAGACCGTCGCCCACGGCGGCACGGTCATGTTCGTCGGTACGAAGAAGCAGGCGCAGGAGGCGATCGCCGAGCAGGCGACCCGCGTCGGCATGCCCTACGTCAACCAGCGCTGGCTGGGCGGCATGCTCACCAACTTCTCGACCGTCTACAAGCGTCTGCAGCGCCTCAAGGAGCTCGAGCAGATCGACTTCGAGGATGTGGCCGCGTCCGGCCTCACCAAGAAGGAGCTGCTCGTCCTCTCCCGCGAGAAGGCCAAGCTGGAGAAGACCCTCGGCGGTATCCGCGAGATGTCCAAGGTGCCCAGCGCCGTCTGGATCGTGGACACCAAGAAGGAGCACATTGCGGTCGGTGAGGCCCGGAAGCTCAACATCCCGGTCGTCGCCATCCTCGACACCAACTGCGACCCCGACGAGGTCGACTACAAGATCCCGGGCAACGACGACGCGATCCGCTCCGTCACCCTGCTCACCCGCGTGATCGCCGACGCCGTCGCCGAGGGCCTCATCGCCCGCTCCGGTGCCGCCACTGGCGACCAGAAGCCGGGCGAGAAGGCCGCGGGCGAGCCGCTCGCCGAGTGGGAGCGCGACCTGCTCGAGGGTGAGAAGAAGGCTGACGAGAAGCCGGCCGACGAGGCTGAGGTCCAGACCTCCGCCGAGACGGAGAAGGTCGCCGACGCCGAGGCCGAGGTCGTCACCGAGGTCACCACCGAGGTCACCACCGAGGCTGTCGCCGAGGCTCCGGCCGCGGACGCCGAGCAGGCCTGAACCTCACCGGTTCGGTAGTTGACGGCGGGGGCCGAGTCGGCCCCCGCCGTTCACCCGTAGATCTTTCAGACTTCGAGAGAGAATTTCAGGATCATGGCGAACTACACCGCCGCTGACGTCAAGAAGCTCCGCGAGCTCACGGGCGCCGGCATGATGGACTGCAAGAAGGCGCTCGACGAGGCCGACGGCAACGTCGACAAGGCCGTCGAGGCTCTGCGCATCAAGGGCCAGAAGGGCGTCGCCAAGCGCGAGGGCCGCTCCGCCGAGAACGGCGCTGTCGTCTCCCTCATCGCCGACGACAACACCTCTGGCGTCATCCTCGAGCTGAAGTGCGAGACGGACTTCGTCGCCAAGGGTGACAAGTTCCAGGCCGTCGCGAACTCCCTCGCCGCCCACGTCGCCAAGACGAACCCGGCCGACATCACGGCGCTCCTCGCGTCCGAGATCGAGCCCGGCAAGACCGTCCAGGCGTACGTCGACGAGGCCAACGCCAACCTCGGCGAGAAGATCGTCCTCGACCGCTTCGCGCAGTTCTCCGGCGCGTACGTCTCCGCGTACATGCACCGCACCATGCCCGACCTGCCCCCGCAGATCGGTGTTCTGGTCGAGCTGGACAAGGCCGACGCCGACCTCGCCAAGGGCATCGCGCAGCACATCGCCGCCTTCGCGCCGAAGTACCTCTCCCGTGAGGACGTCCCGGCCGAGGTCGTCGAGTCCGAGCGTCGCGTCGCCGAGGAGACCACGCGCGCCGAGGGCAAGCCCGAGGCCGCGCTCCCGAAGATCGTCGAGGGTCGCGTCAACGGCTTCTTCAAGGAGGCCACCCTCCTCGGCCAGCCGTACGCGCTGGACAACAAGAAGTCCGTGCAGAAGGTCCTGGACGAGGCCGGTGTCACCCTGAAGCGCTTCTCGCGCATCAAGGTCGGCATCTGAGTCCGTCCCGCGACCGCCGGAAGACACCGCCAGGGTCGACGAGATCCCAGTAGGGTCGACAGCAGTCTCCCGCGTACGCCGCCACGCGCGCGTCCGCGTCGGACGACCGCAGATGTGACGAGGAGGCCATTGCCGAGTATGGGATGCGAACAACACCCCACCGGCAATGGCCTTCTTTGTATGTGTGCCAAGTAAAGAGGCGAGATCACCATGACCACCACCAAGGCCGACAAAGGCGACAAGAGCGACGACGGCAAAGGCGCGGGGCGCTTTTTGCTGAAGCTGTCCGGCGAGGCGTTCGCCGGTGGCGGGGGTCTGGGCGTCGACCCCGACGTGGTGCACAAGATCGCCCGTGAGATCGCGGCCGTCGTGCGCGACGGCGCGCAGATCGCCGTCGTCATCGGCGGCGGCAACTTCTTCCGCGGCGCCGAACTCCAGCAGCGCGGCATGGACCGGGCCCGCTCCGACTACATGGGCATGCTCGGCACGGTCATGAACTGCCTCGCACTCCAGGACTTCCTGGAGAAGGAGGGCATCGACAGCCGCGTGCAGACCGCCATCACCATGGGGCAGGTCGCCGAGCCCTACATCCCGCTGCGCGCCGTGCGCCACCTGGAGAAGGGCCGCGTCGTCATCTTCGGCGCCGGTATGGGCATGCCGTACTTCTCCACCGACACGACCGCCGCCCAGCGCGCCCTGGAGATCGACGCCGAGGCGCTGCTCATGGGCAAGAACGGGGTGGACGGGGTCTACGACTCCGACCCGAAGACCAACCCCGAGGCCGTGAAGTTCGACGCGCTCAGCTACGGCGAGGTCATCACCCGCGACCTCAAGGTCGCCGACATGACCGCGATCACGCTGTGCCGCGACAACAAGCTGCCCATCCTCGTCTTCGAACTGCTCGCCGAGGGCAATATCGCGCGGGCGGTCAAGGGTGAGAAGATCGGCACGCTCGTGGGCGACCACGGAACGCGGGCCTGACACGACCCCCCGCCAGGGGATGGACAATGTCCTGCCGGTCGGACACCGTGCAGGAAAGACTCACGACGCAGCCGGCTGCCCTGGGCGCATGCCGGGCCTCACTCAAGACACGCAGGAGCAAGTGGTGATCGAAGAGACCCTCCTCGAGGCCGAGGAGAAGATGGAGAAGGCTGTCGTGGTCGCCAAGGAGGACTTCGCCGCGATCCGCACCGGCCGTGCGCACCCGGCGATGTTCAACAAGATCGTGGCGGACTACTACGGCGCGCTGACCCCGATCAACCAGCTGGCCTCGTTCTCGGTGCCCGAGCCGCGGATGGCCGTGGTGACCCCGTTCGACAAGAGCGCGCTGCGCAACATCGAGCAGGCGATCCGCGACTCCGACCTCGGCGTCAACCCGAGCAACGACGGCAACATCATCCGTGTGACGTTCCCGGAGCTGACCCAGGACCGCCGCAAGGAGTACATCAAGGTCGCCAAGACCAAGGCCGAGGACTCCAAGATCTCGATCCGCTCCATCCGCCGCAAGGCCAAGGAGACGATCGACAAGCTCGTCAAGGACGGCGAGGTCGGCGAGGACGAGGGCCGCCGCGCCGAGAAGGAGCTCGACGACACCACCGCGAAGTACGTCGCCCAGGTGGACGAGCTGCTCAAGCACAAGGAAGCCGAGCTGCTCGAGGTCTGAGGAATCCGTGAACGACTCTTCCTGGGGAGCGCCGACCGGAGCCGGGTACTGGGGGCCGCCCGACCAGGGGCCTTCCCAGGGGGCTTCCCCGGCGGGTCCCGCGTACGAACAGCATGCGGTTGAGGAGACTCGGCCCATGCCCATCGTGCCCGAAATGCCCGACGAACCCGCCGGTGGTCGTGACCAGGACGACGATCGGGGGGCTGCTCGGCCGAGCGGTCCCCTGTTCCGCGACGAGTCGCCGAGCGGGAGCCGGGACGAGCACTCCCACGGGTCGCATCACGAGCCGCCGCGCGAGAGCACTCGGCACGAAACCCAGCATCAGACGCACCGCCAGACGCAGCATCAGACGCCGTATGTGACGCCGCACGAGGCGCAGCACGAGAGCCGGCAGGAGCCCATGCCAAGCGCCGCACAGCCCGCCCCCGCACCGCCGAAGAAGAGCGCGGGCCGTGACCTCGGGGCAGCCATAGGAGTCGGGGTGGGGCTCGGAGCGGTGATCGTCGCGTCGCTCTTCATCGTCAAGGCCGTGTTCATCGGCGTGATCGCGGTGGCCGTCGTTGTCGGCCTCTGGGAGCTCACCTCGCGGCTGGAAGAGCGCAAGGGCATCAAGGCGCCGCTCGTCCCGCTCGCGGTCGGCGGCGCGGCGATGGTCGTCGCCGGATACGTCCGCGGCACCGAGGGCGCCTGGGTCGCGATGGCGCTCACCGCGCTCGCGGTTCTGGTCTGGCGCATGACGGAGCCCCCCGAGGGCTACCTCAGGGATGTCACGGCCGGAGTCTTCGCCGCGTTCTACGTCCCGTTCCTCGCGACGTTCGTGGCGCTCATGCTCACCGCGGACGACGGGCCGCAGCGCGTCCTGACGTTCCTGCTGCTGACGGTCGTCAGCGACACCGGCGCGTACGCGATCGGCTGGCGCTTCGGCAAGCACAAGCTCGCCCCGCGCATCAGCCCCGGCAAGACCCGCGAGGGCCTGGTCGGCGCGGTGACGTTCGCGATGGCCGCAGGCGCGCTGTGCATGCAGTTCCTGATCGAGGACGGGGTCTGGTGGCAGGGCCTGCTGCTGGGGCTCGCCGTCGCGGCCAGCGCCACCCTCGGCGACCTCGGCGAGTCGATGATCAAGCGCGACCTGGGGATCAAGGACATGGGCACGCTCCTCCCCGGACACGGAGGGATCATGGACCGCCTGGACTCGCTGCTGCCTACGGCGCCGGTGGTCTGGCTGCTTCTGGTGATCTTCGTCGGGGCCGGCTGACCGGGCCGCACATTCCGGCTGACCTGCGTGAATGCGGGTGACGGGCTCGTTGTCCACAGGGCGGCGGGCCCGTTGTCGTACGTCTGCGATACCGGAAGGGTCATGCCTGAGCCCGGAGAACTGATGCGGATCGACCCATGTCGATCCGAGCCACTGGCATCCTCCCCGGCCGGCCCCGCTTCAGTGGTGTTCAGTCCGTCAGGCCCTCGATGGCCACGGGAAGATGGCGCGGGCCGCGCAGTACGGCGTTGGCACGGTACGGCGGCGGGTCCTCCAGCAGCCGGGAGAACTTGACCCGGCGGAAGAGTTCGGGCACAGCCAAATGGAGTTCCATGCGGGCGAGAGGGGCGCCGAAGCAGTAGTGGATGCCGGTGTAGAAGCCCAGGTGCTCGTTGTCCTTGCGGTCGGGATCGAACCGGTCGGGGTCCTCGAAGCGCCGGGGATCACGGTTGGCCGCGGCCACCATGAGCCAGACCGGCGAGCCCTTAGGGATCGTGGTGCCGGCGATGTCGATGTCGGCCAGGGCGGTGGTCCACGGGACGAACTGGACCGGGGGCTCGTACCGCAGCACTTCCTCGACGATGGGGACTGCCAGTTCCGGGTCCTTCTGGAACCGCTCGAGGATGTCGGGGTGGCGCAGCAGGGTGAGGGTCGTATTGGTGATCGCGTTGACGGTGGTCTCGTGGCCGGCGACCAGGAGCAGCACCGCGGTGGCCTCCAGGTCTGCCGGTGTCATGTCGGGGGCGAGCGCGCTGAGGATCCCGGGGCCGGGGTGGCGGCGTTTGGTCTCGATCAGATCGCTCAGGTAGGCGCCCAGCTCCTGGCGTGCCCGCTGTGCCTTTTCCGGGCCGCCGTCGTCGCCGGACTGGGGATCGACTGACGACGCCAGGGCATCGGCCCAGGCGTGGAAGAGCGGTTCGTCCTCGCGCGGCACGCCCAGGACCTTGCAGATGGCGGTGACGGGAAGGGGGTAGGCAAAGTCCTCGACGATGTCGACCTGGTCCTTGTCCTCGAAGGCGTCGAGCAGCTCGGTGACGACGTTGGCCAGCTCTCCGCGCAGGCCGTCGAGGAATCTGGGGCTGTGCGGGGGACCGAACGGCCGGTTGATCGTGTCGCGCAGCCGGTCGTGCACGGGCGGGTCGGTGAAGATGAAGCTGGGCGGCAGGCCACTCTCCGCCGCCGGTTGCCCGGGGCGGTCATGGCCGGCTGGGCGGTTGCTCGTGTCGTTGCTCAGCCGCGGGTCGTTGGCCAGGCTCCGCACCTCGTAGTAGGTGCTGACCACGTAGGTGCCGTCGTCCTCCCGTCTGACCGGAGTCTTGCGCAGCTCCGCGTAGAGCGGGTACGGATCGGCCCGATTGGCGTAGTCGGTGATCTGAGCGACGATGCTGCCGGACGTCATGGTGACTCCTGAGGGCTCCGGTCGGTACAGGGCCGGTGATCAGGCATGCGACGGAACGAACGCGACACGCCGCTCGCTCGGCGAGTGACCCGTCAGCGTGACCGTGGCCCCATGGGTGGGCAGATGGGGGTCGGGGAAGGCCGGGTCGATCGGATGCAGCGTCTCGGTCCGGCGGTCGACCGCGCGGTACTCCGGCGGGAAGGGGGCGCCGGACGCGATCTGCTGCTCGTAGAACCCCAGCCACTTGGCTCCGTCGAAGGCGGCCGCGGCGATGACGCGGCCGCGGTACCCGTACACCGCGACGAACCGCTCCTCGGCGAGCGCCCCCTGGGCGACGACCAGCTGGTCGCCCAGCGTGGGCACACCCACCGACTTGATGTTGACACCGAACTGGGTGGACCAGAACATCGGCAGCCACAGGTGCGGGCGGCGATCCGGACCAGCACAGATCATGTTGTGGGCGGCGATCTCGGCCTGTTCGACCGCGTTGCCCCAATGCTCCAGCGCCAGGAACTGGTAGTCGAACAGCGGGTGAGGGCTGCGTGCGACATCGCCGGCGGCGTAGATGTCGTCGGTGACGATGCCGTTGACGTCGAACACCCGGCACCCGGCGTCGCACGCGATGCCCCTCGGACCCGCGGCCACTCCCGAGCCGGCGAGCCATTCCGTGTTCCGCATGGCCCCGAGCGAGACGACCGCCACCTCCACGTCGATCACCGCACCGTCCGACAGATGGGCGCGCTTGAGCCGTCCCACATCGTCGCCTTCGAGGGCGGTGACGCTGACCCCACAGCGCAGGTCGACTCCGTGCTTGCGCTGCAGCCGATCCGCGACCGCGCCGACGACTCCGCCGAGCGCGCCCACCAGCGGCGCCGGGCCGCGTTCGGCGACCGTGACCTCGAGGCCGAGTTCCCGGCAGGCGGAGGCGACCTCGGAGCCCGTGAAACCGGCGCCGATCACCAGCACCCGGGACGCACCTCCGGTCAGCTTCCGGAGCAGGCGGGCGGAGTCATCGCGGGTACGCAGCACGAACACCCCGTCCAGGGCGGCCTCTTCCGGGTGGAACCAAGGCCGCGCTCTGGTCCCGGTGGTGATCAGCAGGCGGTCGTAGGGGACGGTGTCGCCGTTGGTCAGGCGTACCTGCTTGGTGTCCCGGTCCAAGGCCTCGGCGGCGACTCCCAGACGCCACTCGGCGTCGATGTCCCGCCGCCGCGGAAGCGCGGTGTCCTCGGGCCGTGCCCGCCCGAGCAGCGCCTGCTTGGACAGCGGCGGCCGGTCGTAGGGCTCGTACGGCTCGTCGCCGATCATGGTCAGCGATCCGGTGAAGCCCTGTTCGCGCAAGGTCTCCGCCGCGCGCAGTCCGGCCAGCGAGGCACCGACCACGACAATGCGGCCCTCGCGCCGCAGGACCTCGACGTCCGTGTCAGCCGACATCGGGCTCAACCCGCTCTGTCGGCTCATCGGAGTAGTCGACGAGGATGGCCTGGACCGGGCAGGCGGCAGCAGCCTTCTCCACCCGGTCACGCTGTTCTTCGTCGAAGCGAGGGGAGAACAGCAGCGCCTCTTCCCCGTGCAGAGCGAAGACGTCCGGGGCGAGGAAAACGCACTGCGCGTACCCCTGGCACCGGTTGAGATCGACGACAAGCCTCATGGGAATCCGCTGCTCCCTGCACGGGCCGCGGTGGCCGAGCCCCGCAGCCGTCTGCGCTCGGTCCATATGGTCGGAAAACACGCCTCATCTTCAGGTTCAGCCCAGCGCCCAGGTCTCGCAAGGCGACGCGGCGCTCATCAGTTCTGCGACTTCTGACCTGCGCGTCATCCGTGATCCGGGCTTGATGCACGCCGGGTCCCGCGCCGCGGAGGGGAACGGGTCAAATGGGGTGAGTGCCGTCGGACGTCGGCTGAGCCGGTGGTCCCGCGAGCCGGCGCTCCGTGACGTCCCAAGACCGTCGGGCGCGGGTCACGGATTCTCCTCAGCCTGCTGGCGCAGGTCTGCGAGCTGCTCCCGAGGGACGTCCTGGACGAGGCGGCGGGACAGATCGATCAGACGCCGCCGCAGGCGTGTATTACTGCCGGTCGGCGCCTCGGCGAGGGCGTTGTAGGTGCGGATCCAGTCGCGCTGGACCTGCACGATGTCGCGGGAATGCTCGTTGTGCGGCATGCCTCCAGTAGAGCATGTGTTCGATTTTCGGTGCACGTCCAAACACACCCCACATGAGGGTCTGAAGCGTCCTCGTCCTGTGCCGTCGAATGTTGATCCTTGCCACCGAAGGCTGACGGTCACCGGAATCGCGCCATTGAAATCGAGTGGCAAGAGTTCCTGGTCGTCAGGGCCGGGGGCAGGCGACCGCACCGCCCGCCTCCGCCGGTGCGAGCCCAGCAAGGGCGGTGTAGACAGGAGTCATGCCGCAGCGCCTCGAAGGACTTCGACGGCCGGTGCGAGCGGGGCGGGCGTTGCTCGCCATCCCGATCGCATGGATTGTTGCGGTGTCCGTGGTCGACCTTCTTGCTCCGCCCGACATCCATCTGGGTCCGCTGCTCGTCGCGGCCCCGGCGATCACGCCGTTGTTCGGGGGGCCCTGGTCGGTTGGCCTGGTCTCTGCACTGGCGGTGATCGCGCAGACGATCATCGGGCTGGTGCGCGATCCCGACGAGATGCTCTCGTCCAACCACCAGGCACAGATCGTCGCCCTGGTGCTGGTCGGCACGAGCCTGGTGATCTTCTGTGTCTTCCGGGAGCGTCGCGCAAAGGTGCTGGCGCAAGTGCGGTACGTGTCCGAGGCAGCCCAGCGTGTGGTCCTGCCGCCGCTGCCCAAGGAGATCGGGTCGCTGCGCGTGGCCTCCCTCTACCTTGCAGCAGAGGCCGAGGCCCAGATCGGTGGGGATCTGTACGCGGCGGCGCGCACCACCTCCGGCACCCGGCTGATCGTCGGTGACGTGCGGGGCAAGGGGATGACCGCGGTCAATGACGCCGCCTTGCTGCTCGGAGCCTTCCGTGTCGCTGCCCACCGCCAGGCGAGCCTGGGCGAGCTGGTGAACTACCTCGACCGAAGCGTGTGCTGGGACCTGATGGAGCCGGGCGAGACGGGTTGCTACGGGGAGACGTTCATCACCGCCAACATCCTGGACATCCCCGATCGGGACGGCCGGGTCCAAATGATCGCCTGCGGGCACCCGCCGCCGGTCGTCCTGCGCAACGGCCGACCGACGACGATGGACGCCCTCTATCCCGCACCTCCGCTGGGCCTGGGCGAACTGACGTATCCGCAATACCGCGTCGACAGCTTCCAGCTCGAGCCGGGAGACCTCCTGCTGCTGTACACCGACGGCGTCACCGAGGCCCGCGACTCCACCGGCACCTTCTACCCGCTCGCCGAGCGCATCACGGGATGGACCGAGAACGACCCCGACGCCTTCCTCGGCCGCTTCCGGCGCGACCTGCTGCACCACGTCGGCGGACACCTGAACGACGACGCCGCCATGATCGCCATAGAGCGCACCGCCACGCCCCGGACCTGATCACCCAGCATTCTCCTGCACCACTCGACCTTCGATGGCAGGCACTCAAGGTTCGCCGTCACGCGAGCGACAGCCTTGAGGCGGCAATGGCCCGCATGCCCTGGGCGAGGGGCGGTCGGGCGCCCACCTGCAGAGATGTTGCCCGAGGCGGACAGGCGCCGGGCCGTCTGCGGGTCGTCAGGGGAGGGCCCACGACCACGCCCACGACCACCAGGGACGACCATTGACGCCCCCTCCCTCTCGTGAGCCCCAGGTCACATGATTCGATCTGCGACACTGGAAGGGTTATGCCTAAGCCCGGAGAACTCACTTTCGTCGCCCCGCGCGGAGCCAAGAAGCCGCCGCGGCACCTCGCCGACCTCTCGCCCGCCGAGCGGAAGGAGGCCGTCGCCGCGATCGGTGAGAAGCCGTTCCGCGCCAAGCAGCTGTCGCAGCACTACTTCTCGCGGTTCGCGCACGACCCCGCGGAGTGGACCGACATCCCCGCCGGCTCGCGCGGCAAGCTGCAGGAAGCGCTGCTTCCGGAGCTGATGTCGGTCGTCCGGCATCTGTCGACCGACCAGGACACCACCCGCAAGACCCTGTGGCGGCTCTTCGACGGCACGCTCGTCGAGTCCGTCCTGATGCGCTACCCGGACCGGGTCACCATGTGCATCAGCTCGCAGGCGGGCTGCGGAATGAACTGCCCGTTCTGCGCCACAGGACAGGCGGGCCTCGACCGGAACCTGTCGACGGGCGAGATCGTGCACCAGATCGTCGACGGCATGCGCGCCCTGCGCGACGGCGAGATCCCGGGCGGCCCGGCCCGCCTGAGCAACATCGTCTTCATGGGCATGGGCGAGCCCCTGGCCAACTACAAGCGGGTCGTCAGTGCCATCCGCGCGCTCACCGACCCCGAGCCGGACGGCGTCGGCCTCTCGCAGCGCGGGATCACCGTCTCGACCGTCGGTCTGGTCCCCGCCATGCACCGGCTCGCCGACGAGGGCCTCAAGTGCCGCCTCGCCGTCTCGCTGCACGCCCCCGACGACGAGCTGCGTGACACCCTCGTCCCGGTCAACACGCGCTGGAAGGTGCGTGAGGTCCTCGACGCGGCCTGGGAATACTCCGAGAAGTCGGGCCGCCGCATCTCCATCGAGTACGCGCTCATCCGGGACATCAACGACCAGGCGTGGCGTGGTGACCGGCTCGGCCGCCTGCTCAAGGGCAAGCGCGTCCACGTCAACCTGATCCCGCTGAACCCGACGCCGGGCTCGAAGTGGACGGCCTCGCGCCCCGAGGACGAGAAGGCCTTCGTCGAGGCCATCGCGGCCCACGGCGTCCCGGTCACCGTCCGCGACACCCGTGGCCAGGAGATCGACGGGGCGTGCGGTCAGCTCGCCGCCACCGAGCGGTAACCTGACTGGCGTACGTACATCTTCATATTCCGACAGGGGAGCGCCACAGCGCTGAGAGTGCGGCATCGGCCGCAGACCCTCTGAACCTTGCCCAGGTCATTCTGGGTAGGAAGTTCGGTCGCCACTCAAGCTGTTGCGCCCTGCCCGGGAATCGTCCGCGATCCCGGGCAGGGCCGCGTCTCTTCCTGGTCACCCAGGAGGGAACTTAAGTGAGCATCATCAAGGCCACGGCCGTCGCCGTGGCGGCCGGTCTCGGACTCGTCACGCTCTCCGCGTGCGGGGATTCCGGCTCCGGCAAGGACTCGGCGGACTCCAACACGGTCACCCTCGTCAGCCATGACTCGTGGGCCGTCTCCAAGGGCGTGCTCAAGGACTTCGAGAAGCGCTCCGGCTACAAGGTCACGGTCCTGAAGGACGGCGACGCGGGCGAGGCCGTCAACAAGGCCATCCTGTCCAAGGACAACCCGCAGGGCGACGTCCTCTTCGGCGTCGACAACACGCTCCTGTCGCGCGCCCTCGACAACGGTCTCTTCCAGCCGTACGAGGCCAAGGGCCTGGACCGCGTCCGTCCCGAGTACCAACTCGACCAGGACAAGCACCGGGTCACCCCCATCGACACCGGCAACATCTGCGTCAACTACGACAAGAACTACTTCGCCGACCACAAGCTGACGCCGCCCGCCTCGTTCGACGACCTCGCCAAGCCCGCATACAAGAACCTCCTGGTCACGGAGAACGTGTCGACGTCGTCGCCCGGTCTCGGCTTCCTGCTCGGCAGTGCCGCGCAGTACGGCGACGGGGGCTGGCAGGGCTACTGGAAGAAGCTCAAGGCCAACGGCGTGAAGGTCGTCGACAGCTGGGAGCAGGCCTACAACGAGGAGTTCTCGGGCTCCGCCGGTGGCAAGAAGGCGGGCGGTGACCGGCCGCTCGTCGTGTCGTACGCGTCGTCGCCGCCGGCCGAGGCGATCTACTCGGACCCGCAGCCGAAGACGGCCCCGACCGGGGTCGCGACCGGCACCTGCTTCCGCCAGACCGAGTTCGCCGGCCTGCTGAGCCACGCCAGGAACGAGAAGGGCGGCAGGGCGCTGCTCGACTTCCTGATCGCGAAGGAGTTCCAGCAGGACATGCCGCTGAACATGTTCGTGGACCCGGTGACGAAGGACGCGGCCCTGCCCGCCGACTACGCGAAGTACGACGTCGTGGTCGACAACCCGAAGACCATGGCCCCGAAGAAGATCGCCGACAACCGTGACGCCTGGGTCAAGTCGTGGACCTCACTCGTACTGAAGTAGAGCCTCGGAGGCGGTCCTCCCGGGGCTCCCGGGGCAGCGGGAGCGCGGCGCGGCTCGGCCTGATGGCCGTGCCCGTCGCGTTCTTCGCGATCTTCTTCGCCTATCCGGTCGCGGCCATCGTCTCCCGCGGCCTGAAGGCGGGCGGGCACTGGCAGTTCGGGCGGATCGCCGACGTGCTGGGGCAGTCCGACATCCGGCACGTCCTGTGGTTCACGACCTGGCAGGCGCTCGCGTCGACGCTGCTCACGCTCCTGATCGCGCTCCCCGGCGCATACGTCTTCGCGCGCTTCGAGTTCAGGGGCAAGCAGGTCCTGAGGGCCGCCGTCACCGTGCCGTTCGTGCTGCCGACCGTCGTCGTCGGCACGGCGTTCCTGGCGCTGGTCGGCCGCGGCGGGCTGCTCGACAGCCTGTGGGGCGTACGCCTCGACACCACGGTGTGGGCGATCCTGCTCGCCCACGTCTTCTTCAACTACGCCGTCGTCGTCCGCACCGTCGGCGGACTGTGGTCGCAGCTCGACCCGCGGCAGGAGGAGGCCGCCCGGATGCTGGGCGCCTCACGCTGGACGGCCTGGCGGCAGGTGACGCTGCCCGCGCTCGGCCCCGCCGTGGCGGCCGCCGCGCTGATGGTCTTCCTCTTCACGTTCACCTCGTTCGGCGTGGTCCAGATCCTCGGCGGGCCGACGTTCTCCACGCTTGAAGTGGAGATCTACCGGCAGACCGCGCAGATCTTCGACCTCTCCACGGCGGCCGTCCTCACGATCGTGCAGTTCGCCGCCGTCGGGGTCATCCTCGCCGTGCACGCCTGGAGCGTGCGCCGGCGGGAGAGCGCGCTGCGCCTCGTCGACGCGGCGCACACCGCCCGGCGCCCGCGCGGCGCGGGCCAATGGGCGCTGCTCGCCGGAGTGGTCGCCACGGTCGCGGTGCTGATCCTGCTGCCGCTCGGCGTGCTGATCCAGCGATCCTTCCAGGGCGCGGGCGGGTCCGACGGCTTCGGACTCACGTACTACAAGGCACTTACCTCGTCCGACAGCGGCGTGTTCCTGGTGCCCCCGATCGAGGCGATCGGGAACTCCCTCACGTACGCCCTCGCCGCGACCGCCATCGCGGTCGTGATCGGTGGACTGGCCGCCGCCGCCCTGACGAGGAAGGCGGGCCGTCTCGTACGGGGATTCGACGCGCTCCTCATGCTGCCGCTCGGCGTCTCGGCCGTCACCGTCGGCTTCGGATTCCTGATCACCCTGGACAAGCCGCCCCTCGACCTGCGCGGCACCTGGATCCTGGTGCCGCTGGCCCAGGCCCTCGTCGGGGTGCCCTTCGTCGTCCGCACCATGCTGCCGGTCCTGCGCGCGGTCGACGGGCGGCTGCGCGAGGCCGCCGCCGTCCTCGGCGCCTCGCCGCTGCGGGCCTGGCGCGAGGTCGATCTGCCGATGGTGCGCAGGGCGCTGCTGATCGCGGCCGGGTTCGCGTTCGCCGTGTCGCTCGGCGAGTTCGGGGCGACCGTGTTCATCGCCCGCCCGGACCACCCCACTCTGCCGGTCGCCGTGGCGCGGCTCCTCGGCCGCGCCGGTGACCTCAACTACGGCCAGGCGATGGCCCTTTCGACGATTCTCATGGTGGTGTGCGCGGTGTCTCTGCTCCTGCTCGAACGCATCCGCACGGACCGTACGACGGGGGAGTTCTGATGGCCCTGCTGACTCTGGACGATGCGACCGTGCGGTTCGGTGGCCCGTCCAGGACCGCGCATGCGGCGCTCGACCGGGTCGGCCTGGAGGTCGCCGAGCACGAGATCGTGTGCGTGCTCGGCCCCAGCGGCAGCGGCAAGTCGACGCTGCTGCGGGTCGTGGCCGGACTTCAGGGGCTCGACGGGGGTCGCGTGTTCCTCGACGGCCGCGACCAGGCGGGTGTGCCCGCGCACCGGCGGGGCGTCGGCCTCATGTTCCAGGACCACCAGCTGTTCCCGCAGCGCGACGTGGGCGCGAACGTCGCCTTCGGGCTGCGGATGCACGGCGCCCACCGCTCCGAACAGCAGCTCCGCGTACGGGAGTTGCTGGAGCTCGTCGGGCTGCCCGGGGCCGAACGGCGCGCCGTCGCCTCACTGTCCGGCGGCGAGCAGCAGCGTGTCGCCCTCGCCAGGGCGCTCGCTCCGCGCCCCCGCCTGCTCATGCTCGACGAGCCGCTCGGCCAGCTCGACCGCTCGCTGCGGGAGCGTCTGGTCGTCGAACTCCGGCAACTCTTCGGAGAGTTGGGCACGACCGTGCTCGCGGTGACGCACGACCAGGGTGAGGCCTTCGCGCTCGCCGACCGCGTCGTGGTGATGCGCGACGGGCGGATCGCCCAGTCCGGTACGCCACTTGAGGTGTGGCAGCACCCGGCCGACGAGTTCGTGGCGCGCTTCCTCGGCTTCGACAACGTGGTCGAGGCCACGGTCGCCGGTGAGGCAGCGGACACGCCGTGGGGCAAGGTCCCCGTCCCCGCGGGCTCCCCGCAGGGCCCGGTCCGGATCCTGGTCAGGCCCGCCGGCGTACGCCTCGTACCCGCCGCACAGGCCCAGCTGACGTGCACCGTCACCGCGCACACCTTCCGCGGCACGCATGTCGCCGTACACCTCCAGGCCACACAGGCGCCCCGCCTCGAAGCGGCCTGCGCGCTGCGGGACGCGCCGGAGCCGGGGGACGAGGTCGGGGTGGCCTTCGACGCGGGCGAAATCGTGGTGCTGGACGGGCAGTGCGCCGCATAGGGTCCGCCGTATGACGACGGACACCGCGGCATCCGGACAGCTCACCCATGACCGCTACTGCGACGAAATCGTGGCGCAGAGCGCCCTGTTGGCCGGGCATCTCGCCGGGGCCGACCTCACGGCCACCGTGCCGACCTGCCCCGACTGGACCCTGCGCGACCTCGTCGTACACCTCGGCGGCGCGCATCGCTGGGCCGGGACGATCGTACGGACCGGCGCCACGGAGCCGGTCCGCGAAGGGAAGGTGCCGGGCTCCGGCGGCCCGGAGAGCGATGACCCGGACGCGCTCGTGGCCTGGCTCATGGAAGGCGCCGAGCTGACCGCGCGGACGCTGCGCGCCGCGGGCCCCGACACCCCCGTATGGACCTGGTCCTGGCAGCACACCACCGGTTTCTGGGCGCGCCGCATGACGCACGAGACGGTGATCCACCGGGCGGACGCGGCGCTCACGGCGAAGAGCGCGTACGAGGTGGCGCCCGAGCTCGCAGCCGACGCGATCGACGAGTGGCTGCAGATCGTCGCCCACGCCCAGCGGTCCGACCCGTCCGACAGCGCGGCCGAGCTGCGCGGTGCCGGACGCAGCCTGCACCTCCACGCCACCGATGCGCGGCCCGAGCTGAACGCCGAATGGCTCGTCGAGCTGGGCGAGGACGGCTTCACATGGCGCCGCGGCCACGAGAAGGCGACCGTGGCCCTGCGGGGGCCGCTGACCGAGGTGCTGCTCGCCTTCTACCGGCGCGCGCCCCTCGACAGTGCGGGTGTGGAGGTCCTGGGCGAGCGGGAGCTGCTCGACTTCTGGCTGGAGCGCGCGACGTTCGGGTAGCCGAACCCGGCTCAGTCCCGGCCCCGCTCGGCTCAGTTCAGCTCGCCTCGCCTCAGTTCAGCTTCGCGAGCGCGTCCGCCGCTTCCTCCACCGTGTCCACCAGCGCGATCCGCGCGTCCATCGAGCGTTCGCGGGCAAGGGCCGTGAGCAGGGGCCAGGCCGGCAGGCGCTCCGTCCAGTGGGCGCGGCCGACGAGGACCATGGGGGTGGGCCCGCCGCGCGACTCGTAGTAGTTCGGCGTCGCGTTGTCGAATATCTCCTGGACGGTGCCGGCCGCGCCCGGCAGGAAGACCACGCCGGCGTTCGAGCGGGCCAGCAGGCCGTCCTCGCGGGTGGCGTTCGCGAAGTATTTCGCGATGTGCCCGGCGAAGGCGTTCGGCGGCTCATGGCCGTAGAACCAGGTGGGGATGCCGACAGAGTCGCCGCCGTCCGGCCAGCGCGAGCGCACCTCGAAGGCGGCCGACGCCCACGCCGTGACAGACGGGGTGAACGAGGGCGCGGCGGCGAGGAGTTGGAGCGCCTCGGTCAGCATGCCGTCGTCGAACCGTGCCGCGTACGCGCCCAGGTTCGCCGCCTCCATCGCGCCGGGACCGCCACCCGTGGCGACCGTGACCCCGGACCGCGCCAGCGTCCGGCCGAGCCGCGCCGCGCCCGCGTACCCCTCCGTGCCGCGGGCCATCGCGTGACCGCCCATGACCCCCACCACCCGTGTGCCGGCGAGGAGTTCGTCCAGGGCGTCGGAGATCGAGTCGTCGTGCACGGCCCGCAGCATCGACGCGAAGATGTCGTGATCGGCCTTGGTCCGCTGGAACCAGTCGTACGCGCGGGCGTCGGGTGTCGACTCGTATCCGCCCTGAGCGAGACCCGCGAACAGCTCGGCGGGGGTGTAGAGATGGCCCCGGTACGGGTCGAAGGGGAGGCCGGGGACCGGCGGGAAGACCAGGGCGCCGGTGGCACGGATCCGGGCCGCGGCGTCGGGCCCCATCGGACAGCCGAGGAAGACGGCGCCCTCGGCGTCCAGGGTGAGCAGCTCGTCCGTACGCTCCGTCAGGTCGACGGCCTGTACGCGGCGCCCGGCGAGGGAGCCGTGCGCGGCCACGATCTCGTCGAACTCGTCGAGCGTCTCGATCTCACGGCCGGAGTCCGTATGCGGGATCGCGGGCCTGCGCGGGGCGGGTTCAGGGGTCTGCACCCGCCCATGCTAGGGCGTGTCCCTGTGCCGCTGAAGATCAGCCCTGGACGGCCGCCGGGTCCATCCACACGATCTCCCAGGTGTGGCCGTCCGGGTCGTCGAAGGCGCGGCCGTACATGAAACCGTGGTCCTGCTTCTCGCCGGTCTCCGTGCCGCCCGCGGCGATCGCCCTGTCGACGAGCTCGTCCACCTTCTCGCGGCTCTCGGCGCTCAGACACAGCAGCACCTCGGTGCTCTTGGTCGAGTCGATGATCGTCTTCTTCGTGAAGGCGGCGTACTTCTCCTTGGTGAGCAGCATGACCACGATGTGCTCGCTGATCACCACGGAGGCGGCGGTCTCGTCGGAGAACTGCGGGTTGATCGAGTACCCGAGCTCGGTGAAGAACTTCTTCGACGCGTCGAGGTCGTTCACGGCGAGGTTCGTGAAGATCATCTGCTGGTACATGGCGGGTCCGTCTCTTTCGCTCGCTGGTGCCGGTGTGGCGTCGCTGGGCCGTACGCAGAGTTAGACGTGCGGTCCGCCCGTAACTCATCGGCCATCGCGAACTTCCTTCGATCTCTTTGCGGGGCTCGCGAACTCTTTCCGGGGCTCGCGAAGCGGGCGTGCGGGCCCCGCTCAGCCGGCGAGCGGGAGCGCCGCCAGTTCCGCGACGACCCACGTCAGCGGCACGAACACGGCGAGTAGTGCTGCCGCTCGCAGCCCGGCCGCGCCGCGCAGCAGCCCCGCGGGTGCGCCCAGCCGGAGCAGGGCGGCCGTCATGTCGGAGCGGGCGTGCTTGGCCTCGATCGCGGCGGCCAGGAGTGTGGCGACCGCACAGCCCATGACGAGGACGGCGCCGAGCGTGGACAGCGGGCCGAGGTCGGGTTGCCGCCCCGACCAGAGGGTGAGCCCCGCGTACGCGCCGGAGGCCACGGCGCAGACCACGCCCAGGGGGCGGCCGATGCGGCGGGCCTCCTCCTGGAGCACCCGGCCCGCCAGGAGCCGCGCCGCCCCGGGCCGCACCGACTGCAGTGCCCGGCCGCACTGGTACGTGAGCCCGGGACCCGCGAGCGCGAGGCCGAGTGCCGTCAGCGTCCAGCCGGCCAGCACGCCTGCCGGGCTGCCGCCGAGCCCGCCCGGCATGGGGAACCCCGCGGTGCCGTGCGCGCGGGACGCGTACGTCTCCACGGCGAGGCCCGCGGCCAGCAGCGCGACGCCCCAGGGCAGGCCGGTCGGCGCGGGGACCGGCGCGGCGGGATCGCGCGGGTCCGGCTGCGGCTCGCCGGCCTTGGCGGCGCGCGGGCGCAGCACGATGGCGGAGGCGCCGGACGCGGCGAGCGGGACCAGGGTGAGCAGGGTCAGGGTGGCGGCCAGGGGCAGGGGCCGGTCGGCGGCGAGCAGGCTGCTCGCCGCGCCGTCGAAGGGCAGCCCGGAGAGGTCGCCGCGCAGGACGAGGAAGAACAGCAGGGCCAGCATCGAGCCGAGCGTGCAGGCGACGGCGGTGGAGATCGCCGAGATGAGGGTGAGGCGCGCGGGGCCGAGGCCGACCGCGGACAGGCCGGGACGCGGCCGGGTGCCCGGGTCGGTGCGGGCGACGGCGACGGCGAGGTGGACGGTCGCGGCGAGCGGCACCACGCACCAGACGAGGCGCAGTACGGATCCGGTGGAGGCGTCGGGGTGACCCAGCGCGTAGCCGAGCGTGCACAGCAGGAGGAATCCGGTGCCCGCCGAGGCGGTCGCGACCAGGAGTCTGCGGAGCTGGACGACGGGTCGGCCGCCGCGGGCTAGACGGAGAGCGAGCACGCGGCCCGGCCTTCCGTGTCGCTGCCGCCGGGCACCCCGGGCAGATGGACCGTGTTCACGCGGCGCCCGTCGAGGAGCGACATCGAGCGGTCGGCCAGGGCGGCGACCTCGGAGTCGTGCGTGGCGAGGACGACGGTGATGCCGTGCGAGCGGGCCGCGGCCATCAGGGTGCGCAGGACGTGGGCGCGGTCCGCGCGGTGCAGGGGCGCGGTGGGTTCGTCGGCGAAGAGCACCGTCGGCGCGGTGACCAGGGCGCGGGCGATGGCGACGCGCTGGCGCTCCGACTGGACTAGGGCGTGCGGACGCTTGCGCGCGCACATGCCGATGTCGAGGCGCTCCAGCCACTCCAGGGCGGAGGCCTTGGCGGCGCGGCGGCTGCCGCCGCGCATCATCAGGGCGAGCGCCGTGTTCTCCCAGGCGTTCAGCTCGGGCACGAGGTGCGGCTCGGGGTCGATCCAGGCGAAGCGGTCGCGGCGCAGCCGTTCCCTGACGAGCGGGCCCATGGTGTGCACGGGGGTGCTGTTGAACCAGACCTCGCCCTGCTGGGGCAGGAGCTGGCCGGAGAGGCACTGCAGGAGCGTCGTCTTGCCGCTGCCGCGCGGTCCTGTGACGGCGAGGATCTCGCTCTCGCGGACACCGAGCGAGACGCCGGTGAGCGCGGGCGAGCCGTTGTGGGAGAAGTGCAGGGCGCGTGCCCAGAGCACGTCGTTGTCCGGCGGGGCCACCATGGCGAACACCTCGTTCAGAGACTTCAGATCAGAAATGCCGTAAGACGAGCCGTCCCCCTTACGGGGGAACGAAGGCAGGGCCGATCGGTCACTGGGCACGCTAGGTATTCGCCGACGCGCGTCGGGAAATGACGCGGCCCGGCCGCCCCCATCTCACTCGGATGGGCGCAGCCGGGCCGCGGGAGCCGTCAGGCTCAGATCTTGCTCCAGGCCTCCGTGAGGACCTGGCGGATGATGCCCTCTATCTCGTCGAAGGTGGACTGGTCCGAGATCAGCGGCGGCGACAGCTGGATGACCGGGTCACCACGGTCGTCGGCGCGGCAGTACAGGCCGTACTCGTAGAGCTTCTTGGACACGAAGCCGTAGAGCACGCGCTCCGACTCCTCGTCCGTGAAGGACTCCTTGGTGACCTTGTCCTTGACGAGCTCGATGCCGTAGAAGAAGCCGTTGCCGCGGACGTCGCCGACGATCGGCAGGTCGTGCAGCTTCTGCAGCGTCTTGAGGAAGCTGGCCTCGTTGTCGAGCACGTGCTGGTTGAGACCCTCGCGCTCGAACAGGTCGAGGTTGGCGAGCGCCACAGCCGAGGAGACCGGGTGGCCACCGAAGGTGTAGCCGTGCAGGAAGGTGTTGTCACCCTTGTAGAACGGCGCGGCGATCCGGTCGGAGACGATGGTCGCACCGATCGGGGAGTAGCCCGAGGTCATGCCCTTGGCGCAGGTGATGATGTCCGGGATGTAGTCGAACTTGTCACACGCGAACATCGTGCCGAGGCGGCCGAAGGCGCAGATGACCTCGTCCGAGACGAGCAGCACGTCGTACTTGTCGCAGATCTCGCGCACGCGCTGGAAGTAGCCGGGCGGCGGCGGGAAGCAGCCACCGGCGTTCTGCACGGGCTCGAGGAAGACCGCGGCGACGGTCTCGGCACCCTCGAAGAGGATCTCCTGCTCGATCTGGTCGGCGGCCCAGCGGCCGAAGGCCTCGGGGTCGTCGCCGTGGATCGGGGCGCGGTAGATGTTGGTGTTCGGGACCTTGTGCGCGCCCGGCACCAGCGGCTCGAACGGGGCCTTCAGGCCCGGCAGGCCGGTGATGGACAACGCGCCCTGCGGGGTGCCGTGGTAGGCCACCGCGCGGGAGATCACCTTGTACTTGGTGTGGTTGCCGTTCAGCTTGTGGTACTGCTTCGCAAGCTTCCAGGCGGTCTCGACGGCTTCGCCACCACCGGTGGAGAAGAAGACCTTGTTGAGGTCACCCGGGGCGTAGTGGGCGAGGCGCTCGGCCAGCTCCACTGCCTTCGGGTGGGCGTACGACCACACGGGGAAGAAGGCCAGCTCGGTCGCCTGCTTGGCGGCGACCTCGGCGAGCTCCCTGCGTCCGTGGCCGGCCTGCACGACGAACAGGCCCGAGAGCCCGTCGAGGTACTTCTTGCCCTTGTCGTCGTAGATGTAGGTGCCCTCGCCACGCACGATGGTGGGAACGGGCGCGTTCTCGTACGACGACATGCGGGTGAAGTGCATCCACAGGTGGTCGTACGCGGTTCGGCTGAGGTCCTTGCTCACGGCTATCGGGTTCCCCACATATAGGTCTGCTTCTTGAGCTTGAGGTAGACGAAGCTCTCGGTGGAGCGCACGCCGGGAAGGGCCCGGATGCGTTTGTTGATGACGTCCAGGAGTTGGTCGTCGTCCTCACACACGACCTCCGCGAGGAGGTCGAACGAGCCCGCGGTCATGACCACGTACTCGACTTCCGGCATGGCAGTCAGCGCTTCGGCGACGGGATCGAGGTCACCCTCCGCGTTGATGCCGACCATCGCCTGCCGGCGGAATCCCACGGTGAGCGGGTCCGTGACGGCGACGATCTGCATCACGCCCTGGTCGAGCAGCTTCTGGACGCGCTGTCGCACGGCCGCTTCGGAGAGGCCGACGGCCTTGCCGATGGCGGCGTACGGCCTACGGCCGTCTTCCTGGAGCTGTTCGATGATGGCGAGGGAAACGGCGTCCAGCGGCGGGGTGCCGCTGCCGTTCCTCAATCCCTTTGGGTCTGCGCTACGACTGGCCACGTCCCCCACCATGCACGAGGAGTCGACAGTTTCGCAAGCCTCGAGCGATGAAATTCGTTGTTTGAGGGCTCGAACTTCACGGATTTCGCAGATCTGGCGGGTCAGGGGGGTGTGAAAGCGTGGGACTACGGATTAGGGTGGTATCTCATCCAATGGACATCCGACCAGGAGGGCCGCCTCAGTGACCAGCGAGCTGCGTCGTCTGCGCAATTACATCGACGGTGAGTTCCGGGACGCCGCCGACGGACGGACCACCGAGGTGGTCAACCCGGCCAACGGCGAGGTGTACGCGACCGCCCCGCTGTCCGGCGACGCCGATGTGGACGCCGCCATGGCCGCCGCCGAGGCCGCGTTCCCGGCCTGGCGCGACCTCACCCCCAGCGAGCGCCAGAAGGCTCTCCTCAAGATCGCGGACGCGTTCGAGGAGCGGGCCGAGGAGCTCATCGCCGCCGAGGTCGAGAACACCGGCAAGCCGACCGGCCTGACCCGGTCCGAGGAAGTCCCGCCCATGGTCGACCAGATCCGCTTCTTCGCGGGTGCGGCGCGCATGCTCGAGGGCCGCTCGGCCGGCGAGTACATGGAGGGCCTGACCTCGATCATCCGTCGCGAGCCCATCGGCGTCTGCGCCCAGGTCGCGCCGTGGAACTACCCGATGATGATGGCCGTGTGGAAGTTCGCCCCGGCGCTCGCCGCGGGCAACACCGTCGTCCTGAAGCCGTCGGACACCACCCCGGCCTCCACGGTTCTCATCGCCGAGATCATCGGCTCCATCGTCCCCAAGGGCGTCTTCAACGTCATCTGCGGTGACCGCGAGACCGGCCGCGCGATGGTCGAGCACAAGACCCCGGCGATGGCCTCCATCACCGGCTCCGTGCGCGCGGGCATCTCGGTCGCCGAGTCCGCCGCCAAGGACGTCAAGCGCGTCCACCTGGAGCTCGGTGGCAAGGCCCCGGTCGTCGTCTTCGAGGACACCGACATCGCCAAGGCCGTCGAGGACATCTCGGTGGCGGGCTTCTTCAACGCGGGCCAGGACTGCACCGCCGCCACCCGCGTCCTCGTCCAGGAGTCCATCCACGACGAGTTCGTCCAGGCCCTCGCCAAGGCGGCGGCCGACACCAAGACCGGCCAGCCGGACGACGAGGACGTGCTCTACGGGCCCCTCAACAACCCGAACCAGCTCGCCCAGGTCACCGGCTTCATCGAGCGCCTCCCGGCGCACGCCAAGGTCGAGGCCGGCGGCCACCGCGTCGGCGACAAGGGCTACTTCTACGCCCCGACCGTCGTCTCGGGCCTCAAGCAGGACGACGAGATCATCCAGAACGAGGTCTTCGGCCCGGTCATCACCGTCCAGTCCTTCGCGGACGAGGCGCAGGCCGTCGAGTGGGCGAACGGCGTGGAGTACGCGCTCGCCTCCTCGGTCTGGACGAAGGACCACGCGCGCGCGATGCGCATGGCCAAGATCCTCGACTTCGGCTGTGTGTGGATCAACACCCACATCCCGCTGGTCGCCGAGATGCCCCACGGCGGCTTCAAGAAGTCCGGCTACGGCAAGGACCTGTCGGCGTACGGCTTCGACGACTACACGCGCATCAAGCACGTCATGACGTCGATCGAGGGCTGAGCACCGGCACCGATCCGCTCCACCCG
Organism: Streptomyces sp. NPDC045026; assembly: GCF_056432625.1. Classification (NCBI taxonomy): domain Bacteria; kingdom Bacillati; phylum Actinomycetota; class Actinomycetes; order Kitasatosporales; family Streptomycetaceae; genus Streptomyces; species Streptomyces sp. NPDC045026. The sequence goes on from NZ_JBWKIS010000003.1 coordinate 689,476, forward strand.
CCCCCGCGTGGCTCCGGCCGCGCGGGGGCGGGCGCGTGTCCGGGGCGGGTTCCGCGCGGCCGGCGCCAGGTGATCGACAGTGTGTCGGCTCTCACCCCGTCGGCTTGACGCAGCGTCCATTGTCCGGCCCGGCTGGGCACGTGCATCCTGCACGGGTGCGAGCGACCCCGAGGAACCCCAAGCCGTCCCTGTCCCGCCGTTCCCTGATACGCGCCCTGGGCGGAGGTGCCACGGCCGCGGCGGTCGGCGCGCTCGCCTCCGGGTGCGGGGTGCCCGCCGCCTACGTCGCGCCGGGGGAGCGGGCCGCGACCGACCGGTCCGGCAGCGACAAGCGGCTCGTCTTCGCCAACTGGCCGCTCTACGTGGATGTCGACGACGACGATCCGTCGAAGCGGCCCACCCTCGACGGGTTCTCGAAGCGGACCGGGATCGGCATCAAGTACACCGAAGAGATCAACGACAACGACGAGTTCTTCGGCAAGATCAGCCCGTCCCTGATGAACCACCAGTCGACGGGCCGCGACCTGATCGTCATCAGCGACTGGATGTGCGCCCGCTTCGTGAAGCTCGGCTGGGTCCAGGAGATGGACCGCGCACAGCAGCCGCACGTCACCAAGTACCTCGACCCGCTGCTGCGTTCACCGCACTTCGACCCCGGGCGCAAGTACACCGTGCCCTGGCAGTCGGGCATCACCGGCATCGCGTACAACAAGCGCAGGGCCGGGCGGGAGATCAAGCACGTGTCCGATCTGTGGGCCGACGACCTCAAGGGCCGGGTGACCCTGCTGTCCGGACTCGACGAGTCGTTCGCGCTGCTCATGCAGGGCAACGGCGTCGACATCACCAAGTGGACCGCCGACGACTTCCACCGCGTGTGCGACCAGGTCGAGAAGCTCGTCAAGAGCCATCACATCCGCCGCTTCACCGGCAACGACTACATCAAGGACCTCTCCAGCGGCGACGTCATCGCCTGCCAGGCCTACAGCGGTGACGTCATCCAGCTCCAGGCAGACGACCCCGACATCGAGTTCGTCGTGCCCGAGGAGGGCGGCGAGCTGTGGGCCGAGTCGCTGATGATCCCCAACCTCGCCGACCACAAGCGCAACGCCGAGAAACTCATCGACTACTACTACGAGCCGGCGGTCGCCGCCGAACTGGCCGCGTGGGTCAACTACGTGTGCCCCGTGCCGGCCGCCCGCGAGATCCTCGCCGACTCCAAGGACAAGGACACCGCGGCCCTCGCCGAGGACCCGCTGATCTTCCCCGACGACACGATGCGCGGCAGGCTCGCGATCGCCCGCGACATCACGTCGAAGGAGCGCCCGGAATTCGCCAAGCGGTGGAACGCGATCGCGGGACTGTGAGAGGCGCTGTGACGTGCCCCTCGGGCACCTCTGTCCCGGTCGGTTGCGTCCCCGTCGGTTCTGTCCCGGTCAGTTCCACAGCGGCGTGGTCATCACCGGCCGGAACGCAGCCGGGTGGCTGTCCGGGTAGGTGAGCGTGATGCGGCTGTAGTGCTGGCGGTCCTGGTGCTTGGTCCAGGACTGCGGCTGGTCGAGGCGGACCGTGACCCGGTACGAGCGGAACTTGCCCGCGGCGCAGTACGGCTTGCAGTCGTTCACCCAGCTCGTGCCCGTGGCCACCGCCGTCTTCGGGCCCCACTGCGACCACTTGAGTGAGGTGAGGCGGCTGTTGCCGTCCCCGCACGCGAGCAGGAAGTCGCTGGGGCGCACCTGTGCCTGCCAGGTGCAGTCGACGATCACGGGGGCATCGGTCCGCTGCGGCGACGCCGCGGTGGAGGCGGAGGCCGGTGCCATGGCTGCTGCAAGGGACGCGGCGGCACAGAGTGTGAGCGCCGTCCTCAGTGTGTTACTCCGCAAAGTATGCTCCCGGCCGATCGGGGGGCTCAGGGCCCCGTGGTGCTCGTACCGACGCTAAAGCCGCTCAGTGAGATGCGCCACTCGAACGGGCTAACACCGCCCGTACGGGCTGGTCGGCTCTTGATCGCCGCCAGGATGACGCGCTCGGCGACGGGGTTCATCGAGTCGCCCTTGGCGTCCGTCGCGCCGACGGAGTAGACCACGGTCCGTGACAGGTCGCGGGTCGCGGCGATCCCGGTCGTGTATCCGTACCGGGATCCGGACTTCCCCCAGTACACCGCTCCGCCGGCCTCGAGGCGCTGCAGGCCCGCGCTCATGGTCGCGCCCGGCACGTCCGACGGAACCGTGAACATCTCCTTCAGCTGGGGCGCGGGTACGAGGCGGCCGCCGAAAAGCGCCCGCAGCAGCCGCTCCAGGTCCGCCGTCGTGGAGATCATGTCGCCGGCCGCCCACCGGTCGGACTGGTTCCACTCGGTCACGTCGACGAACCGGCCGCCGTCCAGTTGGTAGCCGCGGTTGTGCGGGCCGTGGATCACGGGGTCGGCGCCGGGGAACGACGTGCTGCGCATCCCGGCGGGACGCAGGACGCGCCGGGTGGCCTCGTCCGCGTACGTGTGGTGCGTGACCTTCTCGATCAGCATGCCGAGAATCGTGTAGTTGATGTTGAGGTACTGCTGCCGCTCGCCCGGGTCGAACGACGGTCCCTTCGCGAGCGCCGAGGCCACGACGGCCTGCGGGGTGAGGGTGTCGAAGCGGTGCGCGTACGCGTCCTCGAAACCGTCACCGAAGCCGTCGCCGGCCGGGATGCCGCTGGTGTGGTTCAGCAACTGGCGTACGGATATGGGCCGGAAGCCCTTCCCCCTGAACAGTTCCGGCAGGTAGCGCTGCACCGGCGCGTCCAGGTCCACCCTGCGCTCGGCGGCGAGCTGGAGCACGACCGCCGCCGTGACGACCTTCGTCGTCGAGCCCGCGCGGAACCGGCCGCCGTCGAGCGCGGCACGGCCCGAGGCCAGATCGCGCACGCCGGAACTGCCGCGCCACGTGCCGTCCGTGCCGCCGACGCGCACGAGCGCGGCCGTCGCGTCCGCGTTCGGCAGGCCGGAGATCGCCTCGCGCAGCGCCGGCCCGTCCGGGCGGTCCGCCGTGGCCGATGTCCGGGCGGGCGCGTTCGCCAGGGCCGGTCCGGCGAGCGGGCCCGCGGCGAGGCCGAGGACGAGGGCGGAGGCGAGGACGGTACGGCGGGTGCGTGAAGGCATGCGGCGCTCCGGGTCAGGTGAGGCGGTCCTGGGGACACGACCATCCTGCGGGGGCCCGGAGAGGTCCGGATCGTCGGCGAGGAGGGTGCCTTCCCTGGGGTCGGACCAGGGTCAACGGGCTCCGGAGCAGAGGGAGTTGTCGGGGATGGCCCCTAGGGCCCAGGGCGCGTATCGGGTCGTGATCGGTCACCCGCGCCCGCGCGGCGGCGTTGCCGCAGGTAGGCAGGCGGCGGCGGGGGCTGTCAGAGGGCGGGGAGTCGGTCGACGAGCAGTTTGACTCTTGGTTCGGTGTCTTCTGGTGGTAGTCGTCGTGCGCGGGTGAGGGTTGCGA